>CAZTDN010000004.1:0-132057 GCA_964611895.1 uncultured Pseudobdellovibrionaceae bacterium
AAGGTCGGGATGGGCTCTTCAGACGGCCGGCTCTGAGTCGCTGCCGCGGGCACTGGCCTTTCTGGTGATGACTCTCCACAGCCAATGAACCCTAAGCCAATGAACCCTAACGCCACCCAGACCATTAAAAAATGAAACCGCTGCATTGCCAGACTCCAGACCAACAGCGATCGCAATTCGCATACCGAACCACTACGCAGGGATCCGGCGTTTCCAGTCCGATTTCAAAACCCGCTCGTACTAAAAACTGGACAGAACCAACCCAGAAACGATTAACTAACTCCCCATGCAGTACAACCCAGCTTCGATCGAACCCAAATGGCAACAACGATGGGAGTCTGCGAAGTGTTTTGAGGTCCCGCACGATCCCAAACAGCTCGCTAAGAAACCCAAGTTCTACGCTCTGGATATGTTCCCCTACCCTTCTGGAGCCGGGCTCCATGTGGGTCACCCCGAAGGGTACACAGCTACTGATGTCGTCTCTCGATACAAGCGCATGACCGGACACAACGTCCTGCACCCTATGGGATGGGATGCTTTTGGTCTCCCGGCTGAACGAGCCGCCATGCGAGATGGGATTCACCCCGCAAAAATTACAAAGACGAACATTGATAATTTTCGCCGCCAGATCAAACGCCTGGGATTTAGCTACGATTGGAGTCGTGAGTTTAGCACCACAGATCCCGATTATTACCGCTGGACCCAGTGGATTTTTCTCAAACTTTATGAAAAAGGGCTCGCGTATTTAGCTGAAGTCCCCGTCAACTGGTGTCCAGCTCTGGGCACCGTACTCGCCAACGAAGAAGTGAAAGACGGAAGGTACGTTGAAACTGGCGACGCCGTAGAGCGCCGATCCATGAAACAGTGGATGCTAAAAATCACTTCTTACGCTGAACGCCTGCTCGAAGACCTAGACAGCGTAGATTGGCCCGAAGGGGTAAAGGAGATGCAGCGCGAGTGGATCGGCAAATCCCTCGGTGCGGAGATCCGCTTCCCCATTGAAGGGTCCACAAAGAGCTTTGCAGTTTTCACCACACGGCCCGACACCCTGTTTGGAGTCACGTATTGCGTTCTAGCGCCCGAGCACCCTCTGGTGCCCGCAATAACCAGCGCGGAACAAAGAACCGCAGTGGAAAATTACCTGAGGGAAGTGCGCAACAAAACCGACTTGCAACGCACGGACTTGGCCAAAGAAAAAACCGGAGTCTTCACCGGAGCGTATGCCGCACATGTAGTCACGGGCCAACGCATCCCCATTTGGGTTGCAGACTATGTGTTGATGACCTACGGCACAGGCGCTGTGATGGCAGTTCCCGCCCATGACGAGCGCGATCACGCTTTTGCAACCGTCCACGGATTACCCATTCAAGAGGTCGTCTCGGGAGGCGTCAAACCCGTGCAAGAAGCGGCCTACTCCGGAAGCGGCACTCTTATCCATTCAGATTTTCTAAACGGGCTCTCGGTCGAGAATGCGCAGCGAAAAATGGTCGACTGGCTCGAAGCTAAGAGAGCGGGCACTGCCAAGGTGACTTACCGTTTGCGCGACTGGCTTTTCTCGAGGCAACGCTATTGGGGAGAACCGTTCCCTCTAATTCACACCCCCGAGGGCGGGGTGGCGGCGGTGCCTTTAGATACGCTGCCAGTGGAACTTCCGGCCATTGACGAGTACCGCCCGACGGCGGACGGCCAACCCCCACTGGCCCGAGCGCCTCAAAGCTGGCGGGAGGTGCAGTTGCCCGACGGAAGAAACGGCGTCCGAGAAACGAATACGATGCCGCAATGGGCGGGTTCGTGTTGGTATTACCTGCGCTTTATCGATCCTAAAAATACCCAGAGCGCGTGGTCTAAAGAAGCAGAACAGTACTGGATGCCCGTGGACCTCTATATCGGCGGAGTAGAGCACGCGGTGCTCCATCTTTTGTACGCTCGTTTCTGGCACAAAGTGCTTTTTGATTGCGGCTTGGTCCACACCAAAGAACCGTTTCAAAAACTTTTTAACCAGGGAATGATCCTAGGCCAAAGCTACCGCGACGAGCTGGGCAAGTACTACCACCCGAGCCAGGTAGAAATGCGCAACGGAAAACCCGTGGTTAAGTCGACCGGGGCTTCGCTTCACACTCAAATCGAGAAAATGTCGAAATCGAAAAACAATGTCGTGAGTCCAGACGATGTTATCGATAGTTATGGTGCCGACGCCATGCGCTTGTACGAATTGTTCATGGGGCCTCTCGAACAAACAAAGCCCTGGAGCATGGAGGGAGTCGAGGGAGTTTCCCGGTTTTTGGCGCGCGTCTGGCGACTGGTCGTGGACGAAAAAACGGGATCGCTTTCCCCGCGGATTCACGATTCGCCGACAGGTGCGGAAGAACTTGAAAAAACACTCCACCGCACCATCAAAAAAGTCGGCGAAGACACCCAACGCCTGGCCTTTAACACGGCGATTTCTCAAATGATGATTTTCGTCAACGAAGCTACAAGCGCCCAAAGTCTACCAAAAAACACGGTGCTCACTTTTCTTCGTGTCTTGGCCCCGTACGCCCCACACCTGGCGGAAGAGCTCAACGAAAAGCTAGGCAGCACGGAACTGCTCGCCACTGCAGCTTGGCCGGTATTTGATCCCCGGCTTATCGCAGAAACGACTATCACCATCGTGATTCAAGTAAATGGCAAGCTGCGGGACAAGCTAGAAGTCCCCCCGGGAATGGACAAAGAGGTGTTGGCTTCCAAGGCTCGGGACCTCGAAAAAATTAAATCTGCCCTCGCGGGTGCTGAACCGAGAAAAACCATCGTAATTCCAGACAGATTGATCAACTTCGTTCTGTAACCAAACCCTAATCTAACCATAAAAAACAAAACAGGTTTGGCTGTTCTATAGTCTGTCCGAATGCAGTACCGAACTCCTATGTGTTTTGGGATAGTTCTCGGGCTGGTCACTCTAGGTGTGACCAGCCTGGGTTCACCCATCCCTCCCGAGCCCAAGGAGCTCCGCCTTGGAATCTCGCTCTATGGCTATGGCGTCCAGAGCGAACAAACCCAGAGCCGTGTTACGGGCACAGAAGTGGAAGCCTTCTACGAACGCGCGCTCGCCCCAGAGCTCAAACTGCAGCTGATCGGAGGCGCACAGGCGGAAGTCGGCGTCTCACGCGCACGTTGGCAAGGGGATTTCCAACCCCGACAAACTTTCAAATTGCGACAAGCACTGCTGAACTGGCAGCCCTCCGCTTCACTCAGCTTTCAGCTCGGCGTCCTGGATCAATCCCTTTGGGGCAACCCCCTGTTGATCCAACGCCAGTCTTTTCCCGGCCTTTTGAGTCGCTACGATCTGAATTGGGGTGCTTGGAGCCTTGAATTGAGTGCACAGCAAGCCTTCGCCAGTGATGTTTCTGCGCTCCAGCCTTGGGGGGACTGGCGGGAGGCAATGCCAGCCTTTTTCTATGAGCGGTTGCAGATCACCTATGCACCGAGTGGGAGTTTTTTATTCCGGGCCCATGTGGCCCACTTCCTTTTTGATAGCCTGAGCAATCCCAGTGCACTGCAGTCGCAGTTCTTGGGCAATACGGTCAATGGAATTGGCCCGACGGCGGCGTATGCGACGGGATTTCAAGGATGGGAGAGCGGCCTCGGGATACAAAATCAGAGTGGCCGTTTTTTTACCTCGGTAGACGCAAGCCAGATACTCAATGGCGCGGCGCACCAAGACAAATCCACCGGATGGCGTTTCTCTGGCAGGATGGGTTGGGTTTTTTCAGAGAGCTTCCGCGCAGACTCCGAAGTGGAAGGTTTTCAAGTCGCAGCGGACGCGGCTCCCGCTTTCTACAATGACAGGACTTTTGGTCACAATAACCGTAAGGGTTATGGGATCTCGATCGGCGCGCAATGGCCCAAGGAAGGGCTGGAAGCGAAGGCCAGGTGGATTCAGTCTAACCCGATCTCCCCTAATCCCTATCAGTCACGTTTAGATTGGGTTCAACTTCAAATGAGTGCGCAGTATGGACTTTTTTAGAGCACTCTTTTTGCTGGCCCTAGTTAGCTTAAGCGCTTGTTCGTTCAAAGCGTCTTCACCGAATGCCCCTGCTCCTGTTTCGGCAACTCGCGACGGTCTGACAAACCCAAGCGATGCTCCGTTTAGAACGGATGGTTCTCAAGGCGAGTTTAATGGAGTTCGAGCCTTCGATCCCAACACGTCGCTGGTGACAGTCGGGTTTACGTCGCTGGTGCGGATTGTCGATCCACAAGGGGCCCCGCTTCCCATCGCAATGCAACCGTTTGAATACCTTGTTTCGGACACTCCGGAATGGCCTGCCGGAGTTCAAGGCACCCCTGGCCAAACGGATAGTCAGGGAAACCTACAGGTAGAAGGCCTGATTTCTTACTTGGAACTCTCCGCCAAACCCGAAACCTACGTCAGCAAATATATCTTGGTTCGAAGCCTGCGTGCACCTTACGTGGGAAATGTCCAAGTGACGCAAATCCGTATTAATCCTTTTCAGCGCGGCCCCCTTTTCTACCGGGATGTTTTGCGAAATGGAGAGCCTGCATATGAGCCTTCGCCCGACGCTACAAGCCGACTGCTCCTGACTCGCTATAGTGCTTATTTTCTCCAGCGCCGCTTCGAGGTAAACAAGCACCTCCAACTCACGACCCTGCGTGAATGGAGTTTCACTTTAAAACCCCAGCTCTATCGCCCCAATGCTCTGGGCAGCGCGGAGCCACAACCCTTGCAACCTGGGACGCGCTTTCTCTTGCGCGCCATCGCGACAGACCCGGCCGCTGAAGCAGAAACGTCCCCCTTGGCTAGTTTTCTGTCGGGTTACGAGCGCGTCGTCGAAGTGGATGCCAACGGGGAAATCCACGCGCCAGTTACTTTTCCAGTCGATTTCACAGCTCAGCACCGGTTGGATTCCCGCGCTCGCGTACACTTGACGCTCACCCCTCTTGCTCAGGCAAAGGAACTCGTGGCTCCCGTCACCCTCTCCGCCCCCTTTGTCTTTAACCCCAATGGCTCCGACCGATCTGAAGGAGAACAAATTCAAGACGGCCTTAGCACCGTTCACCGGGACATTCCCGTGCAAGGCACGCAGGCAATGCAGGCTGCTTCCGGCACAGCCCACCTACTCAAAACAGAGTGGGGGGCGAGCCCCCTGAAGAACTTGACCAAGTTTCTCGAGCAAAGCGGCCCTCTCCATGTCACCCTTGAAGAAAATAATCTTCGCAGCCTTTACCCCGTGGAGCCTTTGCTTTCTTTGGCACGAAATCCACGTTGGAAACACGCTGAGTTTCGACAAGCATTGGTTTCTTACTGCAGAAAACTTCGTTTAACCCCAGAAGAGAATGAAATTTGTGAACGAACACCCAGTCACTTTTTCCATGTCACCAGCCTGACCGTGGTCGACGAGGTGCTCGATGCTTCCCCCTTGGTGGACAGCACGGACAATACCTTTCGAACTCTCTCCATGAGTTATTTTAACGAACACCAGGAACAGGAGCGCAAAATCTCCGCCGACAAGGATGCCCAGCATTATATTGCAGGGGCCTCAGCTAAAGTCGGTTATGGAATTCTTGGCAACGAAGCGACTCTTCACTCTGCGTTCAACAAAGAGCTGGAATGGTACACGGTGCACGAAGCAGCAATAGGAAACAGTAAACGCTCCCGATTATCTTCAGCGGACACTATTACCTTGAGCAAAGAAGAGATCTCTCTCAATCTCCACCTGCGCTTGCGCTACTGCGTGTGGATTCAGCCAGACCGTTTTTTGCCTCAGCACTCTAACACGGGTAGCCACCTTGTCTGTTCCTCGCCCCAAGACGCACGCACTACAGAGTCCTGGTTCAGCATCCGGGACCGATGGAACTCCGTTCACTCCGCCCATTCCGATCCCAAGTCGCCTCAAGAGCGGGGCTGGACAAAGCTGATTCGGGGAAAGCAGGCGTACGAAGCGTTCCAACACTTGCTCAACGACACCACCCGGTCTTACACCTTTAGAAAGGTGGATGCTTTTATGGACGGAGTGAGCTCGCTGGTAGCACCTGCTTTTTATAGCCCCGCGCAAATCGGGCGACTAAACCGCGACGGAGGTATTTTCCCTGGTGTTCTGGCCAGACAGGAGGCCTCACCCATTCAGTGGAGCACCGCCCAAATAGAGCACTCCGTCGAGCAATACCTCGAAGGAGTTGGAACCGCATCCAAAGCAAATGCCGAAGCGCTTCGCCGTGGCGCTGAATTTGGATGGTGCTTTTATGAAACCGCCGCCCGCCTCTGGGACCACGAAGAATTTTTGCGCGGCACCAAATCCAAATACGCTTTTCTAAAAAGCAATGGTGTATACGCACGTTGCTTGGCTTTTGCAGGAGGCGCCCCGTGATCCGTTTTTTTATCGCTATTCTAATCAGCACCCAGGCCTGGGGAAACCCGTTTGCGCTGCAGACCCCTCAATGGAATCCTAACGCAAAGAATGTCTACCGCTTGTTCCGTCTGGCCCAGCCCTACCTAAATGAATCGGATCCCGAAAAAAGGTTGGAGCGAGAGCTGGACGTACTGATGGAAGAGACCGAGAGCGATACTCAATTGGACTCTGGCGAAATGCGATCTCGCCTAGCGATCCTGCGAATGGCTCGAAACCTGTTGCGCAACAAAAGCTTTCACGCACTTTGTGACTATTTTGTAACAGGAATCAGCAATAAACGACTCAGCATTCCGTCTGCGTTTAAAGTCCCTGCAAACGTCGACCCGCATTTTCAGCCGTACCTCGTTCCAGACGCCACCCCCATTCAGCGAGAGGATGGCGCAGGAATGTGGCAACTCGCTCTTCTGGTCACTTTTTTTCAGGTGGAGAATACTCTACCGGAATTCCACCACCAGGGCATGCTCGCCCTTTGCACCCAGTTTGATCATTTTTTGGAAAGACACGGCGTCCACGGGTTTTTGGCATCGGTGCGGCCGACTCTGGTGGACAAGCGTCAGCCTTTTTTTCAGATTTTTAAAGAACACACCCAGGTCATGCATGTTGGGCTGTTGTCGGGAAGTATCGCCTGTGCCGCGCTCTTGGCGGGCGCCGTCGCTTACCACGCGTTTACGCCTCCCGCGAACCTGCGCGCGCCATCGCCCGCACAACAAGAATTGGAACTCACCCCTCAAGAAAAAGCCGATGGGCAAGCCCGCCTCTTAGGAGAAGAAACAGCCCCATCATTGGAGCAGCCTCGTCGATAGATCTTGCGGGATGAAGTGTGGCCAGTTAGGCTTAAATCATGCCAATCCGAAACCTGTTTACTTACGTCGCATTGACGTTGCTCACCTCTTGCGCGGCTACTACCCCCCGAGTGCCCGCTGCGGACCCCAAAACGGGAACACTCCAGTTGCAAGAACGGCATTCTCGGGACCCCAACACTCGCTGTCCTAGCGGCACCGCTCGCGCTCAGGATGGGAGTTGTCGCCAACCCGTCCGACCGATGCGAAAGTAAGCCCCATCTTCAATTGACATCGGGTGTTATTTGCCCGCAAAGTCAGCTCTCCAGTTTTTTAGAGGGGATGTATGACTCTTGCTTTTTTCTTCACGGCGCTCGTTTCATTGAGCGAGCCGGTCGGACTGCTGCCACTTCAACCCATGAACACTGCTCCCGCCGCGATCCAAAAAGCGGGTGAGTCCATCGTTCGAGTACTCACGCGGGATGGCGGAGTCGGAACCGGATTTTTTCTTAGCGACGGCCCCCGATTTGTCACAAACTCCCATGTGGTGGGCCTGGAAAATTGTAGCCGAGAAGGCTGCTTTTTTGAGATAGACCGGAATTTCGAAGCCGGTAGTCAGTTTAAACGCACCGAAGTCTACGGCGTCCCCGTCTTAAACATCTCCGAACTAGATATTGCGGTTTACACGCTTTATCTACCTGAAAAAGCCAACCCAAAAGCCAAAGCTTTTCCTGCTCCACCGGGCCTGGCTTTTTCTTCTACGCCAGAGGATGTCCAGATTGGAAAAGAACTCTATATTGTCGGCCATGGCTACGGCGGCCTAAAGCGGTGGTCCGCGGCGCCTCTCTTCAAGACCACAGGGGATTGGTGCCATAGCACCCACTGCACTCCCGAGGGAAACAGCGGTTCGCCTGTACTCAACGCACAAGGAGAAATTACTGGAATTGTGCACCGAACAGCATTCCTCTCCGATGGGATCGTAGACAACGAACACGTGGCACATAATTCCATTTTTTCGCGTTCTCAGCTCTTTCAGAAAATGCTTAACCTCGATGCAAAATCTGCCGCAAAAACCCTCGAAGGCTATGTTTCCATCCCTGGAAAAGACAAGTTTGTTTTTGACGAAGAAGATGCGGACTCGTTCGATATCGACACCACCACCCTCGAAGTGTTGATAGCTCGCAACGTGTGGTCTATTGAAATCAAGTCTGAAGGAGAGTCCGAGGAACTGAGCGTAACCGACTTTCTCGCCCTGGCCTGCAAACTTGAATTACTCGCGGACGAAGCCTCGACAGACCCAGACTACGAGTTTTCAGCATGCCAACGAGCCCGAGAAGTTTTCCACTGCCAGAAAGATGACCCTCAGCATTCTGCGCAGAACTGCCCCTCACTAGATGACCAACGCAAGTGGACCAAGGTATTTGAACAAATCGCCGAACTCGATGAACTCAAAAACCAGGAAACCTTCATCGAGTGGAGACTCGCGACAGCAATGGATTTTGCCGAGACAAAAGCCGAAGCGCGCAAGGAGGGGAGAAAACTCCTTCTGGAGCTGCTCAAGAAACACCCCCAAACTGAGTTTAATACCGCATACTATCTGTCCCTGGTTGCGCAAACCAAAGACGATATGAAACTAGACTCGGTCGACTATCTCGAATGGATTAAAAACTACGCGTCTAAACCGTACGCAAGGCAATACCACCTAGAAGTAGTGGCGGTAATCGAGGAGCTTTTGGAAACGGAAGGGTTGCTGACCGAGGCTGAGGCGTCCGCTCTCGTGGAGCCCATGCTGTTGGATAAACTCGTCCCAGTCCAACTCAAGGCCGACCTCGAACGCGCGGCTTATGAGCGATTGAGTTCCTCGACAAAAAAGCCGTAATTACTCGACCGAAACCTCCAACGGACGTGCACGGGAACTAAAGAGTGCCTGCACTTTATCTCCGGGCAGGAGTGGCCCAACACCCGATGGGGTTCCGGTGTAAATAAGATCTCCCGGTTGCAGAGTAAAATGCTCTGATAAAAACGCGATGAGTTTTGAAACACTAAACACCATCTCTGCAGTGTTTCCGGACTGTCTGAGATTTCCGTTAACCTTCAATTCCAAAGTAAAAGGCCCATCTCCGGATTGAGCGCGCGGCACAAATTCCCCCAGGGGAGCAAAAGTATCGAAGCCCTTCGAGAGTGTCCACGGCAGCGCCTTGGACTTGGCTTCGTCTTGCAAATCACGCGCTGTCACATCAATGCCCACGGCATATCCCGCGACCCATTCCAGCGCTTTTTCCACGGGAACCGCCTTGCCCCGCTTACCAATCGCAACGACCAACTCCACCTCATGATCTACCTGCTGAGAAATCTTGGGCAGAAGGACTCTCTCCCCTGTCCTGCATAACGACGAAGTGGGCTTTAAGAAAACGACCGGTCGCTTTGGCACCGCGTTACCCAGTTCCTTTGCATGCTCGGCATAATCACTCCCAATACAATAAATCGTACGAGCGCTTAACCCTAGTGGGTCCAGAACGTATTCCATAAAAATTCTCCAACAGACATCAAGAACCTGTATCCTATAACAGACGGCTCAAACCAACCAACCCCTCGGCTCGGCTAAAATGACGCTTCGTTTCTTGCTGGCAACCGTTTTGTTAACCACCACGCTAGTGGGATGTCTATCTCCTCAAACCGAGGAACAGGGACTCGTCCAGATCTCGGATCAAGTGCGTTCTACTCCCCAGTACCGCCAGGCAGAGAAGTTTGACGCTTTTCTGAAGGACACCCTCTCTCCAGAGGAAAAAAAGAAATATATTCATACCTGCACCCGAGAGAAAACGGACGATATTTTTTGTTTTTCAGTAGCTCGTGAAAAAAAACTCCGGCGCTTCCTCGCCAAGGAACTCAAAGCATCCATTCCTTCGTTCCGCAAAAAACCCGACCCCATCACGCCGTCACTCGCGGGGAACCGAGTAAAGAACTGGTCCAAAATGCAAAAAGCGGATTTGAAGGCCCTTCTCGCTGGCATGCGGTCACTTTCACTCGAGGATCTCAGGAAAATCGGAAACTACGCGCTGAAACGTGCGGAGTGCCCCAATCACATCTCCGTTGCCACGGCGGCGCTCTTGGAAATGCACCTTCCTTTCGAAGACCTTGCCCCGCAAATCGCGCAGCTCTACGAAAAGGGCGCTCGTTGCACTCGGCGCCGAAGCGCGAACCACGAACACTATCTGACTCGAGCGGGTTTGTTTTGGTATTTAATCCAGCAATACCCCAAAGCCGAGAAAGTGCTCTCTCGAATTGAACCCACGGATGCGTTCTCGGGCCGGGCGCTCTATTGGCTTTACCGCGTCCAGCAGAAAATGGGCAAACAGGCCGCCGCGGATCGATCTTTGCGCCGCCTCAAAACGCAACTACCCCTTTCGTTTCATGCGCTCATGGTGCAATCTGAACAAGGTCAAGATCCCATCGGAACGGCCAGCGCAGAGCCGCCACCAACCCGTTCAAAAATCAACCCCAGCGTAAACCCCGTCATCTCTCAGGCCGAACGGCTGCACGAGTATGCGTTCATTGAGTCTGCTACCAAACTTGCAAACTGGGCACTTGCGGTTTACACGCCCCGTGAACACCTCGTTCGCGCCTATATTTCCACGTTGGGAGACGCATCGACTCAAATCAAAACAATCGGCACACTGCTCGTGACAAAACCTCAAATGCGGAACGCGACCTACTACAAGCTTGCGTACCCACCCGCGTATTTGGAATTGTTTTCTCAACACTCCGGTGAAGTCGACCCATTCCTCCTTCTCGCTGTCGCTCGAAAGGAAAGCACCATGAACCCAAAGGCGGTGTCTCCAGCCAACGCTCAAGGATTGTTGCAACTCAACCCCGAGACGGCGCGGAAAATGTGGGGCAGCGATGCATTCGATCTTTTTGATCCGAAAACTAACGCCGAAATTGCCGTGCGCTATATAAAAGAGCTCCAAAGCAAAATGCGAGGGCAGCTCCCCCTGATCATTGCGAGTTACAATGCCGGCGAAAACACCGTAGCTAATTGGACTCAGCGCTACCCAACGCACGATCTGCTTCTGTTCGTGGACCTGATTCCCTACCGCGAAACCAGAGATTATGTCGGCTTTGTTCTGAGTAACTATTTTTGGTACCGGCGTCTCTACGGAAAAAACGCCGGCCAGGGATTGGTCGGATTGAGCACTGGCCAAGTGGCCAAAGTGGATGATCTCGACGGCGATCGTTCGATCAAGTCCGTCCCCGAAGAACCTATCACAACAGGCGAGCAGTTAGAGGCGGATCAAAGTGAAAGTGGTAACTCCGCCGATTGAGAGAACAGGCGTTTCTTGTCTGGCCCATAAACTTTAAAGTGAACCCGAAACGTCTCCCCAATCTCCGATTCAATCAGCGCGTAGTTATTCACGCCAAAGGCCCCATGCAGTTGCCGAGGGTTAGGCTCAGCGAGCCACGGGTTGGGGTACACATCGGCGTGGATAGAACTCGTCGTTAATTCATAGGTCTTGTAGCCTAGAACCTCTGGCTGAATTTCTTGTAACTCAGCCAAGTGTCGATCTCCGGAGACAAATAGCACTGGAGACCGCTGTGTCCGAAGGCGCTTTAAGAATCTCTGAAAACTTTCCAAGTGCCTGCCTTCATAAGACTCGTATCGATGGTACGCCCCAAAAAACTGGTCTCCTGAGATCAGCCAAGCCGGTTGTCCGGTGGCAAGATCGGTAAATAGCCACGCCTCTTGATCCACACCAAAATGAGTTTGGAGTTTTTTTTCTGCTGGTGGAGATCGGTAAGTGCGATCGTCCAAGAGGAAAAATCTCTGCCCAAATGCGGCAAGGCGACTGGAGACTCCTGGCCCTCGGTCAAAGACTCCTGGAAACTCAGCCTCGCCAAAAAAAGTTCGAAACACTTTCAATGCATCCATTCTATAGGGGTAGGTGCGGTCGGCATCATTTTGACCAAAGTCGTGATCGTCCCATACCGCCAGCACGGGGACGAGCTGAGGCACACGGTAGAGGGACAAAGCTTTTCGATTTTCCAAGTACCTTTTCCAAAGCGTGTCTGGAGGGGCGGGCGTCCCCTTTGGCATCGTCGAGTCAGCGTAGACGTTGTCACCAATAAGCAAAATCAATTCTGGCTCGTGACTTAGGAGTTCAGACCACATTTGATTTTGCAGCGGGTGCTCGTCCTGCATGCAAGAAGCAACAGCAAACCTTGCCTGTCTTTTTTGGAGATCGAGTGTTCTGAGCTTTCGCCCATCGATAAGATCCCCGCTCGCACCCACGACTTGGAGCAGGTAATTATTCCCCAAGACCAGCCCTTCGTAACGCAAACGCACCACCTCCCCTTGATTCAGGGGGAGTGGCACAGAGCTTATTGAAAAGGGTTCGATAAGGGCATTGCGAGTCACGTCCCAAAAAAAGAACTGCGGCCGCTGATTGGGTTCCAGTAGCAAGATCAACTCAGTCCCCGAATCGGTGGTCGCCCCCTGGAGAATGGGAAGCGCTCCCGTAGGCACTTTCTTGCCCAGCCGCTGGCAGGCCGCGGCACTGTTTTGGGAACACGCACTTTCCAGGGCTTCGAGGGCTGACTCACCTTCTAAACGCCGCACCAAGTCAATGGCTTCGAGGTAAGTTTGCTGTTTGCGAGGCCCGCCCGCTGCACAGCCGAGCAGGTAGACCGCCAGTATGCTCCCAAACACATGGTGGGAAAGGCTCTTCAGAGACATTGAGAACTCCACGCTAGGATTGACACCGACTAGGAGCAAACCTAGGGTATCGCAATGGCACGCCCACTCATTCTCGCAAGTACTTCGGTTTATCGCAAACAAAGTCTGGAACGCTTAGGGTTCCCTTTTGAGGCTTCCGCTCCCCAAGTGGACGAAGAGGCTTGGAAGAAAAAAGGTCTCCCCGCGACGGTTTTAGCTGAGAGCTTGGCAATGGAAAAAGCCAAAAGCATCGGGGCGCGCGTTTCCAGCGCAGTGGTTATTGGAGCCGATCAAGTATTGAAACTCGATGGGAAGGTCTTGGGCAAGCCAAGAACCCCTGAAAACGCGCAGCTTCAGCTTCGCCAGCTATCTGGAAAAACACACTCGCTCATTACTTCGGTAGCTGTTTGGACTCGGGAGAGCACGTACAAATACACCGATATTTCGCGCCTGACCATGCGTGAAATCGATGACCAAGCTATCTTGCGCTACGTCCTCAAAGATAAACCGCTCGACTGCTGTGGATCTTATAAACTGGAAACCTTCGGTGT
Organism: uncultured Pseudobdellovibrionaceae bacterium; assembly: GCA_964611895.1. Lineage (GTDB taxonomy): Bacteria > Bdellovibrionota > FAC87 > UBA2466 > UBA2466 > JAIEOG01. The sequence continues at coordinate 13,448 of CAZTDN010000004.1, forward strand.
CGGTTTGTTTGAACGGGTAGAAACTCAAGACCCTTCGGCCATTCAAGGGCTGCCTTTGCTCTGGCTCAGCGGACTGCTCCAAGAGCTAGGTTATACCTGGTTAGGTTAAACGTTTTCCTATTCCCACTTGCCATCAGAAGCCTGGTGCATTTCCAACACACGGCGAGAGCTGCCTGCGCGGCGCGGACTCCCAGATTGCTCTAAGCGAAATACCAGGCGGTTTTCCGTCAGCGCGTGGCCAACCCAGGTCACGGTGCTTACAAAAATAGAGGCCCCCATGGCAGACCAAAACGAAGCGATTTCGACGCCGGGGACAAACCACGCCGCGAATTCGAAAATCAGGGCATTGAGAACCAGAAGAAAAAAACCAAAGCTAAAAAATGTAAGCGGCAGAGTGAGAATGATCAGCACCGGTTTGAGAAAAATATTCAAAAACGCCAGCACCGCACCCGCGACCAAAGCCGATCCGACACTGTTCACTTGAACTCCCGACACAAGGTAAGGCACCAGCAGAATGCCGAGAGTGATCAAAAGCCAACGCAAAAAAAATCCCATGTCTCGTCTTTAACTCTAACCGCTTGTGGCTCCAAGCAAAATCGGTTAGAAGCGCTGGCGAATGGATGAACACGACAAACAGCAAGTCCGATTGGCCGGCCAGCTCTTGAGAGAGGGCGGAACCGTCGTCTTTCCCACGGAAACGGTCTACGGAATAGGAGCCCATGCTTTGGACGCCGACGCTGTTGCGCGCGTATTTGAAATCAAACGCCGCCCGCGTTTCAACCCGTTGATCGTACACCTCCCCTCGTTCGAGATGCTCGAAACTGTCGCTCGAGATATTCCGTCCCAAGCGCGCCTTTTGGCCGGCGCTTTTTGGCCAGGCCCGCTGACTCTCGTACTGCCCAAACACCCCGATATTCCCGATATCGTTAGCGCAGGTCTACCTACGGTGGGAGTGCGCATGCCTAATCACCCTATCGCCCAAGCTTTGTTGCGCGAGGCGGGAGTTCCAGTAGCCGCCCCCAGCGCGAACCGTTTCACTTCACTTAGCCCGACCCAGGTTGAACATGCCCAAGCCCAGCTGGGGGAAGAAGTGGACCTTTACCTCGACGGAGGCCCATGCGAAGTCGGGGTGGAGTCTACGATTGTGGGATGGATAGATGGCAAGGCCACCCTGCTCCGGCGGGGCGGGCTAGAGGTCGAAGCCATTGAGGCCCTGATTGGGCCCCTGGCTCCCCTTCCAGTGATGGCGCGGCCCTTAGCGCCGGGCAATCTGGAAAAGCACTACAGTCCCAAGACCCCCCTGCTGTTTTCGGACAAACCCGTCGTCTTCGAAAAGCGCCGCAGGGTGGGGTTGCTCACCCTGGCGCCGGGCCTGGAGGCTGAAGACGGGTTTGTGGAAATAGCCTACCTGTCTCCCCAAAAAGACCTCAGGCAAGCCGCCCACCAGCTCTTTGCTCTGTTAAAGAAACTCGAATCCAAACAATTAGATCTCATCGTCGCGCGCTCAGTGCCGAACCACGGATTAGGGGCTGCCATCAACGATAGGCTCAGACGCGCGGGCATTCCCACCGACCGAGTGGAGTAATTTACCACTCAAAACCGAGATCGGGTATCGAGCACGCGCTGAACAGCTTGTTCTGCGGATTCTCCCAGACTAGTAAGGTGCCCCATTTTGCGACCGGGGCGAGCTTGGTGTTTGCCGTAGTGATGCCACTTGGTAAAGGGGTCCGAAAGCACCTCGGCCCAATGCGGTTCCCCTTTGGACCAAAGATCTCCCAAGACATTAGCCATAGCTGTAGGCGCGACTATAAACGGCGAACCTAGGGGCAACCCACAGATCGCTCGCAGCTGTTGTTCAAACTGGCTGGTCACGGACCCTTCGATCGTCCAGTGACCGGAGTTATGAGGGCGAGGAGCGATTTCATTCACGCAGACTTTACCGTCTCTACCGACAAAGAATTCAACACACATCAGGCCTACGAGTTCGATCTTGGCAGCCAAGTCGCGAGCTATCCGAATGGCCTCGCGTTCGGTTTCATCGGAGACACTTGCTGGAACAAACGATACGTCAAGAATGTGGTTGTGGTGCCGGTTTTCAACAACTCCCCAATCGGCCATTTTGCCATCAGCGCCCCGTGCTACTAGCACGGAAACTTCTTTGGCAAAATCTTGCCACTTTTCCAAAACCCAGGCTTGAGAGTCTGCTCCGACGAGATCGGCCACCTGTTCCATTTGAGAAATGCGGTGCTGGCCTTTGCCATCGTAACCAAACCCTGCGGTTTTGAGCACTGCCGGCACGCCGACTCTTCGCACTGCAGATTCGCAATCCTCAAGTTTTTCAATCAACGCAAACGGCACCACAGGAAACCCGTGCTGCTGTAGGAAGAGTTTTTCACGAGCACGGTGTTGGGCGATATGCAAGACCTTGGGATGTGGACGCACTTCGGACAAAGCGCAGAGTCGCATGGCCGAATCGAACGGGATGTTTTCGAATTCAAAAGTAACCACACCGACCGACCGACCAAAGGCTTCGAGTGCTTCAATATTCGTATAGTCGGCAACCGTGACGGCATCGGCGACCTCCTCTGCGGGGGAATTCGCTTCGGGCGAGTAGACATGGGTGCGGTACCCCATTCGCCGCGCGGTCATACAAAGCATGCGGCCTAGTTGCCCGCTTCCTAGAATTCCAACCGTAGCTCCTGGGAGTAGCTGAAACATCACCGACCCCGTTTGAGTTTGGATTTGAGAACCGCTTGGGTTTGAGAATTTCGAAAGGCGTTTAGAGACTTTCGGACTTTCTCGTGTTGATTTGCCAAAATCGCAGCCGCCAGCAAACCCGCGTTGGCGGCACCGGCCTTGCCGATGGCGAGCGTACCCACGGGAATTCCTTTCGGCATTTGAGCAATGGAAAGCAGCGAATCCAAACCCTTTAGGGCTTTGCTCTCCACGGGAACTCCGAGGACGGGCACAGTAGTTTGGGCGGCGATCATGCCGGGCAGATGGGCGGCTCCGCCAGCGCCGGCGATGATGACTTGGATGCCGCGTTCTTGGGCAGACTGGGCAAAGGCGTGCATTTTATCCGGAGTCCGATGGGCCGAAACGACCTCGCACTCGTGCGGAATCTCAAGCTGCTCCAAAACCGCGGAGGCTTCTTGCATCGTTTCCCAGTCACTTTGACTGCCCATGACGATTGAGACCCAAGGAGTAGTATTTTTGGATTTTTTCATCTGCTTTGCCTATATAGCTGTTTTTGGAAGGCGTGTATACTGGCCGCCATGTGGAAGGTTGTCACCTGGAACGTTAACTCAATCAATGCCCGGATAGACCGCTTATTGGCGTTTCTTCAACGCGAAGTCCCTGACGTTGTTTTGCTTCAGGAGCTCAAATGCGAGCAGGTGAAGTTTCCCCAGGCAGCCATAGAACAAGCTGGCTACCACGCGGCTGTGTTTGGGCAAAAGACTTATAATGGGGTGGCAATATTGGCGAGATCCGCCATTAGCGAAGTGTCCCAGGGATTTGCCGACGGGGATCTTGATGAGGCGCGTTTTATCCTAGGGACCGTCAATGGGATCCGTGTGGCATCAGCGTACATTCCCAATGGGCAGGCTGTGGGCGCCGAAAAATACCACTACAAGCTCCGTTGGCTGGAACGGCTACGAGCCCAGCTTGCTACCAAAGTGAATATGGCCGAGCGTTTTGTACTGGGGGGCGATTTTAACGTCGCCCCGGAAGATAAGGATGTCCATGACCCCAAGGCCTGGGAGGGACAGATATTGTGCTCAACACCAGAGCGAGAAGCGCTCAAACGCGCGTTTGACCTGGGATTGGGAGACACTTTTCGTCTTCATAATCAAGACGGCGGCCACTATTCGTGGTGGGACTACCGAATGCTGGGATTTCAAAAGAACAAAGGACTTCGAATTGATTTCTTGATGGCTACGGCTCCGTTGCTGGGGTGTTGCACGGGGGCGCGTATCGATCGGGATGAACGCAAAGGGGCTGGCCCATCGGACCACGCTCCGGTGATTGCAGAATTCAAACTTTGAGGAGAAGCATGGGAGCTTGCACTGGATACATCACCACCAAGGACAAGGCGGAAGCGATAAAGATCGCCACCGCGCTGGTAGAGAAACATCTAGTAGCTTGTGCCAATATCATCGATGGCATTGGATCTATTTACCGTTGGGAGGGCAAGGTAGAACAATCCCAAGAAACTTTGCTCTTGGTAAAAACTCAGAGCAAACAAAAGAAGAAAATTCTCACCGTGGTCAAGGCGCTGCACAGCTATAGCTGCCCTTGCGCGGTATTCTACGATATTGCTGACGGAAGCCCTGAGTACCTCAAATGGCTCCTGGCCAATTCTGAAGACCCTACGTAATCGTATTGCAGTCCATTTGACACTCATCGGGGTCTGCGCCGTCTTCGGCGCATTCTTGCCGACAGGTATCGCCATCATCCGACGCAGCTTCAGGGGCCGCGGAGGAAATATCACGTAAGCTCATAGATTCGCTGCTGTGAATAGGCTGAGACGCATCTTGTGCTTGAGACAAGCCGCAAGTGAATACGAGAGACAGAACACAGGCTAGTAGGACCTTACGCATAAAACCTCCACATACATACCGCTATTGGTTTGGGTATAGGATAACCGGCAATTGTGAAGCAATTGTGAAGGGGTTAAGTATCGGAGTTTGTGGGCAAAACCACGTGTCTCGAAAAGACACCGCGTACCAGAATGACCGGTTAGCGAAGGGTAATTTCGATGGGCTCTGGAATTTCAATATCGAAAATTTCCCGCATTTTGGAAACCGTTGCCCTCGTCTCAATGGAGGTTTGTCTACCAAATACATTTCTGACGACGTGCTCCAAAGGACACCTTATCCCGAGGTGAAGCCCCGATGGGGTGGAGAGGATAAGATCGCTCATCGAAAACCGCACCCGCTCTTCATCTGAGAGCGCAGTATCTTTAGGATGCAAAACCGTAAGAGCCACTTTCGAAGTTAAAACCCTATCATCATAGGAGGGTGGGATCTTTAGGTAGCATGCCCCATCCCAACCTTCCAATTGCCAGTTATTCCCACTGTTCCGGACATTACCCGGATCGTCCATCTGACATCCAATTTCAAATTCTGAGCATTTTTTATGGAAAGCATCCACTCCCCTCCATACCGCCCTTCCAGGTGGCGTCCCCGGACAGAAGTCAGAATTATCAGAAACCCCATCCCCATCCGCGTCCGAATTGAATGAAAAGAATTCTAGCGTCTCTGTATCTGGGCGAATTCGTATGGTCGTTCCTGCCTTGAGCTTGAGAGTCGTGCCCCTAGGCAAGCTGCTGAGAGGAGAGCTCTCATATTCACCTGACGGTGCCCCGTGTGCAAAAGAAAGACAGGTTAGAGCGATCCAGATCCCCATCCGATGTGCCATTTCATCCTCCCAGTAAACCATCATGCCTTGGCATCCGTTCTTGTCAAACGGCCGTTGTGGGAATGAGGGAAAGGTACCACGTACCTAACAAGAAAAAGTAACCGCGTACCTGACCGGGGAAAAATTCAACGACGGACCATTTCAACTCGCCCCTGATTGAGCCCCAGGAAGAGGCGGCCGGCTAAGAAGTCCTGAAGATCGGATCCGATCACCTTGGCAGCATTCGAGGACAAAACCTCTTTCTTCACCCATTCGTCCGGCGAAGCGGCTCCTCGCATAATCAGCTCGTTGACCTTTCCTGAACGCACCAAAAACCGAGGTGCAATCTGGTACCGCGCGGACAGCGCCGCCAAATAGGCCTTCATCAAATCCAAAGCATGGCTGTCTACATCCGCCCCATAAGTGCGCGCCGGAAGATCCGCACTCTCCTTGGGAAGACGCATACCCGCACGAATAGCTTCGAGTATCACTTCGCCATTGCGATCGATTTCTTTTGGACCGATGCCGCGAAACGACCGCAACTCCTGCATCGACTTCGGACGCGATCGAGCCAGCGCCATTAACACTTCATTCTCCGCTACCCAGGCCCTGGGTTGGTTCGCACTGCGCGCACGTTCCTCTCGCCAGCGCACCAACTCTTGCAACACCAAATAAGTCGTCTCATCCACATGCCCACTCTTGGCTAGACGGTGCGCTATCGCTTCCGGTGGCGTATCAAAATCCAAGGGATCGACATAGCTCTCCTCCAATGCCCACTCCCACCTGCCCAAGTCTTCTAACCGCTCGCGCATGCGGTCACTTAGCTCTACCAAAAACTCCACGTCCTGCTGCGCGTAATGCAATAGCTCCGTCGACAAAGGCCGCGCCAACCACTTTACCCGAGCGCGCCCCTTGTGAAGTTGCACGCGCAATACTTCTTTGGCGAGCTTTCCCAGACCAATATTGTCGCCAAAGCCGCATAGAGCTGCCGCTACAGAAGTATCCAGCACCGGCTCCGCCACCTGCCCATACGCCCAGTACAAAACTTCCTGGTCCGCAAACGCCGCGTGCATCACTTTGAGGATCTTCTTGTCAAAAAACACATCCAGCACCGGTTGAAGATCTTGCGCAGAAAGCGCCACCGGATCCAGCAACCAGCTCTGATTGCGGGTTCCCACTTGTATCAGAGCGATCTTGGGGAAAAACGTCGTCTCTCGAATAAACTCCGTGTCTATCCCGATCACCGGTTCACGAGCCAACACCTCAGCAACTGCCGGCACCTTGCGAGGATCGGTAACAAACGCCAAGTCTGACATTAGAAAATATACTTCTTTCTGGAAAGGTTGAGCAAAAGCGCGGTCGCGATCATGAAAGTGAGCATCGACGAACCGCCATAACTAAAAAACGGCAGACCCACTCCGACAATAGGCAAGATCCCAATCACCATCCCGATGTTGATGAACACATGCCAAAAAATAATCGCAGTTAAACCGAATGCAAAAATCATCTCAAACTTTCCCCGAGCGCGCGCGACCGTTCTCAGAGAATAAAACAGGTAACTCCAATACAATCCCAAAAGAACCAACGCCCCCAAAAATCCTCGCTCTTCCGAAAACACCGAGAAGATAAAATCCGTGTGCTGTTCAGGAATAAAATTGAGCTGAGACTGGGTACCTTTCAAAAACCCCTTGCCGGCAAACTTGCCCGATCCCACCGCGATTTTGCACTGTAGGGCATTGTAACCGCTGCCTCGGGCGTCTCGGCCTGGGTTGAGAAACGTTTTCACCCGATCACGCTGGTAGTCTCTCAACACAAACTGGTAGGCCAGAGGGACTGTGATCAAAATCACCAGCGCTACTGTGAGCAATGATTTCCAGTGCACTTTGAGAAAAAGCACCATTGAAGCCGCAACCAAGAAAAGCACACCTGCTGTTCCCAGGTCAGGTTGCAGCAATATGAGTAGAAAAAAAGGCGCTACCAATAGTCCGGGAATGGTCAATTGGCGTAGCGTGTAGGGCGGCGAACCCTTATCATCTGAAAAATACTTGGCCAAAGTAAATACGATGGCAAGCTTTGCAATTTCCGAGGGCTGCAGATGGAAGAACTTCAAGTCGATCCACCTTTGTGACCCACCGCCCACTCGCCCCACAAACAGCACCAACGTCAGCAAAAGCATGCACAACCCATAAAAGGGATACGCAAAACGCTCCAATAAACTGCTATCGATAAAAAGCAGGCAAAGCGTCACCAGCAAGCCCAGTCCAAACCAAACAAGCTGCGTTTTGTACAAGGTCGTCCCCGACCCTTTGGATGCGCTGTAAAGAGTGATGATTCCCAGCAAAAATGTCAGGACCATCGAGACGAACAACCCCACGTTAAAGGTCTTGATCACCCCAGAATCGGATTGAAAGGCCATCAGTCTTCTCCCCCTTCGGGCAATTCTGGTTGGGGTGCAGCAGCAGGCTTTCGCTGCTGGCTCGGCTCAACGACTTCGGTAATCTCCAGTGCCGGCGGTCCCATTCTCTCCGCGGGAGCATTCTTTTTCTTGAAGTGGGCTTCAATGACTTCTTTCACCACAGGCCCGAGCACGGGGCCGTGGCACGTATGCTCCCCCACGGCGGCGACGACAATCTCGGGGTTTTCCCGAGGTGCGTACCCCACAAACCAACCATGATGCCGATCGTGATAAGGAAGTTTTTCGCATAAGGTTTTCACGGTGGCTTTCACTTGAGCCGTCCCCGTTTTCCCTGAAATGTCGACGATTTTGCTGTGCGTTCGCACGCCAGTGCCCCAAGGGGCATTGACTACCTGAAATAACCCTTCCTTTGCCATGTCAAACCATTCGGGGGCGATATCGATCTTGCGGATCAATTCTGGAGAGAACTCTTTGCCCACGTCTCCAATGCGTCCAATACTTTGAACGACAAAAGGCCGGTACAAAAACCCACCATTACCAATTGCACCAAAAGCATTGGCCAGCTGTAAAGGCGTGGTGGCCACATACCCCTGACCAATGGACACGCTGATTGTCTCCCCCGGATGCCAGGGCTGCTGGTAAGTCTTTTGCTTCCACTCGGAATCCGGAATAATCCCGGACTGCTCGTTCGGCATGCTGATACCGGTACGTGCCCCCAACCCAAAAGCGCGCGCGTACTTGGCGATGGTATCCACTCCCAGCTGATTCCCCACGATATAGAAAAACACGTCGCAAGACTCTCGAATGGCCTTGTTAAAATCCACCACCCCGTGCCGTCGGTGGCAATTAAAACGCCGGTTTCCAAACTGCCAAAACCCTGGGCAGTTCACCACCATGTCTTTTTTAATCGCCCCTTCTTTCAGGCCAGCAAGGGCCAGGATCAGCTTGAAAGTCGACCCCGGCGGGTAATGATCCTGTATCGCTCGATTGCGCAGCGGCCGCTCCGCATTCGTGCTGAGCTGCGCCCATATTTTGGAGTCGATTTCTCGCAAGGAGATCAGTGAAGGATCGTACGAGGGCTCATTGGCCAATGCCAACACTTCCCCCGTGCGCGGGTCCAACGCGACGACCGATCCCTTAAACCCTCGACTACGCAACCCCTCGGCGGCGGCTTTTTCGAGATCTGCGTCGATTGTCAGATGCAAATCAATGCCTGCCTGCGGGTCTATTTGGGTCACATAGCCGAGCAACTTCGTGCTATCGGGATTGGCGATTTTTCGACGTCCTTTAGCATCGACTTCCACGTAGCCAACGCCGTTGACGCCTCGGAGAAGGAAATCGAATTGGCGTTCCAGACCGGCCTTACCGATATAATCGCCCATAACGAGATTGGACTTGCGGTTACGCTTGATATCGCTGGGATCCACTTCGGCGATGTACCCCAGCATCTGACTGGCGAAATCTCCCAAGGGGTATCGCCGCTGCACGGTGGTTTCAATATCCACTCCCGGAAAACCAATCGGATCCGTTTCGATAGCCGCAATCACGTCCTTGGAGGCGTCTGCTTTGAGTAGTACCGGGTGGAAAGTGGGGGACTTTCGCACTTTGGCGATCTTTTTTTCTAGTTCAGCACGGCTTACCCCCAACGCTTTGGCCAATCGAACATCGGTCGCCTCGTCAAAGGGGTAATATTGCGCGAGCAAAATCACATCAAACGCCGCGCGATTGTCCACAATGACTTTCCCTGAGCGATCGTAGATCACCCCGCGGGTGGGAAGCAGCCTCTCTTTCTTAAGGCGGTTGGATTCGGAAAAACGGCGGAGTTCTTCGCCGCTCAAAATCTGCAGGTAAAATAACCGGGCAACAATCAATGAAAAACAGATCGCAATGGCCGCGTAGAATAGGACCACCCGATCCCGGTACTGCCGAACCTCGTCCTCGCGCCCTATCACAGATGGTCTCCGGAAAACTCAATGTTGGTGCGAGGCACCTTGTTTGTCACTTGGTCCATCACATCTAAGATTCCATAGATGACCCAACCGGACACCCCATTCAAGAAGATACTCCACAAAGCCAAATTGCTAAACGACCACACGGGCCAAGATTCATGAAAAAAACCGGCAACCAAGGGTAGCAAAAATCGAGACACGAGCGAAAGCCCTGTCATCAGCAAGAAAATAGACAAGGGAGTCCCTGCATAGACGACATAGCTAATGAGACGCGCCGCAGCAAAGACCATCAAGTAAGTCGTCGTAAAAACACCTAAGGGCGCAGCACTACAAAGAGAATAGATATGGCTCGAAAACAGGGCGAGGATGATCCCCTCGGGCAATGAACGTCGCTGCCCAAAATACACCACGAAAGGCAACAAAAGGTCCCACCGCTGCACAAGCCCTGGAAAAAAGGGGTAAAGCGCCGTCTTAAACAGGATGAGGCTGAACACCGCGGCTATAAAAAACAGCGGGTTAAGACTGTTTAGGAGTCTTCGCTGACTCGGGGGGAGGGAAAACAATCAAAACCTCCTCAAGACGGTAAATATCGACCGCGCTCTTTACCGTTACAGTTTGAATCACTCCATTGCGATCGGGAGCCACTGCCGACACGTACCCGACCAGGGTACCTTTTGGAAAAACCTGACCAAAATCGGAAGCGACCACGGTGTCGTCTTTGGTCACATCATCGAGGCGATCGACATACTTTAGCTTGCAAGCCAAGGCCCCCGCCAAACCAGACAGAATCCCGCGAACCCGGCTGCGCTGGATCACGACATCAATATTGCTCGTCGGATCCAAAACGGTCACCACATCCGCGTAGTGCGGAGTTACTCGTAGAATGCGCCCCACCACGCCGGACGGGCTAATGACGCCCATCCCAGGTTTGAGCCCGCCCTCGCTCCCCAGATCAATCCTTAAACCATAATAGTCCTGAGAAATATCGTGAGCGATTACATGAGCGGCTTTGAGTGTGGGAGATATTTGCTTGCGCAGGTCGAGCCCCTGTCGCAACCGTTCGTTCTCCGATTCCATTTCTTTCATCAATGCCAGACGGGTCGTCAGCGATGCGAGCTCTTTTTCGAGTTCTTCGTTGCGTTTTTGAGTGTTCACTAAGCTGAAATAGTGGTCAAAAACCGAACGCCCTCCCCGCCCCAGAAAGAAAAAGTTTTTTTGAACCCCGCCGGCCACCGAAATCAACAGGCTATCAATACGCCCCGTCTCCCCCTGGCGGTGGCGATAGATATAAAGCGCGAGCACACAGACGCATAGAGTCACAAGGGCAAAGAAGGCGTATTTTTTTTGAGTGGGCACCGCTGCTTGCTTTTGTCTTATCGTTATCTTATGTCTACTAGGTTGAATTTGTAAACTGCGTCAAACACCTAGGATCCCATGCTAAACCGTTTTCGGAAATACCAAGACAATTTTATTTTCAGCCTGCTTATTTTGGCGATTGTGGCCGTCATGGCTCTCTACGGAATCAACCAGCTCCAATCCGACCAACAAAAATCAGGAGGAGCCGCCGCCTGGGTCAACGGAGAGCCGATCACCAATGCCGAGTTCGGTCAGGTTCTGGGGAACACGATTGAACAATACAAGGCCCGTTTTGGTGGGCAGATCGACGAACGCCTTTTGCTCCAGTTTCAGGTACCGCAGAACACTCTGGATCAAATGATCCGCGAACGCCTTCTCGGACAACAGGCCGCTCGTCTAGGTTTTCGGGTAACGGACGAAGAGTTGGCCACCACGATCCGCAACGCTCCCGCCTTTCAGCGGGATGGAAAATTCGACGCGGCATTTTATCGCAGCCTTCCGAATCGAGGCCCGACCGAAAAACGCTTGCGCGAAGACCTACTCGCCCGCCGTATGCAAATCTACTTAGCAGGTAGGGTAAAAGCACTGCCCGATATGATTGACCGCGAGTACCAGCTGCACGAAACCAAGGCCAACCTCACCTTTGCCCGCATCGATCTGAAGGCTTTGGCGAGCAAGTCGACGCCCAGTGCTGCCGAACTCGCGCAAACCAGTAAAACCACGACGCCTGAGGCATTTAAGGCGTATTACGAAGGGCACCGGAGAGACTTTACCACTCCTGCTGCAGTGGACCTTGTTCAAATCCGCGTCGGTATTCCCTTTCAGGCCTCTGCCGATAAAAAAGAACAAGCCAAGAAGAAAATTGAAGAGATTGCAGCACAAGTGAAGCCAGAGAATTTCGAGGCCCTGGCTAAAAAGTATTCCGACGACGAACACGCCAAAAAAGGTGGGCACGTTGGGTGGGTTAATCGAGGCACACTGGAAAAATCTCTCGAAGAAGCCCTGTCCTCTCTCAAGCCTGGCGAGGTTAGCAAACCAGTGGAAACTGGGTTTGGCTATTTCTTGCTTTTGGTGAAAAACACCCGTCCCGAGGTGGTGAAACCTTTGGAAGAGGTCAAACCCGCTATCACTAAAGAATTGTGGAAAGAAAAACACGCACAGAAGTTTGCTGACCAGAAAAAAGCCGAGTGGGAAAAGAAACTCGCTGGAGGGGTTTCAATCGAACCCGATCTCAAGGCGGTGGGAATAGAAGTAAAAAAAACCGGTCCCTTCTCTTTGGGGCAAGGGTACATCCCCCAAATCGGACAGAGCGACGACGTCATGGATGCGCTCTTTACCCTAAGCAAATCCAAACCCATCGGCCCCAAACTCTATGCCAGCGGAAGCGAACTGTATTTTATAAAATTGGATTCCATTGAAGGGCCGAAAGCTGCCGAAGCTAAAGTCGCCCGAGAAAGCGCCTCCGCCAGCGTAGAAACCGCACTACAAACGGCGCTGATAAAAAAGTGGTTGGAGACCCTGCGAGAGTCCGCTGCAGTGCGAATTGAAGCTGACTTTGGGGCGTCGCCGGACGCGTAGGAATTCGAGACGTCAGCGTACGTCGAGATTGCTGTAGAAAGTCCTACTTCCCTGCAGTTGAAACTGCGAGCGTTTGGTAGTGGTCTGACGAAAATGCACTCGCATGAAGTAGAAACCGACTTTTTCGGCTTTGGAAATTTCCGAAAACCACGCCTTGTCTAAAGTCCAGGTCTTGAAGCCCTCTACGGCTGGAATATCTTGTTCCAAAATCGCACAGCTCACATCACGCAACAGGGAGCCTTCCTTTTGTGTGATTTCAAAAACTATTCCGTTCGCGGCGTTCGCGATCGCGGGCTCCGCCCAAAACAGCTCTTGATTCCTCGCCGGCTCAAAATCCAGCATCACATCCCCAAAATCCACGCCATTAATACGCAAGTGCCGGACCTGCTCAGGAAGCGTCAATATCTCGCTAAACGAGTCCGCCGTTTCGTTCCCTTCACTGACGATTGCATAGGCTCCCGCGGGGGTTGCCGGTTTGAGAATCGCCTGGTAGCGGTTTGTTTCGCTTACTTGAAAAATTTCAAACGCTTCTTGGAGAACAGGCCCAATTCCTAACGTTCCCACGTTCACCCGCTCCAGTTTTCGACCCGAGGTCGTCGAGTCCGCAGGCGCAGCAAGATCCACTGTTTGCTTGCGGCAAATCGGGCCGCGATTTGAAGTAGCCATAAGCGCATCCGCCACTTTGTGCCGGTGAGTTCCCAAAGTCGCCGCACTGGTAATCACTCCACCGTTTTTATCGACAGGCTTCTGGTTTGTTTTATTTTCGGGGGGCTTGATGGCAAACTCCGCATTCACCATGGAGATTTCCCCCTGGTTCGACGCAATCAAATCCTCGAGCACCACACTCCCTAATAGAAAACCTTTACTCGGAATCGTTGTCGCGGGGTCGGTTTGTTTGAGCAAACATCCCGTCAAAATAAACAGGCAAACAAACCCAATGGCTGTTTTCATAGGAGCCTCCTGCTTGTGGGGAAAAGCTAATCGCGCGGGTGAAACTTGCGCTGCATCACTTTGAGATTTTCGACGTTGAGATGCGTGTACATTTCTGTCGTCGCAATAGAACGGTGCCCCAAGAGTTCCTGCACGGTCCTCAGATCCGCGCCGCCCTGTAGTACATGGGTCGCAAAACTGTGGCGAATCATATGGGGCCAAACCTTGCGCCGAATCCCTGCCTTCGCCGCATATTTTTGAAGCCATTTCCACAAAGACTGGCGCGTAAAAATGCGCGCACGTGGAGTAATGAAAAAGTTTTCTATTTCCGTCAGACCCACCGCCCGCACCCATTCATGACGAATTTGCGCATACTGGCGAGCGCAGGAAAGGGCATCCTCACTCATCGGAACCCAGCGCTCGCGACCGCCTTTGCCTAGGATACGCACCATCGCGCCCTTCCAATCTAGATCGGAACACCGTATGCAAGCCAGCTCACTCACCCGACAGCCCGTAGCGTACCAGACTTCCATCATCGCTCGATCTCGGATGGACTCTGCTCCCTCACCTCGAGTCGCCTCGATCAGGTCAAATGCTTCGGCCACCGTTAAATGTTTCGGTAGGCGCTTGGATTTGACCAAAACCGTTAAGAACTCCGCCGGGTTTGCATCGCGTTTCTGCTCCCGTAACAAGAACTGAAAAAACTGCTTCAGGGTGGATACTTTTCGGGCGATTGAACGAGGGGAAATATTGCGGCTTCTCAAATGCGCTAAATAACCGCGCAAATCTTCCAGCTGCACAGAAGCAACATCCAGCTTCTTAACTCGGGTATACTCCCCAAATTGGACTAAATCGCGCTCATAAGCCTGGCAGGTATTAAGCGACAAGCCTTTTTCGGCGTGGAGAAACTGCAGAAAATCAGAAACCACTTCAATCATGTATCGTCGCCAATCTCATCAAAATACGATCTTAACTTTCTTCGTAGCCATAGTATCGCCTGAGTGTGCAATTGGGAAACACGGCTCTCGGTCACTTCGAGAACGTCTCCAATTTCCTTCAGGTTTAAGTCTTCGTAATAATAAAGACTGAGGACCAATCGCTGTTTCTCCGGCAAGCTCTCAATCGCTTTAGTAACCACCTGCTTCAAGCCTTTTAAGTTAAGCTGCGCTAGAGGACTAGGGATCTTGCAGCTTTCGAGCAAACTCAGGATGCTCTTGCGATCGCTGCTATTAAAACTCCCTGCCTCGTCCAGACTGAGTATGGAAACCGATTTCACCTGGTTTAGAAGATCGTAATACTCTTCCTTTGAAACATTGAGCTCCTGGGTAAGCTCGTCTTCCGTGGGGATTCGGCGAAGCTTCTGCTCCAAACGGACGTGCGCTCTTTCCAATTGTTTTGCTTTTTCTCGCACACTCCTGGGAACCCAATCCTGGGCTCTCAATTCATCCAGGATAGCTCCCCGAATTCGAAACTCAGCATAGGTCTTGAATTTATTATCCCGAGTCGGATCGTATTTATCGATGGCGTCCATCAGGCCGATTACGCCGCTAGAAACCAAGTCGTCAAACTCGATATTCGAAGGCAAGCGCACAGCTATCTTCTGAGCAATGAACTTGATCAAAGGGGCATACTCTTTAATGAGCTTTTCTTTGGTGCGCCTATCGATCTTCTTTTTGCCTTCGTTGTATTTGCGAATCGGTGTCGTCATCTTTACCCCAAGTCTAAGGGAGGCTGTTCACTCGAGAAGAACCGAAGCCCGGCGGAAACATTCAAAGGAAGCTTATCCAGTTCGCCGCAAATTCGACGCAATCGGCGGGTCAGCTCATGCGCAGGGTACCGCTCTACGAATGGTTGCTGGTAGCGAATCGCTTCAGCAAGCTTAGCTTCCCATGGAATAATATCGAGAACCTGGAGACGCACACCGAGCTGGTTTTCGACTACTTCCCCAAACCGCGCTATCACCCGCTCCGTTTCTGTTTGGCTTTCACTCATGGTCACCAAAAGACCAAAACGTCGAATACCAAAGCGTTTCGATAGCACTTTCATTATAGCATAGGCATCGGTGTAACTCGTAGGTTCTGCGGTAGTCACAATCACGTGTTGGTGCGCCGCGGCAGCAAACTGTAGTACCCCCCAATGAATACCTGAAGAGTGATCCAACAAGACCACATCCTGCAATGTACTCAGACTGTCCAACTGGTAATACAAACCGTTGCGCGTAGCGGCATCCAGCTCCTCGAAGCCTATTTTCCCTGAGGGTGCCGCCAACAGCGCCAGGTTCTCCCGAACTTTCTCGATGGAATCTATTAAACTAATTTCACCCCTCAGCACCTTATCAATCGTCGCCTGTGGTCTAGCACCAAGCAAAATACTCAGTTTTCCCAGGTTCCAATCACCGTCGATTAAAAGCGTCTTTCGGCCACTCTGAGCGAATAAGCACCCTAAGTTTGTTACTAAGCTGCTCTTGCCCACGCCGCCCTTGCCACTGGAGAACGAAATTACTTTTGACATAGGTTTTCCTTTAATCGAGTAATGTAACGCGCCAAAGAAGCCGGCTCAAAAAACCTAAACGAAGAATTAAATCCGGCAGAAACCGAAAGTCCCAACAGGGGTAGTTTGGTTGCCTTTAATACGTCATGGATTACACCCGCCTGCGAAACCAGATCCAAACGCGTAAAGGCCAGCGCCACTGGCGCTAAGCGACTCATGCTATCCACCGTACGTAAAAGTTCAGTCAGCCGTTGGCTGGAATCGAGAACGAGCACTGTATTCAAATCCCGTGTGCTCTTCTCAACCTGTTTGAAAAGTGCTTCATCCGCGTGGCTGATGCTGGGCGTGTCCAAAAGCGTAATTCTTTCAGATTCTCTTTCCTGCCCCAACACAAAAGCCAACCCACTCAACTTGGAATAAGCCGCCAGCTCCTGGCGCCCGATCACTTTGCGGTTGTCCGCGCTCGCAAGCCCAACAGAGTACCCTTGACCACGTAGGGTCAAAGCCAGTTTTACGAGCAGGCTTGTCTTTCCGCATCCTGGTGTTCCGACTGCAGCCCAGCTCCGACGACTCTGAAAGACGTCACTCCCCAGAGTCTTAATGCCTTCGGCTAAAAGCTTGCACTTTATCTTTTCCAAAAAAGTCGGATCCTCGCGGTCACGCTTAGGAAAATTAAACGTCACTTGACGCGCGAAATCCTGGGAAGAGGCTGCACCCAGTCCCATCTCCAAAAACATTTCCTCCATAGTGCTCGCAGCTTCTCTGGCGCGAGCGACCTGACGAGACTTAATGCTAGAAAACTCCTCCGAGCCGGCGTCGGCGTAGGTTCCAGGAATGAGTGTGGGAGCTGCTTCACGGCCTTTTTTTCTGTGGGGAAACACTCTTTCTAAATCTGTTTCGTCCCACTCCTTTTCCGGCTGTGGCTCATAAGCAGCAGTAATTTCAACAGTGCCTTTTTGAAACCAGCCGCCGGCTTTTTCTTCAGAGGACAGAATAAGCGCATTCGGTCCCAGAGTGGACTTCACTTGAGCTAGAGCCTGTTCAAATGTCTCAGCCTCAAATTTTTTGATGTGCATACTTTCTCCTTACGCAGCCACGGAACCAACCAAACGAACTTTCGCAAATGCAGCGATTTCATTGGCAGAGATGACCATGAGATTGGGCACATAGCGTTCGATTTGCTTTTTCAAAAGGGATCGAATCAGAGGGTGGCAAAGTAGGACAGGCTGGCCGCTACTGAATACCGTCCGCTCAATGGCTGACTGAACCCCTTTGACCAGTTTTTCGTACATGCCTGGTTCCATTTGCAGCGTTGGTCCCGATTCTGCCCTCTGGTACGCACGCAATAGCTGGTCTTCCAACGCCGGTTCCATCGTCAAGACCTCCATTTCATGCGTGGATGAACTTAACTTCTGAGTAATTGTTCTAGCTAGCGCGATGCGAACAAACTCCGTCAGAACTTCTGGATCTTTCTGGGTTGCCGCATGATTGGCCAAAGTCTCAAGCACAGTGAGCAGATCTCGGATCGGCACCTGCTCGCGCAGCAGATTCTGACAAACTTTGAGTATCACTCCCAGAGATAGGTTCTTGTTCAACTCTTCCACAACCTTGGGATTAGTACGTTCGATCTGATCCACCAACGCGTGGAGTGCCTGGCGCCCAATCAGTTCATGAGCGTGTTTTCGAATAGTTTCAGAGAGGTGTGTCGCAATGACTGTGGAAGTATCAACCACGGTATACCCTGAAATCTGCGCTCGCTCCCTTTGCTTTTCAGTGATCCATAGTGCGGGCAAGCCAAAGACGGGTTCTTTAGTGGCAATTCCTGGAACTTCTCCCTCGGCATTTCCCGGATCCATCGCCAGCAAATACCCGCTCATGAGCTCACCCTGAGCAACCGGCACGCCCTTGATCAAAAGCGCATATTCTGATGG
Source organism: uncultured Pseudobdellovibrionaceae bacterium (assembly GCA_964611895.1). GTDB lineage: Bacteria > Bdellovibrionota > FAC87 > UBA2466 > UBA2466 > JAIEOG01. The sequence goes on from CAZTDN010000004.1 coordinate 31,498, forward strand.
TTGCAATTCCAAGTTGTCCTTGATGCGGACCTTGGGGACAACAATCCCCAAGTCTTTAGCAAATTCCTTGCGAAGCGAGAAAATCCGATCCACCAGATCGCTTTTTTCATCCCCTTCAACCAAACCGACGAGTCCATAGCCCAGTTGCAATTCCAAAGTATCCACTTCGGGTGGCGCCTGGGTGTCGATTGCTAAAGCTTCGGCGTCTTTCTTTTCCTTCTCCTCTCGCTGCTGCGTCTCGGCCTGCTTTTGCTGTGACGCAATGTACGCGACGCTACCCAAAATAGTCGCCAAAGTGAAAAACGGCAGTCCGGGGATTCCTGGAAGTAACCCTAGGATTACCAAAATAGCTGCCGTAAAACCCATCGCGCGCGGCTGAAACAAGATCTGCTTTGCCACTTCTTTAGACAACTCATTCCCGCTAGCAGCTCGGGTAACAACAATACCCGCTGCCGTGGACACAATCAGAGATGGAATCTGCGTTACGAGACCATCCCCAATGGTCATCAGCGTGTACACTTCAGCAGCCTGACTCAGATCCAAGCCTTTTTGCAGAATTCCAATCGCTAGTCCGCCAACTATATTGACCACAGTAATGAGAATCCCCGCAATGGCGTCCCCACGAACGAATTTGCTCGCACCGTCCATCGCTCCATAAAAATCCGCTTCTTCTTCAATCTTTTTTCTCCGAGCCTGAGCTTCCTCTCGATTGATGACACCCGCACTCAGATCGGCATCGATGCTCATTTGCTTTCCTGGAATAGCATCCAAAACGAAACGAGCCGCAACCTCTGCTACGCGACCAGAGCCCTTCGTGATTACGATAAAATTGATGATGATTAAGAGGAGAAACACCACCGTACCAACGATGTAACTCCCCCCAACAACGAAGCTGCCAAATGTCTCGATCACATGACCCGCAGCCGCAGTTCCCTCGTGGCCATTCAACAAAACCAAACGTGTTGAGGCCACGTTGAGCGCGAGACGAAACAGAGTAGCAAAGAGCAATATCGTCGGAAAAACAGAGAAATCAAGAGGCCGAGTTGCATAGACTCCGACCAAGAGAATGGCGATACTCAAGGTTAAACTCGCGACCAAGAGCAAGTCTAACAGCCAGGGCGGCATGGGCAGAATCATGACGATAAGGGTGCCAAGCAAACCCACCGCGAGGAATACATCGCTGTTCTTAAGTATGCGATTGAACCCGAGGGCTTCGGTTTTCTGTTCCGCCATCGTGATTTCTCCTAGCTGTTCATTGACCTAAGTCTGTAAACGTAACTCAAAACTTGCGCCACCGCCGTGTACATATCCTCGGTAATCGCCTTGCCAACTTCGATCTGTGCATACAAGGAACGAGCGAGGGGGCGGTTCTCCACAATAGGCACTCCAGAAGCTTTGGCCACTTCTCTGATTTTAAGTGCTAACTCATCGACACCTTTTGCAACGACCCTGGGAGCGCGCATCTTCGTTGAATCGTACTTCAGCGCGACAGAATAATGTGTAGGGTTGGTGACTATCACGTCTGCTTTAGGTACGGCTTCCATCATGCGCCTACGCGCAATGCGGCGCTGAGCACTTCGTATACGCTGCTTCAGGACCGGGTCCCCTTCGCGCAATTTGTACTCTTCTTTGACCTCGTTCTTGGTCATACGCATTTGTTTATCGATGCGATAGCGCTGATAAAAATAGTCAAAGGCCGCAAAAACAGCCAACGAGGCGACCAAAGAAAAAAACAGCTGCGCAAGGTCACTTGCAAATAGCGACGTAATTTCAGGGACGGACTTCCCAAAATAGTGGCCTACGGAGCTTGCCCTGCCCTTGAAGAACCCCCAGGCGACACCAAACACCACCACCATTTTGACGATCGCCTTAAACGCCTCCGCAACAGAGTCGATTGAAACAATCCGCTTTAGACCCTTGATCGGGTTAATCCGATCCCAGTTGGGGGACAGAGGTTCGGTTGTCACATGAAATCCCACTTGGGCAATTCCGACAATGATTCCAGAAACCATCACTACCGCGAACAACGGTGCAACCATTTTGACCCAGAACAAGAGGGTGCGAACCAACCATTCTTGGGCCACTTGAGGGTTAAGAGTGGGGAGTGGACCAAACTGAAATGCCCAGCGAGAAAGTTCTCCAAACTGGATTAGTAGCCCTTGAGAAAGAAACACAAACGCCATTCCACTCGCTAAGAACAAGACAACTGAGGTTAACTCGCGACTTTGCGCAACAATGCCCTGCTTTCGGAATTCTTCTTTCCGAAAACTCGTCGCACTTTCGGTGCGGTCTTCTTGAGATGTGTCTTCGCTATTCGCCGCCATAGACTCACCTAGAGTGCTCGGACTAAGCCGAGCATTTCAGTCGACATTTCACTGAGTACGGATTCCATAGAATCCAATAGTTCCGGAGAAATAATATAGAGCGCTGCAAACCCGAGCGAGATGGTTATCGGAAAACTAAAAAGCAATATATTCATCTGAGGCAGAATCCGAGAAAGCATTCCAACAACAATGTTGCAGCTCAAAATCATCACGGTGATTGGCGCAGCCAGTTGCACGGCAAGAGAAAATAGTTTTCCCGTGATCCCCATCATCACGTTCAGCAGTGCTGGGCTGCCAAATCCGATGGAATCCAACCCCTGAGTAATCCGGAAACTCTCGACAAAGACCTGAATTACTTGATGGTGCATGTCTGCAAAGAAGAAAATCATCAATGCCACCCAAGTTTGAAACGGCACTATTGGAGACACCTGCGCGTTATTCTCTGGGTCCATCATGCTGACGGTACCGAGCCCCATCTGGTAACCAGCAAAGTGCGCCCCCAGGTTGATCGCTTCAAAAGTTGCAAGAGCAACAAACCCCATCAATAGCCCCACAGAGGTTTCTCGGATAACTGCAGCAAAGTAAGATGCCATCGACCCAGAAACCAGGCCAAGATGCCCTTTAACCAAAGGATAAACTGCAAGTGAGACGGACAGTGCCAAGAGGACCTTGATGGTGGGGGATATCGCGCTATGTGAAAAACCTGGAACCAGTACAAATAGTCCCAGCAGCCGAAAAAAAACAAGAAGAACAGAAAGGTACCCAAGGTCATTGGTGGGATAAAGTGCGCTCATCGTATGATTAGGGGGATGCTGTCGTAGAGTTGTGTTGTGAAGTCCAGAATCAAGTCCAACATCCAAGGGGCAAAAATAACAAAAGCAAGTAGCATCGCCAGAATCTTCGGCACGGTTGCCAGCGTGGTTTCAGTAATCTGGGTCACGGCCTGAAAAATATTTGTCAGCACCCCGACTACTAGCCCAAAACCGAGTATAGGTGCCGAGAGAAGCATCAGCGTCTTGATGGACATCCGCATCAGATCAAGAACATGCTCGCTATTCATGCAATGACTCCAAAAGACGGGAAGTTAACCAAAACTTTTGACGAGAGAACCGACAATTAGTTGCCAGCCATCAACCAGGACGAACAATATCAACTTAAAAGGAAGTGAAATGACCACAGGGGGTAACATCATCATCCCCATCGCCATTAACACCGAGGCAACAACCATATCTATTACAAGAAATGGCAGGTAAATCATGAATCCAATTTGAAAAGCTGTCTTCAGCTCGGAAATCATAAAAGCAGGAATGAGCAAATAAGTCGGCACATCGGCTCGTTTTGTGGGCGAGTCCATATGGGAGAGCTTTACAAAAAGCCCGAGATCTTTATCGCGCGTCTGCTTAAACATGAAACTGCGGACCTTGGCCTCGACGTAACCCAGAGCGTCGGACTGGTTCATTTTGTTATCGAGATACGGTGCGAGCGCTTCTTGATGAATCCCTTTCCACACAGGGGCCATGATGAACGCCGTGAGAAATAGCGCCAGCCCGACGATCATTTGGTTGGGAGGAAGGACCTGAGTGCCGATAGCCTGACGTAAGAAAGAAAGTACAATCACCACCCGAATAAACGACGTCATCATGATAAGAAGGCTTGGTGCCAACGCCAGCACAGTGAGCATGGCAATGATCTTTAGGACCACTGCGGTCTGCTCCGTGCCACTCCCTCCGGCAAGTGAGAGCTGCAAGCCCGGAATAGCGGTGGAGGATGCGGCAACTGCCCCTTGAATTCCGGCAAACGCTAACTTACCAAAAACCATCATGCGCTTAACCCCCCGCGTGTGCGGTTAGTTTGCTGCACAATGGCTTCTCTGAAACTTTCTCGATCGAGTAGGGACTCTTCTTCGTACTGCTCTTGGAGCTTGGGCAGCGTCGACAGCAAGCTCACATTGCTCCCGGTAATACCCACCATCACAAACTCGGTGCCGACACGCAGCACGGCGACAGAAGCTTTGCCTCCGCCCACGGGAACTTGCGCCAGAGTCTCAATAAGATGCTTTCGAGACCCCACCCAACCCACTCGACGTTTGGCAAACTTCAAACCAAACCAGGTTCCGGCGCCCACCAGACTGAAAAGCGCGAGCACTAGCATCAAACGCAACCAGCCGAACCCGCCGCGAACTTCGGGGGAAGCAGCTTTTTGGGTCGGGAGCGCCTCCTGCTCTTCTTGCAGCAGTTTCAAAGTAGCTTCCGAGCCAGATGCGTACGCCAGGGTCATTTGAACAGAACCGTCTTTTTTGGCTAACTTCACTCTATCTCTGAGCTTGTCGAGGCTGCCATTGACAATGATCTTAACTTTCGCATCACCAACAGAGTCGGGAACGACTTGGATTTTTTGGACCAACGCATGCGTACTTCCCACTTCGCTGTTTTTCACCAAAGACCCCGATAACTTTACTCCGGGAAATAGCAGCTCAATACGGTTTTCCTGAACGCTCATTTTGGGTGTCGTTGGCAGAGGGCCATCCGCCAGGAACGAAAGCTGTGCGCTAGTGTCTCCAGACACTTCGACAGTCTGAAGCGCCACGGCGCTAATCCCCGAGGCGTACAGAAACCCAAGAAAGCAAATCAGGTGTTTGTTTTTCATGCCCCAAGCTCCCGAATACGCTGGGAGTGGCTCACAATATCAATGAGACGGATTCCAAACTTTTCATTGATGACAATCACTTCGCCCTTTGCGACTACACGGTCATTCACCAAGACTTCTAATGGCTCGCCAGCAAGTTTATTGAGTTCCAGCACAGAGCCTTTGTGCAGTTTAAGCAGATCCTGGACCAAGAGCTTGGTCCTCCCCAGCTCGACACTCACACGCAAAGGAATGTCTAGAATAAACTCGACGTTCCCAGGGTCGGCGTTGGGGGAAACATGCAACCTTAAATCAGGAGATTTTGCCTCTGGGTTCGCCGCCGCCTCGGGAGCTGGAGTTGCTTCCGGAGCTGCGTCCTTTGGAGCCTGATTGTCTTGTGGTGTTGGATTATCCATATTTTTCCCCTTTATTCTTGGTCTTTCTTGTCTCCGTCCACGAGGCGAACGGCCACATTGCCCCTGTAAACTCCCATCAACCCCTCGAGTTTGGGAACTTGCTCTAACAAAACGGTCACTGGCGAAGCGCTATCTCTATCGAGCACGAGTGTGTCGCCTACTTTCCACTTGTTCACCGCACTGAGGGTCTGCTCGGCCTGGCCCAGCTCCACACGCACATCCAATGGAGTCATGGCCACTTCTCGCAACCAATGCTCTTTCCACTGGGAGGCTTCGCGATCGAATTCGCTAGTTACATTCACACTCAAGGCCTGTTGAATTGGATCCAGTGCGCGCAGCTGAATCACCAATGTGAACGGGCCCGAAAGGCTTTCAAATTCCACATCAAAGGTCACAACCGCAACCAGGTCAGAAGAATGTATGGCGCCAATAAACGCAGGGTTGGATTCCATGCGATCGTACTGGATGGAGAGATCGTAGTTAAGGCGCCATGCCTCTTGAAGATCTGCCACCGCGATCTGGCACATTCGGGAAATGATATTATTCTCAATCGTCGTAAAGTCTTCTCTAGTGCCTAGCTTGGCGAAGGGCCTTTCAACTCCGCCATAGTACGAATCAATGCTCGCGTAGAGCAGTTTTGAGGTCACCATTAACAACATGTGCCCCTGAAGCTTGGGGAGATTGAGGAGATTTAGAGACGTGGGAAGGGTAACGTTCTTGAGGTAGTCACCAAACTTCAGATATTCCGTACTGGCAATATTCACGGTGACATTTTTTTTGAAATAGCTGGAGAGCGAAATCCGCAAGAGGCGCGAAAACCTTTCGTGAATCCCATTCAATCCCACTAGTTTTCCGTGGTAGATCTTCTCCTGAGAAGTGAGATCGTACGCGATCCAGTTTTCCTCCTTGGGAGGTGCACTGGCAGGGGCCGCGGCAGGTGCTGTTTCCACAGTCCCTGACGAAACCGCCATTAGCAGCGCATCAATCTCGTTCTGCGAAAGAACCTCTGACATCGCCTAGCCTCCGCGAGTGCTTAATTGAAGTGGAACTGGGTAAAGTAGACTTCCCGGACCTGCCCCGACTTGAGCAGACCGTTGACTGAGCGCATGATATCCGCGCGGAGTTTGCGCATCCCCTTGGGATCGCGCAACTCAGCGTAATTTCGGCTCGTCAGCAAAACAATGATCGCATCGCGAAGCGCAGGTCGCTTGAGTGCAATTTCATCCTCTAACGCTGGATTATCGAGCTCTAGCTCAAGCTTCATCTGCAAAAACCGAGAACCGCGATCACTTGCGATGTTCACCAAAAATGCATCGAGTGGATACAATACCCCCAGCTCTTGAGGAATGAATTCCTTCCCACCCGGGGGAGCCGTGGGCTTCTTTTCTTCAGCCATTTTGTGTTCAATCATCTTGGCTTGTTCTTCCACTCCCGCAATGCGACTAACCATCTGCATGAACAAGTACCCCATGGCAGCAGCCGCTGCGGTGTTCATGACGACGACCAAAAGGACGAGCAGACTTAACTTATCTCCTCCTTTTTTGGCCGCTGGCGCTGCGCCCGCCGCTGGAGGAGCTTCTTGTTTTTTTGCTGGTTCGCTCATTAAAACCCCCTAAGGAGGAAAGTAGATAGAGTGGTGCTTAGACAGATCTGGTGCAAGCGCAGTGCCAAAAAACCGACGGACTTTGTGCGAGCGCCATGCTGCGTTAACGTCAGAACCCCCAAACGACTGTCAAGGCTTTGGCGTTTCGGCGCGTTGCCGAGATGCGGGATGTCAGAGTAGAATCGTGGGTCTGATGACAGAAAAGAAAACCAGTTTTTTAGAAGTGAATTTTGACGGGTTAGTGGGCCCAACTCACCAATACGCCGGCTTGTCGGGAGGAAACCTTGCCTCTATGGGCAACGCTCTCCAAATCTCGAACCCCAAAGAAGCCGCGCTTCAAGGTTTGAAAAAAATGCGCCTTCTGGTTGAGATGGGAGTCCCGCAGGCGGTGCTCCCACCCCAAGAAAGGCCCAGTATATTTGATTTGCGCCGACTCGGTTTTTGTGGAGATGAAACGCAAATCCTGCAACAAGCTGACTCTCACCCGTTTTTATTAGCCAGCTGTTCTTCTGCGTCTTCGATGTGGACCGCCAATGCATGCACTTTCGCGCCAAGCTTGGATACGAGCGATGGGAAAGCGCACTTTACTCCGTCCAATTTGGTTTCCAAACTCCACCGCAGCATTGAACCTCGACTCACCTCTAAAATCCTTCGAGCGATCTTTAAAGATCCGACTCTATTCGAACACCATGACCCACTGCCCGCAACGGAATCCATGGGAGACGAAGGAGCAGCGAACCACACGCGCTTGGCACCGGCGCATTCTTCTCCGGGGTTGCACCTCTTCGTCTATGGAAAAACGCACACTAACCCCAGAGAAAAAAAACCAAAACTGTTCCCAGCTCGACAAACCCGCGAGGCTAGTGAGTCAGTGGCCCGACTCCACCGACTTCCGCAAGATCGAACGGTCTTTGCTCAACAAAACCCCGATGCTATCGATGCCGGTGTTTTCCACAATGATGTCATTTCCGTGGGGAATGAATCGGTTTTTTTCTTTCACGAAAAGTGCTTTGCTCAACCTGAGTCAATCCAGGAAATCCAGGAAAAATGGGGTGCGCTCCACGGCTCCGCTTTGAATTTGATCCGAGTTCCTGAAAAAGAAGTCTCCCTTCAAGATGCTGTGCAGTCGTACTTGTTCAACTCTCAGCTCGTCACTTTGCCCAGCAAAAAGATGGCCCTTATCGCACCGCAAGAGTGTGAATCTACCCGCTCTGTCCGAGTCTACTTGGAAAAACTCGTGCAGTCCGGCTCGCCCATTGAGCAAGTCCATTACCCGCAGTTGCGCCAAAGCATGCAAAACGGCGGCGGGCCAGCCTGCTTGCGCTCGCGCGTCGTACTCTCCGTGGCTCAGATCAAAGCCTGCGCTCCGGGCGTGTTTTTGGACGTGGCGAAAATAGCTACTCTGGAAAACTGGGTAGAGAAACATTACCGCGATCGCCTCCAGGCCTCTGATTTAGCAGATCCCCACTTGCTTCGCGAAAGTCGCGAAGCTTTGGACTCGCTCACTCAGATCCTAGGCCTTGGCTCGCTGTATGACTTTCAGCAGTAATTCCTTGATTGGATAGGCAGCCGAAAAATGTCACTCCAGTGCGTAAGCCCCATACGCCCACGGTTTGAATACTGACGATACCAGGTTCAGAACCTTTGGCCCTCGCATTGCACTTATGCGGGACAGAGGAACGTGGGTTTTGAAAACTTACCGACACAAAATTTTAGGAATCTTGGCTCTCCTGCTGCTTTTGACTTCTGGCTGCGGAAAAAATGATGGATTCTATTCTCCGTCGGGCTTTAACCCCCAATTGCCCCAAGGGTACCCGCCTGCGTATACCCCATTTTTGCCCATAGACTACTACATGCGGAACAACCCGACCTATGCGCCGTATTGGCCTCAGTTTTGGGGACAATGGAATGGCTACTGCAATCAGAACGGGTACTCGCCTTACGACTTTAGTTTGTTTTGGAATTCTTATTTTCCGCAAAACTGGAGTCAAGGCTCCGCCGTACATATTTCGATCTATATGAACCAGAACTACGGCGGCTGGGGATATTGATCCTGTCGGTAGTCTTTAGCCGGCCCTGGAACGACGCCCCACCCTAAAGCGTTCGATTTGTCCCGGACACCCCAAAATCTTCAGCTGGCGCTTGGCGGTGTAAGCACGTTTCCAAGCCTGTGCAATTTGCTTCCTCGAAACCCCTTCGATAAAAAGCGTTAACTGAGCGGCCACTTCGCTCGGAGGCAGTTTGAAGGGGTCGACTTCTGGGTGGCCAATGACTTCTGGAATCCTATTCCACACATCTTCACGGCCAAAATAAGTGGCGAGCCCTTGCCCTTCGCCTGGCATTGGCAACCGGCTTTGCGCACTTACACGAAATTCGATGCAGCGCTTGCCCGCCGATTCTTGCATTCTTCTCAGAAACTTCAAAGCGTCGCTCCAAGCCGAACGCACTTGCGACAGCGCCAAAGTTCCCGAGGTGTCGAGCATGGGGTGGATGAGTTGCGCGATAGGCAGAGGGGTCCGTTTTTCTAGGCCCGCCATTTCCACAAGCTCTGCAACGTGTTGCTGGACATCGTCACGCAAAAAATAGCTCTTTAAGGTTTCGCGGGGGCCGGGCCGCGGAAAACCGGATGTTTCCGAAGGTGCAAATTTGATCCGCAGACGCCTTACCGATCCAGATGCTCCGCCCCCCAAAAAACCATAGACCGCACCCCGAATCTGCTCTCGTGACAAGCCGTCAATCCGGGGGGAAAGCAACTGCAAGTGCTCACTCACCGTTTGAGGAGGCCCACCGTTAAGCTCTGCCAGCACCTGTTGCACGGGCGCGCTTCGGAGATACGCCGCAAAAAACTGCCCATTCTGGGGCGGTGGCAAAACCACCGAATCCGAGGGCAAAGCGCGCACACGAAACCGACCGCGCCCCGGAATCTGCTTGGCTTCGCTATTCGCGTCGTTATTGGCCGCGTACCAGGCACCCATCAATTGATCTAGAGTCGGTCCTTGAATATCGCCGGCAACGAGTGCTGCGACTCGATGTCCTGTGAGTTTCTTGCCAAACAGATCCGCCTCCTGCATTCGAGCAGTAATCGCGGCTTGGACATCTCGCCTTTGAAAATAAGCTTTCAAAGTTTCGAATTCAATTCGAGGAGGAAGCGGCACCGACTCTTGGGATCGGCGGCGCACTTGAAAGTCAATCAATCGCGCCCCCCGTTCGCTTTCCTGAATCACTCGTTCAAAAAACCGAGAGCTGGCAAAGACTACCCCTGGAGGAATGCCCAAAGCCTCATGCACTTCTCCCGGTTTGGCCAGCGGGCCTGCACCCGCGATTCCAAAGGTTCCATTGAGCGCTCCCGTGGAAGCGGCGCCCGAGGACGGATGTAAACCCCGAGCAAACAAGTGGATGGGCCGAGCTAACAACTCCATGGCTGCCCCAGTCCAGTCCACGATGCGCACCACGGGCTTCCCAGGCCCCAAGCGGGTACTTCGCCCGATTCGCTGAATTTGGTAAACAGGTCGCTGCGGATTTCCTAAAAGGGCAACGAAATCAACAGGCAGATCCAGCCCAGTAGAACCCAGCAACACCGAGTGTAAGATCGCATTGCTTGAAGCTCCAAATTGCTCTATCGCGCGTTGCACCGTTTTTTTGGAGTCATTTCCAGAAAGCGCATACACCTGAGCGGATCGCATTGAGTGCGCATTTGCGCGTTGAAATTCTAAGAACTGCCTTACTCGGCTTGCCCCACCAAACTCGTCAGATCTTCCGGCGGAATGAAACGCCATCCCCTTCATTGGGGCAAAGGCCTCCAGAACTTCCAAAATCTCATCCATTTGTTCGGGCTCATAGAGCCCACTGCGCGAGCCTTCAAGCTTGGAGCGCCCCAGCACATAAAACAATGGGATCGGAATATATCCCCTGGACGCCGCGCGAACCAAGAGTTCCAAAAAACTCACCATGGGCAGCCGGGTCTCGGGATCGATCTCATTCGACTCCACGAGCGCATACTGCACGCGATTCTGGTAGTACTCCGGTATCGTCTTCTCAGCAAAATGCAGTGGGGTCGCGGTCAGGCCAATTCGGGCCAGAAAATATGCCGAAAAGTTTTTTCCGAGCCATTCGTGAAAAGCGTCATACGTTTTGGCAGCTACTCGATGAGTCTCATCAGTCACCAAGACCACGGGAGCTTCCCCGGCCTGTTCGATCCAATTTCGTAATATATTCTGGTTTCGAGAAGAGGTTGCCAAAGTGTCCATGGAGACAAACAAGTGCTTCACTTCCCCCCGAACCACAGGATCGAGTTGTTGTTCATGGACAATTTCATCTGAGTGCCAGGAGAGTGGCCTCTCACCGCGCTTTTCAAAAAAACCTCGAAAGCGCTGCTCTCCCTGTTCCACCAATACTTTTCCGCTAACCAGCCAGAGGAGTCGAAACGGTGTGTTTTGTTTCTGCAAGTATTCCAAAAAAAACTGCACAACTTCAGTTTTTCCCATGCCGGTGATCATCTGGCAGAGAGCCCCTTTTTTCAGATTCCCTTGTTTGTAAGTATCGATGAGAAAATCGATCTGCTTTTGTTGCTCTGGACTGGGGACGATATCGCCCGAGTGCCCCCATTCTTGGGTTAAGCGTCTGTTTTTAGCGCGGTGCCAGGGGTTGAGCACTTCATTGTCATTCACTGCGAGCCTTAACCGGTCGCACAATTGTTCCGGCGCAGGATTGTCGCCGAGATAAATCTCACGATGAGCCGTATGGGTCCGCTGCGCCAGTTCCCGCGATCGAAAAACGACCCCATTCAATGAAATTTCCAGGTTCGGATCTGGGGCACCCTGGTCGGCTAAAAACGCTAGTTTGGGTTTCCGCGGCTTTTCCTGCAGTAGCACATCGATTGTGCCATACCCATTGGCGCTGAACCGATCCCAGAAATGAATCCGCAACCGACCCGCCTCTCGAGTAAAACGCGCAAAAGAAACCGAGTGTTTCTGCGAGTCTTGAAACTGCGATATTTCCCACTGTGTCCAAGACGGTGACGTGGAGCTTAATCCCCAGGTCTCTAGCAACCCTCGTTCCAGCTCCTCAAGGGTTGAGGCGCGGAGCAAGCCCGTCTGGAACGCAAACAGAGTGAGAACTAACCTGAAATACATATCTTTCCGACAATCAAGAGAGGGTCGGATCTATAGTCTTTTTGAGAAAAAAAATCCAGTATTTCGAGGTTAGCGAATTACCCAGTCACGAATGACCACATCCCGGGGAGCGTAGGCTCCAAACCTCTCTTTTAGGACGTTTAGCATTGCTTTTTTGATGCGGGGAAACCCAGTCGGGCCATTGAAGTCTTCGACCGTAAAGGGAATGGTCGCCTCGTAAATTGCGTCGCGAATCGACGCGCGGTTCATTTCGAGCCAGTGTTGCGCTTCTTTGTTCGGACAATCCAAGACCAGGTTGAACTGGGCATAGGCGGCGAGCGTTTGATTGCGATTAGCCAGAGAGATATTCATTCCGGGCAATTCATAAGAGATCGCAAAAAGCTCAGACTCGGGATGCTCCGCGTGCTCCTCTGGTGCCACGACCTGGTCCGGGGTTACCACCTCTTCCACCCGGTGTACCTGCATTCTAAAAATTTGGACCAGGATAAACAGCGCTGTCAGCACAACTGTAATCGCACACCCAACCAAAACGGCGAAAATCAAGCGAGCGCGCGCAGGCAGCTTGCGCGGGTTGGGCGCGCGTTTAGCAGCGGTCAATGTTGTTACTCCCGAGTTGCAATTCTAGTTCAAAAAAACTTTTATCGGTCTTGGGGAAGGTTCTTGCGAACGACTTCCGTTACCTTATCGCTGATCCAGTTTCCCAGCTTTGTATTCAACACCCCAGTGAAAAAATCTTCAAACCAGGTGGGAAAAAGCCTTCCCATTTCTAGCCGATCAAAGCGGGTACTGAGGATCTTAAGGCGAATGTCCTTCACTTCGCCGCTATCTCCAAAATGGATCTCCGTCTTGAGCTGTGCAGAGCGAGTGCCTACTCCGAGCCACCCTCCGGCGGGCAAGCACAAAGTCGCTTTCGATTTATACTCTCCGCGCACTTTAGCGAAAATACCTTCAATGTTTGCAGTAGCGACTACAAAACCCTCATCTTGTAGTTCCAAGTCGACTTTCTGAATCAAGCCTTGCAACGCCAAGTGATAGGAATAAAAACCATCACACAACCAGGCTTGCCATTTCTGGCTCTCAGTCCACTCTCCAGAGAGCTTCTGCTGGCTAAACCTGAGCTCATCCCCCATCTCTCGCCAATCTTGCGACGATAAATCAGCCTGAGCGACACTCGAGACCCCAATGAAAAGGCACACCAATGCGAATGCGAAACGCTTCACTATACCCCCCCCATGAATTTTCAAACCCCAACTAGAGCATCGTGAGTGGGTAGAGTGAAGTCAAGAACGCTCAATAACGCTGCGCAATATCATCCGGGGAGACATTCAGAACCGAGGCTAGCACAAGGATATTCTCTGTTTTAACCCGCTGGATTTGCCCGCTCAGCCAGCGGCGCAGCGTCGATTTGTGCACTCCGGCACACTCAGCAACCCACCAACGCTTGAGCTCTTGGGCAGCGAGAATGGCGAGTAGCCGCTCCGTATTGAGAGCATGAAAACGTTTTGACATGATACTTCCTCCTAGAGATTAGGAGTCCTTGCAAACGGCAGACACTCGCTCCAGGCACCAGACGGTTCACCCCGAGAATCAAATCCGCGCTCTGCGCGGTCGAAAACCGGTCTATTTAGCGAAGCGTGGAGAATAAAACGGTGTTGGAAACCGCGGAGCGTCCGTCCCCATCCGTAACTCTGACGCGCACCTGATAGAGAGAGCCGGCCTTTAAGCCAGTGATCGTGGTCGATTGGGCGGTGGCGTCGGGGCTTACTTCCGGCGCTACGAGATCAAACACAAAGTTCTGTCCGTACTCGACCCGCCCCTTTGCCGGAAACGTCGTGGTCCAACGTATGGTCGCCGAATTCTTGGTGATCTGTTGCACGGAAATCGACGAGACCACCAGGGGCGAGCTCTGAATCTTCCATTGGTAAGACGTCGCGGGGCCTTGGTTCCCAAAAGAGTCAGTCGCATAGATCGCCACCGAGTGATTTCCGTCGGCGAGCCCACTCCACGCCGAAGGAGACTCGCAAGCTTGAACCGCAGCTCCATCGAGACTACAAAAAAACTGTGCGCCTTCGGAAGAACTAAACCGCAGAGACATACTACTCAGACTTGTAACGGCCGCCGAAGGGGTAGCGGACAGTATTTGCACCGTAGGCGCGATCGTATTCACTTGCCATGAGAACACGGCGGCTTCGCCCGCAATTCCCCCAGCATTGATCGCACGCACTTGGAACAAGTGATTCCCATTTCCTAGGCCGCTGTACACAACTGGACTGCTGCACGCACCAAAGGCATTTGAATCCAGTGCGCATTCAAACTGACTCGACTGGGCGCTGGTAAATGCAAACTCAGCACCGGTCTGGTTGGTTCGAGCCACTTGAGGAGACACCACGCTCAGACTCACCACCGCCGGACTCGCAACCTGCCAGGTATATTCCATGGGGAGACTTGGGTTTCCGGCCCGGTCTGTCGCCACCACCACGAGGCGGTGCACCCCATCCAATAACCCGTTTACAATGAAGGGAGACATACAGGGGATCGAGCCCCCTTCATCCAGCTCACACGAAAATTCTGCTGTTTCCGATGCTGAAAAATCCAGAAACAAGCTCGCGCTGGTAGTGATTTGTTCCGTCGGCGAAACGGACGTAACCTGAACAGTGGGGGCAATCAGATCGACTTCCCAACCAACCGACGATTCCTCACCGCGATTACCAGCAAGATCTACCGGGACCACGCGCAAGACATGCGAACCGTGGGACAAGCCGGTCAGAGAAAACTCCTTTTCACAGGATGCAAACACTCCGTCGTCTACCGAGCACTCAAAGCCGCTATCCTCAGAAGCACTGAGGCGAAACTGGGCCGAATCCAAAAGGGTGGGTACCACCACCGGAGAGAGCATTTCAATCGTGGCAGTAGGCGCGGTTAAATCAACCACCCACGCCGTACGAGCAGAGACCCCTTGGTTTCCGGCCAAATCCACAGCCTGGATCTCAAAAATGTGATGCCCTTCGGCTAATCCGCTCAACACAACCGGCGTTTGGCAACTGTCGAGGGATTGCCCATCCAGACTACACAGAACCGTACCGGGTTCGGACAGACGGTAGGCAAGATGCATTTCGGTCGTTTGCACATTTTCTTGCTGAGGGTTACGCGATAGCTCGATCACACTCGGCGGCACCGTATCTATTTCCCAATTCCATTCTATTGGCACAGAGTGCCCCCCGGCGGCGTCGCGTGCGCGCACGCTTAGGGTGTGCGTCCCGTCAGACAAATCTCGATACACAAGAGGAGAGCTACAGTCTGAAAAAACTGCCGAATCCAGCGAACATTCTGCGGCGACGGCGTTTCGCGTTTGGAACTCGAATTCCGCCGTGGAACGTGCCACCCTTTCGTCTTCAGTAGAGACCCACTCCACGACTGCCGGATCTTGCTGCACTTCCCATTCATAGGCGTCCGGTTTGGAGTATTTCCAACACCCTCCAGTCTTTGCGGCTAAGCGCACTTCGATACGGTGCTTGCCTTTAGATAGATCGGAAAACACCGCCGGGTTCGCACACAGCGCGAAGGCTTTTCCATCTAAACTACATTGAACCTGGCTCCCTTGGCCCCAGTTTTCGTTTTTTTGCCAATAGGCCGTAAGCGAACGCAAAGAAGTCGATGCCTCAGCTGGGACTGTTTTTACAATCTGTACCGCGGGACGCACATAGCGCGCGTAAAACGAATGGTCCAAACGCTGCCCACGCACTCCAGGAGTTGGCCTGTGCCTTACCGAAAAGGCGTGCCACCCGTCGGCAAGACCCGAATAGGCGATTCCGTCGACACAAGGCGCATAGGCCCGGCCATCGAGACTACACTCCGTCATTACCGTGGGCGCGCTATTAATGAAGTCAAACCGAATCTGCCGATCGGAAACAGAGCTGGGCGGCCGCGCTCCGCGCCAGGTCAAGGACGCGTAACTCCCCTGCGCGGGTTCAAATACAATGCGAACATAGGCCATTGGCTTGCCAGCGTGCACCCATAGATGAATGCGGCGACGGTGCTTTTGGGTTTTTAGAGCGACTTCGGCGAATGTCTCTCTTCCAAAGGTCAATGAGTTCAAAGGCACCCTCAACACCCAAACTCCCGACCTTTGTTCCCAGGCAGCAGATTGTAATGCGTCGGCGACAAACCGCCCACGACGACCGTTCAATCCAATTTGAAGAGTTTGGATGGGGACCTGTTTTCCATCCCTAAACACGATCTCCGCAACAGGGGAATATTCATGCGCCAATAAGCGGGCGTCGAGCCAAGGAAAGCGAGCCTTAAGCCCATGGCCCTGTACCGCCGCATTGTACGCATAACCAGAATGATGGGATTTTGATCGAGAAGAAGCGCTCCGTGGGAGAATACCCGCCACAAGAACTAGCGCGAGGATAAGCACTTTGTTTACATTCCGCCAACGTACCATAAAAGCGTTCCTTAAAATTTGGGGGATTTCGCTTCTATGAGTATCGGTGCGCTGCGTGGAAGGATTATGTCGGCCAATGTGGAGTTTTTTTCACAATTCCAAGCCCACGAATCTACGCTAGAATAGGCGAATGTTTAAGCACCCAGCTACTCTGCGCCCAACGCGACCTGTCCCCCTCTTGGTGCTTTCTGGTGAGGCCTGCCAAGACCGGAATCTCTACCTCCAAAACCAAAGCGACTCACTCTTGGTGGTGATTCCTTCTGGGGTCAGCCCTCCCCCATGGCTCAAGCCTGGAACGCAGACCGTTTGCCTTCCCCCTGGGAACCCGTACTTGGACACCCTTCTAGCCAATGCAGAAACAGTTTTTTGCGCCAACCCTTCAGTGTGCAGTCGAACGGAACCGGCATTCGGAAAACAGGTGCCTTCACCTCAATCCTCCGCCGAAAAATTTGCCATCGCTGTGGTGTGCGATAGAAAGTATCTACCGTTTTTCTTCGGTCTAGTTCAAAATCTTCGTGCCGTACACCCAGGCCCCCTAGAGATTCACCTCGCGGCGTTGGATGCAGAAGTCGGCGCCGCTGCCATAGCACGTTTCCCTGATCTAGATCTCCGAGTGTATGCTGCCGAAGACCTCTGGGATAAAGACGATCTCCCGCGATTTCTAGCGCGGTCTGTCGCGTCTCGGGCATATACGTGCAAACCGCGGATTGCGCTTCACGCTCTGAAAAACACGGAGGCGGACGCCATATTTCTGCTCGACTTGGATATTTTCTTTTTTCGAGATCCCGCTCGCCTTCTGTCCGCATTTGAAGGAGCAAACGCTCTGCTATTTCCCCAGTGGAGCGATCGCTTCACCTGGGCCAGGCTCCATGGCTCAATCAACTCCGGCATGGTTGGGGCCAAGAAAGGGGCGGAACATTTGCTGGCGTGGTGGTCGCAAGCATGCTTGATCCGCTGCGACCTACACGTGGAGCAAGGTTTTTTTGGAGACCAGGGATTTTTGGATCAAGCGCTGGTTTATTTCAGTGGCATCCGGGTTTATCGCGAGTGGGATGAAGACGTGGCCCCTTGGAACCGCAATACTCTGCGCGCGCAGTTTTCGGACTCTCATCTTTCGGTGTTGAACGGACAAGCTGTCGGCAGTTTCCATGCCGCTGGTCCGGACAGCGACCGGGTTTTTGAATTGAAATACCTCTGGGATCAAGTCGTGGCTGTTTTTTCAGGACTTCCAATTCGGGATTGTCCCGTTTTTTTCCCTTACCTCTTGGAACAGCAACGCTTGTACTTTTCGGGTTTAGATAGAGCGATGCGAGTGGCGACTTTGCTCAAAAATCGACTCGGTATTCCCGTCCCCAGGTGGACCCCAAAAACTCTTGCCTGGGCATTGGGAGCTTTATCCCCTCTGTTTTCTCTGATTGACACTTTGCACTGCAACTACGCCCGTTGGCGCCAACATGGACCTGTCGAAGATCCCCATTCGAGCCAATGGGTTCGGCTCCAGCAAACCGTGCTTTTTTCGCCGGAGAAACTTCTCTCCTAGCTTTCGCCTTTTCGCGGAAAGTGCGGTAACTTAGCGTAAAGAGAACAAGATGCGGCTACCGATCCGTTACAAGATTCTCGCAGTCACAGGGTTTTTGTTGATGGCGGCTGTCGGAGCCTATACTTGGCTTGCGTCTTTCATTTTTTTTGAACAGAAAACGGCGCTCCTATTCGACATCAACCATAGCGTTGCCGTCAATTCCGCATCTCAGCTCCGCTCCCAACTCGAATTGGCATCGGATCGTCTGCGCTTTTTTGCCTCTGCACGCATTACGAATCCCGCTGCCCCCTTCCCGCTCGCTACACTGCGCGACAGCAGCATTGAACAAGTGGCAATCTACCGATTGAGTCAGGGTGAATGGATAGTAGTCCCCTCGGGCCCCGATATCGCAAACCTGGCGCTTCCCCCAGAGGCTGTGCGCCCCTATCTGAACAAGGCCTTGCAAACAGGCAGCGTGTTTTGGTCGGAATCTGCTCCTAAACAAAAATCTTTGTTCTATCTGGGAACGCGGGTCGATGCTTCCCACTATATCCTAGCTTCCCTCGACGCCGCGCCCCTCTTCCAAGTTTTGCATACAAGCGGCATTTTTGAATCTCTCCTGATGCAGGCAAATGGAAAGGTCCTGCTCCACGTAGAAAGCCAGAAGGAAATTTCTCCACAGGAATCTTTCAGGCACCCGCTAGCAGCCACCGCTGCCTCCCATGTGGGACTCAGCGGTGTCCAACGGTTTTCACTCGATGCACAAAGCTTTTTTGGAGCTTATGCTCCGGTAGGTTTTGGCGACTTGGTGCTCGTCAGCCAGGCCAGTCAATCGGAGGTTACCTCCGCCCTGGCAGTTCTAATCCGTCGATCGCTGCTTTTTGGATTGATTGTCCTCACTCTGGCGTTGATCGCGAGCATCCTTTTGTCCCGTTCTCTCACTCGCAACCTTCAACGGCTTGCAAGTGGGGTCAGCGCCCTGGGCAAAGGGCAATTCGACGCTCAGATTCTAGTTCGCTCCGGGGATGAAGTAGAAACGCTCGCCGATTCGTTCAATGAAATGGCTTGCGCGCTCAAGGCGTCCCGCCAGGCCCTTGAAAAAACGAACCAAGAACTCGAAGAAAAAGTACAACTGCGCACGGCCCAACTTCGAGAGACAAATGCGCAAATACGAAGCGTCCAGGAAAAACTTTTGCAATCCACTCAACTCGCAGCGGCTGGAGAAATCGCCGGCCAAACTGCACATGAGCTCCTCAATCCACTGACTGCGATTTTCAGCCGTCTAGAACGCTCAAGACTTGCGATACACAATCGCTCCGCATCGGTGAACGCCCAGTGGAAAGAGATTCTTTCCGCTTGGAAAACAGACTTTCAGGAGGGAGGTATTCAACAATGGATTCAGTCTCTCCAAGCGCCATCCAAAGTTCTCCCACAGCGCACTCTCGCGGAAGAAGACCTGCAGAACCTGGAAGCCCTCTCGGGGTTCTGGCAAGAGCAGTCCGCACTCATTGCCTCGGACTTGGATTTCGTTCAAGAACAGTCACAGCGTATTCACCGCATTGTGGATAAAATGCGTGAACTCGTTCGGGCGTCTGACAAATCGGAAGTTTCTTGCCGTAGCGCGATCGAAGAAGCGATTGCAACGCTCTCTGATTTTCTCGAACAACGAGGCGTTGCAATTCGTTTGGAGTGGACCGCGCTTCAAGATGAAGCCGTTTTGAACAAAGACGAACTTGTCCAGATTTTGACGAATCTTTTGCGAAACGCCTACCAAGCAGTCCGTGACTCTCAGTCTCAAACTTCTGGACTCATCCAGGTCCGGGCATACAATCAAGAAAACTCTCTCTGGGTCGACATTGAGGACAATGGCGTGGGCATTGCCGCTGAAAACCGAAACCGCTTGTTTGAACAGGGATTCACAACAAAGGCTCCCCAAGAAGGAACAGGCCTGGGGCTTGCCATTTGCCGACGCTATGCCCGAGCCTTTGGGGGCGAAGTAGAGCTCGTGTTCAGCGCACCCAATCAAGGGACCTGTTTTCGGGTCACTATTCCTCTCCGCCACGCCCCTGCCGAGGCAATCCCGGCATGAAGCCGTGGATTATTGCCGCGGCTCTTTGCTGTTCTGAAATCGCACTGAGCGTGGAAATCACCCAAAGTGTGTCTTTCCCCCATTGGAACCAGATCACTCAGTCCCTGCGCGTTCCCATCGTAATACAGGGCGCAGAATCGCAAGCTATTTCCATTGGAACAGGTGAAGACGGTGCGTTTCTCAGCACTGCCGGTACGACCACTCTGGATTCTGCGGTAGTGCACCAGTTTACCACTTTTGAACTCGGAGCTGGCGCTACACTGACGGCGAGCGGAAACGATCCCTTGCGCATTCTTGTCCAGGGAGACGTGCTCATTGAGGGGACTATCGATCTTCGTGGCACCGACGGAGGGGATGCATTCTCCCCCGCTTCGACCAGTCGGACCGGGGGTGCAGGGATCGCCAGTGGCGGTGCGGGAGGTACCGGAATCAGTTCGCTACTTTCTTCAACCTTGGGCATCGGTGCCGGCCCGAGTGCCGCGATTTTGGGAGGCCTGGCGGGTGTGCTTTCATTACTCGCGGGTACCGATGGAGGCGCAGGAGGAGGTGGAGGCAACGCGTTCGTGGGAGAGGATGGCACAGCGAATGCGGTTGCTTCGGGCGCAGGTGGCGCCGCATTTGGCGAAGCCACACTCGCAACCCTACTGGGTGGGGCGGGAGGCGGAGGGGGCGCCGGGAACACAGTGACCGACAGCGCGGGAGGCGGCGGCGGTGGCGGCGGTGGAGCGTTTGCGTTGACTACTGGCGGAGATCTCACTCTTTCCGCGACGGGGCAGATTTTGGTCACCGGGGGCGACGGCGGAGCTGCGGCGGGCGGCCTCAAAGCAGGCGGTGGAGGGGGGGGCGCAGGTGGCGCCGTGCGACTCTACGCACTGGGCGCTGGCACGAACGACGGCGTAATCAATGCCCAAGGCGGCTCGGGAGGTGCCGCCGCGGTTTCTGGCGGTGACGGATCGGATGGAGTAAACCGCTTTGCGTTTGGTACGGGCGCGTTTGTCGGAGCAGGAACTGAGAACCCTCCCCCCACTTCAAATCCAACCGTTTTTTATTCTACTCTCGAGAATATTTCCGTATCAGATATAGAGGACACGAATTCCGATCGCCCGAGATATACCCGTTTTAACACAACCGAAACACTCCACACGGGAGATGGTATCTCGTATGAAATAGCGGGGAGCAGCGACGGTTTTCAGTCAGATGACACGGGGTATTTTCCTGTTGGGCAGATTTCACGAATCGACGGGAAAAGGTATTATCGGGTTAAAGTGCGTATGACTTCTGCCTCTGCGGCCACCACACCCGAAGTGACTCAGGTGCGGGTGCATTTTGAACCGGGCTTTGCCCTGGGAGTGATGGGCTGTGCTCGCGCGCCTAGACCATATTCTATGGGTTTCCCGTGGTGGTTTGCCTTTGTCGCCCTGGTTATTTCTCTTAGCGCGGGCCGCTTTACTGCTCGACACCATCTCCCCACGCGAGAATCAGAACCGCGCTGACTTCCCAGTTCCACTCCGGCTTTGGTGCGCTGCCAGTCGTGCGGTACTGCGGGTGAAAGAGCAATTCCACAGCCGGACTCAATCCCCAGAGGGAATAGGGGATTCCCACACGATTGCGCCACAACAAGCCCGCCCCACTACGTCCCCATAGCGGCCCGAGTTCTAAAGCAAGCGTGCTTTTCCAAGGCCACTTCCCCGAAACTTGCCAATAACTCCCAAAGAGAAAGGCCCCAAAGTTCGAAGAGTCCATTTGAATGCTGGTGGCCGTATGGCCACTAACAAACGCCTCGGTGCGGGCCCTGGCACCGAAGAGCACAGGGAGCCCACTGAGAATCGTTTTGCCAACGAGCTCACCCCCAGGAAAAAGACGCTGATACACCACGCCTTGCGATCGTCGATATACCAGAGGTTGCACCCACAAATGCAGATCCCACTCCCAAGTCGAGGTCTGTCGGCTCACTCCTGCTACGACTCGATTCATGGGCACCCCCGTCGCCCACATGGAATAGCCAGAAGCGAGGCTCGATTGCGAAAAAAACTGCACCCCATACCCAAACCACCGGGTCCATTTTGGAGGGGCTGCAGGCAGATCGATCTTTGCCAGCACTGCCGGTGGCAGTGGCATTGTAGGTTTAGGCGGCTCCGACTGGGCCGCTGGTTTGACTTCGTCTTTGCGAATACTCTGAGGGGCGGTAAACGCGCCTCGATCTCCATCGTCATCGATGGACGCAACTCTCCAGTAATATTTTTCCCGATCGGGCACACGGGCGACAGCAGAAGTTTGACCTGCTTTTGCGGTGAAGAGGAGCGCTTTAAAATCACTCCGATCGCTCACTTCAACCCAGTACGCTCGCGCATTGTGCACGGGCTCCCAAGCCAATTCCAAGACAATCGGTTCGGGTGATTTTTCAGTGGCTAGCGCAGTCTGGACCCATGCGCTGAAGAAAAGGTGAATCGCAGAAGACGCCCACCCCACTCTCGCCCCCCGCGCCGGAGCAAGGAGCGAAGTGCTACTGGGCTTTTTGGTTCTGAGAATTTTACCTCCTTTTACTTTGGGCGCATCGACTTGCTTACGAATCCTAATCTCGACTGGATCTGACGGGGCCCATTCTCCCCAGGTCAACGACCGCGCTCGCAGTCTCCAGTAGAGTTTTCCTGGTGGCTGGGGCGGCAGCGCCAAACGAATCCCCTTGGTAATAACCGTTCGAACCCCCGCTCTAAACTCACGGTCTGCAGAAATCTCTACCGCGTAGGAGTCCGCCTCCTTCACAGCACTCCACGCCAAATAAACTGCGCGGTTTTGCTTAGCTTTGACGATCGGGATACCGCCTTGGAGAAAGTAACGAATCGCCGGTCGAGCCGGAGGAGGAGCCGGGGTTCGCACCTGGGACGCCCCATCCAAGCGCACGGATTCTCCCGCTTGGATCTGGGTGCGCTTGTCCCGACTCACTACTTGAACCACCCCCTTGGACACTCTCAGATCCGGCTCTAGCGATTCTCCCGGAGAAGAAAGGGTCAACTCGGATTCCGGAGCCAACAACACGGTGTGCTCTGCTATTTGCAGTTTTGTGTTGGTGGCCGAAGCGCGAACCTGCACCGATCCTCGCTCTAAATCGATAGATAAAGGGGCCCCGGCATCGGTCACTCTGTTTTTGAACTGGATCAAACTCAGCTCCCCGAGTTCTAGCATCCCTCCGGCATCCAGCTCAATGTTGGCTGCCGCGCTCGGACCGGTCATCACCGTATCGTTTTCAAAAACAGGATCCCCTGGGCGCAACGGGTACCAGGAAAGACTCGCCTGTTTCCTCCGATTTACCGACGCTTTTTGCGTCGTCAGCTTGGCCAAAGTTACGGACTGGGGGGAGACCGCGCTATCCCATAGATCCGGAATCAGGCGGAGTTGACTCAGCAGCAGCAAAACCTCAAAACCAAGCGCCACCGCGGCAAACGTCAATAGCGCCGCGTCAAACCGAGTAGAGAATGGGTTAGCCGTTTCGGATTTCATTTTTGGTTTAAAAGGCCCCTTTTATCTTACCCTTAATGCCCGGGGAACGCCCTTCCGATAAGCGAATGAAGGAGTGTCCTTTCATGAACCGCCGTTTGCTCGTGGTGGATGATGAACCCGGAGTTCTAGATGCATACCGGATCATCCTGCAGCCGGTGTTGACGGCGCAACCACGACTCGCTTCCTCCCGACACTCCGCAGCAGCTCAATCTTTGCCCACTCCACAATCTGCCGAGGCATTTGAAGTCAGTTACGCAACCAATGCCGAATCTGCCCTACAAGCCATTGAAGCCGCGGTTAAGATCGGCAAACCTTTTGCCGGTGGATTTTTTGACGTTAAGCTAGGTCCAGGAATCGACGGTATAGAAACCATTCGAAGAGCGATTCAAATCGACCCAGAACTTTTGTGCTGCATCGTTACGGCATATCAAGATCGAAGTTTAGATGAGATTCACCGAATCTTTGGAGATGCGTTTTCCGATCAGTGGGATTTTCTCTCCAAACCCTTTTCTCATAATGAGATTCAGCAAAAGGCTCGCCACCTTTCACTCAATTGGGATCGACGCAAGCGCGAAAAACTCTACCTGGAACAAATACGCTCTCAACAAGACCAACTAATCCGATCCGAGCGCTTGGCTGCGGTGGGCGGCCTCGCGCGTGGCATCGCCCACGAACTGGGAAACCTCTTGCACCGGGTGATTGGAATATCCGAACTCAGCTTGCAAAAAGCCGACCCCGTGGAAATGAACAATGCCTTGCACACCATCATTATCGCTGCTGAAAGAGCGGGCAATATCGTCCGAAACCTCCAATCTCTCGTTAAGATGGAATCCAAACGCGAGCCTCTCAACCTATACGAGCCCTTCCAAGAATGTCGCCTATTGCTGGACCATGAGCTACGACAAGCGGGTGTAGTTCTCGAAGAAAAATGGGCCCCCACGCTACCCCGCGTTCAAGCGAACCGCACGGAGATAGGTCAAGTTTTCCTGAATCTTTTAATCAATGCGGTGCACGCAATGGAGCCTAACGGCGGTAAAATCACCGTCCGCTCCTACGGTCAGGATCACCTGTCGGTAGTAGAAATTACAGACACCGGTTGCGGTATCCCCGCCGAAAATCTGACTCAGATTTTTGAGCCCCTCTTTACTACCAAAGGCGATAAGGGCACGGGTATCGGCCTAAGTATTTCTCGCAAGATCCTGACTAACCACAACGGCAGAATTGAAGTCCTGAGCCAGCCCGGCAAGGGGACCACCTTTAAGCTTAGCTTCCCAGCGCTACGGACGTAGCTATTGACGAAACGAGCCCTGCCTCTTACTAACGCTGGGTGGAACAGCTGCTCACACAAACCCCTCCCGACTGGGCGGAATTTGCCATTCAAGACTTTGACTCCTTTTTGATCGACCACGCGTCTTGCGAACGCAAGGCCTCCGCGGTGGGGCTTTCATTTGTGGTCCGTTACCCAGATCGGCAGGCGCTGCTTGGACCCATGATCCAGTTTGCCCGGGAAGAGCTGGAGCACTTCCACCAAGTCTACCGTTTTATAGAGGCCCGCGGTCTGGCTCTGCGTCCCGATGAAGAGGATCCATACGTAAATCAGCTCATGCGAGAGGTCCGCACGGGACGTGAGGAGCGCCTCCTCGACAGACTGTTGGTTTCTTCACTCATAGAAGCCAGGGGCTGTGAACGACTGCACTTGATATCGGGTGTTTTAACCGATGAAAAACTGAAGGCATTTTACAGCCGACTCGCTCGTGCTGAGGGGCATCACCAAACACTATTCAGTGAACTCGCGCTTCAGTACTTCCCTCGCACGACGGTGGAAAGCCGTTGGAAGGAACTGGCCGAGGCAGAAGCGCGTGCGATTGGAAACACCCCTTACCGACACGCGTTGCATTGATGTCCCACGCGCTCGAACAGTACCTGGATCAGTTTGCGTTTCGGGCCCCCGAAGAGCCCCTCTGTCGGCAATACGGTCCCTATGCTCAGGCGGTTGTGGTCCCCTTGTGTGGGGAAGACTATTTAGTCGATGGACTTTTGGACAGTCTCCAGGTGGCTGCGCGCGACCATGAGCTCCCCACGCTTGTGATCCTGGTGGTTAACGACGATACCCGCACAGCAATGGCCTACCGGGAGACCAATCGGAGTTTTTTAAACCGCATTCGGGACGTGCAAAAGTGGGGGCCTACCCTTCGGATTCAGCCACTGGACAGAACTCAGTTTCAGGGGGCTTGCGGCGTGGGGACCGCGCGAAAAATCGGATCCGATCTGGCTCTGTCTTTATACAAGACGGGTTTCGTCGCTTCACCCTGGATCCACACCACCGATGCTGATGCACGTGTCGCCCCAGACTATTTTCAGCTCACCCCCAAAAGCGCAGCTCCCTGGGGGTTGGGGCCGATGGAGCTGGGCGCCTTCGTGCACCCTTTTTCTCATGAGATGATTGGAGAGCTGGGATATCCCATGCAACTCTACGATCGGTATCTGCATTACTACGTCGCAGGTCTAAAATATGCGGGGTCCCCATTCGCCTATCAAACCGTGGGCAGTACGATCAGTTTTTCCGCGCAAGCTTACGCGCAAGTGCGTGGCTTCCCCAAAAAGGATGCGGGTGAAGACTTTTACTTTCTGCATAAACTCGCCAAGGTAGCCTACGTCTGGGAAGGGGGCGGGGCAGTCCGACTGGTTTGTCGGCCTTCAGATCGCGTGCCGTTTGGAACTGGACAATCTATCGCCAAAATTCAAGAGCTTGTCCTGGCGGAGCGGCCCTACACTACTTACGACCCTCGCGTTTTTGAGGAACTTGCAAACTGGTATCGTTGTCTTAATCGGCTGGCTGCAGGAGAGAATTGGGACTGCACGGAGACACTCACTCCTCCGGTACGCACTCTGATTGAAAACCTTGGGGCCAAAACACAACACGAAATCATTCAACGCACTCGCCCAACACTCGACGCTCGTCTGAGGCATTGGCACACTTGGTTCGACGGGTTTAAAACACTAAAATTCATCCACGGGTTGAGAGATTCGCTACTGCCCTGCTGCACGTTTCCCTTCGAATTCGGCACGGACTTTCAAAGTCGATTCTACCAAGACTTCCAAAGCACGATGAGCGTGATCAGGGGGGAGCGTTTTCAACCCCGCGTCGGGGATCACCCAAACGCGCGCCACCCCTAGCGTATCGATCGCCTGCGATAGCCGGCGATAACACTCTTCCACCGTGGGCAAGCGCCGCCTCCACGCATCGAATATTCCCACGCCCACAGCCCCACGGTAGCGCGAATTCTTCAACACGGGCAGCGGGTTGGTACCGCTGGAAACACTCGATACCAAGAGCACATCCGCCTGAAGACGCGCTAGCGTGTCAGCGATCTCGTCTAAAGAACCATGGGAAAGATAGACGTGCACTTGGGTTCTCAAATCAAAGACTCTGCGAACGATCAAATAGGCATCTAGCGCCCAACGCAGGTATTGATTCCAATAGACCTTCATCATCGGAAGGCCTTCGCGGAATGCCGACTCATCGATCTGAACCAGCTTCGCCCCAGCCTCTTGAAGATCTACTGCCTCTTCCGCAAGGGCCAGAGCCACTTGAAACGCGGTTTTCTGCCTTGGCTGATCGGAACGCACGAAAGACCGGTTCAAAAAGGTCACGGGGCCAATCAACAAGGCCTTTAGAGGCTTATCGGTGAGAGACTGTGCGAGCTGAAACCAGCTCACAGAAACGGCTGCTCGGCGTTTGACATCGCCAAAGATCAGAGGTGGCTTCACACAACGCGCACCAAAGGATTGCACCCACCCTTGCGAAGAAATCGCAACACCGTCCATACTCTGCGCGAAAAATTCAACCATATCGGAACGCTCTAGTCCGCCACTCACCAGCACGTCGATCCCCAGGCTTTCCTGCGCTCGAATCACTTTTTCGGTCTCTTCGACGATACTTTTCTTGTATTGGTCATCGGTCTGTTTCCCGCGGCGCCACTCGCTGCGGGCCTTGCGCACGTTTTGGGATTGGGGAAAGGAATCGATAGTCGTCAAGGGGAGCAGGGGTACGTCGCCGCGTTTTACGGATAGAAAGGGCTTGTCTAAGGTGGGAACGCTGGCCTTGGCTTCGGCACGGGCGACGGCTTGTTTGATCTCTGGTCGGTGAACGCGTTTTGAAGTGCTGCGCGATGCTAGAGCCGACTGTCTCTGCTTGAGCAAGACCTCGACATTTTTGTCCCCTGTCAGAGCGCGTTTTAGAAAAACCAGCTCCTCCAACCTCTGATCTGCAAAACTCACCCAGCTAGCAAACTCCTGATCCCATTGTTTTTCCAAAGCGCGATCCAAAGGCAAATGGACAAGAGGACAGCTAGGAGCCAGAGTCATTTTCAGGGGGCCGTAGATTTCTACTAGGGAGCTCAATTCTTCTTTGCGATCCCATAGCGGGGTGGCCCACACGTTTCTGCCGCTAACAACTCCCAACGAAAGTTCTTTGGACTTGGGGAAAGTTCTGGTCTTTAGCCAATTTAGCGTAGTGGACCAGTGCAGAAGATCAAAATGCACTCCGTGACACGGCAGGCTCGAAACCTCTGAAAGCCAGGGTTCAGGCCCTCCGTAGTACGTTGCGATTAAAATGCGGCATCCGGATGCTGAGAGTTTTTCGTAGAACGACCGGATTTGTTTCAGGTCCTCGCGCACCAGGTCTTGAGACAACGCTGGCTCATCTATCTGAACGTATTCAAAGCCGGCTTTCTTGAGATGGGAAAGGATCGCAACATAGCGGCTTAGCAACTCGGCATTTAGGTCCTCTCGATTCATGCCTTGCACGAGAGATTGTTTAATAAACGTCCAAGGCCCAATCAGTACAGGGTGAAACGCCCCGCCCGACACGGTATTCGCCCACTGGAGCTCGAGATCCATTTTCTCGAAGTCGGGAGCAATAAACGCCTTTTTTGAAATTTCAGGCACCAAATAATGGTAGTTCGTATTGAACCAACTCCTTACGAAAAGTGGCTCACACGTATCCTCGCTCATCGCCATGGAAAGACTTAGCTCTACCCCTGACTTGCCTCCCTGAAAACGCGGGGGAACCACCCCCAAGGCAAGACTCATGTCCAACATGGGATCAAAAAAACTAAATTCCCCGATGGGAATCGCATCCACTCCCAGCTCAGATTGGCGCTTCCAGCGCTGTAGGCACAGCGTTTTTCCCACTTCGAGCAACCCATCAATTCCTAACTGTCCCTGGAAGTAGTTCTCCAGCGCGAATTTGAGTTCGCGCTGGCGTCCGATCCGTGGGTATCCGAGACTAGCCACGCGCATCAGGCGACTCCTTTTCCGGCCTGACTTTCCACCGGCTGCTTGAGAGGGAGCCAGATAGTAAATCGGGTCCCCTTGCCCACTTCACTCACCACTTCAATTTTGCCATGGTGTTTCTCGATAAGACCGTATGCAATCGAAAGCCCCAGTCCCGTCCCTTTTCCGACGGTTTTAGTGGAAAAGAAAGGATCAAACACCCTTTTGCGAACTTCTTCGGGCATTCCAGCACCGGTGTCCTCGACTTCGATTCGAACCTGGTCGCCTTCCAACCGGGTGCGGATCCAAATCTGCCCTCTCCCCTCAATCGCCTGTGCTGCATTGGAGAGTAAATTCATAAAAACTTGATTGATCTGAGAAGGATTGCACTCCACATCAGGCAGTGCCGAAAATTCCTCGTGCACTTCAATTCGATCCTTGAACTCACTGACGAGCAGCTTGATGGTGCTGCGGATACCATCATGAAGATTAGATGCACGGAAGGTCGCTTCATCCATGCGGGAGAAAGACCTCAACCCCAGAACAATTTCTTTTGTCCTATTAGCTCCATCCACGCAGCTGCGAGTGAGATCGATCATGTCCTGCAGAATAAAATCGATTTCCAACTCTTTTTCCAAGCGGGCGATAGTTTCTTTTGCCGTTTCTGGTAACTGACTCCGGAACGACTGGTACGCGCTCACTAACCGGCGCACGCTCTCCACGTACTCGCTCAGGTGGTGCATATTACTCGAAATGAATCCGATCGGATTGTTTAGTTCGTGGGCCACTCCAGCCACCAACTGTCCTAGTGAAACCATCTTAGCGGATTGCACCAGTACGCCTTGAGCTTCCTTGATTTCACTATTGGCGCTTCGCAACTCTTTGACTTTGAGTTCAAGGGCTTCGCGCGCTTGAGCAATATTGCGAGCCATCTCGTTGAAAGAGTGCACCAGGTATTCAATCTCGTAAGGGGAATCAATACTGGGAATCTGCTCATTCTTTCCAGTACGGATTTTCTTCATGCCCAGAACGAGCAGTTCAATCGGCTCCACGATGCGATTGGAAAGCAAGATGATCAATAGCGCAACGCAAAGCACAAGAAATGCCGTCAGGTAAATCATCGCTACGCGCAATTTGCCTGTTGCCGCTTCTGCGGCGGTCATCGGAATGAACAAAACAAAAAATCCAGCTTTTTGTTTCTTGGAGAAAGCGGCCGGCAAGTCAAAAAGGAACGAAGAAAACCGAACTTCGCCAATAGTCAGTAGCAGAGGTTCCCCTGGCGTCTTGAACGGAAGACGGGAAAATCCTTGGGTCAACTCAGGTGGAAGTGCAAAGCTTGCAGGCCCGACTCCGAGATCTTTGTTGAGCAAAAGCGCGTCTATCTCCCGACGAGTTTTGAAGTCCGACAGTTCCTTTGAACCAAAGCGAATCTGCGCCTCTAAAACCCCAAACAAACGCCTATTATCATTCAGCACCGTCCGGACAACCGTGGCAATTCCCTCGTCGCGAAAGAATCTCTCGCGGGTTTCCCCTCGAGTTTTCACTCGGGTCAATTCTACTTCTGGCAAAAAAGACACCTGGTGATCCCAGGGTGCGGGTCGCCCGGCCAGGAACTTACCGCTGGGTGAATAGACGCGAAAGCTCACGGCCTCTGTTTGGTTCTTTAAGAACTGGCCAATGTGAAGAGATGACGCTGAGGACACCGCCTGCAAGAAGCGAGCATTCTCTTTGACTGCGTGGACGAGATCGAGCAAGTCTTTCTCGGATCCTTGGACCTCGGCAATAAAAGCATCGCGTTCGGTTTCCGCGCGACGACGGACTTGCTCACGATTGTTTTCTTCAAATACCCTAGTGGCGTAGACGCTCAAAAAGATGGCAGGCAAAACGGAAAGCGGGATGAAATACAACCCTAGCGTAGCTTTGAGCGAACGTGTTCCGGACCGGAACTGGGAAAAAAACCTGCTCTTTGAAGCGGGTAATCTCATAGAGTGCGTCTTGTGAGAGCGCTAAAAATACCAGTGAACGCTCAGTCCAGCGTAGAGGCCATTGGACAGATCCATCATGCGAAAGAGGTATTGAAGCTCCGCGCTAATCGCAAAGCCCATAGGGTGCATGAACTGTACCCCTACGGCTGGTGACAGCAGAAATACAGAAAACCCCTTGGTATAGTCGTACCCAGCCCCCAAAAACTGATCACTCAATATCGATGGGCTCACGCTAGTGGCCAATGTCCCACTGGTCCACCAACGAGCAAAGGAGAGTCCAACATAGGGACTGACCCATTCTCCGAGGAGGAAATAGCGCGCGTTCACCATCAGTGTGGAATAATCCAAACCGGTACCCATCCCCAACCCCATACTTAGATTAGGCGAAAGGTTTACGTCGGCAACAATACCCATGATGGCGAGCGCACCGCCTGCCGAAAAACCAATGCCGAATCTCTTGGCCGACTTTACGGCCTCAAGCTGCATGCTGGCTCCCTCACCGGCAAACGATGGCGACGCGAAAATCAAAACAAACACAAACAAAACCGAGCCAAATTTAGAAGATGCGCGCACGGATCCCCTCTTCTTGCAAAAATTTTCTCAGTGTTTTTTCATCCATCTGCTCAGCTCTTTTGAGCAGAGTACTCAGGCGTTGAAAGAAAAGTTTCCCTTCCGGGTCATTTAGTCCATCGCGCAACTGGGACGAAATCGCGCTCAGGTTTGAAATCAAAGTAAAAAATGCTTTACGATTCTCTTTGCCCTTGAGGAACTCATTTGCATCTGTGAGCAAGTGACTCAATTGATCGATAAACTCGGAAATCGTTCCTTCTTTTTTTTCTAGAAATTCAGCAACGCGCCCAAAGACATTATACCCTTGGGACAAGAGCTGATCGATTCGAGGAGGATCCACTCCACGAACCACCGAACCCGGGGCAACGGGCTCACCAGAGCCGGGGGTAATCTCAATATACCGCTCCCCAATAATGCCTGCCATATTCACGTAAAAACGAGAATCTTTGCGAATGGTGCCAAGCGCTCTTTTGGCGACTGAAATAGTGATTCTCAAGGAGGCGGGATCGCCCGCGTCTACTGTCGTGGGAGGAATGAATTCGATGCTCTCAACCTTTCCCACCTTGACGCCTGAAACGCGGACCGCAGACCCAACCTCTACCCCTCCAGCGAAACTATAGAGGACCGCGAAACGCGCATCGCGCGAAAATGTCCCCAGCATCCCTAACAGGGAACCAAAAACCAAAAGCAAGGCAAGCACGCTCAAAAGCAGCAAACCGACCCAAAACTCTTTGCTTAGTTTATTCATGAGTGTTTTTGAAATGCGGGGGGAGGACTCTCCTACATTATAGCGCGTAGAAAAGGTAGGTCACAACGAAATCAGCCAAAATTATCCAAACTGAGCTTGTTACCACGGCTAGTGTTGCGGCGCCTCCAATCCCCTGACTCCCTGGCTTGCAACGCAGCCCATAAAAACATGAAATCAACGAGAACATCGCTCCAAATACCGCCGCTTTTACTAGACTCGATGCAGCATCTATGGGACGCATAAACGCAAACATGGTGTTAAAAAACTCTCCGCTCCCATAGCCCAGTTTTGCAGCGGCGATCCACGCTCCACCGACGCAGGCGGTTGCCACCGCAATTACTGTGAGGCAAACACACGCGACCACACTCGCAAGACAGCGAGGCAGGACCACAAATCCGAAGACATTCAACCCCAGAAGCTCCAGCGCGTCGAGTTGATCGGTGTTTTTCATCACGCCGATTTCTGCAGCAAACGCGGCTCCCACCCTAGAAGATAACAGGAGCGCGGTCACCACGGGCCCGAGTTCTCGAACCATGAGCAACGTCGAAAAAGCGGGGACCAACGTATCCTGGCGGAGCACCATTTTCATGTGAAATGAAAACTCCAAAATCAGCATCAAAGAAACAAATCCCAAGGAAAAGACGACTACCCCAACACTTTCCACCCCCACAAAGAACAGCTGTTCCGTGGTTTGATGAAAACGATTCCAAAAATACCTCCAACTATTCATAAGAGTCCCAGTAAATAATTGGCTACTAAGATCGACACCAGGCTTTGGACAGCCGTCCTGCGAACAGCCATACCAACCCCCGCAGAACCGCCCTGCGCATGGTACCCCTGGTAACAACAAACCACGGCGAGAATCGCACCAAAACAAAGACTTTTTCCCACCCCCACCATCACGCTCCAACCTGTAACGATACTCGGAATACCTCGAACAAAACTGATCCAATTGATTCCCAGTTGAATTGTCGAGAGGATGATTCCGCCTGCAATGGCAGCGATCAACCCAATGATTAGCAACAAAAAGCTCGCCGCTAAAACCGCAAGCAAGCGTGGCACCACCAAATAACGAATGGGATCCACTCCCAGGCAACGGATCGCATTTATCTGATCCGTCACCTGCATCGTTCCCAGTTCCGCCGAAGTAAAGGCCCCCACCTTTCCAGCGAGGATGAAAGCGATCAAAACGGGCCCCACATTGCGAATGGTCACTGAGGCTGAAAGCCCCCCCAAATAACTCTGAGCCCCAAAGTCTCGCAGCTGCAGGTCGAGTTGAATGGCCATGATGGCGCCCACAAAAAATCCGGTCAAAACCGTCGTTAAAACCGAATGGACTCCGACCTTATAAATTTCATCCACCAAGGCGGCACGGCGCACTCCAAACTGAAAAAAAACGCGCAGCACTTGAATGCCGAAAAGGATTACGGCCCCAAATTGCGCAATAGGTTTTTGGAGTTTAAGGGTGCTGGCCCCAACGGAGCTGACTAGGGAGTGAACGGCGCGCATGCGCCATTTTATCACGCTGTCATCTTAAGCACGGCCGAAAAAAGGGCTGCTAAAACCAGTAGGACCATGGGATAGGCCCATTGCAATAATGCATTTCCATTCATGCACTTTGAACAAAGCAAAACGGATACCAAGGAGCGTGAGAAGCAAAAGCCTAGGCAATCGTTGCATCCCCCAACACCAGCTTGGGGCTCAGGGGCATTAAGCGACACCCGACTCGATCAAGAACGCCTGGGTCAGTGGAACAGCGCTACCACGAATCTCGGCCGGGGTGCCGTGATCGAGAATCCTTCCACCTTCAATCAAGAGGATCCGGTCGGCTATGGCGAGAGCACCGGGCATGTCGTGAGACACGACAAGTGCACCCGCATTTAAGGTTTTGCAGAGCCGCACGATGAGTTCTTGCACTCCCTGCGAGGCCACCGGGTCCAGACTCGTGGTCGGCTCATCAAATAGCAGATACTTTGGCTCCAAAACCACCGCCCGCGCCATGCTCACTCGCTTTTGATACCCATGACTCAGTTCGGAGGGCATTTTTCCCAAAATTTCTTCTGGCAATTGCACTTGCCCCAGCGCTTTGCGCGCGCGCTCAGTGAGTAAATCGGCATCTGCATTGCCCATCGCCCGCAACCCGAAGAGGAGATTTTCTTCTACACTCAGCGAATCCATCAAAGCAGGCTGCTGAAAAACAAGCGCACACTTGCGGCGTACTGCCATCCATTGGCGCTCATCAAAACGCGTAACTTCAACTCCATCGATCCAGATTTCGCCCGAGTCTGGCTCGACCAGACCCACCAAGTGCCTCAAGGTGACAGATTTTCCGACCCCTGATTTACCAAGCAGAAAAACAATCTCTCCTGGATGTACCGTGAAACTGATCCCTCGCAATACTGCTTTGGCACCGAAGGATTTTTCGACATTTTTAAACTCGATCATTGGCCCCCACCTTGAAGGAGGTTGCTTGCATAAACTGTTTTACGGCGCTGTGGGAAGACTGTTGCAAAGATTCCATGGTCCCCACTTGTGCAAAAGCTCCCTCCCAAAGAAAACCGGCCGCATGCACCAAGCGGTTCATTTGGAGTAGCTCACTCGACACGAGCACTACAGTCATTTTGTAGGTGTCACGGAACTCGCCGATCAAATCAACCAAAGCTCTGGAGGTCACCGGATCTAAACCCGCTGTGGGCTCATCATACAAAAGCACCTCGGGTGACAGGAGCAATGCACGCGCAATTCCCAAACGTTTTTGCATCCCACCGCTCAATGAGTGAACCGGAAGGTCTTTAGCTTCTAGGAGCCCCACATCACTCAACGCCTGCTCTGTTTTTTTTATTCTCTGGCGGCGTGTGAGGGAGGTCTTTTCACTCAGCACCAACTCCAAGTTCTCTGCGGTCGTAAGCCAATCAAAGAGCCCCCCTTTTTGAAACGTCATTCCGATCCGTCTTCGAAAATCCGCTTTTTCTCCAGAACTAAACTCAGCTATGTTTTTGCCGTAGAACAGCACGTGTCCCGCAATTAGATCGTGCAAGCCAGCAAGCACTTTCAGAAAGAGGGTCTTGCCGTGGCCGCCCTGCCCCAGGACCCCAAAAGTAGTTCCCGCTTCAATTTCCCAGTTCAGCCCGTGAAGCACGGGGTGCGCGCCAAAGCCAGCGGCCACCCCCTCCAGGGCAAATACCGGGTGGGATGCCTTTGATTTCGTTTGCATTTTGCCATT
This sequence comes from uncultured Pseudobdellovibrionaceae bacterium, assembly GCA_964611895.1. GTDB lineage: Bacteria > Bdellovibrionota > FAC87 > UBA2466 > UBA2466 > JAIEOG01. The sequence goes on from CAZTDN010000004.1 coordinate 66,951, forward strand.
TTAGCATACCGCCAAAGCAGCTAACCCCTGAAATTTTGAGCATTATTTCGAAACATTGCCACTTTTCAGCTGGGTGGTGCTAAACACTTTACCCTCATGCAGAACCTCGAAAAATCGAAACCGACTTCGATGTCCATGGCATGGTTTCCCTGGGAATCTTTGGTCGAGTCTTTACCCGACGCCCTCATCCTGCTCGACCTCAACGGGAGAGTTCTTCGTTGGAACCCCGCTGCGGAAGCCTTGTTTGGCTATTCTGCTCAACACACTCTGGGGAAGCGTTTTCAGGAATTTGCTCTCCCCCACGTGGATCCACTCGCCGCGGCGGAATTCCAGAACGTAGTTCGGACCGAAACGACCCGCAACTACCAAACCACACGACACCGCAAAGACGGGACGCCGATTTATATCAATGTGCGCCTCATCCCGTGGAAAGACGACACCGGTGCGATGGCTGGCGTGGTTAAGCTGGTTCGCGACAATACCGAACATCAAATGCTTCAAACTCTTGTGCCGAGCGAGCTAGGGAGAACACAACCAGGCGCCTGGAGCTACACCCCCTCGGCGGGTAAAGTTTGGTGGGGAGAACAAACCTACCGCATTCACGAGCTCCCGGTAGGAACGGAGATTACGCTCGACTATGCCTTGAGTTTCTATGTTCCGGAGCATCGGGAGTTGATGCGCGAATGCCTGCAACGAGCCATCTCCGATCGCACGCCCTATGAAATAGAACTGCGCGTGGTTACGGCGAGTGGAAAAGAAACCTGGTTTCGAGTGCACGGACGCCCGCATTTCATAGACAATGTTCTGACACATGTGAGCGGCACCGTGCAGGACATTAACGAGCAACACCAGTCGCAAGATGCGCTTCAAGAAAGTGAAGTCCTGTTCCGGTCCCTATCGGATAACGTTCCCGCCTTTATTTGGATTGCGGATTCCGAAGGTAAAATGATCTATTCCAACCGGCGCTGGATGGACCTCATTGGACCTAGCACTCTTTTTACTAACCCCTCCGTTTGGAGAGAGTCGATACATCCGGACGACTGGTACGCTGCCGAACAAACTCTGACCCAAGCTTTTGAGCAGCGCCACGCCTATGAGCGCACTTTCCGAATGCGTCGCAAAGACGGCACCTACCGCTGGCTTCTGGAACGAGGGGCTCCACGCATTGGGCGAAATGGGGCCTTTGTTGGGTTTCTCTCCTGTGGAACCGACATTACCGAGGAAAGAGAACTTCAGGAAAAACTCGCAGCAAGTGAACTCCAGCTCAGGTCCACCATGGAACACGCACCCGTGGGACTCTTTTTGTCAGATGGCGAAGCCAATATCAGCTACGCAAACAAACAGTTCGAAGCCATTACCGGCAGCAAACTAGAGCGCTGCCAAAACAAGGGCTGGGTGCAATTGCTCAGCGCCGCCGATAGAAAGCGTTTTGCAGAAAAGTGGCGTCAGTTTGTGAATGACGAAATACCCTTAGACGTCGAGTATTCGTTCTCGCTTCATGGAGAGCAGAAGTGGTTCCGCCTCACTGCTGTCGTCCTGGAAAAATCCGCTCAGAGCGCGAAGTACTTGGGAGTGATGCAGGATATTAGTCAGCTCAAACTCACCGAAAATCGCCTTGTACAAGAGAGATCCTATCTTGCAGGAATCGTGAGCGCGAACCCCGACTTGGTACTACTGATGTCCCGTGAGGGCGAGTACCTTGATTGCTTTATCGATCCGGGCAACGACCTTCTGTTGGATAGAGAGTCGATCATCGGGAAAAATCTCCGCGAGCTACTCACCCCCGAAATGACCGAGCAGAACTTGCATGCCATTCAGGAGTCCATCCGAACGGGAAAAACCCAGACTTTTGAATATGAGCTCAAGGTCCGAGATGAGTTGCGCTATTACGAAGGACGGGTATCGCGGGTATCTGAAGACAAAGCGATTTTTTCCATCAGAAACATCAAGGCCCGAAAAGAAGCAGAGCTCGAACTGGTCAAAGCCAAAGAGGAGGCGCAAAAAGCATCTGCAGCCAAATCTCTCTTCCTCGCTCGGATGAGCCATGAACTACGCACTCCGCTGAACGGAATTGTGGGCATGACAGGGTTATTGCTCGACAGCAAACTCAGCGAAGATCAACAGGAGTCCGTGCAGACAATCCGGCACTGCAGCGAAGCGCTTTTGGCACTGGTGAACGATATCTTAGACCTGTCCAAGATCGAGGCCGGAAAACTGGATCTTGAACCACACCCGTTCGAATTAACGCCTCTGATTCGATCTTCCATCGACATGGTGATTGGTTCCGCCATCGAGAAGTCACTGCCCATAGAGGAGAAGCTCGATCCCCGCCTCCCCGTTTGGGTCACAGGAGACTCTGCCAAGATCCGTCAAATCCTCGTCAACCTATTGGGAAATGCGGTCAAGTTCACTTCCGAGGGGTCTGTTCGCTTGGAGGTCTGCCTTCAAATGGACGCCGCCCTACCCTCCGGCTTGCATAAGATTTTATTCCGTATTGAAGACACTGGGATTGGTATCGAACCCGAACGCCAAACACAGCTTTTTTCCCCGTTTCAACAGGCTGACGCTTCGATCAATCGGCGTTACGGTGGTACTGGCCTCGGTTTAGCGATTACCAAATCGCTGGTCGAAAAAATGGGTGGAGAAATCCGTCTTTCCAGTACTCCCAATAAGGGGACCTGTGTCGAGTTTTCTATAGTCGTACAGGAGCAGAAGGAGCTCAAAGGGACCACCACGGCCACCACGGCCGCAGCGAAGCTAGGCCCACCGTTGCCCTTGCGAATTCTTGTGGCCGAGGACAATCCCATTAACCAAAAATTCGCCATCCGACTGCTGTCCAAGCTCGGATACCGCGCCGATCTGGCTTCGGATGGCAGCGAAGCGATTGAAGCTGCGCTCTCGCGCCCCTACGATCTGATATTCATGGATCTGCAAATGCCCGAGACAGATGGTTTGTTGGCCACCCGCCAAATCCGGGCCCGACTGGCCGTAGAAAAACAACCTCGCATTATCGCCATGACAGCCGCAGCCATCAAAGGAGACCGAGAACGAGCACTGGAATGCGGCATGGACGATTACCTTTGCAAGCCGGTGAAAGTAGAGGAGCTGGTTCGGGTTTTAAACGAAACTCGGCCCAATACCCGCACCCAAACAACTCCCTATTGGCAGCAGGCCACAAAACCAGGTAGTACAGGGCCTGCTTGAGGGGCGGATGTTTTTCTTTTTACTTTTTTTCTCACAGGTCCACGCCGCAGAACTGGATATTGGCGCTCTTAATCGAGTGTTTAACCAAGTCGCTGCGGAGGTAATTGCGGCGGAACAGGTCCAGGATGCTCAGGGCAGAGACCTGATTGGTCCTTTAATAGTTGAAATAGACGAAAAAAACACCGACCTCGACAAGGGAAACATTCGCATCGAAGCCACTGTTTCGGCTCGCAACGTGCTCTGGGCCCAGAACACTTCGAGTCGCCTATCCGCACGCCTCATCACACAGATCCAGGAAGGGGCCCCTGGGGCGGAAGAACTGCACTTAGAGGCTTCGGCTACCTTGGAAACCGATGTCTTGGCGCTGCTTCGGCATGCGATCCGTGAAGCAAATAAGATCGAGGATCCCTGCTCCGAAAAGACTCTCGCAAGTGAACTCAGAAAAGACGAACAGGCTTTTATGCGCGATGCTTGCGTGGACTACCGCAAGCTCGACTCGGCCCCGTCCATTGGGGATTTTTTTGATTCGCTTGCTGCGATAGTAGAAAAACGAAAAACACACGTCTTGAATCAGCTCCAGTCCATATCTTCGCAAAAAGTCACGGGGGAAGTGACACCTTTAGTGAATCTGCAAAACGAAATGGTCTACATAGAGACACTCTGTGCCGCGTTTGCTGCAAGGAAAGACAGGGCGGTGTTTAGGCTCTCTACCGAAGAAGGCATCGATATTTTTGGGGGGACCAAAGCCTCCAAAGCGCAACTAGTGATCGATGCGCATCGGATTGAAGTCGAACTGCACTTGGTTTCCCCTGAAGGGGCGGCGCTCTACCAGAGCACGGTACAGGATGTACAACGGGCCGCTAGCCTACTCATTGAAGACGCGTCGGACCCGGCCCGTGCGGAAATTACAGCCCACCTCAAGGCCCATTTGCGCGACCTTGTGCGGACTGCCAAATCGATTTTGATTCCCCAGTCCGCGCCTTGACGGAAACAGCGATTTTTCTTTATGGTGTGGGCCACTAACGAGGGTTTTATATGCTCCAGTTCGCTTGGCTTACTGCGCTCCTAAGTTTCTCACTCCATGCCGCGGCGCCCCGCATAGGATTGGTTCTGGACAAGGGGGGCAGAGATGACAAGTCCTTCAACGCGGCTGCCTACCAAGGCGCCAAAGAAGCCGAGAAAAAACTTGGCCTCAGCGTTAAAGTCGTTGAAGTCTCGGACGACATCGCAATCGAACCGTCCATCCGCACCTTCGCCAAGAAGGGCTTCGACCTGATCATTGCTATTGGATTTGTCATGGGGGCGAGCGTGGAGAAAGTCGCCAAGGACTTCCCCAACATTAAATTTGCTGTGGTCGATTCCACCGTGAACTTGCCCAATGTGCAGTCGATAAATTTTCAAGAGCACGAGGGGAGCTACCTAGTGGGCGCCATTGCGGCACTGACCTCAAAGAGCAAGACGGTAGGTTTCATAGGGGGCATGGATATCCCACTAATTCGCCGTTTCGAACTCGCCTACAAACAGGGTGCGCAGGACACTGTCCCCGGCACCAAAGTGCTATCCAATTTTGTTGGAACCTCCTCGGATTCCTGGAAAAACCCGACCAAAGCCAAAGAGCTTGCGCTGAGCCAGTTTCAAAACAAAGCAGATGTGGTTTTTCATGCCGCCGGATCTTCTGGTGCAGGGCTATTTGATGCAGCCGAAGAAAAAGGCAAACTCGCTATCGGAGTCGACTCCAATCAAAACTGGGTCAAACCAGGGCATGTACTCACCAGCATGGTAAAGCGCGTCGATCGTGGCGTTTTTGAAGTCATCGAACAAGTAAAAAACGGCAGCTTTGTGCCGGGCAATAAAGTGCTCGGGATTGCAGAAGGAGGGGTAGACTACGCCCTCGATGAGTTTAACAAAAAACTCCTCCCTGCGGATTTGCTCAAAAAAGTGGACGCCATCAAAAATAAAATCGCCACCAAAGCTTTGGCCGTACCCGATTATTACAAAGTCGGGAAGACTGCGTCGAAGTCCTAAATGCCCGCAGCCGCCTTTTCTTTCGCCCATATCACCAAGACCTTCGGTAAGGTGCGCGCCAACGAGGACGTGAGCTTTGAAGTAGAAGCCAGCACGGTTCATGGCGTCGTGGGAGAAAATGGTGCGGGTAAGTCGACCATCATGAAAACGCTCTACGGGATGTATTTGCCCGACTCGGGCGTGATCACCCTTCGAGGGCAACCGGCCAAGATCCTCTCCCCCCAACATGCAATCCGTTTGGGCATCGGCATGGTCCACCAACACTTCATGCTCATCCCCACCTTACGCGTTTGGGAGAATACCATTTTAGGTGCGGAGCCAAATGCGTGGCGACCCAATCGCAAGACCGCGCTAGTACGCCTTCAGTCTTTGCAGGAGGAATTTGGTTTCCATCTCGATCTGAATGCGCGGGTGAGCGATCTTCCCGTGGGTTTGCAGCAGCAAGTAGAGATCCTAAAACTTCTCTATCGACAAGCAGACATCCTCATTTTTGATGAGCCCACAGCCGTGCTCACGCCGCAAGAAGTAGGGGTCTTGCTCGAACGGCTGCACACTTTGAGAGACCAGGGCAAAACGATTATTTTCATTAGCCACAAGCTGCGTGAAATTCTGCATATCACTCAGCGGGTCACAGTCATGCGTCAGGGAAAAGTCGTAGAAACCTGCGCCACTTCGGACTTGAGCGAGGAATCCCTCGCCGAAAAAATGATTGGGCGAAAAATGCGCCACCTGCCCACGCGCAAGCAAATTCCGATCTCAGCGCCCCTCGTCCAAGCAAAGGATCTTGCTCTGGGCGGCATTTTGAACGGTGTCGACTTAGAGCTACGGGGAGGAGAAATTGTCGGAATAGCCGGTGTTGAGGGAAATGGGCAACAGGAACTGGTAGAAATTCTAGCCCGAGCGCGTGACGATTACGAAGGTGAGCTTCTCTGGCAAGGCGCCTCCTATGGTGCGCTCTCGCCGTACGCTCATAAACAACAAGGCCTGAGTGTCGTCCCCCCAGACCGACACCAGCAAGCCGTTTTATTAGACTCCAGCCTGGCTGAGAATCGCATCCTCGGCCACCACCGAGAACCAGATTTTTGCCAGCGAAGCAGATTAAAGTGGGGGCAAATACTCAAACATACCCAAGATACCATCGCCGCCTTTGATGTGCGGCCTCCGGACCCACACTCGCGCATGCGCAGCCTCTCCGGTGGAAATCAACAAAAATTTGTTGTCGGAAGGGAGTTAGCACAGAAGGTAAAGCTTCTCATCGCCGCCCATCCCACTCGGGGTGTAGATATCGGTGCCATTGAACGCATCCATACCGAGATTTTGCGCTTGAGAGATGGTGGCGCCGCGGTGCTTTTGGTTTCCTCGGAGCTCGAAGAGGTGCTCGCACTTTCGGATCGCATCCTGGTGATGTACGGCGGAAAAATTCAAGGCGAGTGCACTCGCGCTACGGCAAATGAAACCCAGTTGGGCCTGTGGATGACGGGCGGGGGAAAATGAAACAGCTATCCGCTTTTTTGTCGCCGATTTTAGGGCTCAGTCTGTCCCTACTCACCGGAAGTCTCTTGCTCCTCGCACTGGGTGAAAGTCCTTCAGTGCTTTTTACTTCGCTATATGAAGTTTGCCTGACCGATTTTGGTTTGGGCTACAGCCTGTTCTACGCCACGCCGTATTTGTTCACTGGACTTGCAGTCGCGGTGTGTTTTCAATGTGGGCTTTTTAACATTGGCGCCGAAGGGCAGCTCTACATAGGATCGATAGCCATTATTGCCCTTTCGTCTTTTTTGCCCGATTTACCGACGGTAATAGCGCTGCCCTTAGGGATCGCGGTGGCCGCTTCGGCTGGCGCGTGCTGGGGGGCGCTGGCAGGTTGGCTCAAAGCAGCACGCGGCAGTCACGAGGTCATTGTCACGATCTTGCTTAACTTTGTGGCCATTGCGCTCGTCAACCACCTCATCCTTTACTTGTATGATAACCCGGCTAATCAAAACCCCGAAACATTCGAAGTCGGCTCCGGTTATCACTTAATTTCTCTGCACGATCTTTTTGCCATGGTGGGGCTTTCCATCTTTGATTCAACTCCTGCAAACGCGGCTTTTTTTATCGCTTTGGCTGCAGCGGGCGCTTGCTACACTTTTTTGTTTCATACGAGCACGGGTTTTGAAATGCGCAGTGTCGGTCAAAACCCTTCGGCCAGCCGTTTTGCCGGAATTTCCGTCAATCGCCAGACAGTGCTTGCACTGACTCTAGGCGGGGGACTCGCTGGTTTAGTCGGTGTGAACGAAGTCATGGGCCACGCACACCGTGTGGTGGAGGGTTTTTCTCCGCAGTATGGATTTACCGGAATTGCCGTAGCCCTTTTGGCTCGAAGCCACCCATTGGGTGTTATTGCTTCCGCCCTTTTGTTCGGTGTCTTGCAGAATAGTTCGCGTGAGCTGGAGTTCTCCAGCGAAAAAGTTACCAAGGAGTTGGCCACTGTACTCCAGGGTACTTTGATTGCTTTTGTGGCGGCTCAAGCCTTTTGGGAAAAATGGATAACGAGGAAAAGGTCGTGATTGAACTTATCGCTTCTTCACTGCGACTTTCGACGCCGCTGATTTTTGCCGCCATGGGAGGGTTGCTCTGTGAGCGGGCAGGCATTGCAACCATCTGCCTGGAAGGTGTTTTGATCGCGGGGGCCTGGGCCGCGGCCACGGTGACGTACTACACTTCCGATCCTCTTTTGGGTTTGGCTGCTGGAGTGGCTATAGGGACGGCAACCATGGCATTGCACGCGGCTTTGTCTGTTACAGCCAAGGCCGACGCCATAGTCAGCGGGGTGGCAGTGAACATGCTCGTTGCCGGGGCGACGCCCTTGTTTACCAAATCCCTCTTTGGAAGCCCGACAAACACGCCGAGCCTTCCGATGAGCGATCGGTTTCAAAACATCGATCTTCCTGGACTGGTGCATCTTCCAGTGGTGGGCGCGCTGTTTTCGCAACCTTGGTTGATTTTTCTAGCGCTGCTTTTGCCGTTTTTAGTGAACTACTTTTTCTACCATACAGGCCGCGGTTTGCGTGTTTTAGCCAGTGGGGACAACCCCGAAGCGCTCGCTACCACCGGAGTGCATCCAAACTTTGTGCGTTGGTGCGCAATGCTCGCCGGCGGCGCTCTGTGTAGTTTGGGCGGAGTGTACTTGGCAATCGCGCACGCGAGCCAATTCACTCGCGACATGTCAGCCGGAAGAGGTTTTATTGCATTGACCGCGGTGATTTTTGGAAAGTGGCGGCCCCTGCCCACTCTGGCTGCGTGTTTGTTTTTTGGTTTTTTCGATGCCTTGCAAATACGCTTGCAGAGTACCTCTGTGGCAGGGCTTGAACTGCCGATCAATTTGATCCAGTCCGTTCCGTACCTTGTCGCTCTGGTTGTCCTAGCGGGCTTTATCGGACGGGCGACACCTCCCCTTTCTATCGGCAAAACGTTCTAGGCTTGCGGCCTCCGGGCTTATCCAGTTGCTAAAGAAATAGCCACCTCCGATTGGCCGCTTGAACTCGGGGTTTTGACTCTAAAGCGCCTAAAACTGTCTACACTTTAGACATTTCCCCGCACATTCTCCGGTGCCGGAAAACGGCACATACCATGCAACTAACAGCGTAGTTCGAGTGCCTTATTTGGGGGGATTGAGTGAAACACCTAAGTCTTTGCGTCCGGTTGAGCCTTTGCGTGGCCATCATCACTCCTCACCATGCCGCCCACGCAGTCCCGACCAAAACCGACAAACTAAATGCTGAATTGCTAAAAGACTCAGCAAATACCGTGCGCAGTAGCCCGTCGTACTACCTCGCTCGCTCAGGTCACATCTTGAGTTATCTAGTTCAACACGCAAAAACTTCTGAGTCCCGCGCCGCGGCAGGGTGGACTTTGGTCCAGCTTGCCCAATCGCTACTCAGCCAGAAAGGACTTTACGAAGGACGTAAAGCCAAAGCGCGAATGGATGAATTACTCAAGGCGGTTGAACGAGATAAAGGCAGTACTGTCAAAGTGGAGCTCGAAGAGGCACTGATGTTTGCCGGAGTGCCGGAAGAATCTATCCCACACCCGTACGAAAAACCCCGTCCACCTCGAGACGACTACAAAGGCCCAGCGTTCAATCTCCCTCATGATCACCCATCGGGCCATGGCACAAGTCCAGGAAAAGGGGCGCCGGGTGATTACGTCGATTCTATTTCAGGCAGGGGAGTGTCGCCTAGCTACCAAATGGAAGATCCCGAGCGGTGGAAAGAAGCCCAGGACCTCGCCGCTTTTGGTTTGGAGGATGCCGTAAAGAGCAATAGCGATGAGGAAATCGCCCGGATTGCCCGGCAGAGGTATTATGCTCAGTCCTTTACCCATCCCGACATGCCTCAGCCAGGCACCCCTGGCTTCAGTGAGGCGATAAAAAACATCGATGCGACAGGAGCACTTGTTGAAGATCGCATTTTGAATGAGCTTGCTCCCGAAAAAACAAACGGAACTCAGTTTTTTAATTTGGCAGACAAACTCGCTCCCGGCGCCTTCCTTTTTGGGCCCGAGGCAGGAGCGGCTGCTAAGTCAGCGGCAGCAATTGGAAAAAAATACGGCCCTGATGCAGTGTGGCTCTTGAAACAGTCCGGTTTTAGCGCGAGTGGGCTTAGCACTTTGAATGGTGTGGACAGAGCCACCATCCTCGGCAACGGCGCGTTGGACGACTTAGCACAACTAAACTACCTAGCAGCCAAGCACCCTGAAGTGAGAGCGCTGCTGGACAAAATCGAGCTCAAATACGGCGGGGTTGCCCATAGCCAGATACCCGCAAAAGACAGAAATGCAAAGCTTCCCGGCTACACTCACCACATCGAGAATACCCAACCCAAGAACAGGGGCGCGAATATGCGTGCACTCGCTCGCGTGAACCCCCAGTCTAATTTGGCAACATTGAACAAGGTTAAGGCGGGAGAACCCATCAGAGCTCCTAACGGCAAGACTGCGGAGGAACTCGCCAACCCTCCTGCTGAAGGGGAGACGCCAGAGAAAAAACTCGAACGCATTCGAAGTCTTCAGCATATTCACGCTGTCGCATCGGACTTGCGGGAGATCGCCCAAAGGCTCGGCGCCCCCAAAGAACTTGTCGCCACTCTCATGGTCGCCGAAGCGTTTACCAGTATCGCCGTCGCTGCAGCAACCGGGGGACCAGCGACCGCCGCGGTGGTGACTGTGATCAAGCTTGTGCAGTCGCTGATTGGTTTGTTTGACGACGGCCCAAGTCCAATGGAGCGCCTGCACCAAGAAATCGTCGCGCTTCGCAAGCAAATGGAAGCGCTTTCGGATCAGATTACGGAACAAAACCGAGCGCTGAGCGCTGAAGTCCGCCATCAGTTCCGGTTGACCTTGCAAATGCTCGCCCACCTGGAGCAGAAGTCCGACAGGCGGTTCGATGCTTTGGATAAGCAAGTCGCTCGCTCTAGGGGGCAATTGGAAGATATTCTCACAGAACAGGAACGCCAAAACTTCAGACAGGATGAGCAACTTCAAAAAAACGACCTTAAAAACGTTAATAGTTCCCTCAAGATCTTGACCCCATCCTGGAGCACCCAGCGGTCCCAACGTCGCGATCTGAGCACCAAAAACAACACAGTCGATCCGAGTTCGTATGACAAAGAGTTACGAGAGATAATGGAATTTGGGCTTATCCACTCCAGAGATCCTCATTGGACCGGGAGTCCACATTTGGATAAGTCCGCAGAACCTGCAAATCGGAATGCTACCGGTGCTTCGAGCATAGACACGGCGACGAAACTGGACGAAAACCTCGTGCAGGAACTCAACCGTATTACCCCTGGATCGGGAATGGCGCCTCTGGACTCGGCACTCAAAGCACTGGGCTTACCGTCGATCGCCGTCCCCCTAACCAAAGAAGAAAAGTCCGCTTTGCAAATCACTCCCTCCGAGCCCTTCCGGGACGAAGCGCCCATGGACATAACAGCGTGGAAAACGGGAGCAGAAAAGCTCGCTACCGCAATGGATCATGTGCAAAAATCTCTGCCAGAGTACGAGACGCAATTTAAGGACTTGCAGTGCAGCGCTGATCCGAATCTAGAGAAACTGCGCCTCTACATGAAAAAAGGTTATGAACAAAGGGCGCGCCTTGAAAACCTCGTTCCCCGGGACTCGAACAACCGTCCTAGTTCCGCGCATCTGGCGACATTGCTAGGCAATTACGAACACTATTTAGAGCAGGCAAACGCTACACTACAACTTACACGCAACGAGTTTTTCCGAGAAGACCCTGCAGCCACCGACTTGAACAACCCTATCGATACGGACGAATTGCGCAAAAATTTTGCCTCAACGTTGAACGCCGACATTGAATATTGCCCCCAACCCATTGGCTCGAGCTCGGCTAACAAGAGTACGATACACGGACCAAAAAGAAAGCTCCGCACTCCTCAGGAATGGGCCAAGCTAGTGCCGGAGGAGTACTTGCATCTAGCGAAGCTCTCGCCGGGATCGGCGATCCAGATCTGTTACTCCGATCCGGGGTTTACGGAGTTTTCGGATAAGTGGTCTGAGGTGGATGATTCAACTGTTAAAAAAGAGCGCTTTGCAAAGTCAGGATTGAATATTGAGGTGCGCTATCTACCTACTTCGAGTGGCCCCACTCATACGATTCATAAGCTCCGAGTGACCGATCCGACGCCGGTCCTTATCGAAACAACGACTTATCGTTCGGTCCAATTAGAACGTATTCAACAGAATGGAGGATTTCGGGAAGTCGGAGGAGGTAAGGGAGATTTTGTATCGGCTCATGCTTACACCACGGAACTTTTGAACGGTCGAGACCCCAGCAATCCTGCTGTGGCGAGACAGTTACAACTCGCCAAAGAATCTGACCGGGATCTCCTCGCACTGATGGAGAAACAGAAGACTAAAAACGCCCGGTTTGTGGGCTTCAAACTTCTGAAGAGTGTTAATACTCCACCAGGAGAGAAGGCCGAAGAAACAGCAATGTCCAAATGGACCGATCCCAAACTAGGCTGGGAGTCGGAAATTATCGCCTTTGCCTCTCAAGGGGGCTCCTCCATTGTTGAGGATTGGATGCTAAAGAAAGATGTGGATCAAGCGCGTGAGCAGGCCCGAAATAGAGCCGACACGCTCAGAGCCAATGCGTATTTAAAAGCGAAATACAAAACCCAAAAAGAAGTCTTTGATTCCCAAAGCCCGACGGGAAAATCTCTCCACCACCTCGAAGCCGCGTTGAATACCTTTAAACTCGCTGCGCAAAACGCCTATGGAGACTCTTATTACGAAAACCCGGAGCTGCGTAATCTGGTGGACTCGCTTTCGACGCGTAATAGGATCTTGGCACTCGCCGGTATGGAGAAGGGCTTCGAGCACACACAGAAATCGATCGAGCAAAGCCGCAGTAACTTGCGAGCTTTGTTAGCAATGCTTTCCGATCCCACTCAAGGAAAAATAACCCAGCCAAAAGACAAGGGATTTGAAGCCGCCATGGGGGCACTCGCATCGCATTACCTAAAGATTGCTATGAGCCCACCCTGTGCCGAAACCGAAGAGCAGGCCAGGAGGCAACTAGTGGCCATCCAAAAATCTGCAGAATTGGCCGCAAGGGACAGTAGACCCGGAGCGCCAAAACCGGTGACCTTGAAAAACAGAGATCGCGTCTACCATCGGCTCGCGAAAGACGGAAAGCTTTCTGTATCCGAGATCGTGTTCTTTGAGCAGCTCGCCGCTGCCGCGACTGCCAAGCAGCCACTCTTGGATCGTCAGCCCATCGAGACCATGGTCGACAAGCTCATTGCTACCAGAGATCAGCTGCATTTCTTACCCAAGGGCGATGCAAATGCGTTGATGCAAATCTATGCGCAGTCTGGCCATCTCCCCAGCGAAGAAAAAATCGCCGCGATGCGCGCCTATGCCGCTGCGGTTTCCAATCACCCTCGCTATGAACGCCTGACCAACCAACCCAGCCTCTCAAACCAAAAAGCGGCTCAGGCGCTCCGCCAGGCGGAATCGTCTGAATTGATCTCCGCGAACCCGAAAGCGCTCACCACGCAACAGATTCACAAGCTGCGCGAAGATCAGGACGCGGAGGTAGCGAAGATCCGCGAGAAAAAGAAATACTGGGCGGACCTGAGAGAACAGTGGCAGAAAAAGATTGCGCTCATAGACATCAAGCAGTCGGAAGTCGATGATTTCCTGAAGAACATTAAGTGGCGTGAAGAGAGACTGGGAAATGGTGCCCTCAAGAGAGAGAATTTCAAACTGCATGAAGAAGTCAAGATGGCCCAAACCTACGCGGGGATGATAAAGCGGCTTACCGACAAGGCCCGTTCCCTAAAGATGCAAATCGACTCAGTTTCGGAGCAGATCCAAGGATGTTCTGAGCTGGCGGAAATAGATCGTTTGGAAAAAGAAGCCTCGCCCAAAACAGAAATCCTAGAAATCGAAAACTGGAAATACACTACCAAGCCCGGGTTTCCTGACCCAGTCACCGAAAGCAAGGCCAACGGGTACCCGGATCACTGGTTTTTCTGGCAAGAACCCTCCCTTCCTCTGGTACACCAGGCCGGCACGCTGGAGGTCGACATTGAAGGAAAACAATTGATGCACGAGTATTTTAGACAGATGCGAATGCTCCAAGCGACAAGCGTTGTCGCTACTTATGTGGGAACCGTGGCTGAAGAAGAGCCGACTTGGAATTCAAACGACCGGTCCTACCCGACACGTATCGCGCCGGGCCCTAAACCACCGCCGAAATCGTCCCAGCAAATACCTGACGTTGCAGGTCTGTAAGGGCGTTTAGAGATTGCGCAGCAGCGCCATCGAAGAGACGCCGACGAGAACGGCGAAGAGAAGGTTGCGCGTAAAAATTCCGGCGAGCACCGTGGGAACCGCGGCGATCAGAGCAAAGTTGAGACCCAGGCCCACCACGGATTCTGCGGGCACAAAAAGCTGCGGCACCACAAAAGACGACAAAATAGCCACGGGCACATAACGCATCCACGCAGCCACTCCAGGACGAAATGTAACCCCGCCCAAAAAAACGAAGGGCAATAACCTACACAGATAGGTCACTACCGCCATTCCCAACACCGTCAACCAGACTTTATGCGCGTCCATGGCGCTCCATCCGCATTCCAAGCAAAGGCGCTACCGCCGCCGCAGCTAAAGGTGCAAACCATGCCAAGCCTACATAGTGGGTCAGCAATGCAATCGCACCCGCAAAGCAAGCGACCGCAAAGGTCTCTCGCGTTTTGATTTGCAAGACTAACACCGCCAGGATCATGGCAACCAGAGCGTAGTCTAGCCCCAATCCGTGCAACTGTGAGGTATCGCCCCCCAGCAAAAAACCTAGCACTGTCCCGCCCACCCAAGCCCCGTGGGCAGCGGCTTGTATCCAAAGTGCTCGCGCTGGGGAGACCTCACTCCCATCCCGAGGGTTGAGCAAAAGCGCAAACGTCTCGTCCGTGAGTTGAAATGCGAAGAGCAATCGCACCCAGCGCTTCCATCCCGCAGCCGTTTTGGCAAAAGCAGAGCCCATCAGCATTAAGCGCGAATTCACCAATAACGTGACCGTCACAATCAGCCAAACTGGCTGCGACGTCGCCAGCATCCCCAAGGCAACGACCTGTGAAGTCCCCGCGTATACCAATGCACTCATCAAAACAGATAAACCAAAACTCAATCCCTGTTCGCGTGCCAAAACCCCAAATGCAAACGAAACAGCGAAAAAAGCCAAAGCGAGCGGAATCGTCTCCGTTGGAACTCGAAAGGCTGTTGGGGACGCTGCTGCAACAGGAGAATGGGCGTATTGCGGGACGTTTCGCATGACTTCCTCGAAGTGTCGGCAAACTAGCCCAAATCTCAAATCAAAATCAAGAAAATGCCGGAAGGATTCTAGTAGAACTTGCTATGTATCGTTAACAAGGCAACACGCTATTTCGTGCCTGAACCAGCTGAGAATAGACCCCTTCAGCGTCCTTGGGCGAATGCAAGGCTAGCCCGCAAGCAGGTGTCCACAAGGCATTTTCGGCAACCTCTCGCCCTAATTCTGGCCCCAAGCCGCGCTCCAACCGCGCAAACACAGCAGCGGCGAGGGCTCCAGCCGAGTCCAGTCTGGCCGGGCCGGACGTTGGAATCACTCCCAACCCCAAACGCCCCCTCCGCTCCACAAAAGCCGGCAACCACTCACCCGCCTGCAACAACGACTCTAACGAAAGGCGGGTATCCAACGACAATATATCCAACCCCAAAGTCGATAAAAGCTCCCAACGCGTATTGCTACAACAGTGCAATCCCACTGAAACGCCTTCTTTTTGGAGCGCTTGAATCAAGAGTTTGAGCTCCTGCAAACCTAACAAGTGAGTGGGATTCTGATCCGAAAGCACAAAAAGCGCTGGCTCATCTAGAAACAAGATTGTCTGCACCCCTTGCGCTCGCAACCTGCGAGTCATCCCCAACGCTCTTGCCAAAATCAGACGAAACACTTGGCGCCCGATAGAAGACGCCTGATCCATTCTCTGGCCGGTTGTAGTCCGTAAAGTCCACTGCGCCGTTAGTGGTCCCACGATTTGGATCTTGGCCAAGTGACAGTTTCTCTCTTGCAACTCCCACAGAAAGGGCTGCCAACTGCTCGATGTCGCAGCCGAAGGCTCAAAAGCCTCAAAAGCGTTCGCGCTGGCCACCTGGTCGAACGCATGCGAAAGCCTTTGATCAAAGCTCGCTGCATTGCCTTCCCAGACTTTGGTATCGAGCAAAACGCTCCCATCCTTTTCTACTTGGATGCCGGGCAACCCTTCTGTCCCTTGGGGTAGCGCAAACTCCCAGGCATTGCGCATCGGGATCTGCGGCAAAAAAGGGATATCAAAACGAAACGCATACTCTAAAGCCGCATCGATATTGTGATGGGGAAGGCTGCCAATCCCGGTCGTCGCCCCCGATGGAATGGATGGCTTTGAGCTCACGTCGTGCCCACGGAGAAGTAGCTTGCGTTCGGGTGGTGAAATACAAGTGCCGAGACGCTCGCTTCTGGATCCATCATGAAACCCTCCGTCAATTCGACGCCTATTTCAGCTGGACGCAAAAGGTCAAACAACGCTGCCTGATCGTCCAAGCGCGGACACGCTGGGTAACCAAATGAATAGCGTTTCCCTCGGTACTTTGCTTGAAAGCGATCCAGAAGTGTCGCCTCCGGGCTATCGGGAAACCCCCAAAAGCCCCGGATCTGAGAATGCAAGAGCTCCGCATAGCCTTCCGCTGACTCTAGGGCCAGGACTTGAATGATGTGCGACTGCAAGTACTCCCCTCGGTTTTTGAGCTCTTCCGCCAAAACCCGGACTCCTTTTCCCACTGAGACCACGAACGCCGCTACAGAGTCTCGCACTTGCTCCCAATCTGGAGGGTGACCACTACGGGAAACTGGATGTACATAGTCTGCGAGGCAAAGCCCATCGACCTTTTTCTGACGGGGAAAATCCAAACTTACCGACTTGCCGTCCGCGGCGCGCAAGTGCAATCGATTGCCGTCGGAGGCTGCTTTGAAAAAGGAGTACACAGCCACGGGTTCCATCGCAGGTGTCCCCCGATACATTTTTTTGGCTTGCTCCACTGCGGTCCAGATCCCATAAGACTTTGGATCCTCTTGTTCCCATTTTCTCAAACTTGCGGGAGTCGCCTTTAACGAATCTAGCTCCCGGACGATCTTGCCGTTGATTCCCAAGTGCCGGCCGTACACCATCATCGGGTTCATGAACTTCCAAACCGTATCAATCGGTGTGTGGCGCAAGACATGACGATCCCAGTCTGGAACCATTGGAGTCTGATCCAAAATGGGAACCGAGGAGGAACGTGTTTGTGGTTCTGCCACTTCTACTTTGGTAACCGTGGGCTCACTCGCCAGAGCAAGCCTCCGATGCGCGAGCTCCGACTTGAGCTTTTCAAACCCGGATTTATCCACAATTGTTTTTGCGAGTTCTAAACCCGTCATCGCATCCGATGCGTAGGCGACCGTCCCAACGTAGGCTTTGGAAATTTGTTTATCGACAAAGTTCTGAGTCAGCGCCGCTCCCCCGACCAACATAGGAGGCGTGACGCCCGCCTTGGAGAGATCGTCCGCAGTAACAACCATCTGTTGCGCCGATTTCACCAATAAGCCTGATAACCCGACGATATCAGGTTGGTGCTCTCGAATGGCATGGATCAACTGCTCCGGTGGCACTTTTATCCCCAGATTCACCACCTGAAAGCCGTTATTGGCCAGGATGATTTCAACCAGGTTCTTGCCGATATCATGCACATCGCCTTTAACCGTCGCTAGCAAAACCTTGCCTCGGCTGGAGGATTCGGTTTTCTCCATGAAGTTTTCCAAATGGCTAACTGCTGCCTTCATGGCTTCTGCGGACTGCAGCACTTCGGCAACAATCAATTGGTTCGTGTTGAATAGGCGCCCGACTTCATCCATCCCCTTCATCAAGGGCCCATTGATGATTTCAAGCGGAGCGAGTGTCTTTAGCGCTTCATCCAGGTCGGCGACCAATCCGTCCTTAGAGCCTTCGATAATGTATTGAGGCAAGCGTTCCATCAGGGGGAGGACGATGCCACTCGCCTTTGCGCTGGGCGCTTTGGTTCGAAAATGCCCCGCAAAAGCAGCCACCGGGTCTTCGCCCCGATTGTACAAGAGATCCTCGGCTAAGCGACGTTCCGCTTCGGGAATACTCGCATAGCGCTCAAGCTTTTCGGAGTTCACAATAGCCAAGTCTAACCCCGCCTGCACACAGTGGTACAGAAACACAGAGTTCAATACCTCTCGTCCCGCTTCGGGGAGACCAAAACTCACATTCGAAATTCCGAGCACCGTGCGCGTGCCAGGAAACTTTTCTTTGATCAACCGAATGCCTTCAATGGTCTCTACAGCAGAGCCAACGTACTGTTTATCTCCCGTAGCGCAGGGAAACACGAGAGGATCCCAATAAATATCTTCCGGAGCCAGCCCGTACTTTTGGGTGAGCAAGGCGTAGGAACGCTCCGCAATCGCGAGCTTTCGCTGGCGACTGACACCCATGCCTTGTTCCGGATCGTCGTCGATGGTACCCACGACCACCGCAGCCCCGAATCTCCTGACCAGCGGCAGAACTTTTTCGTACCGCTCTTCGCCGTCCTCGAGGTTGATCGAGTTGATCAATGCTTTGCCTTGGGAATAGGTCAAAGCCATCTCAATGACTTTTTCATCCGTACTATCAATCATTAGCGGAACGCGGACTTTTTTGACGGCAAGCTCCAGAAACTGGCGCATGTCGGCCATTTCATCCCGATCGGGATTGGCCAAGCAGACATCGAGAATTTGGGCACCACTTTTGATCTGAGCGCGAGCGATATCTGAGGCTTCATCAAATTTTTCTTCGCAAATCAGTTTTTTGAACTTACGACTTCCGATGACGTTAGTGCGCTCGCCCACAATGACTGGGCGCATTTCATCGGTGATTTCCAAAAAATCGACACCCGATACCACCGATCTCTTTGCCGGATTTGGGACAGGTGCCTTTTTGGAGTCGACCAACTCCGCCAAAGCAGCGATGTGCCCAGGCGTAGTGCCACAACACCCACCCACCAGGCCAACCCAGTTTTTGTCGACAAAACGGGAGACCACTCGAGCAACCATGGCTGGAGATTCTAAATAGCAGCCATTTTCGTCGGGCAATCCGGCGTTGGGTACACAGGCCACCGGAAACGGAGAGGACGCTGCCAGCGAGCGGATAAAATCGGTCATGAACTCAGGACCGGTTGCGCAGTTTAGTCCAAGGTACAGCAATTCATGGTGCGCTACACTCGCCAGCAGCGCCTCAATGCTTTGGCCAGCCAACATGGTTCCCATGGGTTCAATGGTTGCTGAGATTGCCACTGGCAACCGTCGCTTCTGCTCGACCATAGCTTGATCGCAGCCCAATAAAGCCGCCTTGACGTTGCGCGTGTCCTGACAAGTCTCCAGAAGCAAGTAATCAACGCCTCCTTCGATCAGCGCCGAGGCTTGTACTCGAAACTCGTCCACCAGACGTTCGAAAGTCACCCCTCCGGTGACTGAAATAGCTTTGGTGGTTGGGCCAATCGAACCCGCAACAAATCGCGGTTTGGCAGGCGTGGAAAATTTAAGCGCTGCCTTGCGGGCGATCTGGGCCGCGGCGAGATTGATTTCTCTGGCTTTCGATCCAAGAGAAAACTCATCTAAAACCAAAGGCGTTCCGCCAAAGGTATTGGTTTCGATGATATCGCATCCGGCCCGTAGATAATCCGAATGGATCTCTTCGATGAGTTCCGGACGGGTCAAAACCAAGTACTCATTGCACCCTTCGTAATGGGTTCCCCCGAAATCCTCGGCCGTGAGGTTGCGATCCTGAATGGCAGTCCCCATTGCCCCGTCCAGGACAAGAATACGTTCTTTTAATAGTTCTGTTAGTGAAGGCGTGGTGTTTTTCACAGGGGAAATAGAATATCCGGCTGAGCCCGAGAATCCAAGCTTCTTTCAACAAGGGGCGTCAATGCCCTACATAGGCAAAATACCCGGGGGCCGTAAGGGGCTTTTTTCGCGAGCGTAATACGCAAAACGCCGACTCAACTCTTCCCGAACCTGGCTACCGTCAATCACCGCATCCACAATGAGCTCCCCTGCGAGCCGCAAAAGATCGATATCTTTTTCGTACTCCGCGGTCTTTTGCGCCACAAACGCCTTGCGTTCGGCTTCGGGGAGCTCTTGAATCTTGTTGTAGTAAACCGCGTTCACGGCGGGCTCAGGCCCCATGACTGCGACTTGGGCTGTAGGCAGCGCCAGCACACAATCTGTCCCGAAAGCCGGGCCGGACATAGCGTACAAACCGGCGCCAAAGGCCTTGCGGACAAGCAGAGAAATCTTTGGAACTCGGGCCGTGGACAAAGCGTAAATCAGTTTAGCTCCGGCTCGAATCATGCCTTCTCTTTCGGTTTTGCTGCCGATCATAAACCCCGGAACATCAGCCACGAAAAGCAAAGGCACTCGAAAAGCGCTGCACAGCTGAATGAAGCGAGCCGCTTTGTCCGAAGACTCCACGAAGAGGACCCCACCCTTCACCATGGGCTGGTTGGCGATGATGCCCACAGATTTCCCGTCAATACGGCCAAAACCGGTGACGACTTCTTTGGCGTAGAGTTCCTTTAATTCGAAAAAGCTCCCCTCATCCAAAAAGGTATCTAAGCAATCTTTTATATTGTAGGCGCGGGTGGGAGAAGCCGGCACCAAAGTAGCCAAATCTGATGCTGGGCGTTTTGGTTTTTTAGGGGATACAGCAGGGGGCGTCTGAGATTCGTCTTGGGGCAGGTAACCCAAATAGATCTTCGCTTTTTCTATCGCTTCTTTTTCGTCTTTGACGAGAAAGTCACCACACCCGCTGACTGAGCAGTGCATTTGCGCACCACCCATGTCTTCTAGACTGACCTTTTCCCCGATCACCGCTTCCGCCATGCGCGGAGAGCCGAGGTACATACTCGCGTTTCCTTGTACCATGAACAAAACGTCACAAAAGGCAGGGATATAAGCGCCGCCCGCTGCGGAGGGGCCGAATAGAAGGCAGATTTGAGGGATCGTCCCGGACAAGCGGGCCTGATTATAGAAAATCCGGCCGGCACCCCGTCGTCCCGGAAACATTTCAATTTGATCGGTAATGCGCGCCCCGGCACTGTCCACCAGATAAAAAAGCGGAACCCTTAATTGCTCGGCTGTCTCCTGAATGCGCAGAATTTTTTCGACGGTGCGAGCCCCCCAGGAGCCTGCCTTTATCGTCGTATCGTTTGCCATAATGGCGACTGCACGCCCTCCCACACGGCCCAATCCTGTCACCACCCCATCGGCCGCGAGCTCTTCGCTCAGGCAGTTTGCAAACAAGCCATCTTCGACAAAACTCCCCGCATCGCATAGGAGCGCAATCCGCTCACGCACGAACAGTTTGCCTGCCTCAGGGAGTTTATCGTGATATTTCTGAGGTCCACCCTGGCGAAGCTTTTTCTGCCATTGAAGAATATCTGCGCTCATTTGCTCACTCCCCTGTGTAGTGTGGCTTGCGTTTTTCTAGAAAAGCTTTCATCCCTTCAATCCGATCCTTGGAGGGGATGAGCGGGCGATAGCATTCCACTTCAAATGCCAGAGCCTTATTCAGGGATAATTCCATTCCCTGGCGAATGGCGAACTTGGCCTGCCGCAAAGCAAGCGGGCCTGCGTCCATCATTTTCAAAGCCCATTGTTTTGCGTGAGAGACAGCATAGCCCGGAGCTACTAGTGCCTGGATCAAGCCATACCCCAGAGCTTCTTGGGCTGAAATTCGCCGTGCAGTAAAAACCATTTCCATGGCGCGTGCGGGGCCGACAATGCGAGCAAGCCTTTGAGTCCCCCCATTGCCGGGGATAATGGCCAAGTCCACCTCAGGGAGCCCCAATACTGCATTGTCTGAAGCGACACGAAGATCCGCAGTCAGAGCTAGTTCCAGCCCGCCACCCAGCGCAGCCCCGCCAATCGCGGCAATTACCGGAATGGGTAGCCGTTCGATTCGCTGGTAGAGCGTGTGCACGAAATCAAAACGTGCGAGGATGTTTTTTTCGTTCATGCCTTGGCGTTCTTTGAGGTCAGCCCCCACACAAAACGCTTTTTCGCCAGCGCCTGTGATAACCAAAGCCCTAGCAGTTTTATCGGTTTCTACGACGTCGATGAGGGACTTGAGATCATCAAATATTTCTTTGTTGAGTGCATTGAGCTTATCCGGCCGATTCAGCGTAGCAAGGATGATCGCTCCCTCACGCTTGATTACAATGGACGTACTCGAACCCATATTACACCCCGAAAAGAGATCCCCCCTTTGCCCAGATCTCACTCAACCTACCCTGAGGAATAAGACCGAGCTCTTGGGAGAGCGTTTGAACGGCTTGCTTAAGCGGAGCTTCCTGAAACCGCGTGATGCCCTGCCGAAAAAAACTATAAATCAGGTCCTCGCTCGCAACATTTCCCGACGCGCCTTTTGCGTAAGGGCAACCACCCACTCCCCCAGTCGCACCATCAAACCGTCGAACACCGCTCTGCCACCCTGCTTGGGCCGCAGCCACCGCCAATCCGTAAGTATTGTGCAGGTGAAGCGCGGTACGTTCGAGCGGGTAGAGCGGCGCCGTGTGACTCAGAACGGCGCGAACCTGATCCGGGGTCGCAACACCGATGGTGTCCCCCAGAGCGACTTCGTCGGGGGAGGCGTTGGCAACTTCACGAACGACTTTCGACACCGTGTCTAGCGCGATCTCTCCCGCGTAAGGACATCCAAAAACAGTGGAGACGTAAACCCGTACTTTGCGACCGAGGTGTTTGGCTTTGTTTATAACCAGGCGAACTTGTTCCAAGCTCTCTTCCACGGACGCGTTGACGTTTTTTCGATTGAAGGCCTCGCTGCACGATACAAAGCAGGCGGTCCAATCAATGGGAAAGCGTGCTAGGCGTTCAAAGCCTTTTTCATTAGGGACAAAAGCCATGAGCTCAGGAAGATCCGACTTTTTCCCCAATGCCTCACAAAATTTTTCGGCATCGGCGAACTGAGGCACTTTAGCAGGGTTCACAAAACTGGTGACTTCAATACGATTAAAACCACACTGAACGAGCCGTTCAAAAAGAGCGAGTTTCTGATCCAGCGTGAGAATTTTTTTTTCGATTTGCAACCCGTCGCGCAGGGTCACATCGGTGAAATGCAGTCCGCTCATGGGTTACTTGAGTTCCATGAGGGTATCTCCTTCATTGAGAAAATCCCCCACCCCCTTGAGAATGGCCTGCACTGTGCCCGCAGTGGCTGCCGTCAGCGGCACTTCCATTTTCATGGACTCGACAACAGCGACTTCCTGCCCAGCACTGACGGAGTCTCCAACTTTGACTTTGATTTCTAAAATGGTCCCAGCCATTTCGCTTTTGATTTTACCCACAACTGCCCCTTACAAAGAAAAGCCAAACCGCATCATGATATTCCAAAAGCTGCCCTCATCCACGGCGGGATTGAATAGCCCATGAAAACGAAAGCCTAGCCCCAAACGAATAGCTTCGCTTACTTGCAGGTCTCCGTACAAACCGCCCTGAAGCCCGAAACGTGGGCTGCGGTTCGTGCCACTGAACTGGTAAAACCCAGGGCCCCCGCCCAAAAAAACTTCGATGTCATAGATGTTTCCCACAAGAACATCGGCGGACAGAGAAGTAGCCCATAGACTGGTGCCTGCCCCCCCACCGTGAGCGCTCAGTTGAGAGCGGACTGTTACGTAAAGCACAGGATTCGTGCGAAACCCTACCTCGCCGCCAAATCCTAGCGCATTGGTGTGTGCTGCGGCCGCACCCGAAGTTAAAAACACCTGTCCAAACTCCGCTCCCACATAAACGGACTCTAATGGATAGGCTAAACCAGGCAGCAATAGCGCCAACGCCAGAGCAAGTTTGTTCTTCATGTGAAAACTTTACGCGTGCATAGGAATGGTTGGCAAGAAAAGGCACCTTTTTTGATGATTTAGTGTCTTTTTTGACCTGGAAACCTGGCTGATCTCAAACACTTCTAAAAAAAGAATGCACCGCAGCATTTTTTCTTAAAGTTTAAGTCGCTGTGCGTCGAAATGCACTGTGTCAGGGTAGTGCTGCGTAGCGTTATAGCCGCGTAGTACCTCCCTGGTATCCGGTTTAGTACGCCGGATTCCCTGAATTTTTCGGGGACTCAACAATTAGGGGGAAACCATGTCTTTCACAATTCAGACAAATGCGCTCGCGAATACCGCGATGCGTAATTTGAATAATACGGAAGAACGCATGGCGAACGTCGTGAATAAACTCGCGACGGGTAGCCGTATCGTTCGCGCTGCTGATGACCCAGCGGGTTTGGCCATCTCAGATCAAATGAACTCCACGATCCGCTCGATGAACCAAGCCCAACGAAACGCACAAGATGCTGTTTCGCTGGTCCAGGTTTTTGAAGGCGGAACGACGGAAATCAGCAACATGCTCATGCGCATCCGCGAGCTGTCGATCCAAGCGTCTTCGGACACTGTGGGTGAACGCGAGCGTGCGATGTTGAACTTAGAAGTAAAAGAGCTCAAGAGTGAAATTACCCGAGTAGCTCGCACCACGACCTATATGGACCGTGAGTTGCTCGCCGGTGATGAAGTAAAACTCGAGTTCCAAGTCGGTGTGAACAACGACGCAAGCCGAGACCGCATTATGTTCGATCCTGGCAACACGGATCTGACTGCAGGCGGCCTTGGATTGGAAGGAATCGATATCTCTGAAACCGATGGCGCACGCGAAGGTTTGCAGAGTTTGGACAACGCAATCGTGATGGTGAACGAATTGCGCGCCAAAATCGGTTCCACTCAGAACCGTTTACAAACCACGATCAACACACAAGGGATCTACGTAGAGAACTTGTCGAACGCGAAGTCTCGTATCCGTGACGCAGACATGGCGATGGAAACAACGAACCTGACTCGAGAGCAGATCTTGCGTCAAGCCGGTGTGGCCGTACTCCAAGCTGCAAACGAGAACCCGAAGCTCGCGCTTCAGTTGCTCAGAATGTAACTAGTTGAGTCCTTAACTGCCCACTGCTTACTCCCAAGGTGGGTAGTTCGAAAAGAGTCGGATTGTGCGGGGAGAGGTTTATAGCCTCTCCCCGCCTCCAGGCTCCTAGGCTCAATTCGATGTGACACGTCCCACTGTCGCGACATTATTGCACCATATTTATGTTGCACTATGTCATGGAAGGGTAGCTAAACCGATGCAAGTCGAAGCTGCTCTTAGGCCAAGTTCGGCCGACGGTAAAGCCTTGGCAGTTTTTCTGTGGTTAGAAAAACTGCCGCAAAAAGAAGGCATTGCCGTGCCAGAAGTCAGGAGGGGCAATGTCATTCACTATTCAAACCAATGCGTTGGCCAATACGGTCATACGCAACTTGGACAATATCGAAGGGCGCGTCGCTACTTCGGTTTCCAAACTAGCAACCGGTAGTCGCATCGTCCGCGCTGCGGATGACCCAGCCGGGCTCGCCATTTCCGACCAAATGAGCGCCACTATTCGCTCAATGAATCAGGCACAACGAAATGCGCAGGATGCTATCTCGCTCGTGCAAGTAGCTGAAGGCGGCACGGCTGAAATCAGCAATATGTTAATTCGCATCCGCGAACTCTCCATTCAGGCTTCATCTGATACGGTTGGCGATCGCGAACGCGAGATGCTCAACCTTGAGGTGCAGGAGCTCAAAAGCGAAATCACCCGTGTGGCGCGAACGACCACTTACATGGGACGAGAGCTTTTGGCAGGAGATGCCGTCCACTTGGAATTCCAGGTCGGTGTGAACAATAATCCGGACCGAGACCGGATCGTATTCGATCCAGGAAACACAGACTTAACCTCGTCTGGACTCGGTGTGGAAAGCATCGATATTACCGATGTCGACTCTGCACGAAGCGGATTAAGCGGTGTAGACGAAGCGATTGGCAAAGTGAACGAGTTGCGCGCCAAAATCGGTTCAACCCAGAACCGCTTGCAAACGACAGTGAACACTCAAGGGATCTTCGCCGAAAACCTTGAAAACGCGAAGTCACGTATTCGCGATGCGGACATGGCCCGCGAAACCACAGCCCTGACCCGAGAGACAATCTTGCGCCAGGCTGGTGTCTCCGTACTCCAAGCCGCTAACGAAAACCCAAAACTCGCTCTGCAATTGTTACGAGGATAATTGCACGCACCCGGAAGTCGCCCTCCCCTCGGGCGGCTACGCACCACTCAATGTACGCGGTTATCAGGTACGCGGTTACTTTTTTTCAAAAGTAACCGCGTACCTGATAACCGCGTGCTTTTTTTCAGCCTGCCGCATCAAATGTGCAAAAAACTCCAAGATGCTTAACGCGCCAAACCAACTCAAATAACTTCAATCAGGTTCTGCGCAATGTCATTTCATGATGCGGGGCGCTGTGTTTTTCTCCGTAAAGCCGACGCCTTAGGACGACGAGACGGATTGTGTCTGGAGCCAGTTCACCTGGATGGTGCGCTGACAACAGACCGACTCACGTCGATTAATATCCGCAAGGTTAGCGGCGTTTCCCGCGAGGGAAATTGACTCACAAGGAAAGGAGGAACAAGCCAATTAGGTTGTTATTCTTTGCGACGGATTAGGCCGTCACTGGGGATCTTCCTGAATGGCTATTTCAGGAGGTCTCTTCCATGGCTCTCGTGATTAATACCAACGCGCTGGCGATGACAGCTCAGCGTGAATTAGGACTAACCGAAAATAAAATCCACAAAACTATCGAACGCTTGGCAACCGGTTCACGGATAGTAAGCGCTTCGGATGACCCGGCTGGACTGGCAATTTCCGACGGAATGCATGCAACCATCCGCAGCTTGGCCCAGGCAACGCGTAACGCGCAGGACGCCGTCTCCCTGATTCAGGTGTTTGAAGGTGGGACGCACGAGATCAACAATATGCTCATTCGCTTGCGCGAGCTGGCAATGCAAGCTTCATCGGACACGGTGGGCGCTCGAGAACGCTCCATGCTCGACAACGAAGTACAGGAGCTCAAGAGCGAGATCACCCGTGTGGCCCGCACTACAACCTACCTCGACCGAGAATTGCTTGCGGGCGAGCAGATCCGGTTAGAGTTCCAGGTCGGTGTCGGTAACGACTCCACAAAGGATCGTATCGTTTTTGACCCCGGCAACACGGACTTGCGTATTGGTTCCATTGGATTGGGGGATATGACTGTGAGTGACAAGCTGGTCGCTCAAGAGTCCTTGACCCAGATTGACGACGCGCTCAATTCAATCAACGAAATGCGCGCGCGCATCGGGTCATCCCAAAACCGACTTCAGACAACTATCAACTCGCAAGGAATTTACCAAGAAAACTTGATGAATGCCCGGTCTCGTATCAAAGACGCAGACATGGCATTCGAAACAACTGAAATGACGAAGCAATCAATCCTTCGCCAGGCAGGTCTATCAGTGTTGATGCAAGCGAACCAGAATCCACAGCTTGCTCTGAAACTACTCAACATGTAACGACAGTACGTCCCGTAGTAGCCAATGGAAGAAAGGGGGGACGGCTGGAAGCTGTCCCCCGTTTTCTCAAATACATTAGCTACCCGCGGCTTCAGGAACTTTTTCGCTAAAGCCGCAGTCCTTGTTGGGACACTTGATAGATGCCCCGTCTTTTTTAGTATAGCGCTCGGTCAGGAACGGGTGCTGACACTGCGGACAGGGCTTGTCTTTAATGGGCTTGTCCCAGATGGCGTATTTGCAATCCGGGTATCGGGTGCAACTATAAAAAGCTTTGCCGAAGCGAGTCCTCTTTTGGGAGAGCTCACCCTGCTTGCAATCCGGGCATTGGATTCCCGTGGTAATCGGCTTGGTTGTCTTGCATCCCGGGTAGGCAGAACACGCCAAAAAACGCCCAAACCGGCCCGTCTTGACGACCATCGGCTCGGAGCAGTTAGGACATTTCTCATCGGTAGTTGGGGCAGCCTGAAGCTCGATCTTGCCATCTTCGGCCACTTTGAACTCACCCGTGAATCGACATTCGGGATACCCTTGACAGGCTATGAACTTTCCATTGCGTCCCCATTTGATCACCAATTTCTTGCTGCATTTGGGACAGTCTAGATCGGTCGGGGTTTCTTCCCGTTTCACGTCCCGCATTTTTTCTGCGGCCTGCTTGAGCGTATCTTCAAACGGGGTATAAAAATTCCGAAGGGTCTTCACCCAATCAACATTTCCCTCTTCGATCTGATCGAGCTGATCTTCCATCGTGGCCGTAAAGGCAACGTCCACAATGTCCTTGAAGTTTTCAATAAGGAGCTCAGTGACGATGTTCCCGAG
The DNA here is from genome assembly GCA_964611895.1 of uncultured Pseudobdellovibrionaceae bacterium. GTDB lineage: Bacteria > Bdellovibrionota > FAC87 > UBA2466 > UBA2466 > JAIEOG01. The sequence goes on from CAZTDN010000004.1 coordinate 95,081, forward strand.
GTCTGTCGGAATAAAACGGTTTTCTATTTTTTCGACATACTTGCGGTCCTGAATGGTCGAAAGAATGGCGGCATAGGTCGAGGGCCGACCGATCCCTTTTTCTTCTAATTCCTTAATCAGCGAGCTTTCCGAGTACCTCGGCGGCGGTTGGGTCATGTGCTTTTCGCTCGTGACTTTTTTGCAAGACACCGCGGTATCTTGCTGCAAATCCGGCAGACGATCCGCAACATCCTCGTCTTTTTCGTCTTCGGACTGCCAAAGCTTCAAGAACCCATCAAACTTCAACACAGATCCATTAGCCCTAAACCCGTAGGTCGTATCTCCCTTGGCCTCCAGCTCTACAGCGGTCTGATCGAACACCGCTTGGGACATTTGACAGGCTAAATACCGTTTCCAAATCAAATCATAGAGTTTGAACTGATCGGCATCCAGAAAGGGCTTTACTTTTTCCGGTGGAAACTCCGTCGACGTCGGGCGAACAGCTTCATGTGCGTCTTGGGCATTCTTTTTGTTTTTATATTCGATGGGCGCTTCGGGCAGGTATTCCTTACCAAACGATTCGAGAATCATTTTCCGAGCATCCACAATAGCGACATCGGAGAGTCGAATCGAATCGGTTCGCATGTAGGTGATCAAACCCTGCGCACCGGAGTCGCCAATTTCTACGCCCTCATAGAGCTGTTGCGCGAGCATCATGGTTTTTTTTGCACTGAAGTACAGTCGCTTTGATGCCTCTTGCTGCAGAGTAGAGGTAATGAACGGCGCGTCCGGATTGCGTTTGCGCTGCTTTTTCTGAATGGAGGAAATTTTCCATTTTGCTTTGGAGGCCCCAGCGACAATTTCGTTAGCCCACTCTTCGGTGTTGACCGTCAAACGGTCGATCTTTTCTTCGCCGACTTTTACCAATCGCCCAACAAATGCTTTGCCTTCTCCGGTAAGATCCGCAGCGATGCTCCAGTAGGGCTGAGGAATAAAAGCTTTGACCTCTTTTTCCCGCTCTACTACTAGCCGAACGGCCACCGATTGCACACGCCCAGCAGAAAGTCCTCGACGCACTTTTGTCCAGAGAATGGGGGATATTTTATACCCGACTAAACGATCTAAAATACGGCGCGCTTGCTGCGACTCGAAGCGATCTTGATTCAACTCCAGAGGGTTCTCTAGAGCCTTGAGGACAGCGCCCTTGGTGATCTCATGAAATAAAACTCGGGAGACCTTAGCCTTGGGAAGCTTGAGCATTTCCGCCACGTGCCAAGCGATGGCTTCTCCTTCACGATCCGGATCTGCTGCTAGATAAACGCGGCTGGCTTTCTTAGCCGCTTCGGTAATTTCGTCTATTACTTTCTGTTTGCCTTTGATGACGTTGTAAGTCGGAGCAAAGTCCTTTTCAACATCGACGCCCAACTCACTCTTGGGCAAATCCATTAAATGACCGACACTGGCTTTGACATCAAAACCACGGCCTAGATATTTTTTTAGAGTTTTTGCTTTGGCTGGGGACTCGACAATGATCAGGCCTTTGCCGGCACTCGACTTCGCAGTGGTGGCTGCGGTTTTTTTAGCTTTGGCCTTTTCCATTTGTGATTTCTAATTCAACTGGGACTCGGGACCAGACTCTCTTCCACTTTCGCCTAGGATTTTGTGCTCATAGCCGAAAACAGTTAGGGCCGCAACGGTTTTTATCTCCTTGAGTCCCGCGGGCTCCTCAAGACCCATGGCTTTGTGGATGATTTCATCCTCGAGCGCGTGATCAATGATCCCGCGGCATTTCAGTTTCCATAGATACCCACGAACGCGACTGGATAGACGAACACACTCCTCTGAAGTGTAACTACGCAAAACTGGGAGCAATTCACTCCAATAGGGACCCGGTATTTCTAACATGGTCCGCTCAATATGCGAGATTGCGTCCTCTATCTCATCTTCAGAAAATCCCTTCTCGGTGAGTTCATCCCAAATTTCTTGGGCGTCATAGAACAGGTCCTTGTTCTCCGTTAGAGATTGAGACAACAGACCCAGGATCACAAATGTCTTCTCCCTCACGCTCATCACCTTTTTTTCGGGTTATGATTTTATTTTTCTTAAAACTCAAGCATTTGGCAAGTCTTGAGCTGTTTACGCGCCACGGTAGACATAGCGCTGTGGGCCGAGTTCGTACAGCCAACCTTGTTCCACGCCTCTTTCAATGAGATGACGAACCGCCTGAGGATCTGCCTTGAGTTGCGCTAACAACTCTGCGTACGACGCAACGTCACACCCCTTAAAAACAGTTTTGATTTTTTCTAGATCCTCGCACTTCCAAGATTTCTCCAAACCCGGAAGCACTCCTGGCCGAAGCTCTTCTGCAATCTGTGTCCATCGAGTCACCAGGCGCGCCCCTTGCTGGATCAGCGCGTGACTGCCCTCAAATCCCTCCTCGTAAAAAGGACCAGGAACCACGAAAACTTCTCGGTTTTGAGCCACCGCGTGGTGGGCTGTGGTCAACGATCCACTTTTTGCACCGGCTTCAATCACCACCACCCCAAGCGCCAATCCGGACAAGATGCGATTGCGCCGGGGAAAATGATACGGCTGAGCTTGAACTCCCACGGGGTACTCGGAGACGAGACACCCTCCTGTACGCAGCACATCATTAGAGAGCACGCGATTGCAGGTTGGATAGAGACGATCCAGTCCATGAGCGAGTACGGCGATCGTCGGTTTGCCGGATTGCACGGAAGTGGCATGTGCGATGGCATCAATGCCCCTTGCAAGCCCGCTAATGAGCGTTGCACCGCCTTCCACCAAGCCTCTAGAAAAACCATGGGCCGCTCGCAAACCATAAGCGCTCGGTCTGCGAGCTCCCACCAAAGCTATTGCAGCCCCTTCGTACAAGCTCTCCAGAGTGCCTTTCACAAAAAGCCACGGGGGATAGTCTGCGATTTCTTTGAGTAGCACGGGAAAATCGTCGGGAGAAAGCAGATGAACCTTCTCGGACTCACACCAGGAGAGTAAGTGGCGGGACTTCTCTGACAAAGGAATGTGGGGATCAACCAGGGGGAAGTACCTATCGTAAACGTGTTCAATCCAGCTCAGACTCTTCATCTGCAGAGCCTTGCACGAATGCACTGATTGGCGTCAATGGGGTTAGGGGAGCGTCGGTGCTCGGGTGCTCTTTTTTAGTTCACCAGAATTTCCTGCACTTCACGGTGAGGTAGGGGAGCAGGGTCGGCGAATCGCTGTGCAGCAACGAGTTTGTCGCCGACGTGCAGCGGCACTTTATTGCGGAGGATCAAACCAATACTAGAAGCGACTCCCACCGAAAGAATCTGGACTTCGCCTTTGTAGTCAGGGCGGACTTCTTCTGTACTTTTCAAATAGGGATCTTCGTCGACCACCACGCGAAACAAAAAACCTTCTTTCATGCCGTCACTTACCCCTCGATTGAGCAACACTATGTGCCCTTGGTTAAACGCGGACAGCCCCGAAATCTCTCCCTGCACAATGCTCGCACTCAAATCCCCTGGCGGCAAAAATGTCGCCAAGGATTTGATCGGTTCTCTAAAAGCGATCAACCTATCCCCACGTTTGATCATGCCCGCATGAGCGACCAATTCGACTTTGGTCTGATCCGCCTCGGTATGCAGCGTCTTCACGGTTCCTAGCAGCCGAACCAAAACCCCCAACCGCCCTCGCCCCTCGACAGAATCCCGAACCGTATCTTCCACTCGCACTACAGTATAGGTTGTTCCCGGAGCACGGCCGTCGGGAGGAAGTTTGGCGTAGATCTCCGAATGCAACGTAAACCACTCCCAAGGGGTGTACGCCCCGGTGAGTTCGCCCAGAAGCTCGGATTCTTGAATCACTTCGAACGCCGGGCGGTACTGATTCTTGAATGACAAGTTTACAATCGAATCGTTATCCACATCCGTTGCGTGTCCCGGCACATTGGGAGTGAGCTTGATCAAGGGGATCTGAGGCCCCGCCGATCCGGAATCGGGTCGATAGAACGCCAGCACTTGCCCCAGGTATAAATCATGTGGATTACCGATCTCCGGATTCATCGCCCAGAGCTTAGTCCAAAGCTCTGCTTTGCCTACCGTCCGACTCGAAATTCCCCAAAGCGTGTCCCCATTCTCAACGGTGTATTTATCGTCTTTTTTACCGGCCAATAGACTGAGCCACTGAGACTCAGACATCGGCCCATGCAAAGAAATCCCCGCCAAAATTTCCTCAGCTCGATTGGGGTCGAGCGAATAGCGGTAGGGCCTCGCACTCAGGGCACCGCACAAAAAAAGACAAAGGAGCAAAGTATTCAGCTTCATACGATCCTCTAATTCTGAGTGGTTCCCAACTCGGCCTGACAACGCGCCAATGCTTGCATGGCCTCGGGGATTTTCGGGCTCTGAGGAAACTGGGCCAAAAGCCGATTGAACGAAATCAATGCCAGTCCATATTCCCGACTCTTGAAGTACGACTCCCCAATGAAATACTGCGCTTCGTGCGCCAACGCGTGATCTGGCGCGAGGTTCAAAAATCGCGTGAACGCTCCCACGGCGGCGTCGTACTTTCCCGCTCTGAGCAGCTCTTTGCCGTGCTCCAACCAGATCAACGACTCGTTCACAGAGCTTGCGATCCACTCCGATGCCGTTTCCTCCGGTCTCGGCGGAGTCGCTTTCGGGGCACGTAGAGGCTTGAGCACTTTAACCTTCGCTCGCATGATCGGCTGCGTGGGGGTGAGGCCGAGCTCTTTTTCCATCGCTTCCGTTTCGGAATCTGGAGTCGAGGAAAAGGACAAAAGCTGCGACGGCAAAGTCGATGCAGCCACGCAGCCGCCCACCCATATTGCTGCTATGCATCCAGCTCTAAAAGAGATTGAGACCCTCACTCGTCTATTGTAACGCATTCTAAAAAAAAATTGCCCCTACCGGGTGGATTCGATACGTTCCACCCATGGCTTGCGAGACTTGTCAGGGCGGAAAACTCGATTGGTACTACAATACCGCTGACCAAAAATATTATGGAAGCACAGGGTGCGCTAGCCCAGTCGCAAACTGGGGTTGTACCGACGGCACCGGTTATGCCTGCACGAGCATGTGCGCGGGTTGCGGGGGGCCCTACTTCACCACAAATGGGTCTGCTGTCGTGAGTTGTTTTACAAACTCCAGTTGCACTACCCCTTGCGTCACGGTGAACGAACTGCCCTTCAGCCGCCAAACGGCTTGGTGGGGGCTCACTGCTGCTGCCGCCGCTCTTGTGACTTTCTTTGTGGCTCGCAAATTCCGTCTGCGTCGCTTTAGCAAGTAACGAAGTCCTCCTTTCGTCCACTGCGCGTGCTATGATTATTCCGCACGCAGGCGAGAAAATGCGAAACGACTCCCAGTGGAAAACCATCTTGAGCGGGGCCGCAGAACTCGGCTATGAAAACGCCGAATTCTATGTCGAGAGCACCCACACGGCTTCCGTGCGTTATTTTGGACGCACAGACGAAGTGCGCTTCCACCACCGACAGGGCGCGAGCCTGCGAGCCATCCGCAAAGGCGTCGCACACCGTTTTTTTGCTGACTCGGCCGAACCCGAAACCTGGCTTTCACTGCTGCAAACCCACCCGTATCGCTCGCCCGCTCTGCCCAAAGCCTTCGCTGAACAAGAGGAACCTGCCCTCCATCCGCCTAAAGAACTGATCGCTGCGACGACGGAACTACTCCAAAAAACTCGCGGTGTTTTTTCCAGCGCCTCGACCAAGTGGGCCTACACAGACATCGAAGCCAGTCTCTCTCTAAAGGAATATGCTCTGCTGCGTTGGGATTCCCCCGAAGGAAAACCCGCGTTTGGAAAAGAAGAGTGCGCAGATTTCAAAGCCCAGTGGAAACCGGAACTCGCCTATTCTTGGGAGCGCTCGCGAGGGTCGATCCAAGGACTCTTGAGTGAGCTGGACTCCAGTTTTGTCCCCACTGTAAAAGCTTCCTTACAACCTCTCCCGGCTTGGCCCGCACCCCAAGGGCCCCTACCCGTGCTTTGGTCAGCGCGGTCCGTCGCTAAGCTCCAAATGCATTTGCTCTATGCACTAGAGGGCGATCATGTACTGGATGAGCGCTCTTTTTTAAACACGCACCCTCTTCCGCTTTCATTCAGGTTTGACCTCGAAGATCGCCCGCCCGCCTCTGCCCAACAGACGGATCACGAGGGTTCCGTTCGACGCGCGCTTTCTATTTTAAAAGAAGGCCGACCGACCGCTCTTGCCTGCCATGCTCGCATTGCGCAGGAACTCGAAGTTCACCCCACTGGGCACGGGCGCAGGGAGAGTTTTGACAGCCCCGTCACCACCGGCTTCTGGCATGCGTTCCTCCAAGCAAAAAACCAAAAGCCTTCGCTCCTCGGAGAAATGACTCGAGGAGTCAGCGTTCGCGACCTAGAGATTGTCGACTTCGATTTAACGACAGCGAAAATTCGGCTGCGCCTGACGGATTGTCGGCTAGTCCACCACGGACAAGAGGGAGAACCCATTGAGGAAATGGTTGTCGATACCGATCTAGTTGCCTTGCTCGAAAGTTTTGTGTCGTTTGACCAAACCCTGGAAACCACAGGCATGGCACAGTCCAAACAACAACAAAAAATCTATACCGAACTCACCGTCCCAGCAGCCCTTTCGGAGGCATTCCCCTTTCCTGGTTCCGTCCCACCCGATCATTATTGGTGAGTGGCCTTTGGGGGTGTTTGCTAGGCGCTCGGTCGCATGCTATGACTTCGCAGTGTTCCCTATCTTAACCAAAATTGACCAAGCGCTGGAATCCAAAGCCCGCTGCCGTCTGATTGATAAGGTAGGCAAATATTTAAACGGCACGGTGACCGACTCGTGGGTCCGGCTATCGGGTGGCAAAATCCGAGGCAAGGTGGTTTTTCTCTCGGACGAAAAAGGCACGGTCGAAATCGATGCAAACGACATCTTAGATATTCTGATTGAGTAGGGGGATGAAATGATTATCGGCGTACCAAAAGAGATCAAAAACCGTGAAAATCGCGTCGGGCTGGTTCCAGCCGGTGCGCGGGCATTCGTGGCCCACGGGCATAAAGTCTTGGTGCAAAAATCCGCGGGGCTTGGAAGCGGAATTCCTGATGAAGCTTACATTGCCGCCGGCGCTAAAATCGTGGACACCGCAGCCGACGCCTGGGGCGCGGACATGGTAATCAAGGTAAAAGAGCCGCTCCCTGATGAGTTTAGTTATATGCGGCCTAACCAGATCCTCTACACCTACTTGCACTTGGCACCCGAACGACGACTCACCGAAGAGCTCATCGAACGCAAAGTTACCGGCATCGCCTACGAAACCATCCAAGAAGAAGACGGTTCACTCCCCTTGCTTCGTCCCATGAGCGAGGTCGCAGGCCGCATGTCCGCTCAAGTGGGCGCATTTTACTTGCAGAGTAGCTGGGACCAGCAAAACTCAGGCAAGGGCGTACTTTTGGGAGGCGTCCCAGGGGTAATGCCGGGTAAAGTGACTATTATCGGCGGAGGCGTTTCTGGATCGCATGCTGCCAAGATGGCCTTGGGCATGGGTGCCGTGGTCACTATTTTGGATGTGAGTCCGCAGCGTTTGGAGTATTTGGATAATATTTTCAGCGGACGACTTATCACTTTGATGTCAAACATCGACAATATTGAAGAAAGCGTTACCAAGGCCGACTTGGTCATTGGAGCTGTTTTAGTTCCCGGCGCAAAAGCGCCGAGTTTGGTCACACGAAATATGGTCTCAAAAATGGGCCGAGGGTCTGTTATCGTCGATATCGCCGTGGATCAGGGTGGGTGTGTAGAAACCTGCCGCCCTACCTCGCATGAGTCCCCCACTTTTGTTACCGATGGAGTCATCCATTATTGTGTTACGAATATGCCAGGAGCTGTCGCTCGGACTTCCACCCTTGCTCTGACCAATGTCACCTTGAAGTACGCATTGAAAATTGCGGACCTCGGCCCGGAGCAAGCGGCGTTGAGCAGCGAGCCCATTCGCAAAGGCTTTAATACTTACAAAGGAAAGCTCGTCTATGAACAGGTTGCCATTGCGCATAGCCTGCCCTACGAGCCACTCTCGCTGTAACCATGCCTGAGAATCTCCGTCCGGACCGCATGCCTGCGGTTGTCATTGTTCCTACCTATAACGAAGTGGACAATATCGGTGCGCTTTTGGCTGCCATCGAGCAGAACGCACCGGGCGTTTCGGTACTGGTAGTCGATGACAACTCTCCGGACGGAACCCAGGCGGTGGTGGAAGGGGTGATGCAGAACAACCCTCAAGTACACCTTCTGCGCCGCCCCGGAAAACAAGGACTGGGCAACGCCTACAAGGCGGGATTTCAATGGGCGATCGATCACGGTTTTGGAAAACTGATAGAAATGGATGCAGACTTTTCGCACCCACCCGAGACGCTTCCACTTCTTATCCAGAGCCTAGACAGGTACCCCGTCGCTATCGGCTCTCGTTACATTCCCCAGGGCTATGTAACCGGGTGGGGCTGGATTCGTCAGCTGATCAGCCGGGCGGGAAACATCTACGCGCGCGCGGTTTTGGGAGTGCGGACTCAGGATTTGACCGGTGGATTCAACGCGTGGCGCCGCGATGTCTTAGAAGCGATTGATTACCTTTCCGTATCAAGCAAGGGCTACGTTTTTCAAATCGAGCTTAAGTACCGCTCCCTGCTCAAGGGCTACTCCATCCTCGAAGTGCCCATCCATTTTGCCAACCGCAAACTTGGCAAATCCAAAATGTCGGGATCGATCTTTTGGGAAGCTGCCGTGCAAGTATTGAAACTGCGCAAACGCGCGCGACACCGGTTTGCATGACTCCCGAAGCTGCCCGCAAACGAATCGAGTGGTTGATAGAAGAGCTGTGGCGACATGGATACCAGTACTACGTTCTGGACCAGCCGCTGATCTCGGATGAGGAATACGATCGCCTTTACAAGGAACTCGTCGCTCTAGAAAAGCATTACCCCCAGTTCCAATCTCCTCATTCTCCAACGCAAAAGGTTGGAGGAATGCCGCTGAAAAAGTTCCCCAAGTACAAGCACCGAGAGCCCATGCTCGGGTTGCAAAACATCTACAATCCCGACGAGCTCAAAGAAACCTTTGAACGCTGGTCAGAGACCACCGGACCCGAGTTTTCGGTCGTCGTCGAGCCAAAATTTGATGGCCTCGCCATTGAGCTCGTATACGAAAATGGATTACTGCTGGTCGCCGCCACACGGGGCGACGGCGAAACAGGGGAGGATGTTACTTCTAACGTCAAAACAATACGTTCTGTGCCTCTTCGACTGCGAGAACCTTTTCCCAAACTGCTTGAAGTGCGCGGAGAAATTCTATTGCTCAAAGAAGATTTTCGGCGACTCAATGAGGAGCGCGCACTAAAAGGGGAGCCCCTTTTTGCCAACCCACGCAATGCTGCTGCCGGAAGCATTCGCCAGCTAGATCCTAAAATCGCTGCCGAACGCAGTTTGGATCTTTTTTGCCACGGCATTGGCTCCACCCAAGGGTTGCAGCTCCAAACTCAAACGGAGTTGTTTGCCTTTTTGCGAGATAGAGGTCTGAAGACCAATCACCTCTCCAAACGCGTGAATTCTCTAGAGGAGGCCCAAGCTTATTATGAACGCCTCGATCGCGATCGAGACGCACTGCCCTATGAGATCGATGGCATAGTCCTAAAAATCGACTCCTTCCGATTTCAACAAGAAATGGGGTTTGTCGCACGATCGCCTCGATGGGCGTTTGCGTATAAGTTTGCGGCACAGGAAGGCAACACGGTCTTGCGCTCGGTGCTGTTTCAGGTTGGTAGGACGGGGGTCATTACGCCTGTTGCGGATCTAGAGCCTGTTTCCATCGGCGGGGTAACTGTTTCCCGAGCTGGTTTACACAACGAAGATCAGATGCGAGCGATGGACCTGCGCATTGGGGACACTGTCGTTGTCAAAAGAGCTGGCGACGTGATCCCGGATGTTCAAAGCGTGGTGGTGCAGGCACGCAAGGGAACAGAAAAGAAAATCGTCTTTCCGGACAAGTGCCCCTCTTGCCAGTCCCGCATTGTTCGAATTGAAGGCGAAGCGGCACACCGTTGCTTGAACATCGCCTGCCCTGCTCAGATTGCAGAACGCCTGAAACACTTCGTTTCAAAACGCGCACTCAATATCGAGGGACTTGGCGATCGCTGGATTGAACTTTTTTTGGAGTCGGGTCTCATTCGGCACTATTCCGATCTCTTCGATATCAAAGTCGAAGATCTTCTCAAGCTCGAACGTCAAGGAGAACGCTCCGCCCAGAAGCTCATCCAAGCCATCAAAGCGAGTCGAAATACGACTTTAGATCGTTTTATCTACGCTCTGGGAATTCGTTTTGTAGGTGAAAGAACAGCGGAACTCATCGCCCTGCATTTTGGCACTTTAGACGCATTTATCCATGCGACTCGCGAGCAAATGCTTCAGGTGGAAGAAGTCGGGGAAACCGTCGCCCAAGCCATCGAAGAGTTCTTAAACGACAAACACAATACAGAAGAAATAAAGCGCCTTCTTGCCAAAGGGGTCGATCCCGCACCCACGCGCGCTCCTGGCGAGAATGGAAAACAAACCCTCAACGGGGCCACCTTTGTCCTTACCGGTACGCTTCCCACCCTAACCCGGGAACAGGCAGAAGAATTAATCCGTAAACACGGTGGAAAAGTAACCAGCAGCGTCAGCAAAAAAACCGCTTACCTCTTACTCGGAGCAGAACCCGGATCCAAATTCGACAAAGCAAAAACACTCGGCATAAAAATGCTAAACGAAGCCGAGTTTCTCGACCTGATCAAGTAGTCAATCTAAACCAGCCAGTTCCCTCAAAAGCCCAGGGCCCTGATAGACGAGCCCTGTGTAAACCTCGACAAGATCCGCCCCAGCTCGTCGCATCTGTTTTGCAGAGGCGCGATTCCACACTCCCCCCACCCCAATCAAGGACTTCTTATGGCCCAACGCCTGCCGCGCGATCGACACACATTCAATCGCACGCGAAAACAAAGGACGACCGGATAATCCCCCGGCCGGCATTGAAAAAACTTCCTCTGCCATTTCTCGCGAAGTATTCGTCAGCACTATGCCTGCCAGGCGATTTTCATCCCGAACGGCCGTAGCGAGCCTGTCTAGTTGTGCGTTTTCAAGATCGGGAGAAAGTTTTATCCATACCGGCACCCCCGCAGGGACGCGTTGCGCGATTTGCGCCAAGAACTCCTCACTCTGCAGCTGCATCAACCCTGGTGTGTTGGGAGAACTCAAGTTCACGACAAAACCATCCACGAGACCCTGCAAGGCCTGAAACCCTTTCGCATAGTCCGCCAGAGCGTCCGCGTTCGGAGTAGTCCGGTTCTTGCCAATATTCGCAAGCAGAACAAACCCCGGCAGACGAGACCGGTAGCGTCGTATATTTTGACTAAAAACTTCCAAACCGACGCTATTGAAGCCCATGTGGTTCACCAACGTTCCCGCAGCAGGACGCCAGAGCCTTGGCTTGGGGTTCCCGGGTTGAGGGAGAGGCGTTACTGTCCCCACCTCAACAAAACCGGCTCCCAACACAGCCAATCCCGCAAATATTTCGGCGTTCTTATCCAGCCCAGCGGCCACGCCCACGCGAGCGGGAAAACGAAAACCACACTGAGGAACGACGATGCTTGCAGGCGAAGCAAATGGTCGTTTTTGAACATGGAACCTTATCCATTGCAGGCACTGCAAAAACGCTTTCGCCAGTGCATGCGCCGTCTCAGGAGGAAGCCAGAGTAATAGTCTGTGAAAAAAATGCATCGTCACTCCACCGAAGGGGCTGAGCCAAAAAAGAATCCCGCATTGACCTGGTACTGAGTATATTTCGATGAAATATCGGCGGCTCCCCCGGCCTCCAAGCAAACTCCCCACGTATTTCCCCAACGAATACCCACGGCACCGCCCACCAAGTTTTGATCCTGAGTGGAAAATCGAAACACAACACGGGGAGAAACGTACACCCCCCATTCCGGGGCAAAATCGTAGCTAATATACATCGGGATCAGTACGTCGAGGATCTCTCGTTGAAAATGCGTCGTATCGGATGCCCCAGACTTCACCCCGAGAAATCCGACCCCCGCCCCAAGAGCGAATGCAAATTCTGGGTCGTTCACCAAATTGAACTTAAGGTCTCCAGTAAACATTCCAGGCATCGTGTAACGCAACCCTACATCCCAATCCGTGAGAAAGCCAAAACGACCGGCAACCTCCAAAAAAGGAAAGGTGACTTTGGACGGGTCCGAAGGGCTAGCCTCGGGAGTTCTAAAAAAACCAGCCCCCACCAAAAACCGATGGGTGCCCTCAGGAAGTACTCGCGCCGTTTGCAATGCAGACATGCTGGTACAGGCGTTCAAAAAAAGGCAAAAACAACCCGCACCCAAAACTCTTAGCCAACGCATAAAAAGAAGATTTCCCTATCCCCGAAGGTTAGGCAAGATACTCTGTCATAGCCGCAAAGGAGGCCCGCGTGCAGACTGCTCTGGTGGAACTCAAAGGCGTCACGAAAGCCTATCAGTTAGGTGAAACACAGGTGGATGCTCTCAAAGGCATTGACCTGACCCTCAACGCTGGGGAATTCACCGCGCTGGTGGGAGCCTCCGGCTCGGGAAAAAGCACACTGCTCAATATCATCGGGTGCATTGACGACGCCGATGCAGGAACCGTTCTCCTGGATAAGATCGACATAAAAACCCTTAACGAGACCCGGAAAGCCCAAATACGCAACCGCAAGCTCGGGTTCGTTTTTCAAAGTTTCAATCTAGTCCCTGTTTTGACTGCGAGCGAGAATGTGGAGCTCCCCTTGTTTTTGCAAAAGGAAATTCCCGCATTGGAACGGGCAGCTCGGGTGAAATCGGCATTGGAGTCCGTGGGATTACAGAACTATGCGAACCATCTTCCGGACAAGTTATCGGGCGGTCAGCGTCAGAGAGTCGCCATTGCACGTGCGCTAGTAACCCGCCCCCGTCTGGTCATCGCGGATGAGCCGACGGCAAACTTAGACTCGGCAACGGCAAACCAGCTTGTCGACCTGCTACTGGAGCTAAACCAGAAACAAGGCGTGACTTTTCTTTTCTCGACACACGACGAAAAACTCATGAATCGAGTTAATCGGATCGTACGCATACAAGACGGGGTGCTTCAACCGTGAGTGCCTACATCGACCTCACGTGGCGTCTGGCATGGCGCGGTCTTTTGCGCAATAGAAGACGCAATCTAGTATCCTTGCTCTCCATCTCTTTGGGGTTTGCGGGCCTAGTTTTGATGAACGCTTACATTGCACGAGCGGACAGGTACATGGCCACGAATACCATTTACATCAACCACACAGGCCATGTGTCCGTGTTCAAAGCTGGGGCGAGAGAGCGTTTTTATGCGGACACGCAGGCCTTGAGCCTGGATGCGAAAGAACAACGCGCCATTCTAGATGCTGTGGCGCTCATGCCCGAGGTAGAATTCGTTGCCAAATATCTCTGGGGCCAAGGATTGATCGGCAATGGTTGTGCGTCCGTTCCTTTTCAAGCACTGGGGATAGATGATACCGCAGGTGCGAAAGTTCGATCGCACCCCGAAGTCCTGACCTGGACTCCCGAATTGAACGCACTTAAGAAAGGCAAGCCCCTGACTGATTCTGGTTCGGCAGAAGACGGGATATTGATCACCTCTTCTCTCGCAGAGCTCTTGAACAAACCGAAGACTTTTTCAGAAACAAGCGGAGCCCTCAGCCCGCTCGTTGTTGACTGCGCTCTCCCCTCTACCCACGAAGCGATCGCAGCGAGTGCTGACACGCAGCTTGTCGGGCGTACTTTTGCGGGAGACTTTTCTGCAATCGATAGTCAGGTAGTTGGCCACTTCTCCACTGGCCTAGCCCTAACAGAGGATACAGGGCTTCAGACGCGCTTGTCGCACCTACAAAAACTCTTGGATACGGACCGCGTTGCGTATTTTGGTATTTTTCTCAAAGATCGCACAAGCACACGTTCTTTTGCCTCCGCCCTCGATTCTCGATTCCGTGCACAGAACCTCCCCTTTGAAGTGCTTCCTTTTTCGGACGAACGAGTCTCTCCTTTTTACGCTGGCGTCATGAGTTTCTTGCGGACCATGGCTCTGTTTTTCTTTCTCATTGTCGCTGGCATGATCTCAGTAGCCATCTCCGGGTTTATTACTATGGGATTGATGGAACGGCGCCGTGAGATGGGAACCCTACGCGCCATTGGATTTACCGCACGGGCTATTTCACATTTGTTCCTCAAGGAAACTTTTTTCCTCGTACTCAGTGGTGTTGGGGTCGGTGTGCTCGCATCGACTATTGTCGTAGCGATGGTGAACCGAGCCGGGCTGCGCTACCAACCTCCAGGGGTGGCGGGAGATGTCCCATTCCTCCTCTTGATGGAGGTCCCCACAGCGTTTTACACTGGAGTCCTTGTGGCGGCGATTGGGCTGGCGAGCGCCTGGTGGAAGCTGAAAAAACTGTCCCAGGAAAAACCCGTTGAACTTTTACAGGGGTAAACCATGATTCAAAAACTAGTCGTTGTCAGTGTTTTGGCTTCTTACTTAGCTCTGGGTGCCACGGATCCCGCCGAGCTGCTGCGATCCGCGGATCGAGCGCGCGGGGCGCTCGCCCAGGGAGCAACATGGAATATTCACATACAAAATGCCGGGGACGACCAACCCGCGCGGAGTTTTTCCGTCCAAACCAAAGCAGACCATGCCAGGGCCACCGCTACCGCACCCACCAGAAACAAAGGCGAAGTTTTTCTTTTCAGCCCTGAAACACTCTGGTTCTACAAGCCCGGCCTGCGCAAGCCCGTCTCGTTATCCGCTCGTTCTCGCCTAAGCGGCGAGACCGCCAACGGAGATATAGCGGCAACCCATTACTCACGGGATTACACTGCGGTACTGAGCAAAGAGGAGGTTCTGGGTAAATCCAAGACCTATGTCCTGGAACTCAAAGCCAAGAACAAGAACGTCACATACGATCGCATTCGCTACTGGATTGACGCCCAATCCAAGCTGGGGCTGAAAGCGGAGTTCTTATCCCTCGAAGGAGAAGTCCTAAAACGAGCGAGCTTCGAGTACCGCAATTCCATTCAAGAGGGGTCAAAGAGTTACCCTTTTATCAGTGAGATGATTATCGAAGACGCTTTTACTCAAGGAAAGAAAAGCACCTTGAAGTATGAAAAGCCGGTGGCGGCGCAGCTTTCGGACACTTTATTCAACGTCAACGGACTGATGAAGTGACTCATTTCGAAAACCTCCCCTCCCGCCTTGCACGACGAAGTCTTCAACGGCATTGGCGCTACAGTTTGAGCGCCGTCTTGGCGGTAGCGTTGGGCTTTGTCTCTCTCACGCTTTTTCGGGCTTATATGCAAGATGTGGCTTGGCTTTACGAGGATACGTACGCGCATCGAGGAATGTACGCCAACGTATTGATTGAGCGCCAGGCCACTGCCGCCCAACGAAAATCTGCTCCTTGGGAGTATGCTTTGACCCCTGATCTGCAGACCGAAATAGACACTTTCCTGAAAAGCGCTCCCGAAGTTGAAAACCGAGTCCGTTTTTTGACGGGGACAGGGTTGATTAGCAATGGAACGACCCAGGTCATATTTTTTGCCAAAGGGTATGATCTCGCCGAAGGCACCCGACTGAGGGCCCCAACTTGGAGCTGGGACGCTTCTCACGGGCTCCCTTTGGATAAGTCCGAGGACGCTTCTCCTGTTTTGATTGGGAAGGGTTTGGCGCGCATGCTCGGCTGCACGATTCCACCAGGAAAAACCTTGTCGTCCAAAGGAGGATACGAGCCCATCGCTCGGGCATTTGATTGCCCCAACCGTGACTTACAGCTCGCAGTGAGCACACAAACTGGGCAGGCAAATGCAGTGACCGTGCACTTAAGCGGCCTAACAAATGGCATTTTTAAAGAGCTTGATCAAAAATACGTGCTAGCCCCACTGCCGGTACTCCAGAAACTCTATGACACTCGGTCCATTAGTTTTGTTTCGGTTTCAACCAAACCCCACACGACAAAACAGTTCCTCCATCGTTTGGAACGTTATATTTCAGATAAAAAGCTTCCGCTGATTGCGTCGGATTGGAAAGATCACCGCGAGGGCGATATGTACCGGCGTACAATGGACCTGCTGCGCATTTTTAGAGACTTTGTCATCAGCATCCTCATTGTTATTACCGGATTGAGCGTGTTCAATACTTTTTTGAAAATCGTCAAAGAGCGCACTCGCGAAATAGGAACCTTACGCAGCCTTGGCTTTACTCCTCGCACCTTGCTGAGTCTATTCTGTTTGGAAGCCGGTTACTTATCGGCCATCGGTATCCTTCTCGGCATTGCGCTTTCAATCGGTACTTCAGCGGCCATCAACCACGCAGGGATTTTTTATAAAGCTGGGATCTTGGCTGAACCCGTACTTTTTCGTATTGCCTATTCCCCTACGGTGTATCTAACGAGTGGTCTTTTTTTAGGAGCCGTTGCAATAACAGCGTCTGCCATAGCGGCTACTGGCACCGTCAGGGCAAAAATATCGGATAATCTTAGCCATGTTTAAATCGTCTGCATTGGCATTTTTGTTTTTTTTCGAGTCTTTCTTCGGAGTTCAATACCAAGATCCGCAAAACTCGGTTTTTAATCCGAATAATCTAGTTTTGAGAACCCCCACTTGGCGAGGATTTGTCGACCTTCGGCCTGAAGCCAAGATCAAACTTCAACCCCGATGGGAGGCGA
Source organism: uncultured Pseudobdellovibrionaceae bacterium (assembly GCA_964611895.1). Lineage (GTDB taxonomy): Bacteria > Bdellovibrionota > FAC87 > UBA2466 > UBA2466 > JAIEOG01. The sequence continues at coordinate 111,843 of CAZTDN010000004.1, forward strand.
TCTTTCGCCCTCGTTTCATCGGCCGCGCAAACGCAATCAACGGGAATTGGGAAAGTGCCTTTGCCTTTCAGTTTGATGAAGCAAGCGTGCACTATTCTCCTTCAGATACGCTGCAGTTCGTTGCTGGGGTACATTATTACCAGTGGGGCCCGGGGGAGTTCTTCAGTCCTAGCAACCCGTTCATCCATTTTCAGCTCGATCAGCGCTCTGTGATTTTTCGACAGCAAGGGCGAGTGCTCTTGCGCGCCAGCCGCATGATAGGCTCCCAAAGCTCGCTGGATGTTTTGGTAGAACCTCTGTCAAACAACCAAACTCCTTGGATTGCCGGCGAACCGTTTGCGCCCAAATTCATGTTCAAGGGTGAAACTGCCTGGGGAGCTGGCAATAGCCTGGGAGGAACATTGGGTTCGATGGATCGCCAGGTGCTTTTTTGTGGCGAGTATTTCAATTTGTATCTGTCAGACAGCGTTTCGCTCTATTTCGATGGAAGGCAAACGATAGGCGCACCGACTTATTACCCTTCGAGTGATGGTTTGGGAGGCTATAGTTTGCAACCAGGCACTCCAAACCAGGGAGACCTACACAGCCTTTTTTTGACCGGTTTGCGGCACGAAGGTTTTTTGGATACTCGCCTGGAGTACCTCTTTAATAGTTATGGCTATTCTAGCACTCAAGATTCGTTGGGTCGGCTGGCAGCCGCCCAAAATCCCGCCCTACTGGGACTCTCTCTATCCCCAGGCTTGGAGTTGCGGCACACCCACTATCTCTACGCTTCTATTCGAACCGACAAACTAGGAAAAGGGGATGAACTTCGCATCGCTTTGCGTTACCTGCATTCTCTGACCGACGGCTCAGGTTCTGTTTTTTCGGCGATAGAATGGTCGGTTGGCGAAAGGTGGACACTTATTATGGAGCCCATGTTTTCGCATGGGGGATCGCAATCGGAATTTTCGGCAACTCCAAAATGGAGCCTTTTCACTCAGGCGCGCCTGGCGCTTTAACCGGCAGTCGGTCTGTCCCCACCATATCTGCGGCGACTTTAATTACCGGCGCAAGCAACGCTTTCATACCCTCGGGAATGGGGGCTTTGAAATCATTCAACGCAAGATCGAAAAAGGCAGCGATTTTTATCAGGTTCCCAGAAAGGCGTTGCTGAGTGAACTCGGACTCTGGGTAGTAGGTGACCCGGGTTTGCATTTCTTGTCGACGAGATACCCCGCGAGCCGACAGCACACCACTAACGCGAGCGCTGACGGTTTTACCAGCAATAAGCTCCGACGAAGAGGCTTCCACAAGCTTATCCAATTTGTAAAAAGCACCCGGGTACTCCGCCACTCCGAGCACAGCATCGCGAATTTTTACCTGTTTAGAATCCGGACCCGTTTCAAATGAACGGACATCCACTTCAAACTCTCCCTTGATTCCTGCTTTGATGTTTTGGGGGTCCAGCTCAATCCAGCCGTGTGGAAAATGAGAAACCGCAATGGTTTTTTCGAGAGCCGCATCCGAAGTCCACTGAAGAACATTGCGAAAGGCAAGATCCTTCACTTCAAAGCGCGTCGCTTTCGCATACGCAATGCAACCCAAACACGCTAAAACAAGGGTCGGCAGCTTTCTCATCGCGTTTAAAGTTATAACCACAAGGGAATTTTGTCTACCGATCACCAGTTTATCTTGAATATCTTCACGGACTGGCCATCGACGTTTGCATACAGATACGCATCGTCGGGAGAGACGGCAAAGGTGCGAGGACTTCCGGCGGCAAAGTACGCAACATTTTGACCATTCGAATCAAAAACATAAATCCCCTGAGCACTCGCCACTCCACCGGAGACTGAGGTATTTGTCGGTTCGTGTTGCACATAAAGGTAACGCGAGGTCGAAACCACATTGGTAGCATTGAGCGCTAACGTGGAACCGATTTTCTGCAAAAGTCCATTTGCACCGATGCTATAAATGACTAAGCGATCCCGAAATCCGACATAGACTTGATTGCCATAAACCGCAGCTCCCATCGCACAGCAAACCGCTTGTCCGGGGTTCGAACCATAGGCGTCTTTGGCCATGCTCTTAAGTGTGCCCTGCGCCAAATCCCACGTATAAAGGAAATCTTGTCTGGTAAATCCGTACAATATCGGTCGGCTTGGGTGCACCACCATGGCCGAGTAAATATAGGCTCCATCGGCTTGGATAGGCCCGCTAGTGTTTGCACTCGGGTAGCGCTGTACTTCTACTGGAGTCGCCGTTTGAGACATACTCACCACGCTGAGCCCTTTGCTTCCGCTCATGAATGCGACTTGGTTGTAAATCGCAAGCGCTCCCGATGCATAATATTCCTGGATCCAGTTCCCAATCGGACTGAAAGTATCAATCTGACTGCGCATCGTGAAAGTGATGGAAGGGTTTTCCATGTCTTGAGCGATTTCCAACCGGCTAAACCCCATGGGCCTTCCGGTCATAAACAAAGATCCGCCATGCATCGTGATTTGATCGGCGTAAGTGGCTTGGGCCTGACCGTTAACTTTGTAACGAATATCGCCGCGAGCAGTGAGTTTGGTACTTGCAGAAGAGCTTAAAGTCTGCGCGGAAATCTCAGCAAAGGTCGATGGCCGGCCATCTGTGCAAGCCGAGATCAAAGTGACGGCGCCGAAAGCTAGTGGTAAAGCAGCCTGTCGAAAAAAATTACGCATAAGCTTCTCTTTCCTTACTCTACATAAGGTGCAAGCTCTGCACCAACTTACCCCTATTGAAACGATTGATTTTTTCGACGTTGGCAGAGTGCGAAAGTGTTCTCCCTCCAACCGTGTGACCACGGTGTATACAAAGGGTTTCTCCGCCGTATACGGGCTCCCTGTCTAACAATTTGACACCTCTAGGAACACACTCCAGTGCGTATGATGCCTTTGGCACCCCTTGCATTGTGCACTGACTTGGGCCTTTGTGCCCTGTTTAGGAGGAAGTGTGAGGCAGTTTGTTCGGTTCTTTACCAGCCCGGCAGTTTTTGTGAATCAGCTGCAGTGGTCACGCAACCATGGTTGGATTTTGTTGACGTTTCTCCTCTTGGCCGTTGCTGAATCTCAAATCGCCAGCACTCGCGCGCTCAATGTCCAGCTATCTTGGTTACTCAGTGTCGAAACCGGTTGGGGGCGAGACCAAGCTTTGTTTGCCGTAATGGCCGCCCGCATTGCGGCGCTGCTTTTGGGATCCATCGTGCTGACTGAACTTTTTTGGTTGGTGGGTTCTCAGTTAGGAAAAAGCAATAGCAAGAGAGTCCTTCAACGGCGAATGGCCGTTGTATTTACATTTCTGCTGGCTAGCTATGTCCTGACCACGGTGCTGCCTAGCGATCAACAGTACATCGCAGCTATTTTGTTTGGCTGGGGCGGACTACTGAGTTACGTCACTTTCCGAGAGCACTTTGGTCTGAACCGAATGGTTGCCCTTTTGGTTGGGTTAGTCGCGGTGGCATCCATTGCGTGGAGCTGGCAAAGCGCAGAACGCTATGTTTCGGTCACCGCCTCCAAAGCGATCTCAGAAAAAGTGAGCAAATCTCACTCAGCACGGTCGCACAAAGTCCGTCGCCATCGCTACCGTTAAGGGATGGATGCGATCCCGCGTTGCGGAGCCCGTTCTTTTTTAATTCCACGCCATTTTGAAAAACTATGATAATTGCGTGCGGCGACTTTGAATATGGTCTGCCCGCGCAGATGTGTTACCCCTAACGCCTTCAGATCCATTCGGGACATTCCCTGAGTAGGATCTGCTTTCTCCGCTAGCGCCCCATCTGAATCGTTTTTCTCAAACCCAGATACTATAGGATTTCGAGCTTCGGAGTACAGTGCCCCGGCCCGCGCCTGATCCAACACCGCACTGGAAGCAGACTCGCTACTGGAAGCGGACTCGCTCTGTACGGCGCCCGTGCCTAAGCCAGCACCTGTATTGGCAGCGGCGGCGTTCGTGCTGCCATCGGAGTTCAGTCCCGCGTCCTCGTTTACCCCCAACCCCACGCCACTGAGAATTTCTTGAATATCGTCGCCTGACGTGTCGCTTAGAGTGGCCGCTTCTTGCGTTGTCAAAGTTGAAGGATCTTTCCCCAACGCTCGAGCAACCTTGTCTGGCGTGGTGAGATCGCCATTGGCTAGCGTTTGCAAAAAGGAATCGGGGTCCACACCATAATGGATCAGCGCAGCTTCAACCTGCGGTGTTTTGAGCTCCTTAGCCGTGGCGATCGGATCATACTGATCCTGTCGCCAGCTTTGATCGGCATTGGCAAGCAAGGTATCTCGCATGCTGCTATGGTAAGACGCCGTTTTTCGATCGCTCTTAGCTTGAGCAAATTCTTTTCCTGCAAGGCCCATTAAACGCGCACCCTCCGCCCATTGAGACAACCCAAAAGCCACAGCGGCGGCGGCGGTGAGCGCAGCGCCAGCGGCAGCGGCGGCTTTGTTCCCGGCCTCGTGTTGACGAACGAGATCCTGGTACTTGTACTCGCGACCATTTTGTCCGTTAGCAATAGAGTTATCAAAAATCGTCGAAGCATTTTGATAGAAACGCGAATCCTCAGGCTTGGACTGGGAATTCCTTAAGACCGTACCGGGAACAGCATTCAAAAATGGATTATTGTTTACTCCACCAGTAAAACTCTCTGCGATCAAAGTTCTATTCAAGAAAAGCAGCACAATGGCAAATTTTCTCATGCGATTCGTCATTTTTTTCCCCTATCGCAGTTCAACGCCCCAGTTGAACACAAGCCGATCAAAGTAAGTCCCATTGGACGAGAGAACGCGGGCTCTTGCTTGGCGGCAGAAGGCGCTGTCTCCGAACTAAACATAGAAGCGCTGTAGAGGCTGGCCGCCGCAGGAGCAAAAGAATTTTCATAGGAATCGTCGTCAGACTCGGGGGAATAAGTCCCCCCTTCTCCTGCGTTTGAAGACAAGTATGTCGTTCCACGACTCAAAGTGTACTTCGGACTCACAAATCCCATCGGTGTTTGTCCCACCTGAAAAACCCCATCATCTGTCGACGAAACCGAAGCGGCACTGGCTGCACCCACCTGCGCTGGAAAGCCTCCCGCGTTCGCCCCAAAAGGCATGATGGGTGCGGTTGCCGCCACCGCCCCAGGATTTCCTGCAATCGCTGGCGGAAGGGATTGAGTCGATGAAAAAGCAGGGGCCGAAGCAAAGCGGGCGGGGACACTGGGGCTTAGATTTACCGGAGCGGCTCCGCTCTGAGTCGACAGTCCATTTGGCAACCCAAAGCTGCCATTATAAGGGACCACCAAAGGATCAAACAGGCTTGCAACCGTGGGCTGGTTACCCGCCGCCGGAAGAACGACTATCGGTGGGGGATTGGTGGCCGCCGTGTTCATGGCCATCCAGCGCGGGTCCATGGGCATCGGCATCGGAGCCGGCGCCATCGGCGCAAAAGCCATTGGGGCCATATTCATGGGTTGCTCGCCTGGGCCCATCGCAAAACCCTTAAGCAGATTTTCAAATAGCATTCGACGCTGTTGTGCGCGGGTTTCCGCCAGAACCTGCTCTCGATCTTTGGCATCCATCCGATCGAGCAGAATATTGCGCGCAATACTGGCCAGCTCCTGCTCCGGAGGGGGAGGCAAAAAAGGTAAGGCTTTATTGATGTCATTGAGGAGTTGACGCTGCTGAACTTTTCTTACTTTAGGCAGAACCTCCAACACGCGTTCGAGTACTTCTTCGTTCACATTCACCAGGGCATTGGTCTCGATGTAAAAACGGGTCAGGGCTCGATCGCCAAGTTCTTGAAGGGCCGCTCGAACCCGGCGTTGCGCGAGCTCCATTTCGGCGACGGTTGCGACCACAATGGGTTTTCGAGCAATGGGCGCGGCAGCGATTGCCGCGGCCGGGTTGGCGGCATGATCGGCCAAGGCTTTTGGCTCGCGTGCAACTGTCAAATCCGTATACGGAATGAACACACCACACAAACACAGCCAGCCAAAAAAGCCGGGCAGGATCCGTCTTATTTTCAATGCCTTGCGCATAAAACTTCGAATTCCGTTCTCCGGTACAAGGACTTAGAATTGCAAAGCGGGAGCCGTTTTTTTATCCAATGATTTCAAGGGGCTATATTGACTGGAGGGCGGCTCAGGCACACAGCCCTTCCAACCCCTTGGAGCTATTCGGTTTTATCGTGACGAGGAAAAAGACAGTGCAAAAAAAGTACGCGGTTAAGATTCGGCACGAACCGGAGCGGGTGTGGTGCCAGGCCGAGGAGGGAGCATTTCTACGCGCCGGCTCGTCGAATAAAGCGTTTCGCTGATAATTTTCAGCATGCGCTGTTTCAGAGCATAGTCTGCTGAAACGGACGGGCGAAAGTTGGTCACAATATCCCGGCACTCGCCTAGCTTGCGGTAGGTCTCTTTATCGTTCAGGGGTTGAAGAGCCAAATCCCCGTGGATCGCCGACAGCTCCATGTAGTCTTGACGACGGATCTTGCCCACTGACAAAGGCCCCCGCGCCTCTTTGACTCGGATTAAAAACTGGGACGTTGGATCTTCTTGATCCAAATAGGTGAAGAGCACTGCGTCCGAGTCGTCCACCCAAAGCTCGCTCTCGTTCAACCCATGAAAATGCCGAATCCCGCCGTCTTTCCAATCCTGAATGATCGATTCCCCGATTTTTCTGGGGGACAAAAAAGATCTCAAATGCGCGCGCACACTCGGGACCAGGCGAGAAAAATCCAATCGGACCCACCCATCCCCCTGCCCCTTCACGGTGGCGTCCAGAGTGAATTTGCTGCGTTCCAGTTCGAAGTCCAGAACAACGACCTGGCCCTCCTGCATCAGCGCGAACGCTCCTTCACTCTCTACGACGGCGCGAATATACGAAACGTCCAATACGCGGGTCGCGGCCTCCCCATTCTTGACCCAACATTTTTGGATGGAAACGGGATTGACTAAGACTCTTCCAGGTATGGTTTGCATTTGCGGGCAGTGTAAGAACCCACACCGGCGAATTCAACCTAATTCCATACCGCCCTTCTCTACCGGTTTACCCCACCGCCTGAATGGGCTATTTTCTATTCTTTACAACCGGGGGCCAACACCATGTCCGATCCCATTGTCTTTGTAGCCGCGAAACGCACTCCCTTTGGAGCTTTTGGCGGGAGCTTTAAAAACCTCACAGCCACAGACCTTGCGGTTACCGCGGCGCAATCGGCGATCGCTCAGGCGGGTATCTCTGGGGACGCGGTCCAGCACGTTCTGTTTGGCAATGTGCTGCAAACCTCTGCCGATGCGATTTACCTAGCACGGCACGTGGGACTGCGATCTGGAGTTCCCATCCCAGTGCCAGCTGTCACTCTGAACCGACTCTGCGGTTCTGGGTTTGAAGCCATCATTCAAGGCGCTCGACTCATTCAAACAGGGGAAGCGCAGTGCGTGCTGGTTGGGGGGTCGGAGAGCATGACGCAATCACCCTACGTACTCCGGGGCGCTCGATCGGGGTATCGCTTAGGAAATGCTGAACTGGAGGACAGTCTCATGGCGGGGCTTTTCGATACCATTCCCAAAACCCCCATGGCGATAACGGCAGAGAACCTGGCGGTACAACACGGAATCTCGCGTCAGCTTTGCGATGAATTTGCCCTTCGCTCCCAAAATCTCACTCAAAAAGCTTACGACGCAGGTCACTTTTCGGACGAACTGACCCCCGTCATTCTGCCCTCCAAATCTGGAGAGACTAAAATTGAAACCGACGAGCACCCGAGGAAAGACGCTTCGATTGAGGGACTGCAAAAACTCAAACCCGTCTTTAAGAAGGACGGAGTGGTCACCGCCGGAAATGCGAGTGGAATGGTTGATGGGGCGTGCGCGCTCGTATTGACTTCGCACTCTTTCGCCCAACAAAAAGGGCTAAAAATATTGGGCACACTATTGGCCTCCCATGTCGTGGGATGCGAACCGAGTATTATGGGAATCGGTCCCGTTCCTGCGGTTCAAGGTTTGCTTCAACGTGCGGGCAAAACTCTGGCCCAGATGGACTTGATCGAAGTGAACGAGGCGTTCGCCGCACAAACCTTGGCCGTCGAAAAAGTTTTGGGTATTCCGCGCGAAAAACTCAATACGGATGGTGGGGCAATTGCAATTGGTCACCCACTCGGAGCCAGCGGCGCACGCATCGCAACGCACTTACTCTACGCCTTGCGCCGCAAGGGCGGTGGACTAGGATTAGGAACAGCGTGCATCGGCGGGGGCCAAGGGATTGCGGTTCTTATCCAAGCATAAACTCCTCGGCCTTTTTCTGAGTTTTGTCGGTGGATTTACTCTAGCTGAAGTTCCCAAAGGGCTGCAGTTTCGGGCCGACTATTACCAGCGCGATCTCACCTCGAACACGCTCAAAGGCAAAGGCAATGCGTGGATCAAGAATGGTCCGTATGAAATTTTCGCGGATGAAATAGAAGTCGACTTTACTGCCAACCAGGCGATCGCTCGCGAAAACGTCAAGATGTCGGAGAAGGACGTTACTGTTTCCTGCTCTCAAGCGAGCTTTAATCTCAAAGGCCCGGACGCAGTTTTTGACCGCGCAGTGCTGACGTTTGCCCAGACGGTGATCACGGGCGACGTGATCCGTCGCATTTCTCCCGTCGAATACGAAGTCTTAGAGGGAACCTTCAGCAACTGTAATAACAGCCAGGTCCCCGCTCCGGATGCAGCCAAGTGTCCCATGGACTGGATGTTTTCTGGGCGCCGTTTTCGCTTTACGCTGGGCGAGTACGCTCATTTTTACGATGTCGTCGCCAGCGCAAAGTCCATCCCGTTTCTCTACACGCCTTACATGATGATCCCCATCAAAACTCAACGGCAGACGGGTTTCTTGATGCCCTCCGCACCCTGGAGCGCCACGCTGGGTTCAGGTTTTTCCCTGCCTTTTTTCTGGGCCATTTCAGAATGGCAGGACTTACTGGTCCGCCCCACTTGGTACTCCAGCACAGGAAGTCACCTGGGACTGGATTACCGTTATGCCTACTCTCCCGGTAAACAGGGATATTTCAACCTATCTCTGATTACACGGCGTTTCGGATCAGCAGACAATCCAGGACCTGACAACTCTGCAGGTCCTCGATTCCTGGGCCTGTTTGGTGAGGGCGCAGTCAATGCCTGGAACCTCTTTCGTTTGGACGGCAGCCGAATTGAGAGCCGTCAAATGCTGAACTTCGTTTCCAACCCCTACTATACTTTTGATTACTTGGCAGATGTAGGCGCTCGCGCAGATCTGGGAAACTTGAGATCCCAGTTTTCGTTGATTTTCCCTGGAGACTCTTGGTTTTTTTCAGCTCAGGCGCAGTATCTGCAGCCTCTGACCGTATCGATTCCAAACAACAACAGCGGCACCAATATCGACGGCGGAGGCGCAGCGCAATTGCCCATCTTGACTGCTGCAAAAGCAACCACCCCACTCTTTGGGCAATACATTTCCTACGAACTCGACACCCAGCTCACCAACTATTCGCGTTCAAGCGCCACAGATTTACTGACCAACGCGGCCCTTCCGTCCAATATCACTCCCCTTACGGAATCCATCCCTTATATCCGTACCGGACGTCGACTTCAGATGGAGCCGCGACTCGTCCTCAATCTCCCCACGCCGCCTGGCTTTCAACTCCAGCCGCTTTTGCGTGGAGGAACCCTCGTGTACCAATTCGATGCGCCCAGCGCTACTGTGCGGCATCGAGAATATTTAGACGTTGAAGTTCCCTTTGCGATGCAGCTCTCCCGTACTTTTAACACTTCCTTTTTGGGAATTGAAAAACTGAGCCATATTTTTCAGCCGCGGTTTATCTATGCAAGCAGCCTTTTGCAAACCGGCGGAAATGACCACGCATTCTTTTATTCCGATGAGGCAAGGCAGGTTTCCAACCCCCGATTTGACATCCTGGATCAGATCACTCCTTACGAATATATGCGCTTTGAGTTAATCAACCGCTTCTTGCGCAAAAAAGACTCCTCGATGGAACGTTTTTTTTGGTTTCAGGTTTCTGAACAATATAATCTAAAAACCTCAACGACAGATCCCCGTTTTAGCAATGCCTTAGGCCCCATCGAAGTTTTTAGCTCGCTTTCTCTCGGACGCTATACCATGCAGCTTACAGCTTCTTTTGCGCTCCAAGAAACGCGCACGCTCATGGGGCAGCCGGTTACTCCCGTACGCGAGTCCTCTCTCTCCACTGGGATAACCTATTCCTCCGGAGGCAAAAATGTCATTTCACTCAACGGCCTGTACCGAAAGTCTGCCAACCCTGCGTTGGATGCTCAGATGATGAACCTGTCGATGTACCAGGAGCTACCAACTTTTTTCGATATCGATGGGTCTGTGGAATACAATTTCATTACACACCGGATTTATGGGTTTCGAGTGGGGCTGCACTTTCAATCCAAGCCGCGCGCTTGCTGGGGATTTTCCATCGCTTATGGGCAAACCTCTTTTGGCGTCCCGTTTACGACACTTGGATTTAGTTTAGATATGGGGAAATTAGGTGCCATCTAGACCACAGCTTTGGATTTTGGGCATGCCTCTGGTCGACGGCCAGGAAGTTTCGCCTATCGCTCGCGCCAAGATCGCGCAGGCACACCTGGTAATTGGAGAGTCTCGAAAAACAAGTTTTCGCGTGCTAGCGCAGGTACCGGGCGCCAAAGACAAGCCACTCTTTCTCTTGGACGAGTCTTCTCGTCCCGAAGAAAAAGCCTGGGAACCAGAGCTCAGGCGCATCGCGCAGCTCCCTTCAGACAAAGATGCACCACAAACCGTGATACTTTTTTCAGACACAGGAATGCCCTTGCTATTTGATCCGGGAAGAGAGGTTTTGGAACTGGCTCGCGAGCTGGACTTCGAAATTCGATCTTTGAGTGGCGCCACTTCTTGGGGTACGGCTTGCGCACTCAGTGGCTGGCAGCCTCCTTTTTTGATTGTGGGATTTTCTCCCAGAGATGAAAAACAACGTGGCCAATTCTGGCAACCGCTCATCAAAAACTCCGCGCACCTAGTCCTCATGGAGCGCCCGTATCGCCTTCTGGCATTTTTGGATGAATGCAAGCGGGTCTTTGGCAGTAAACGCGAGGCTTTTCTGGCGTGGGAAATCGATAGTGAGGAACAAAAACTGATCTGGGGCTCGCTGGATTCCCTCTGCCAGGCCGTGAGGCGTTTTGAGAAAAACAAAGGCGAGTTTATTCTTCTGATTAGGGGGACTCCTTGAACGCGGAACGCCGACTGTTTCTCACGCTGTGGGGCCTGCTTTTGCTCAGCGGAGCGCTTTGGTATTTTTGGCCGAACCCAACCGTCAGCGTCACTGCAAAAATCCCTGTCTCTCTCGCTCCGGAGCTAGCGAACTGGATCGATTCTGCCGAAGCCGAAGATCCGGAGGCTAGCCAGGTCACGCTGTCCTTACACCCGCGAAAAGCCTCTCCGACCATCGAACTGGGGTACTCACTCCAAGGCGCCGCAGGGCCACTCCATCAAGGAAGTATTCGATGCGCGCTCGAAGCGGGCCCGATGAAACTTGCTCTTCCTAACCCCGCGCGTGTCTCCACCCGCGAAGTGCGTCTATACCTGGCGCGCTAACCACTCTGGCCTTTTTGTGTGTAGAATAGAAGCTCATGCCAAATCCAAACCCCGCTCCCAGAAAAGACGGCCTGGTTCTCGCAGCAGGCAGTGCTCGGGCAGCCTTTCAGGCTGGCGTGCTGCGTTATGTTGCCGAAAATTTCCCTGACTTTAAACCGCGGGTATTTACCGGCATCTCTGCCGGAAGTATCAACGCATGCTACCTGGCACAAGGAGAGCCTTTTCCCGAGTCGGCTGTCGCCCTTTACAAGCTTTGGGAAAACCTCACTTTTGACCAAGTTTTCCGGACAAACTTCCGCTCCATTGCTTCGATGGGATTGCGCTGGGTCTACGATCTCTTTATTTCAAAAATAACCCAGAAAGTACTTTTAAAATCGCTACTCGATGCGAGCCCTCTCGCCATGACACTTTTGAACAATATCCACTTTTGGAAAATGTCCAAAGCCGTTCAGCTGGGCTTAGTGGATGGCGTTTCGGTAACAGCGACCAACTATTACAATGGGTGCTCTACCGTATTTTACGATTCGCACACTGCCGTGCCTCCTTGGTTTCGCGAACAGCGCCGCTCGGAAAAAACAAATATCCGCGCGCGCCACATCATGGCGAGTTGTTCTATCCCCCTACTTTTTCCACCGATCCGTGTGGGCAACTCGCTCTATGGAGATGGTTCTCTGCGATTCAACTTTCCCTTCAGTCCAGCGCTTCGCCTCGGCGCTACTCATATTCTTGCCATCAGTATTCGACCAAATAAGCCTGAGGGGAAACAGGTTGCCCCTAACCCCGATCACATTGGAATGGGCTATATCGCTGGAGCCGTGTTGAATTCTATTTTTTCGGATAGCGTTGAACAGGACTACGAGAACGTCTGCCGCATCAATAAATTCTTGGGTAAAGAAGACAGAAAAGTTTACCCGTTTCTTATTCGCCCGAGCCAAGACCCATCAGAAATCGCAAAGCATTTCAGAAAAGAAATCCCGTTCCACTTTAGGCAAATCATTGCTTCTACTTCCGGACCAGACGAGTCGGGAGATCTACTCAGCTATCTGATGTTTAGCCCGGGGTATATCCGAGCGCTGCTTGAGCTGGGATACAGTGATGCCGGTAAACAACACGACGCCATTGCGGAAGCATTGAAACTCGCCAGGTCTACTGCGCCTGCCGCGCAATCTCCCATCGAGTCTTTTGGCAATAGCGCTTAACCGCTAGAGTTCAACGCGTATTCCCCCTTGAAAGATCCATTCCTGATTGAACACCCCTAATTCCCACGTAGGAGCAAAACGGGGAGTGCGCTCAAACAAAAGCTGCGCTTCGATCCCAGCGCCCCAGCGCCCGCTGCTTGGCAATCCCGCCACACTTGCCGCCACGGCACCCCAGGTCCCGAAGACGCCCAACCTCAGCCACGGCAATGCAAGGTACCGATACTGCAACCAAGCCGCGGCAGCATTCGCGTCTACCCAGCGCATTTCTCGTATCCCCGGAGCTCCGGTGCCTTCCAAATCCGACAGCTGGTTAAACGCAGCCGTCCCCGAAGCGGTACTCAGCGCTGCGTGGGCGTGCACCGTATGCCTAAGCGCGAGGCGAAAGTGTTTGGCCAATACCAACCGCGTGCGCAACACCGGGCTGGCGGTGGGAGCCAACCATTCAGCACGTCCCAAAAGGTATAATCCCGACCTAGGAGCTATGGTTCGATCGCGGTTGTCCCAAACCACTTGCGCCGCAAACCCCTGCGCTGGTTGAACGGCTAGCCCTGCCGGCAACGCATCGCTTGTGTAATTTCGAGCCAAAACAGAAACCGCGGTGTCCAGATAACCCAGTGGGAAAGAAATCGCCCATTCAGATTCCCACGAAACCGCGTTGAACTCTTGCACGGCGGTCGCCGGACTAGTCATCCCCAATCCAAAATAATCTCGCAATCGGGAGTGCGCGTTTGCAGACAAGCGAAGTCGCAATGGGGCTGTCCACTCAGATTCGGTGAATTGGAAATTTCCCCACAGCGCTCGTCTAAGAGTGCCGTGCACTGCTACACCGACTGCGTGGCCCTGGTCTGCAATCCGATCGTCCCAAAACCGCAGCCCCAGCCCAACACCTCGCGCAGGTGTGCTGGAGACCGTAGGCGCCCAGCCGAAATCCAAGGCTTCTAAGCTGCGAAAATCTTTGCGCTCAGCTCTAGCCACCGCTCGAACATCGGGTGGAGAACTTTTAAGTGCTTTTTCCATCGCTTCTGCTGCAGCTGCCTGATTTCCCTGGCGTTCGAGAGTGACGGCGGTCCAGTAATCCGTTGCGATGGCGGTGGGGGTTTGGCGCTCTAAAACACGCCAAGACAAGAGTGCTGTCTTAAAATCCAAGCCGAAAAAGGGGGACAAACCTGCCCTCAAACGCCCGGTTGCGTGGAGTCGCTCGGCCTCTTCCAAATCACCCAACAAAAAATCCTGCACGTCGGCGCGAAGGTTCTTCGACGCACCCCAATGCAAATAAGGTAGTCCCTGCGCCGTATGCTCCGCTCCCGCCAGGGCGCACAGTGCGATCGCACGGCCTCGGATCTTTCCGCTGTATGCGTTGTATTGGTTTGCACGCCATCCCTGACAGAGCTGCTCAACGTGCTTCCAGGCCGCATGGCTTGCGTGTGGGTGGCCATTCTCCGTTTCGAGGACAGCTAAGGCCTGCCAGTACTCTGCGCGTTCAAGTTGCGACTGCGTGGAGGAATCACCATAGGTATCGAGTTTACGGCGCAACGTGGCCGCATCCCAGCGATTCCAGGGGGAGAATAAGAGATCTGCGTAAGTCGTGGTATGGAAGAACAGGGCGACTGAAAATAAACCCAACAGATTCACTGTTATTAAGCGTTGTCTTCGCTATCCATGTCGTCGTCGTCTTCTTCGTCCGTCTGCGCACTCGGGAGTGATACGGCTTTACCGTTGATTCCATCTCGAAGGATACGACTAGGGGTGAAAGTAAGCACTTTTCTGGCCGAGATGACCATGGCATCGCCCGTCTGAGGGTTGCGCCCCATGCGTGCTTTTTTGGCCCTTACCCGAAACTTTCCAAACCCTGAAATCTTAATCGCGCCACCCTTGCAAAGCTCTTCTTTCATACTCTCGAACACGAGTTCGACTAGGTCCGCCGCTTCCTTTTTTGAAAAGCCTACCTTCTCGTATACGGACTCGATCAATTCAGCTTTGGTCAATGTCATGAGAGGCTCTCCTGTAGGATGATCGCTGTCTCTATATTATAAGAATGTTTTCAACTATCTACAAACTTAAAAAGGCAATCGACTGTCGAGCAGTTGTGGACTTGGGTCTCAAGGGTTGCGAGCGAACTGTTGGTATAGAAGCGGCATCGGATCCACGGGCTGGCGCCGCGCTCGGACCTCAAAATGCAGGTGGTTTCCTGTCGAGCGTCCTGTTCTTCCAACTGCGCCCAGAAGTTGACCACGCGCAACAAACTGGCCCTTTTTCACGGCGATTTTGCTCAAATGCGCGTAAACAGTGGAGAGCTGGCCGGCATGCTGCACAATGACCATATTGCCATAACCTGGAATGCGGTTGGTAGCGTACACCACATGGCCACTGCGAGCCGATTTTACGGGCGTGCCCTTGCGCGCCGCAATATCGATCCCCTCGTGTACGTGGCGCCCTCGCCCTCGCATGTAGCGGCTACCGAACTTGGAACTCAGCGTTCCTTTTACAGGCCAGAGGAATGGGACCTTTCCCAGAGAAATTTCCGGCACTGGGGCCGAAGCGATTTCTCGATCGGAAGTTTCTTCTTCAAAAAATTCTTGGTTCCATTCCGGGTTATCTTCAAAAGGAAGGTAGAGCTTTTGGCCCGTGCGGATGCCTGAAGCCAAAATATCCTGATTGGCGCGTTCTAGAGCATCCAATGGGACGGAATGCTTCGCCGCGATCGCAGAAAGCGAGTCGCCCTTTTGGACGCGGTGGTACCGGGATTGAATCCCCGCACACGAGGCGAGCAAAAAGCACAGTGTCCAAGCGAATGGCTTCATGAAACCCAATTAATGTAATTTGAATGCGCGCAACATAGTCAAAACTGCACGCAGAGTCAATTCAGGGAACAAGCCCATACTACCCCTACCTTATCGGAAATACTTGGGATTTTAATAAACTTATCTTTGTTCGCAGTTTTGCTCGTTGAAGGCCTTAATGCTTTTATTTCAGAGATTTAAAACTCTTTGGGCAAATCAGCCCCCATGCTAAAGCTACCGCCCTGTGAAAATCGTTCTTTTCGTTCTTTTGAGTCTGCCCACGCTTTCGTGGGGCATGCGATGCCACGAGCGACTCTGCAAGCTTGGGCTCTCTCCCGAGCAGATCTCCGCTATCCAAGAAGTCCTTCGGCACCGAGGCCACTCACTCTACGTTCGGGTCCTGCACCGTCCATCGATTGACGCTGCAGAAAAGCACGATGTCCTGGTTTTCTTGGGTGAGGCTCATACGTTGGGGGAGCGTGTGCATGCTGTGGGCATGAAGCTTGTCGGCGCGTTTAAGGTCGCGGCGGTAGAGAGCATTCAAGTCGCCAGTCTCGATTTTCGGGCCCGACTGGGAGTGAAACTGCTCAAACTATACCGACAAATGGAGGCCGCGCGTTCGAAAGGGATGCGGAAAATGGGCTTTGTAAACACGGTGCAAGATGCACAAACGCACGTATTGCATCTGTTGGAAACGGGATATCCCTTTTCTGAAGAAGATCTCCGTTTTCTGAGAAAAATCGCTTTGATCGCAATGAAGGGTATTTTTTCAGGCCTACCCTTGGAAATTTCTCCCAGTGAAAATGAAGAACTCGACGCGTTTGGAGCTCGACGAGACGTGCACATGATCCAAAATTTGAATCAATGGTTTCGTGAAGGAAAAATTTCATCACCCCTACTCGTCATCGCGGGCCGCTGGCATGTATTTAGATTTTTCCGGGAAGCCCCACGCTGGGATGACCCCACACTCGTGGACCGTTTATTAAACGACGGTACCGGGTTTCGCGAAGTCGACCTACAACTGCCTTAGAAGTGTCGCATAAAAATCATTATGAGTGCAGTCGATCGTGATGGGAGTCAGCGCGACAAACCCTCCCTCGAGTGCATGGCAATCGGAAAGCGCGTCCTGTTCAAAACCTGAATAAGCTCCCCCGAGCCAGTAATACTCCTTGCCACGAGGATCCGTGCACTGAGTAATGTCATTGGTGTAATAGCGAAACCCCTGGCGAGTCACTTTGAGGGGCCCCATCTCTGCCACCGAAGCCCGATTTGGAATATTTACATTCAACAGGCTATGCGGCGGAAAAACCACGCTTCGAGTCGCAATCAGGACCTGTTTCGCCTTTTCCGCGGCCGCCTCAAAAAACAAACCCGGACCTCCGCCTTGTTTTGCAAATTCTTGAGGCGACTCCACTAGCGAAAACGCATAGCTGGGGATATTCATCAACGCACCTTCACGCGCGGCAGCCACCGTTCCAGAATAGTGCACATCCGTTCCTAGGTTAGCGCCGGCATTGATACCAGAGAGAATAAAATCCGGATTGCGTTTGAGAATCTGACGAATGCCCAAGTAAATGCAATCGGCGGGAGAGCCCGAGGCGGCCCAGCGATTCGAACCGACTTTTTTCAAACGAAGCGGTTTGTGCAAAGTGAGAGAATGCCCTGCGGTGCTACGTTCGCGGTGAGGTGCAACGACGATAACCTCTCCCAAGCTGCTCACCGCTTTTGCCAAAGCGTCAATTCCTGGCGATTCAATTCCGTCATCGTTGCTAATTAAGAAAACCATGCTTATTTCCCTTCCCGTTTGGCGAGTAAGTAGCTCTCAATAAAGGGCTGCAGCGAACCATCCAGCACCGGCAGGACATCAGCTGTCTCGAAATCGGTTCGGTGATCTTTGATCATCCGATAGGGGTGCAAGACATAGGATCGGATTTGGCTACCCCAGGCAATGTCAGCCTTTGCGTCTTCGACGATATTGGCTGCTTGTCGCTTCAGCTCCATTTCATGCTCGTAAAGCCGGGCTTTGAGGATCTTCATCGCCATGGCGCGGTTTTGGTGTTGGGATCGTTCGTTTTGGCACGTGACCACGATGTTCGTGGGAAGGTGGGTAATGCGCACTGCGGAGTCGGTTTTATTCACCTTCTGTCCGCCCGCGCCCCCTGCTCGGTACGTATCCACTCGAATGTCTTTGTCTTCTACTTTGATTTCGATTTCTTCTTCTATATCGGGATAAACGAAAACCGATGCAAAAGACGTGTGCCGGCGCGCATTCGAATCAAATGGAGAAATGCGCACCAATCGGTGCACGCCAATTTCGGCCTTGAGAAAGCCGTACGCATATTCTCCGCGAGCAAAAAAGGTAGCGGATTTAATTCCGGCCTCTTCCCCTTCGAGAGTATCGACTATCTGCGATTGCAACCCGCGTTGCTCACAGTAGCGAATGTACATCCTAAAAAGCATCTGAGCCCAGTCCTGAGCCTCGGTTCCGCCCGCACCGGCGTTTATATGTACGATCGCATCAGCGCGATCATTGGGTCCACCCAACATTTCTTGGAGTTCCATGCGCCTTGCGGCGCTGGCTACTTGCTGGACTTCCTGGTGCAAATCCGTCAGATTTTCTTCTGAGGGTTCTTCAGCAACCAGTTCGGCCAACGCCGAAGCGTCCCCCAAACGCCGCTCCGCTTCGAAAAGCGCGTTCAGCCCTGCTTCTAGAGAGCTTTTTTCTTTGAGAATAGTTTTTGCGCGGGCCGCATCGGACCAAAAGGATTCTTGCGCAGATTGGACTTCAATTTCTTCTAAACGGCGCTGCTTGGTACTGACGTCAAAGACGCCCCCGGAGCGCGTTTAGGCGCCCTGAAAGCTCATCGCATTGGCGCTTGAGAACTTCTAGTCCGGGGATGTTTCCTGCTGCGGGTTTGTTTTCCATGGGCGACAAATTACCATCGCCCATGGTCAACGCAAATACTTAATAGCCCGCGCTCCCGTTTGCCCATCCGAAGGCGAGGGGACCGTATCGAAAGTTAAACGAAGTAAACTTTCGTGGATACGGACGCATATAAGGATAAGGCATGCAACCATACCCGCCATAAGCGTAAGGATTTACCGAAGTTTGGCAGTACGGCCGAGGGTAAATCGGAGGCGGATAAGGCATCGGCATCGGAGCAACCGTGCCGCAACCGTGCGAGCAGCTTGAATAGGGCATGGGCATTGGCGGAGGTACTACTGACACCCGCACGCCCACTTTATACCCGGGGTTATAAGGCATAGGGTATTCCGCTTGGGCTTTTGAAGAGTATGCGCCCAGTCCTACAACCAAGCCGACTAAAAATAATTTCCAGTTCTTCATTTTATCTTCCTCAATATTCCACTCACGTCGAAACACCACGCTGGAGACAGCCCTAAGAAGAGCAAAGCTTGTGCCAGTCGGATACACTGCCTGGAGCGGCCCCAGTGACGGAAATGGTCATGACGGGTGATAACGTCTTGAACGTATTCGCTTAGTTTCTAGCGACTGAATTCCGATAAGAATACAGATGCCTTCGTTTGTGTTCACATCCCTCTTCTTGTGGCAAACGCTGTGTATTCCCGCCTGTATTCTTGTCCTCAGTGCGACTGTGCTTGCCCATTTGGGTTCTGTCCGTTTGCGCAGCGTCCTTCTGGCGGTTTTTCTAAGCGTCTTTGCTTTAGTTTTTTTTCGAACCCACTCACACCAGTTCCGCAAGCTCGAACCCGCATTTGCCCAGGTATTGGATTCCACTCGCTACACCAGCGCCATGGACAAACTCTATGTTCCTTCGCACGGAAACCGCCTGGTCAATATTCCCGAGCCGGAGCTCGCCCTATCGATGACTTACTTTTTCTTAGGGTTGCAAAGGTACCAAATCCAAATGGCCGATTCGGTGGTAGTGCATGCGTTGGTTCCGGCGGGACTTTCGCCAAACGCAGTTTCAGATCAGATCCACAGCGAGGCGCTCCTGCTCGCACCAGTTTCGTTGAGCCACTTTACGCCGCAGGGATTAAAACAAGCCCAAAACGCCGCAAAGACACACCGGGCCCAAGACCTTGCCGCCTGGACCGCAACTATCGCGGCTCTGCAATCGGCTTGGAAATATTCGGTGTATGTCCTCGGGGGACTCGTTGGCTCACTGATGTTAGTGGATTGGCTCCGCCGTAAACGGTCGCATGGCAAAGTCTTTTCCGGCGACTTCTTCGTACAATAAACTCATCCCTTCCAAAGTGAGATCCGGAAGGATTTGACAGGGATGCGCCAGCTTGGATTCAAAACGTCCGGCCAGGCCACCCGTCAAAGCGACAAAACATTCCTTGCCAACTTCGGATTCGATTTTGGCGACTAGGCCGTCGATCAACGCGCAGTAACCATACAAAATCCCACTCTGAATGCATTCCACCGTGCTTTTTCCAACAACTCGGGGCGGAAATTCCAAATCAATGATCGGCAGTTTAGCGGTTTTACCTCCCAAGCCCTCTGCCCCCATCCACAGACCTGGCACGATGGCTCCCCCTTGATAAATCTTGTCTTCACTGATCAGGTCAAAGGTGGTCGCAGTTCCAAAATCCACGACGATGCATGGCAGAGGAAGTTTTCTCACCGCATAGGCGACATTGACCAGTCGATCTGCTCCGA
>CAZTDN010000005.1:0-123516 GCA_964611895.1 uncultured Pseudobdellovibrionaceae bacterium
AATAAACTCTTCAAACCGGCTGCCTTTGTAGGCCCACTTGTCTTCCATTACTTCAGGACATGCAAACTCAGTCGGAACCAGCGCTCCGTACGCGACGACTTTGTTTGCATCGCCGCCCTTTTTGGATCTCAAATAAGAAAGCAAGACTTTGGGCGCGATCTCGCTCTGCTCAGGCGCGTCGGAAATGAAAATAATTGCGAGCGTTGCGTCTGGGCGTAGAAAAGACTTGTGGTTGGACAGGTGCAAGCGGATCGGGTCAAAAGATCGTTCGGTGCCATCTCCGCTCAAACCCAGCATGTTCACTGCTGCTTGAAATCGTTGAATCGCTTTGGGGGTTTTGTAATCCAAAATATCTGAGGGAGCCATTCCAACCAAAGGCTCCTGTTTCAGCGTGGTGGAAATCAGACCCATTCTCCACTCAAGGTTCCCTTTCGTCATGAAAAGTTTGACGAACATATCTATATTTTTGATGAGGCTTTTTTGATGCGGCTGCATGCTTGCGCTGTTATCGACCACCCAGAGGATGTCGACTTTGCGTTGCCCGTGAATTTGTTTCAGAGGGTGAACCGTTTCGAAAGTTTCAACGGGTTTGTCTGTGATTCGGTACAGAAAATCTGTCTCTTTTCCACAGCTCAAAATGAAAGAAGATAATACAAGAACGGATAGAAGATTTCCCAAGCCCATACTAAAGGACTAGCGTTTTGAAGCGTCCTAGGCAAGAAACAATTGCCTTGCTTTGCGGCTAATGCCCGCGAATGGCCCCCCCATCGATCGCAATCGCTTGCCCCGTAATGTAACTCGCCCTGGAGGAACTCAAAAACGCTGCCAAGTCCCCGATTTCGCTAGGCTCCGCCAAACGCCCTGCCGGGACTAACTTGGATATGGTGTCTTGAGTGAGTCCCAATTCTTTTAATCGTTCCGTGTTTGTATATCCGGGCAAAAGGGCATTGATCGTAATTCCATATGGGGCTACTTCGCTGGAAACGGACTTCGTAAGTCCTGTCAGTCCAGCGCGTAAGCTGTTCGACGTCGTCATACCGGCAAGCGGTTCCTTGGCTGCAAGCGAGGTAATGAGAAGTATTCGGCCATGTTTTTTTTCCTTCATCAAAGGCAAGGCCGTTTGCAACGCTTCGACTACGCTCATCCAAAGGCTTTGAAAATCCTGGTGCCATTGCCCTTCAGTAATATCAGCAAACGTTCCTTTGTTGGGGCCTCCCGCATTCAAGACGAGAATATCCAAACCTCCCAGCTTGGCGATGGCTTTGTTGACTAGGGCACGGCTCTCCCCTGCCTTGGACAAGTCGGCCGCAATAAATGCATGCGCCGAAATCGCTTTGGCGGCTTCGGCTAGGGTTTCTTCTCTACGAGCTGAGAGAGCGACTTGCGCTCCTTCGCGGACCAAGGCCTGGGCGATCGCTCTCCCGATACCCGAAGAAGATCCTAGTACCAATGCTTTTTTACCTTTGAGATCGAGATCCATGATTTCCCCTTTAAAGAAAACGCTCTTTTTTTAGGCCAAGCCATTCCAGAGCAGAGCGATGGTAGAGCCATTCCTGGTCGGCAGGACTAAACTTCGCATTCTCAATGCCTTCACCAGCGCGCCCTTCACCCAGGGGGAAGGGGTAGTCTGTGCCCAGGCAGACTTTATCTTTTCCAAACAACTGAACTATTCTGTGTAACCCGTCAGTATCGTGTACTAAACTATCGACGTAAAACCGACCTAAAAAATCCTTTGGGGGTAGTTTGCAATCCACTGCGCAGAGATCGGGTCGAGCATCAAACCCATGCTGTACTCTGCCAGCGATAAATGGATATGCCCCACCACCGTGTGCAAAGGCCACGCGTAGTTTAGGGAACTTTTCAAAAACGCCACCAAAGATCATCGAACTGATTGCCAGCGCCGTTTCAGCCGGCATGCCCACTAGCCAAGGCAGCCAGTACTGCGGCATGCGTTCCTCGCCCATCATTTCCCACGGGTGGACAAACAAAGCTGCACCCAGACGTTCGCAGGTTTCATAAAATGGGAACAGCGCGGGATCGGATAAATTCCACGCATTGACGTGAGAACCGATCTGAAACCCCGGAAATCCAAGCTCGCGCACACAACGTTTGGCTTCTTCACATGCTGCCGCGGGGTCTTGCAGAGGAACCGTCCCAATTCCTATGAAACGCTTTGGATTTTGCATTACGACCGTCGCCAGCTGATCGTTTAACAACCGAGAGATAAAAGTGCCCACCTCTGGACGTGCGCGGTATGAAAAAAGCACGGGCACAGTCGACAGAACTTGCACGTGCAGTCCTTGCGCATCCATTTCTTTCAGCCGTGCTTGGGGGTCGATGCAGTTTTGTTTTACCCGACGGAACACTTTACCACTGCTGTCCAGTAAGTCGACGTCTGAGCAATCTGTGCAGGGCCGCATTTGAATGAGGCCGTCGTAACCAAACTTTGCTTTTAGATCGGGCAACTCGGGCGGGAGAATATGCGTGTGAATGTCTATTTTAAACACGTCTAGGCGCCCCACTTGCGGCCGTTTTTGTGCCCGCAGCTTTTGCATAGGGTGTATGTGCTGGAGTAGTACCGTTCAAAAATCGCTGCGAACTGTTTTTCGATGTCTGTCAAAAAGAACGTTTCTTCATACAAGAGTGACGTGCATTTCTCGCAATACCAACGCAGTCCATCGAGTTGACCCGGCTGTCGACGAGATTCTACCACCAGTCCAATCGATCCAGCCTCGCGTTGAGGGGAGTGGGGTGTGTTGGCAGGAAGCAGGTAAATATCACCGGCTTGGATCCGAATATCGCGGATGTGTCCCTGATCCCAAACTTTGAGCGTCAGAGTACCTTCTAGTTGATAAAAAAATTCCTCGCCCTGGTTGACATGAAAATCCGTCCGTTCATTCGGTCCACCAACGACCATCACAATATACTCTCGGTTGGGCCAAATGACCTTATTGGCAACGGGTGGTTTGAGTAGATGGCGGTTCTCGTTAATCCATTGCTGAAAGTTGAAAGCTTCGAAGATGCCCGCCATCGCTTCGCCTATTCCTTCACCACGGCGACGCATTTGAGTTCGATCGCAATCGGAGTCGGCAGGGAGAGGACCTCTACTGTGGTACGGCAGGGGCGATTGTCCTTGAAGTACTCTGCCCAGAGCGCGTTGTAAGCGGCAAAGTCTTTTTTCATGTTCGTTAAGTAGACGGTGACATCGACCAGATCATCCCACCGGCAGCCGGAGTCCTCAAGGATGGCGCGCACGTTGGCAAAAACACTATGGCACTGCGCGACGATATCGTACGAACGAATCGAACCGTCTGCATTCAGCTCAAGGCCAGGAATTGAATCACTTCCCGGCAGTCGAGGCCCCACTCCCGAAAGAAAGAGTAGGTTTCCCACCCGGCGGGCGTGCGGGTAAAGCCCAACCGGTTTTGGCGCTCGAGAGGATCGAATCTCTTTTTCCATTACAACCCCATGCAGATATTCTTCGGTTCCGTGAAAAACCGCAAGGAATACATTCCGCCCTCGCGGCCCACTCCCGATTCTTTCATTCCCCCGAAGGGCGTACGCAGGTCGCGCAACATCCAGGTGTTTATCCAAACTACTCCTGCGTCAATCGCATTAGCGACACGATAGGCTCTATTGAGATCCCGAGTCCACAAACTTGCCGACAGTCCGTAGCGAGTGGAGTTGGCTGCCTGCAAGACTTCTTGCTCGGAGTCAAAAGGAATGAGCGTCGCCACTGGGCCAAAGATTTCCTCTTGGTTAGTGCGGCAATCGGCGGAAAGGCCTTCGATCAAAGTTGGCGCAATAAAAAACCCCTCGGCTTGATCACCTGACATTTTCAAACGCTCGCCCCCGCAGAGAAACTTTCCCCCTTCTGAGCGGGCCACTTCAAAACAGGAAAGAATTTTTTCCATATGAACCCGCGAGACCACGGCGCCCTGATCGGTGCTGGGATCCAAAGGATCGCCTGATCGGAGTGCCTTTGCTCTGGAAACCAATGCTTCTTTGACTTTGGCATAAATTGGGCGCTCGACGAAAATGCGGGACCCGCAGAGGCAAATCTGGCCTTGGTTTGAAAAAGCGGCTCGCGCAGCGTGATCGAGGGCCTTGTCAAAGTCGGCATCGGCAAAAATGATATTGGGGTTTTTGCCCCCCATTTCCAGTGATACTTTTTTGAATTGCCCCGCTACGCTTTGGGAAATAGCCCGTCCGGTTGCGGTGCTTCCGGTAAACGACACCGCTCGGACTTTTGAGTCAGTGACCAGAGGTGCGGCAGCTTTTGGGCCAGTTCCATGCAAAATATTCAGCACGCCTGGGGGCAACCCGGCTTCGATGGCGATTTCGCTGAGCAAGTACGCCGTGAGTGGAGTCACTTCGGAGGGTTTGGCGATGACTGTATTGCCGGCCGCCAGAGCGGGAGCAATTTTCCAGGTTAGCAGATACAACGGCAGGTTCCAGGGTGAAATACACACCACAGGACCCAACGGAGCATTCACTACGTTGTTGATAGCACGAGCATCCGTGAGAATGGTCTCTCCGTGAAACTGCGAGATGGCATCGGCATAAAATTCCAAATTGAGAGAGCTGCGCGGGATATCCAAGGCCCGTGCCAATGCGATGGGTTTGCCGTTGTCGGTGGATTCTGCGATCGCGAGGGCCTCTTCCTTTTGACGGATGAGAGTGGCCATTTTCCGCAGGTGCCCCGCTCGTTGGGCGATCGGAGTTTTTGCCCAAGACTCAAACGCAGCGGTCGCGGCGGAAACCGCCGCTGACGCATCAGCTGCTTCAGAATCGGGTACCAGCAGATAGGGGGCACCACGCGACGGATTGTCTTTCTCAAAAAAAACTCCGGATTTTGCCGGGGTGAGTTTTCCGTCGATATAATTCAAAATTTTCCGCATTATTTTTTCTCCAATAAGACTGCTCGCACTGGGGACGCATCGGCGTCTTTTAGTGCGAGAGGCAACGCAATCAGCTGATAAAGCCCTTCCTCGACAGCCTCTAAGACCAGACCCTCAAGTATGGCCATGTCGTTGGCGGCCACGGCCTGATGGCTCTCCAGAAGGGTGTCCTCAGAAGGGTCGATGGACGGTGTGTCTATACCCACAAGGCGTACCTTCGAGTAAGCAAGGTAGTTTACCAGCTCCGCCGACAAGGCCGCGAAATCAGCGTTCCACTTGTTCGGATTGGGGAAAGTTCCGGTCTTAAAAAGCACACGAGGAGCTTGGATGTTTTTTACTTTCATGTCCGAGACAAGAAGGCGTCGGCCGCGCGCGCCGGGCACGTGGATCACTTGGACGGGTCCTAGGTAAAGCTCTAGGGGCCGGCGGTCGATTGATTCGCCGTGGTGGCTGTAGTGGCTGGGTGCATCGGCATGGGCGCCGAGGTGCAGAGTGGTTTCAATGTGAGAAAGCGTGAGGTTGTCACCTTGGGAAATTTCTTGGGTAACGTGCCGACTAAACGCTTTGTCCCCAGGAAAGACGGCTGTGCCTGAGTGGAGCACTGGAGAGATATCGATAACTTTATATGTGTCCATGCTTGCTCATGTTGTTCAACAAAGGTTAAATCCGTTCAAGCGACACCTTAGCAAGGGGGGAGAGGTTGGCAAAACCAAATATCGATCATTGGGCTCAGATTCTTAATTCTGCGCGGCTGGGAGGGCATTCGATTCCTCAGTTAAGCAAAGACCTCCGCCCGTTTGAGCGCTCGGATGCGTACGCAATACAAGAGCAGCAGCTCAGCATGCGAGTTTTGGCAGGGGAGTCTCAAGTGGGTTGGAAAATGGGTCTCACTTCTGAGGCAAAACGACGCCAAATGAATTTAGATTCTCCTCTCTACGGGTTTTTGATGAACAGCATGCAGGTGCCTGCGGGTGGAGTTTTTCCACTGAAGGGGAGTATTCACCCCAAGATCGAACCCGAGGTCGCCTTTCGTATCGACACTGAACTTCTTGGAGCTGTCACCCGTGAGCAGGTGTTGGAGGCTTGCGGTGGCGTGGCCGCCTGCATGGAGATTTTGGATTCGCGTTATGAACACTTTAAGTATTTTTCAATGGAAGATGTGATTGCAGACAACGCTTCGTCCTCCCATTTTGTAATGGGAAAATGGTTTACTGATTTTAGGTCCCTTGACTTGCGAGCGCTGGAAATGCGCATGCAAGTGGATGGCAAGACAGTTCAGAGTGGGCTGTCGAGCGATATCTCAGGCGACCCAGTGATTTCCGTAGTTCAACTTTGCGCCCTGCTCGCCGAACGGGGTGCCAAGCTAGCTGCGGGGAGCATTGTCCTGGCTGGAGCAGCCACTCCCGCCGTGGAACTCAAAGCGGGAATGAAGGTGCAGCTTACCGTTACCGGACTACCCGAGGTTTCGATTGGGATCGGGTTTTAGTTTATGGAATGGCAACTCGAACACGACGCATTAGTAGCTGCTCAGGTGTTGGATGCAAAGTGCCCTTTGGCAGGGTTTCGGGAGGAGTTTTGTTTTCCTTCTATTCATCAGGAACCATTGTATTTTGCGGGTCATTCCTTGGGGTTGATGCCCAAGCAAACGCCCGCTCTTTTGGCAGCCGAGGCCGATGCATGGGCAAAATACGCGGTTGAAGGTCACTTAGCCGGGGAAAATCCCTGGCTTCCGTATCATGAGCAAGTCGCCCCGCCATTGTCGCGTTTAGTGGGCGCAAAAGAATCCGAAGTCGTTGCGATGAATTCGCTCACGGCTAATTTGCACCTCATGCTGGTGAGTTTTTATCGGCCAACAAAAAACAGATACAAGATCTTGATCGATGCGAATGCATTTCCCTCGGACAAATACGCTGTAGATTCTCAAGTGCGTTTTCACGGTTTAGATCCGCGTAAGGCCGTCGTCTCTTTGGAAACGCGTGATGGTTTTGTCGTGGATGAACAATCTCTGATCGATCAAATTGCAGCGCAGGGTGAGGCGCTCGCTCTCGTACTCTTGGGGAACTGCAACTATCTCTCGGGTCAAAAGTTTTCGGTGC
This sequence comes from uncultured Pseudobdellovibrionaceae bacterium, assembly GCA_964611895.1. Taxonomy (GTDB): domain Bacteria; phylum Bdellovibrionota; class FAC87; order UBA2466; family UBA2466; genus JAIEOG01. Next base: position 6,998 of record CAZTDN010000005.1, read on the forward strand.
GAAAGGTGAGTCAATCAGCTCACCAGGTCGGTGCGTTGGCGGGGTTTAGCTTGGCCCATGGGGTGGGCAACATTGAGTTGTCTCTCCACGAGGACGCTGCGGATTTCGCGGTGTGGTGCTCCTATAAATACCTCAATGCTGGGCCGGGGGGGATTGGCGGCGCCTTTGTGCACGAAAAACACTTTGGAAATAAATCTCTTCCTCGTTTTGAAGGGTGGTGGGGGCACGACAAGAAAACTCGCTTCAAAATGGGCCCTATTTTCGATCCAATATCAACGGTGGAAGCCTGGCAATTGAGTAACCCACCCATTTTTCAGCTGGCAAGTTTAAGGGCATCGTTGTCACTTTTTGACAGGGCTACCATGCCGGCCCTCGTCCGGAAAAGCGTGAGGCTGACTTCCTATTTAGAGTGGCTCTTGAAAAAGCGTCTGGGAAACAGAGTTCAGGTCACTACTCCAGCGAGTCGCGGATCGATGCTTTGCTTTCGAGTGGACAAAGCTGCCGCTGACTTTGCAGCGGAGGCCAAGAAAAGGGGTGCGTACTTCGATTTCAGAGAGCCCGATATTTTTCGCATCACTCCGGCAGCACTGTACAATAACTATGAAGATGTCTTTCGTCTGGTGAACGTTTTTGAGGAGATAGTTAGTGGCAATTAGAGTCACGATCGTGGGAGGTGGGTTGGTCGGGTGTTTGCTCGCCATTTTGCTTCAGAAACGCGGTTATCGGGTGCAGATCTTCGAGCAACGTTCCGATCCTCGACAGCAGGGCGCTGCTGGAGGAAGGTCAATCAACCTCATAGTCACTTCTCGAGGAATTCACGGATTGGAACAAGCTGGTATTGCCGAATCCGTTCTGAAAATTTGCGTTCCGGTTTTTGGCCGACAAGTGCATTTGAAGTCGGGTTCAGGCCTTTTTCAGCCCTACGGAAGGCAGGGGGAGTGCAACTACTCCGTCTCTCGCTCGCAGTTAAATGCACTTTTGCTCACTCAGGCAGAGGCCAGTGGAGCAGAAGTTTTTTTTGATTCGCAGTTAGAGTCTGTCGACTTTAAATCAGCAGAAGCCATCTTTTGCCAGGGGACGGAGCGACGTGTTCAGAAGTACGAACAACTATTCGGAGCAGATGGCGCCGGAAGCCGCGTGCGGGCTGCGATAGAGGCAGCTGCTCCTCAGGAGTGTGTTGTTCGGACGGAGTGGCTGGAAGCTGATTACAAAGAAATGCTTTTACCCAGTCTTGGGGGGCAGTATCAGCTCGACAAAAAAGCACTACATATATGGCCGCGCGGATCTCACATGATGATGGCCCTGGCCAATCTAGATGGCAGCTTTACGATTACTTTATATTTACCCAGGCAGGCCGGTCGCTGGAGCTTTTCGTCGGTAAACACTCCGGCAGCAGTGGGAGAGCTCTTTTCTACTGAGTTTCCTGATGCGGTATCGCTTGTACCAGACCACGTGCAGCAGTTTATGGCACATCCTCAAGGAGCTCTGGGCACGGTAAGGTGCAGCAAGTGGATCTTCGGCGGTAAAGTAGCCCTCATTGGCGATGCTGCCCATGCGATCGTGCCTTTTTTTGGACAGGGGATGAATTGCGGTTTTGAAGACTGCACTGTGCTCATGCATTTATTGGATCAAGGGATGAACTGGGAAGACGCCTTGGCTTCGTTCGACGCTGAACGCCGCCAAGATGCGAACGCCATCGCTGACATGGCAGTGGAGAACTGGATCGAAATGCGCGACAAAGTGGCGGACCCAGCATTTCAATTGCGCAAAAAAGTCGAAGCCCGATTGGAAGAAGCTCTCCCTGGTCTCTACCGATCGCGTTACGGGATGGTTGTCTACACCCGAGTCCCGTATTCTAAAGCGCAAGCCGTCGGCAGGGTTCAGGATCAGGTATTGGATCGCCTATGCGCTGGGATCGACAGCGCTGAGCAGCTCGACCTCCAAGCGGCACAGGCCATGCTTCAGGAGGCGTTTCGTAGTACACTGTCTTAGATGGCCACCCACACGCTAAAGAATGGCAGTGCCCTGACAATCGCTCCACTTGAAGTAAATGATGCCTCAGAAGCCTTGGCTTTCGCAAAGGCAGCTGGGTCCGAGTCCGAGTTTCTGACATACGGCGCAGAGGGACTTTGGCTAAGCCTTCCAGAAGAAGAAAAAGAGATTCGACGCATTCAGGACAGAAAGCGCGACGTCTTCATCAAGGGTGTCGTCCAGGGAAAAATCATTTCCGTTCTGTCCGTTTTTAGGGTGGATCGACCTCGCGTTCAACACGTCGGCGAGTTAGGTATCTCGGTTTTGCAGTCTCATTGGCATCTAGGGGTAGGGCGCACCATGTGCCAAGAGGGACTTCGGCTCGCAAAACAAATCGGCATGACCAAAGTGAACTTGCGCGTGCGAGAAGGGAACGTCCACGCCATTCACCTTTATCACTCCCTCGGATTTGTGGATGAGGGCACCACCACACGCGCCATGCATATAGATGGAAAATATTACTCTTATTTGATGATGGGCATCGAGTTTTAGCCTGCCATTGACAAGCCCTGACCCACGTATATCTATGCACCAGCATGGACGATTTTCACGCTAGCTTCGCTGCTGATTTGTCAGCTATTCGTTCGAAGTCCCCTGTAGTTCTCAACCTAACCAACTCAGTCGCGATGGATCTGTCCGCGAATGCCCTTTTAGCAGTGGGCGCCTCACCCATCATGGCGCATGCTCCTGAGGAGTTGGAAGAACTCGTCGCTATTTGCGGAGCAATAGTGATCAATATCGGAACATTGGATTCGGCGTTTGTGGAGCGCGCCACACAGCTTGCTAAACTCGCGGCTTTGAATGGCAAGCCGGTAGTTTTGGACCCTGTGGGGGCAGGAGCGACCCGGTTTCGCACCCGTGCGGCTCGGTCTCTAATTGAAACGGGTGCAGTGAGCGTTGTTCGAGGCAATGCTTCAGAAGTGGCCTCCGTTTTTGGGGAGAGCTCGGGAACCCGAGGGGTGGATTCGGTTTTAACGCCGGATCAAGTGCTTTCGGTAGCTCGTGCCGGAGCAAAGAGGGCGGGCCTTGTCGTTGCGGTAAGTGGTGCGGTCGATCAGATTGTAGGTGTCGATCGCACGGCGCAAGTGTTCAATGGAACTCCCCTGTTTACCCAAGTGACTGCGATGGGTTGCACTGCGACCGCTTTGTTGGGAGCTTTTCTAGCCGTCAATTCTAGTGCGTTTAGCGCCGCGGTGCATGCCATGGGCTTGATGGGTGTTTGCGGTGAGTTGGCCGTGGCCAAAACTGCCGGTCCAGCGAGCTTTCGCGTGGCATTTATCGACGAGATTTCTAGTCTAAATGCCAGCAACTTAGGTGCGCTTCGAGTTGAGCTTTTATGAAAGCGCACTTTGATCCCTCGCTCTATCTCATTGCAGACACCCAGTTTATGCAGGGGCGCGATCTGGTTGCTGCAGTGATGCATGCGGTTAGAGGTGGGGTGACTTTGGTGCAGTTGCGAGCAAAGGGAGCTGTGCCAACAGAGGTGCGGGACCTGGCTCGGCGCTTGATGCGGGAGCTTCAGCTAACGTCGACACCCCTGTTGATCAATGATGACGTAGAAATGGCAAAAGAGATTGGGGCAGCTGGAGCGCACATTGGGTTGGACGATATGCGCCCCGATCGCGCGCGTCGGATTCTAGGACCCAAAGCTATTTTGGGTGTTTCATTGGAAACGGATCGAGCCTGGTCGAGCGAAGATTTGAAGCGTGTCGACTATGTAGCGGCTAGTCCTGTATTTGCTACTTCTTCAAAGTCAGATGCGGCGAGGCCGTTTGGCGTGGAGGGGCTAGTGACACTTCGAAAAGTGTACTCACTGCCGCTGATCGCGATTGGGGGGATAACCCCTAAAAATGCGCGGTCCCTTTTAATGGCGGGTGCCGACGGTTTGGCTGTTATTTCGGCGATTTTGGGGGCCGAGGACCCCCAGCGCGCCGCCAGAGAGTTTGCGACACAGATCGGGGAGTTTAGGAAATGATAGCTCGAGTTTTGACGGTTGCGGGCTCTGATTCCGGAGGTGGAGCAGGAATCCAAGCGGATCTCAAGACTATTCACGCGTTGGGTGGGTTCGGGATGTCGGCTATTACCGCGTTGACGGCGCAGAACACTCAAGGTGTGCAAGCAGTTATTCCTGTCGATCCGGTTTTTGTAGCAACGCAGATTCGCTGTGTTCACGACGATATTGGAGTCGATGCGATTAAGGTAGGAATGTTGTTTTCGGTGGAGCTGATTGAGTCTGTGGCCACGTGTTTGAGAGACCTAGGGGTGCGTTCCATCGTGGTAGATCCAGTGATGGTTGCAAAAGGTGGCAGCAGACTTTTGGAGCCGAGCGCAACGCAAGCATTGATCGAGCAGGTTTTTCCTCTGGCAGGTATGATTACGCCGAATATTCCCGAGGCCGAAGTGCTCACTGGAATGCGCATCACGTCCAAGGCCGAAATGGAGAGGGCCGCAGACCAGTTATTGCGCTCAACCCGGCGTCTGGTTTTGAAAGGTGGCCATTTGGGGCAGAGTTCCCCGGCCGCTGATCTGTTTGCATCGGCGGAAGGCGAGAGGTTTTGGGTGGAGTTGCCCCGCGTCCAATCGCGTAACACTCATGGCACGGGGTGCACTTACTCAGCGGCCATTGCAACGCGAGTCGCACAAGGGTTGGGATGGGAGCAAGCTGTGCGATCGGCTCGAGACTTCGTTCAGGGGGCCATTCTTGGAGCAGCCGGTTGGCAAATGGGTCGAGGTAACGGTCCTTTGGACCATGGTTGGCAGTTTAGAAAATAAGTACTTAGAGGAAAAAAATGAAACATTTTGAACGCGGGTTTTTACTCGCCATTGTCTTTGTTTTTTGGAGTGTTCCCGCGCATGCGGCGAAGTTTTCGGAAACTGCTTGGAAGGAAATTGCGCCGATTTACGAGGCTATCCGCCAGCACCCCTTCAACCAGCAGATGGTGAAGGGAACGTTGTGCAAAGAAGCGTTTGAATTCTATTCCGCTCAGGATGCGCTGTATTTGACCGATTTCGCCAAAGCGTTGAGCGTTTTGGCTACAAAAGTAGACAGTTCTACTCACGCAGCGGAGCTCATGCAATCAGCGATGGACTGCCTGGTTTTTGAAAAGGAAATGCACGATAAAAACCTCAAGGGAGCCAAGCCGGCCGAGTTGGCGCCTGCGGCGTTTATGTATACCAATTTTCTTTTGGCTACGGCTGCGTACAAAAGTCGAGAGGAGTTGGCGGCGGCACTCTTGCCGTGTTTCTGGATTTACTTGCGCTTGGGGCAGGAGATGAAGCCCAAGACTTTGCCCGCTAATCCGTACAGAGAGTGGATTCTGTCCTATAGTAACGCCAAGTACCAAAGTTCGGTAGAAGCAATGATTCGGCTTACGGACGAACTTGCCGAAAAAGCCACTCCCGCACAGCGCAAGAAAATGCTCGCCGCGTTTGTGACTGCGTCTCGGTTAGAGTGGTATTTCTGGGACGCGGCCATGCGGCTCGAGGGATGGAAACCCTAGTAGCGAGTCCTAGTTCACTGAGTTTGGTATGATTGCCAGATGCACGCGGTCGTACGGAAGCGATTTTGGCTAGGGGTGGCTTTTCTCGCTGGGGCGGGGGCAGCGGCACCGAGTTTTGCGACGGTAATTTGCAACCCCCCACTGGCGAGATTACAAAGGGCCGAGCCTCCAGAGCTGGGGCGAGAAATAGCACGGCGAATCGTAGGTGCGGACGAATCTGTTCCAAAGCACAAGCGCGTGGAGCGTGCTTGGAAGAACGTTGTGTCCATGCGTGTGCACGGCGATCCGGTTGATGTAGCGCGGCAGAGAGCGATTCGTCTGGAGTGTTTGTTGCGAGCGATTCCGGATTTTAGGTTCGTAAAGCGGGAGCCTACGCCGGACGGTTCTCTGGTATTCGAGGCGCCGGGTCGCTCGAGCTCTACGGATAGCGAAGTTCAGTTTTTTGCCATTCGAGCTACTAACGGCGCCCTCTATCGCGGCTCGCGCGACCCGCTGGTGCCCTCCGATTGGAACCCGGAATATGAGTACGCGACTGAGCTGCGCCCCTGAGCGTGGCAATTGGATAACAATCTACCGAGCTTGCGAGGCGTACGCTCGCAATATCTGCAAGTAGACTTCACGAGCGGTTTTGTAAATCACCGTTCTTGTGTTGAGGCTTTGAGGGACGGGAGGTAGGCCAGCCTTAAGCACCATGAAGTCCAGGAGCACGTGATCCGTGCGGCCATTGGCTTCTATGAAGGGTTTTAGCAGGAGAAATTCACGATACAGCTCGGCAATGACTTCGAGTGGAGTTCCGAAGTTGACGCTGTTTGCTTTGAACAGGAGCGTTTCCAATCTCAGCGGAACTTGGCTGCCATGGGGGTAGTGAAGGCCATCCTTAAACAAAAAGGCCGTCTCGGGGTGCGTTCCTCGAATGACTCCCGCCAAGGAGGATTTCTCTAGCGGTAGCGAGTAGTAGGCCAAAATATGATTGATTCTGGTCAGAGTGGCGGAATCTAGAGGTTTCTGCTGCGCAAGTCGGGAAAGAGCCATCCAGTTAGCATGTTCCAAATAGTTCTGGTGGAAAGCCGGGTTGGTGAGAGCAGTGAGTGACGCTTCCACCTGAGTTTTGGCGATCGAACTCGCCAAATCTATCGGATTGCCCGAATCAACCCTGTGCGTTCGATTGTGGAGCAATGGGTAGAGAACTTCGCTGAGTTTGTCTATTTCGCTTTCTAGTTGTGCATCAGGACTCACTGGGCCAGCAATCCAAGAGAGTTTGCCCGTTTTAAACTGAGTGAGAAACCTGTTTCCTCCAGGAAGACTCCATTCTACCAGGTGAGGATCCTTTTGATTGTCCACGCTGACAACGCGCAAAGGAGGAAGGTTTTCTACGACCTGCAAGTAAGATTCGGGGACTAAGTCCTTTTCGGAAATCTCGAGAAAAACAGTGCTCTCATCTGGTTTTGTATAATCTCCTTTTAGGATCGCGTCTAAAGTGGGTAGCGAACGCGCACGAGTTTCTTCAGAGCAGCTCTTGCGATAGGAGCCGCCTGAACCGTACTCAGCGGACCATTCGCGGATGCTTACTGAAAAAGCCGCCATTGAGCCCAATGTGTTCAACAAAACCGCGAATTGAAGTGCCCCTTGGAGAGATAAAATACCCATGGGAAAGCCTTGGCATGGGGCTTGATTGCTTGTCAACAGGCGCGGCTATTTGCGGGAGAGGGCAAAACCTAACAGCACGGCGCCAATAGCGATACCTTCCACCATACTCGGAACTTCTCCGAGGAGAAAACTTCCCAACACTACAGTAAGTGCAGGGACGAGCGGCATGTAAAGTGTGGCGACTGAGCTTCCCAGCTTCGACACCCCGTAGCTAAACAAAGATAAGGCGACCCCTGTGGACAGGACTCCCTGGTAGAAACCGATAAAAAGGAGTTTCTCCCAACCGGCTTCTATGTGCGTGGAAAAAAAAACCAAATACACGGGTAGGTATAGCAACGCTGAATAAGTAGCGACCATGGCGGTGGCGTGGAGGGGATCGAGTTTCCACTTTTTGATCAAGAACGAGTAAATCGCCCATAAAACGCCTCCCAGAGTAAAGAGCAGATGGCCCAACGTCAGGCCCCCGTTTGCCGAGGCAGCCCATAATAGGCCGAGTCCCAATAGCAACAGCAGCAAGCCAGAAATCTTGCGGGGGCGGGGACGTTCGTTGAGGAAAATTACAGATAGAGCAAAGGTGACCAAAATCAAGGTGCCGTTGACGAACGTCGCGCCATGCGAAGCGGGGGCAAGTTCCATGCCCTTGGAGACAAGCAGCATGTAGGGAGCGCCAAAGGTCGCCGCGAGCGCTACTCCTTTCCATAGGAGTCCGCGCCGGAGAGTGATGGGCAGTAAAAACAGCGCTGCAAACGAAAATCGAATCGCCGTCAGTGCGACTGGAGGGATGTGTCCCAGGGAGAGGTGACGTGTTTGCACCATCCACCCCGCCCAAATGACCACCGCTCCCAGAAGTGCTAGGTGCGGGGCATAGTGCGCGGGGGCGGAGGGAGTGTTTTGGGGGGGTGTTTGCATGATGTGTTAAGTACTCAACCAGAGTGTTTTACACAAGGTGAGCTTGTTTGTTAGGCTTCCGGGTAGGGGCTATGGATAAGGGGGGAGAAAATGAATAAGAATCTACTTCGCAGTTTTGTGGTTTTCATGGTGGCGTTATCAGTTTCGAACGTCTTGTTGGGGAAGGAGCCTGATACAGACCTCGATGGTGTCTCTAATTTCGACGACTATTGCCCGCGCACTCCGGCAGGTAGACCGGTGTGGAAGCCAGCAGACGTAACCAGCGGGAAGGCGCAGCTGAACTGGGTGGGGTGCATTGGGGGAACGATCGAAGTGGCGGCGCGGGGGTTCAAGCCTCCCACTCGGCCGGTTCCGTTGGACTCGGCTACGCGAGCGGGTAATGTGGAAAAGTGGTTTAACGAAGCTGCTGGCGAGAAGGTGCTCGAATTTGCCGATCTGCAGGGGTGGCATGCGGGAAGGTGTTACAGTCCCGCGTCTCCAGACCGAACATTGGGGGGCTTAATGTGGTCTTATACGGACGATTCGGATGGTCCGGCGTTTGATCCTCGACGGATTCTCTGGGGGAATGTGAGTGCTTTTGTGACGTACTTCGACAAAATGAGTGCGCAGGACGAAGCGGACACTTTGGCTTACATTCGGGGGATAATTCCCACAATGAAGGAAAATCTGACTGAGGTAGACTCGGCCCTTTGCACGAGTCAGGCGAAACTATCGATCTATATCCGGCAAAAGGCGGGCATTTTATATCAAAAAGTTACCTCCGACCCAGGTTGTACCGGCTCTGATGGGGTTCCTCTGAATTACTGTTATTTTTTCAAGAAAGTCAGAGAGTAAGCCAGGTCTCTCAGGCTTGCGAGCCTGGGGAAGTAATGGTACTCATCAACTCCTTCGCGGAGAGGTGGCCGAGTGGCCGAAGGCGGCGGTTTGCTAAACCGTTATACGGGTAACACCGTATCGGAGGTTCGAATCCTCTCCTCTCCGCCATCACTTTCAATCTATCCAACCAGTTAGAAGAAAAGACAGCGGCCGATTCGGACGATGTGGACGATTAAGCTTTTGCCGATGAATTCCGATGAGAGCCCCAACACTCGAAAGGGAGCGCTATGGGGTTCTACGTCCGACCAATGCCTGGGAAGAAATCTAGTCCAAATTGGAAAGTACAATTCATCTCGTACAAGGAAGGGAAGAAAGAGTGGGATATTCCTTCAGACCGTTGGGCAGTGCTTGGCTTTAACAAGTTTATGACCGCGAAAGAGGCCCAGGCCCGCGCGCGGCAACTCAATGCTCAGCGGTATCTTAAGCGACAAGAACACCGCATCCGAAAGATGCAGTTAGATAAGCAGGCGGCTCGGCGAAGATACGAAGCCTTTCTCCCAATGGAGTTTGTGGAGGAGTTTGAAGCGCGGTTCATCCGAAAAAGAGACAGCCAAACCGAAGCCGGTGGTCGAAGAAATACGCGGGCCTTTGTAGTTTGGAATGCGGTTCAGAGAATGATTGCCACAATTGCAGTCGATCCGTCGGAGTGGTTCACCGCCACACATCAAATCTATGACTACTTCGTCGAACGAAAAATGAGCCTTAAATACTCTTGCACGGTCATAAAGATCGCAAATTTGTGGGGTTTCTACTTTTGCCGGAAACTCGCGCGGCCATTTCTTCCTGTGCCACTCCCGCGGGGATACGAAAGGCAGCGGCTAGTAGATGCTCATTATGGAAAAATAGGAATTCATCGGGCCTCGAAGCCAGTTTCTCCTGCCGATCTCAAAAAGATAAGCGGAACCATTAACCTTCACAACTTCAATTGGATCTTTCTTTCGGTTTGGTTTGGTCTGCGACCCAAGGAGATAGACTCACTTCACAACAAGGAAAGCTGGAAAGTTGAGATTTTACCCACCGGGAGAAAAGTTCTATGGGTCTATCAAACAAAGATTGTTGCGATTCCGCCAGAAGATCGGTGGAAGCCGATCCCTATAATGTTTGATGAACAATCTTTTGCTTTGGCGATTTTAGAGTCTGGAAATTTCAAACGACCGCTTGGAAGAACCATGCAGAAATATTTTGGCGATGGTGTAACCCTGTATGCAGGCAGGAAGGGATTCTCCGATCTAATGCTTTCAAAAAATCAAACCCTGGAAAACATTAGCATCTGGATGGGACATTCCACTATTCAGCGAACCTGGACGAGTTACAAACAAAGGCGCAAATTCCATGTGGAAGGGTTTTAAGGGCTTCACGTTCGCGTCATCGTCTTATCCCTCAAAACGGTTGGTTGCTTTCGGACGCTGGAGTCCGTAATTCAGTCCCATATTTATCCTGCGCGAAAACTGAGGGTTCTCATTGAGATTGAAGCGTTATGGATCTCCTCAAAATGAAATTCCAACTTATCCTCTTCTTCGGAAGCTCCGATCGCATACAGCAGCGGATAATAGTGATCCATCGTGGGATTACTAAGGCGACCATCGTCAGACTTAAGAAAATCATGGGTCAATGCGGAGAAGTCTCTCGTCAGTAACTTTTCCTTAATCCAGGTATCATAACGGACGGCCCAGTCGTAAGGCGGGGAATGCGTTTCCCAGTTAATTTCCTTTAAATTGTGAACCACGTTCCCACTGCCGACTATCAGAACGCCCTCTTCCCGCAGCTGCCGAAGCTGGGTCCCGAGCTGGTAGTGGTATTCGGGCGGCTTCGCCATATAGAGACTTAACTGCAAAACCGGAATCTTTGCTTCGGGGAAAACGTGTCGCAGCACCGACCATGTCCCATGATCCAGGCCCCAGATTTCTTTGTCAGGGTGAAGCTTCGGTTCTTCAATCAACGAGCAAATCCTATCAGCGAGCTCTGGATCGCCGGGGGCCGGGTACTGAATCTCAAAAAGAGGTTTTGGGAAGCCGTAAAAGTCATGAATCGTTTTCGGCTGTTTCATTGCCGTGATCCAGCTGCCTTCGGTCATCCAATGTGCCGAGATACAAAGAATGGCTTTCGGATTGGGACAAAGCTGACGCATTTCCCCGAGGCGTTTGGTGAATGCGTTGTCTTCTAGCGCGTTCATCGGAGATCCATGGCCTATAAAAATAACAGGTGCCTTCACAACTTTTTCCCTTCGTTGGCCGGCACGATGAGTACCTCGACTGTTGCGGTATCGGCCATATATCTAATCTAGTAACCCAGGGAGGTGGACGTGTCGAACTTCTGGGTTTTCAGGCACTTGGGTTGCCACAACCTCCCGGACATCGTAGAAAGATTACGGGACTTTTCGCAGTAGAGGGGCATTCCATCATGAGTTACAGGAAATTGTGGGTCGCGTTCGCATTGGTGGTAACACTGTCGTTCGCGGTACTCGGGTACTACGGATTTGAAGTTTACATGAAGGCGCCCCCCGTACCTAAGCGGGTGATCACTTCCGCAGGGCAGGTACTCTTCACCGGGGAGCAGATCCACGATGGGCAGAATGTCTGGCAATCCATGGGCGGACAGCAGGTTGGCTCGGTCTGGGGACACGGTGCCTACGTTGCGCCGGACTGGTCAGCAGATTGGCTTCATCGTGAGGCGGTTTGGCTCCTCGATCATTGGGCGAAAGCGCACGGGAAACCGTCCTTTTCGTCTTTGGACAGCGGCGAAAGGGCTTCGTTGAAGGACCGGTTGCAACGTGAGCTTCGCACCAATACCTACGATCCGGCGACCGGAGACCTCCTCGTAAGCGAGGATCGCATGAAGGCTATCGAAGCAGTCGCGCTTCACTACAAAAGTCTTTTCGGAGATCATCCCGATTTCGAAAAGCTCCGGCAGGCATACGCCATCCCTTCGAATAGTTTGAAGAGCGACGACCGCAAGTCGCTGCTTACCGCTTTTTTCTTTTGGGCGTCTTGGGCGTGTGTGACGAATCGCCCCGGGTCAGAGGTCACCTATACGAACAACTGGCCACCTGAGGAACTCGTGGGTAATCGTCCCACCGGGTCTACGGTCGTCTGGTCTGTCATCAGTTTCGTGCTTCTTCTGGCGGGCATCGGAGCGCTTGCATGGTATTACGTCTCCCAACGCCGCGAAGAATCCGAAAACCCACTTCCCGAAAACGATCCGCTTCTTGCTTCCTCTCCTACTCCTTCGATGAAGGCGACTCTCAAGTATTTCTGGGTCGTGTGTGCTCTCCTAGTGGTTCAGATTATTTTGGGAGTGATAAGCGCGCACTACGGTGTCGAGGGGACGGGGTTCTACGGCTTTCCTCTGGCCGATTGGCTACCTTACGCGGTCACGCGTACCTGGCATACGCAGCTTGGAATTTTCTGGATTGCGACGGCCTGGCTCGCGACCGGTCTTTTCATTGCGCCTGCTGTCTCGGGACATGAGCCGAAGCTTCAGCGCTTGGGGGTAAACTTTCTTTTCGTCTGCCTTCTCATCATCGTCGTCGGATCGATGGCGGGACAATGGTTTGCGATCCAGCAGCGGCTTGGGTTCGAGGTGAACTTCTGGGTCGGTCATCAGGGTTACGAATACGTCGATTTGGGACGGTTCTGGCAGATCTTTCTCCTCGTCGGACTATTCCTGTGGCTTTTTCTGCTGATGCGGGCACTTATGCCCGCGCTGAAACGCAAAGATTCACAGCGCCCGATTCTGATTCTTTTCACCATCGCGTCCGCCGCCATCGCGCTCTTTTATGTCGCGGGACTGATGTGGGGACGCCAAACAAACCTCGCGGTTGCCGAATACTGGCGCTGGTGGGTGGTCCATCTGTGGGTGGAGGGCTTCTTTGAAGTCTTCGCGGCTGTTGTCATCGCGTTTCTTTTCACCCGGATGGGACTATTGGGCATTCGCTCGGCGACCCGGGCTGTTCTTTTCTCTACGATTATTTTCCTGAGCGGAGGAATTATCGGGACCTTCCATCATCTTTATTTCACGGGAACCCCCACCGCCATTCTCGCTTTGGGCGCGACTTTCAGCGCACTCGAGGTCGTGCCTCTGGCTCTCATGGGTTTTGAGGCTTATGAGAATCTGACTCTCAGTCAGGCTAAGCCCTGGGTGAAAGCTTACAAGTGGCCGATCTATTTCTTCGTGTCGGTGGCATTCTGGAATTTGGTCGGTGCCGGGCTTTTCGGATTTCTGATCAATCCTCCCATCGCGCTCTATTACATGCAGGGATTGAACACGACTCCCGTTCACGGGCATACGGCTCTCTTCGGAGTTTATGGAATGCTCGGCATCGGTCTTATGCTTTTCTGCATCAAAGGACTTGCCGCGCGGGAGAAGTGGAAGACGGGAACTCTCAAGTTCGCGTTCTGGTCTATCAACATCGGTTTGGCTTTGATGGTGATCCTGAGCCTCCTGCCCATCGGTCTTTTGCAAACGTGGGCGAGTGTCGAGCATGGAATGTGGTACGCGCGCTCCGCTGAGTTTCTCCAGACAGGCGGAATGAATGTGCTCCGTTGGTTGCGGGTTCCCGGTGATACGATTTTTGCGCTCGGGGCTTTGGCCTTGGGGTGGTTTGTACTCGGCTTAAAAATGGGCTGGTCACTGGAAGGATCGCCGGAGCCCACTTTGACGAATGCTGAAGGGGTGAAAGGCGGTGAGATTGCGTGAGCCGAGCGACGCCACTTTTTGCGCTGGCATTCCGACCGTTTTTTCTTTTCGGCTCCCTGTTTGTGGTCGTCATCCTGAGCGTCTGGGTGGGGTACCAACTCAATCTGAATAACCTGCCTCCGTATTTCGAAGGAACCGTGTGGCATGCCCACGAAATGCTCTTCGGGTTTGTTACCGCTATTCTCTCCGGCTTTTTGCTGACCGCGTCGAAGAATTGGGCGAACACGCGCGGGGTCCACGGCGGTCAGCTTCTGTTTCTTTTTCTTTTGTGGGTGGCGGGACGAGCTTCGATTCAGTTTTCTTCTTTCCTTTCCCGTGAACTCGTCGCGGTAGTCGATTTGACTTTCCTGCCTTGCCTTTCTTTTTTCCTTTGGCGCACGCTTGCCCAAGGGGCTAAGAAAACGAATTTTATTTTCGTGCTGTGGCTGGGTGTGCTGTTCGTCGCGAATCTTCTGATGCATCTGGAAACACTCGAATGGACCACTCAGACCGCCCGGGTCGGTTATCTTTTGGGCGTGGATACCGTGGTGGTCATCATGGTTCTCATCGGAGGTCGCGTAATTCCGATGTTCACTCAGAACGCTGTTCCTGGAATCAAGGTTGTGAAACAAGCGTGGCTTGAGAAGCTCGTTCTCCTCGCTTCGGTAGCCTATCTTATTTCGGATCTGGTCGATGAGACCTCAAGGATTACGGCAGGCTCGGCAATCTGTGCGGGCCTTGCGAGCGTTATTCGACTTCTGGGTTGGAAGCCGCTTTCGACCAAAGGACGTCCTATCCTTTGGGTGCTTCATGTCGGTTACGTTTTTCTCGCCTTCGGACTGATCTTACGAGGCCTCGCCATCTCGATATTTCCGATGGCGGCCTCCATTCCCATCCATCTCCTCACCGCTGGCGCAATGGGAATGCTCATTCTGGGAATGATTTCCCGTGTCTCCCTCGGTCATACCGGACGACCAATCATCGCTTCCCGACCCATTGAGGTTGCTTACGTTTTGGTCGCGATCGGAGCCCTTATTCGCGTGGGAGGCCCCTTATTCTTACCACGATTTTTCATCGGTGAAATCGTGGCGGCGGCACTGCTTTGGGTCGTTGCGTTCGCAACATTCGCGGTTATCTATTGGCCGATATTGACCCAATCGCGCGCCGATGGTCTGGAGGGATGACGTATGAGTTTGTCGATCGACATTGCATTGAGCGAGGATCACCAGTCCATAGACGGATATTTCGACGCGTACCTTGAAGAAAAACGCAAACCGGGAGGCAATGCCCTTCAGTCGTTCAGGACGTACAAAGCTTCGCTGCTAAGGCATATCAAGTGCGAAGAGGATCTGATCTTTCCGATCCTCGCCAAAGCATCCGACGAGCCTGCGTCGGCGGAGGTATCCACCTTGCGCGATGAGCATCAGATCATCGTGCCGCTTCTGATGGAAGTCGAAAAGCACATCAAAGAGGGAAAAGATTCCACCTCTGTCGAACGGAAGCTCTTTGAGGAGCTGCATGAGCATAACGCCCGCGAGGAGCTTAAAGTATACGGAGCACTTGATCGCCTGCTGAGTGAATCGCAGAAACAGGAAGCCGCTGAGGCGCTCAAATCAATGCGATTCTTCCCGGACACGGCTTCGCTCCCTTAGATCTCCCTGGCAAATCGTGCTAAGCCCGAGGTATGGGAACTCTTTTTTCCGTTGGGCATTCCACCCGCACTCTTCAGGAATTTGTCGAGCTTCTGCTTGCCTACGGAATTGAGAGATTAGTTGATGTGCGGACGCTTCCGGGATCGAAACGGTATCCCCAGTTTAACGGTGAGACTCTGGAGGCGCAGCTCTCCCGTTTTTCCATTTCCTACCGACACATGAAGTCGCTCGGCGGGCTTCGACGGCCGCGTGCGGACTCTCAAAACTCAGCCTGGCGCAACGTGAGCTTTCGCGGGTATGCGGACTACATGCAAACCGAAGAGTTCAGCAAGGCGCTCGCCCGACTCTGTTCCTCAGCCGAACGAAGACGGATCTGTATCATGTGTGCCGAAGCTGTACCGTGGCAGTGCCACCGCTCGCTAATCGCGGATGCCTTATTAGTCAGAGGTTTTGAAACAATCGAAATCCTAAGCCTGACTCAAAACCGTGTTCACAATTTAACTCCGTGGGGAAAAATAAGGGGAGAAAGAGTCTACTACCCGCCTCAAGAAACTCTACGCCCACCTGACACTCAAAAAAGGCCGTTGGGACAGAGTGAGAACCTGTCTCGCCGTCGAACCGAGTAAGAGCTTCCTGGTACGGGAGCGTTTTGCGGCAACGCAGATCGTAAAGATGGCCTTCTTATTCTCCGCAAATTCCGAAATCGCGTGCGCTACGGAAAGTGTCTCGGACAAAAGGTGGATGCTGGAGCTAACGCCAGCGGTCTTGAGCTTTGCTTGTGTTTTTTCGATCACGATTCTAGCGTCATCTTTTCCTTTTCGTTGCTGGAGAGAATCGATTACCGGCTTTCTGCGCGGCTCTACATAAACGAGGTCCACGGGGCCCCTAGCAACTTTCGCTAACCTTGCGATAAAACGAACGGCTTGCGCATCGGGCGGAGATGCAGCGTCGACGGCCAGGACGACCCGAGGCTTCGACAGATCGAGACTCCGGCCTGCGGGCTTTAACACCAGAGCAGGAACGGTAGCCCTGAGAGTTGCCGTGGCGGAGAAGCTTCCGAGAAACCACAACGGAAGGCCCTTTCGGTCGTTGCTTCCGACAATAACCACGTCCGCGCCGCTGTATTTCGCGTAACGCGAGAGCAGCGACACGTGATGCTCCTTATCCGGCGAGTTCGCGTGAATGATTTTCACGGAGTCAAAGTGGAAACGGCCTTTGCACACGGCTTCGAATTTTCCGATCGCCTCCGCCGTAAGCTCGTACTTTGAATCCCGGTAGAACTGGAAGGGGAGAAGGTACTGAGACGCGTGCATCAGGGAAACAACTGAGACCTCATGGAAGAAGCCTTTTTCTGAAATGCACGGATCTGCCTGCAAAGGCCATCGAAGTTTTCTCCAAACTCCAGGGAATGATCAATTGCCACGATCGCTGACTTCATCGCACTAGCTCCTTTTTGTTTCCCCGCCTCTCAAGGCTTTTATCTTCCGCACATTTCCCACAATCCAGAGCCTGTCGTCCTTCTTCAGAACATAGGAGGAATCCGGGTTAAAATTCCGCTGTCCCTCCCGTTCCACCCCGACGATAATCCCGTTCACCTCTTCTCTTAACCCACAGTGCCGAATCGTCTTGTCCACAAACGGGGAGTTATCGGGAAGCACCAGGGACTCAAGACCGAAAGTATCTTCCTCGGACTGGTGTTCAGGAGGAAGGTCGATCTCAATTTTCGCGCGGGCCAATGCCAGCTGGTCATCGTTTCCTATAAGAGCCACACGATCGTACGGAAGAAGCGTGGCGCTGCGCCCTGGAGCGAGGATTTTCCGCCCACCACGATCGATCATCGCAATGGTCGCGCCCGTCGTTTCCTTGAGGGCAGATTCCTCCAAGCTCTTCGAGACAAGGGGCGAATGCGGGGAAACGACGAGCTCGGCCAATGTCGCGTCCCAGGGAGCAAGTGTCGGCTTTGAGTTTTGCGCAAGTTCCGCGCGCTCTTTTTCATTCAGATTGTCTAGAAAACGTCGCTCTATGGATTGATAAAGCGGCTCGGAATGCCGGCTGAAAAGAACAGCTAATGCTCCGAAAGCAATGAGAACGACCCCTGATACGGTCTGCATGTTCGTGAATTGCCCTATAACTCCGCCAAGAAGAATCACAGCGACGATGACTCTGACCGACAGGGCACCGAAATGAAGGCGTCGCAACTGCTCCAGTTCCTCGGGACGCTCGTCACCACCGGGTTTATTGCCCAGGACAATAGCTCTGAGAAAGGGAACGCAACAAGCAAGCGCCGCCACGCATACACCAATCCGGATCCATAGACCTGCATCCGATCCGCCCAGCGCCGGGAGCGCCACCCGGCTGAAAAGAAGCGAGATCGCAATGACGACGACGCTATTTAAGATCACCTTGGGCGCGTACTCACGAAAAAGAAGAGTCAGCGCGTTTCCCCCCGACCCGTTTGCCATTGCCACTTCATACCGTTGCAGTCTCTCCTGAACTGTGTCGGGGAGGTGCCGCTCAAGCCAGTCGGCAAAGGGACCGGAGAATTTGATCATATAAGGAGTGGTGAAAGTGGTGACGGCCGATACCGCGATAACAATCGGATAGAGGAAATCGCTTGTCGCCTTCAGCGTGATGCCGAGGGTTGCAATCAGAAACGAAAACTCACCGATTTGCGCAAGGCTCAATCCGGCCTGCGTCGATTGCCGGAGACTTCGCCCCGAAAGGAGCGCGCCGAACCCTGAGCCGAGAAGCTTTCCCACGACCGTCACGACCAGGATCAAAAAGATCACGCCGAGGTTGTCCTTCAGAATTACGGGATCCACCATCATGCCGACCGAGACAAAAAATACCGCTGCGAAGAGATCCCTGACCGGAATCATCAGATGTTCGATTCGCTTTCCTTCCTGGGTCTCGGCGAGAATCGATCCCATGACGAAAGCGCCCAGCGCCGGGGAGAAGCCCGCCTGAGTGGCAAGAATAACCATGAGGAGACACAGACCGATGGAGGTGATGAGCATCGTCTCATCGGAAAGAAGAGGCTTAACGCGTTTGAGGACGGGAGGAAGAAAATAAATTCCCAGTAGAAACCAAAGAAGGAGGAAAAAGCCCAGACGAGCAATCGAGAAAAGAAGCTGCGTGCCCGATGTCGCTTCGGGAGAAGCGATAATCGTCAGAACCACCATGATGAGGATCGCGGCCAGATCCTCCACGATGAGAACACCGAAGACGAGCGCGACAAATCCTTTCGCCTTAAGCCCCAGCTCCTGAAACGCGCGGATGATGATGGTGGTGGACGACATCGAGAGGATGGTGCCGAGAAAAAGGCTGTCCATCTTCGACCATCCGAGAAGTTGACCCAAAAGATAGCCCGCGCCAGTCATCGTCAGAATCTCAAAAAGCGCCGCGATGGCGGCGCTCTTTCCCACCTTCGCAAGCTTCTTGAAGCTGAACTCAAGTCCCAAGCCAAAGAGCAGGAAAATGACACCGATCTCGGCCCAGATATGAATGCTTTTGCCATCGGTGATGTGCGGAAAGAAGTGAACGTGGGGTCCGACCAGGAAACCTGCGATGAGGTAACCCAGCACTACAGGTTGCTTGAGGCGCTTAAAAAGAAGAGTCGTGACCGCAGCAGTAACGAGGATCACCCCGAGGTCCTGAATGAGCGAAGGCAAATGCACCATAGATCACTTCGTGAAAATCCATTTTCAATACGCCCAGCCCGCGCCGTAGCATAACGTCCTTAGGCATGGTCTTACTCCACAAATACTTGATTTTAAATAAGAAGGTTATTTAGCGGTCACGCCGCGGAGGAATAACTTTCCTCCGCGGCCTGCCGCTTTGGGCTCGCATCGCTCTCCGGCTGGAAAGTGACGGCGAGCACTTCAATGGTCTTCTCGCGGCCGTCGGGCACCCGATAGCTAATGGCCTGCCCCACCGAAAGGCCCAACAGAGCAATGCCGACAGGAGCCAGGATCGAAACTTTCTTGCGGGCGATGTCTGCCTCATGCGGATACACGAGAGCAACCTCATGGACCGCACCTGTATCTTTGTCCCGATATTTCACCTGCGAGTTCATCGTGACAACGGACGGAGGAATCTCCTCCGCCGCCACCACTTCGGCCCGGGCGATCTCGTCTTCCAGAGTAGGACTTGTTTGCCCGGCGCGATGCTGCGCCAAAACGGATTCCAGCCGTTGTACGTCCTCACGCGTCACATAAATTTTTCGATTGCGCTTCATATTCACTCCTTTCGTTTGGGTTGCGCCAAATAATTACGCTGCCATAGCCGGAAAATGGAGGCTCACGGGCTGCTCTCGCGGCTCGGATTCCTCGTTGAAAAGAAGGACCGGGATTCTCGCCCGTTCCAACAACTCGTCCGTAAAACCAGGGCGCAAAGCCCGGAGCAATCGGTTCCGTTTACGGCTTTTCGCGACGATGAGATCCGCACCGATCTGATCCGCGTATTCGAGCAACGTGCCTACGCCGTCATTCCGGGAGCCCTCCCGAATTTTCAGGATTCGCGGCCCTCTCACTGAGCGGCTTTGCTGGTAGTAAGAGCGAATCTTCTCGGCTCTTTCGTAAACCAGCTCCTCGCTCCACTTGTTGAAAAGTCGCATGGGTAGCGGAGTGCTCTCGGGGAGTAGCACGTGCACCGGCTCCACCACGACGTTTCGGTTCACAGTTAACTCATCGATCAAACTTTCGATCGACTCGTTTTCCTCCGAGTGTGTGTCCACGTCGATGGCCCACACTACTACGGTGGGGCAAAGCTCTTCGAGCACTCTGCCGACCTGAGTCTCCGCCGGTTTCCATTCCGGAGAGTCCACGGGATGATTAGTAATCAATTCCAAATGAGGCATTTCAATTCTCCTTTTTAGGTTGGGGAGCGCTTCCCCAAAAGGAAAGCGCTCCCATTGTTGCTTACCAGCGGAACACTGCCGCTATCGGCGAGGCCGTGGGCATCGCCTCCTGGGGAAGCACGTACGCCTGGCCCTTTCTCACGATGACCTCTTGCGCGATATCATCTAGGACGTCGTCCCCGATGCTTCCGCTTGCTGGGTCCCGCAGCTCGATTCTGCCGTTATCCCGGTTGAGTAGTCCGAACTTCTGGGCTCCCTTGGAGACCAGAAGGGAAGACACTCTACCTTCGACCGAGCCTTTCGCGATCTCGTGCAGATTATCGCTGGCCTTGTCCTTCGTTTTTTCCTCGAAGTACCTTTCGCAAAGAGCGATTTCCGACTTGACGAAAATCCTCTCCGCAATTGGCCACGTTCTTTGATGAATGACATCCCGCCTGTGAGGCAGTGATGCCATCACTCCGTGCTCATTCAGGTACGGATAACAGTTCATGTTGCGGTAAATCCGATGCATGAACGGCGTGCCGACCAGAATCAGCGGGCTCGATTCTGTGTGCAGACGGCTCCATATATGGGGCTCGGTAAGCTCAATGAATCGGGTCACCCGGCTTAAGGGACGGAACTGCACGGTCGCATTCCGACCATCGCGTCCCCTAGGGACTTCGATTTTCTGGGCTTTGCCCGATGTTCCTTTCACCTCGTCGTCGTAGTCAGCATCGAAGCTAGCCAGGAGCTTCACGCCCTCGCGGTTTCCTTCGTAGAGCGATATCTGCCTTTGGCTTAAAGCCAGGGCAAAATAGCGTTCCTGCTCCTGGATGACTTTGAGCAACGGCTTCAGGTGAAACGTTTCCGCAACCGTCACTAGCTCGGGCGTCCTTTCGGTGACCGGATACACCCCCGCAGTCGTGAACGAGCGAAATAGCGCCATCGATTGCGTGTGCGACGGAGGCTTCGAGAGAATTTCCGGTACCTCCCGCATCGGCTCAAGAAGAAACCGCGCACGGTGGCTCGGGAAATTCCGCTTGATAACCGCATTCGCCTCTTTGACGAGGCCGTTCCATTTGCTGCGGATGGCTTGGGGATCGCGGCCCTCTTTCGTCATATCCAGATACAGCGATACGCAGGGGCCGGGCTGATCTTTCAGCAGTTGCGGAAGATCGTTTGTCTGAAGCATTCTCATTGTTCTTACCTCCTGTCGCTTGTTTGAAGTTCGTTACCTGTTGAATCCAAGGTAGCAACTTCGGAGGACCGCCGATAATGCAGAATATTCACAAAGGTCTTCGATTAAATCGAAGACCTGTAAAGGTGTGTCTTATTTGATGGAAAACGACTGAATCAGTTCCGAAGCGACAGGGTTAGGGATATGCCGACGAATGGCCGTGAGCCATACATGCTCGGATATTCCCTTGAGCGCTCCGATTTTCACAAGCGCGCCGTCGTGGAGTATTCGCTGCACGCTTTGTTCGGCGACCGCGATAAGCGCATGGCCCGAGAGGGCAAGCCGCTTATCGAGCTCGGCTTCCATGCTGTCCCCGATGATCTTCGGCGCCAGGGATTTGGACTCGAAAAACTGCTCGATATCGGAGCGGAGCTTGCTGTGCCGGCTGGGAATGATGAAGGGCTTGCCGTTCAAGGATTCCGGAAAGCCCTTCTTCAATGACGCAAACTTCGGCGCTCCGCAGATGATAACCGGCATCTCACCCACGCTTCGACTGTAGAACTGCGATCGTGGAGCAATGGGCGCCGGTGAGTTTGCGATAATCAGATGAAGGTGATGCTGCTGAAGCTCTCTTAACAAATCATCCACTCCGGCTTCTATTACTGAGATGTAACAGTCACTAATCTCATAGGCGCGTACTACAAGCTGATGGACAATATCTTTCGGCACGCTGTCGAGTGCTCCAATCTGAAGAACGATCTTCCTGGAGACCGCCCCGCCTTCCTTGGCGCTTTCCTGCAGCTCACTGCCTAGGCGGAAAATCTCGGTGGCATATTCCAGAACGTGCTGTCCAAAGGGCGTAATCGTCAGCCGCTGCTGCTGCCGGGTGAATAGAGGATGCCCCACGAGTGACTCAAGTTGTTTGAGCTGGGTGCTTAACGCGGGTTGACCCAGGCGAAGGCGCCGTGAAGCCTTTGCGATGCTTCCTTCGCGCGCGATCACGAAAAAGTAGTAAAGATGATGGTAGTTAAGCCACTTCACTTCCAAGGTTTAACATGGAAGGGCAAATTGGGAAAATCGGGGCGGGTCTCGACCAGAACCCCTAATAACCCCCAAGAACCCCCCGGGGGTTTTAAGAAAAAAGTTGACTAAGAAAAACGGGGTTTCTCTCGAACCTCCGAGTTTGTGCGTGCGGAGAGAATCGCTCTCGAACCTTTCCATTTTTTTTAGCGTTTTTTAAAACCCCCCGGGGGTTGGTAGGCGACAAATCCATGCTAAGAGGAGCAACCGGGTAGACTATGCGTCACGAGTAACTATCGGTTATTGTTTAATTGACGTTTTTTATCAGTGACTTGGAAAAGAGCGGTACTATACCTCTCCTCTCCGCCACTTAATCTTAATCTAATCTGAGAAGTAGTTTCATTTTCGAGGATTCTCCCGAATCCAACGAATCAGTCCCGAAAGCATCCTACCGATAGTCTCAAGCTGCTCGTACATCTCTCCAAAGTCCCACTCGGGCTGAATTTTTTCCAGAAGATCTAGTATCGCCACGCACTCGAAAACAGACCCTTTCGATACCCGCCAGAAGTTCAATTTATCGGCTGGAGTCTGCCTAGACGTGCCCTCGGCCAGATTCAACACGATTGATTGACTAGCCCTTCGCAATTGATCTCGAAGCTCCCGAAGTTTGGTTGTTAGCGGTGTTTTTGCAAACCTCTGAATTCCATGGTTTTCTTAACGATAGAGAGGCATCAGATGACGGCAAAAGACGTGGTTTGCGGAATGACTGTTGAGATGAACGGCCCCTACCAGCATGTTCATGGGAAGGAAACGTTTCACTTCTGTTCCGCACATTGCCTTGCGAAGTTTCGCGCCAACCCGGAGAAGTACGCGAACAAGGCGACCGTGGCAGAGAAAAATTTGGAAGGGCCGAACGACTCCATTTACACATGCCCGATGCATCCGGAGATCCGCCAAAAAGGACCAGGAAGTTGTCCAAAGTGCGGAATGGCGTTGGAGTCCGTCGAAACCTCACGCGAGGAGGGACCGAATCCTGAACTTGTAGACATGTCGAGGAGACTTAAATTCGCAACTCTGTTCACATTACCGCTTTTCATTCTTACGATGAGCGAGATGTTCCCCTCTCCTGGCGTGCACGGCTGGTTTAGCGCTGCCTACTGGAACGGAGTTCAACTTCTTCTTGCTACACCGGTTGTTATCTGGGCAGGAGCACCTCTCTTCGTACGCGGGTATGAATCTTTCAAGAGTATGAATCTGAATATGTTCTCGCTCATCGCTTTGGGTGCTGGAGTTGCCTATTTCTACAGTGTTATTGCCTCTGCATTCCCCGAGATTTTTCCTCCGTCTTTTCAAAATCCCCATACGGGTTTGGTGGGTGTCTATTTTGAAGCCGCTGCCGTCATCGTTACGCTTGTTATTTTCGGTCAGGTTCTGGAACTGAAGGCCCGGGCCCAGACCAGCGGTGCCATCAAAACGCTGTTGGGTTTGGCCCCAAAGTTCGCGCGCAAAGTGAACGCCGACGGATCGGAAGTGGACATCGACCTTCGCCACATTCAGCCCGAGGATCACCTGAGAGTTCGGCCGGGGGAAAAGGTTCCTGTAGATGGACAGATCCTTGAGGGGAACAGTTCGGTCGATGAATCCATGATTACAGGTGAGTCTATTCCCGTGGAAAAAGCAAAAGGAGATTGCGTTATCGGCGGCACAGTGAACGGAACCGGCAGCCTACTTATGGTAGCCCAGAGGGTGGGTTCGGAAATGGTTCTTTCACAGATTGTAAGGCTGGTAAGCGAAGCCCAGCGAAGTCGAGCTCCTATACAGCGCTTAGCCGACGTGGTCGCCTCTTACTTCGTTCCCGCCGTAATCGGGATCGCGGTTGTGACGGCGATTGCTTGGGGAGTCTGGGGGCCGGAACCAGTGATGTCATACGCCTTTGTGAATGCGGTGGCGGTGCTCATCATAGCTTGTCCTTGTGCATTGGGACTTGCGACTCCAATGTCAATCATGGTGGGAACAGGTAGAGGTGCCCAAAACGGAGTTCTCATTAAGAATGCTGAGGTTCTCGAAACCATGGAAAAGGTAACCGTACTTGTGGTCGATAAGACGGGTACTCTGACGGAAGGGAAACCAAAGCTCCTTTCGTATTTTTCATTACCTGGTGTCGATGAGAGGGAAATGCTTGGCCTCATCGCAATTGTCGAAAAGGCGAGTGAGCACCCCTTGGCCGCCGCCATCGTCGAAGGGGCAAAGGAGAGAGGCGCAGACCTTACCCTGAGTACGGAGAACTTCGAATCATTCACCGGCATGGGGATCCGAGGCCGCGTAGGAAGTAACGACGTGGCGGTGGGTAATCAGAAGCTACTTGAAAAGCTAGGAGTCGATCCGAATCCCCTTTTGGGGCGAGCTGACTCGGAAAGTCAGAACGGCAGAACGGTCATGTTGGTAGCCATCAACAATAAGCCCGCAGGAATTGTCGCTGTCGCAGACCCGATTAAGTCTACCACTGCAGATGCGATCGCAAAGCTAAAGGAAGCAGGAATTGGGGTTGTGATGCTGACGGGGGATCACAAGAGTACTGCGGAAGCGGTCGCACGCAAGCTTGGTATCACCCAGGTTCATGCAGGTGTGCTACCAGAGCAAAAAATTGCAGTGGTCAAAGAACTCCAAAGCAAAGGTAACATCGTTGCGATGGCCGGGGATGGAGTGAACGATGCCGCGGCACTCGCACAAGCTAACGTTGGCGTGGCAATGGGTCAGGGAACAGATGTCGCTATGCAAAGCGCCGGAATCACCCTTTTGAAAGGTGACTTGAGGGGCATCCTACAGGCGAGAAACCTGAGTCGGGCGACCATGCGAAACATTCGACAGAACCTGTTCTTCGCCTTCATTTACAACGCGCTCGGAGTGCCGGTTGCGGCCGGGATTCTCTATCCGCACTTGGGAATTCTATTAAGTCCCATGTTTGCAAGCGCCGCCATGAGCCTTAGTTCCGTATCGGTTATCGCAAATGCTCTTAGGCTCCGAAGGGTTAGGTTATGAAACGGCTTCTTCTCTTGCTCTTCATTTGGGGGTTTGCTCCCGCGGTCGAAGCTAAGACGGTCCACTACGAGCTCACCGCACGGAAGAAAGAGGTGAATCTAAGCGGAAAAGAAACCGTCGACTTCGCGATCGCCATTAACGATCAGATCCCAGCTCCTACTTTGGAATTTACCGAAGGAGATGACGCGGAGATCCTGGTAAAGAATGAAGTTCCCAATCAGGAACTCTCCATTCACTGGCATGGAATTTTATTGCCCCCCGAAATGGACGGCGTTCCCTACGTGACGACACCTACCATTCGTAATGGAGAGAGTCTGACCTTCAAGTTTAGAATCAGGCAGTCGGGCACCTATTGGTATCACTCTCACACAAACGTACAGGAGCAGAAGGGCGTCTATGGTGCGTTCATTATCCATCCAAAAGTAAAACCATTTCCCTACGATAAAGAGGTCGTCACGGTGCTTAGTGATTGGTCGGACGAGAATGCCGATTCTATCCTGAAAAACTTGCGGAAGGATGGGGACTATTACCTTTATAAAAAAGGAACTATGCGATCCTGGCTGGGAGGGATTCAGGCGGGTTCGCTCGGAAACTTTCTCTACAATGAGTGGACCCGAATGGGCGGCATGGACTACTCCGACGTTGGTTACGACGCATTTCTTATCAATGGCAAAAAAGACTCGCAGCTTCTCACGGCTCTCCCGGGAGAAAAGATACGAATCAGAATTATCAACGCCGCTGCCTCGACCTATTTCCATGTAACTTTGGGCAAAACTCCGATGAAAGTCGTTTCTGCGGATGGAGTGGATGTCGCGCCTACCAATGCGAAAGAACTTCTGATGGGAATGGCCGAAACCTACGATCTACTCTTTCAAATTCCAGAGCACAAAAACTACGAGCTAAAGATAATGGCTCAAGACGGAACCGGAACAGCATCCGGTTGGATTGGGATCGGAGAGAAGGTTCCGGCTCCGGTTAAACTTCCTCCCGACATGTACGCCACCATGGACCATGGCGCCCATAGCGGCCATGAGGGACATGGGGGGCATGAGGGGCACATCATGCCCGAGAAGGGTTCTGGACCCATCGTCAGTACTTTAACGGTGGATGATCTGAGAGCTCAGAAGAACACCGAGCTTCCCCAAAGTGCCAAGGTTACTGACTTAACTCTCAATCTCACCGGCGATATGGAGCGCTACGTTTGGCATATCAACGGGAAAACGATTAGTCAGGATAGAAATATATCCATCAATGAAGGCGAAGTTATTCGTTTCACTTTCGTAAATGGGACGATGATGCATCACCCGATGCATTTGCACGGCCACTTTTTCCGGGTGTTAAACAAGAATGGAACGCACTCTCCATTGAAACACACCGTAGATGTTCCGCCGCACGGAAGAAGAACCATAGAGTTTTTAGCGAACGAGCCCGGAGAGTGGATGCTCCACTGTCACAATCTGTACCACATGAAGAACGGCATGGGGCGGATCGTGAAGTATTTGAGCTACACGCCACGGTCTGAAATAGCCCACCTTCAGCACCACGACCCGCACAACCATGATCACACGTACTTTTATGCCATGACGGAAGCCGCAACCAATCACGCTCAAGCTTATCTGCGCATCTCGCAAACTTGGAATCAACTCGAAGCACGCGTCGAATCCAGAAACTCAGAAGGCAGAAATTTTTCATTCAAAGAGCCATGGGAAGTCGAAGGGGATCTCTTTTACAGAAAGTGGTTCAATCAGTTTTTTAATATCGTCGGGGGAGCAACGTACTTCAATGAGAGCCCGAGAGCGGTAATAGGCCTGAGCTACATGCTTCCATTTCTCATTGAGACGCAGGCTTTAGTCGATCACAAAGGGCAGTTTCGATTCGACATAGAGAAACGCTTTCAATGGACTAAAACCATTTTCAGCGATGTTGATCTAACTTGGCGCCCAGGCCAAAGCGGAACGATTGAGAGCCCATTAGAGTTTGAGGTTTCGCTGATGTACTCGCCGGTTTGGTCATGGGCTGCGGGCCTAATGATGACCGATCACGCTCTTGGAGCTGGCATCCACGCTCAATTTTAAGAGGAACCGTATTGGAACAAAAAACACAGCCACAGACCTCTAAGCCAAAGGGAACAGACGTTCCCAGCAGCGAAGACCTTAAGGCATGTTGTGGCGAAGACTCCTGTGAGTCGACGGACAAGAAATGGGTGCTCCTAAATGGAAATGGGACAAAACAGTTAAACGAATCTCAAGGTTTCATTATTAAGCTCACAGGAAATCAACAGAGCTATGCCATTTCAATCGATAGCCAGAGTTCGAAGATAGGAGGTCTGTGTGTCCTCGTAGCAGGCAATCACAACGCGATTAAAATAACGTCTAATGCGGGGATGGGACGACTTGTCTATTCGGGTTTGGGAAACCAGTCCGCCGGCTTGATCAGTTTTACCAATCCTTCTCAGGCGCAAATTGATGAAGCTCAAATTCAGCTTCGTGGCAATGAATCCTCTTTGCAATTTAGCGGCGCCGCCGCATGCCCCGTCGCAAGACGTACTCCCAATGCTGGTTATGTATCCTGTGATTGATTCTGATTTCGCTGGCATCGACTATTAACCTGGTTTCCTGATGCCAAAGCGATCAATTTCTTGTGATGGCCTACGATCGCAACTAAAATCGTATCGGCATCAAGAAAAGGGCCCACATGAAAAAGCACCTCGTCTATGACATTCCGACTCGAATTTTTCATTGGTTGTTTGCGGGGCTTTTTCTATTTGCTTTTTTAGTTGCGAACCTGACCGACGACGAAACCCCTTTTTTTACTTACCATATGGCGGCCGGTTTACTGCTCGGTTTTGTAGTGTCTTTGCGCCTTTTATGGGGCGTGGTGGGTACCAGATACGCGCGTTTTTCGTCGTTCGTTCTCCACCCTCGCGAGTTATTCAACTACTTTCAGGGAGTCGTTCGCGCCAAAAGACAGAGTTGGACCGGGCACAATCCCGCGTCGAGCTGGGGCACCTTGGCGATGTTGGGGTTTGCCCTAGCACTTGCCGCCACAGGTTATTTAATGGGTGCTGGGCAAAAGGAAGCGTTTGAGGAAGTACATGAACTCCTCGCCTACGGTTTTCTTTTGGTTGTGGTTGCGCATGTGCTGGGATTGGCGGTCCATTTATACCAACACCGCGATGGTCTATATTTAGCCATGATAAATGGCAAAAAATCTCAGGTGGCAAACGCATTTCCCATTAAGAAGCATTTCATCGCCGGTGTTTGCTTTTTGATTTTGGTTGCTGCTTTTGCGCTTTATTTGAAGTCAGGACTAGACGCAGAGAGAGGGACTATTCAGTTCTTAGGGAGAACCCTCACGAAAGCCAGCAAGTAACACCCACGAAATGTTCGTCTATTTTTGTTCTGTTTGAATTTCAAAATTAAAATACTTTTGGTGCACAGCCATGCCATCTTGCTGCCCAAAGTACAAGGAGTTGCGCAGGTTTTGAATTTTTCCGTTCTCTCGTTCGAATCGCGTACCACCCAATATTTTTGCGCCCGGCGGCAGCACGCGGGCCAGGTCAACATGCCCCAACCCTTGGAGGCTCACAATGGCTTTCACAGGCCCGTTTTGAATGAGGCGCAGGTGCCCCAACTCAAAAAGTGAAAATACAAATGCAGCATCCTGATCTTCGAGCTCAGGGGCCTTTGAAAAATCAATATCTGGACCAGTGTAAAACAGCGCAGATATCTCATTTTGACCCGATCGGGGCATAGGCACCTTGACCAAAACAGGCGTTGTGGCAGCGATGTCCCCGCTGGACAAAGAGTTTTTACCGAGGTTTTCAAAACACCTTGGCTCTTGTGCCTCAGAGCTCGAATAAAAAACCAACCACAAAAACAGTGAAAGTAGGTGAATGAAAGGGAGCATTTGACCTAATGATAACCGACGGTCAAACGAACTCAAAAGTTCTTCTGGTTGCGACCCACCACACTGCAGCCATAGCCGCAAAGCCTGCGCATACTGGTGGGGAAATCGTCCTAAGTGCCTGAAACTGATCCAGGCCCAATAAAGTAGGGTTATACAATTGAGTTCCAAGAAACACAGCGCTGAGGCCCAGCCAAGCGACATTCAAAGTTCTCGGAGCGCGTAACGCCGCATCCAGGAGGTACATCGCTGCCGGTAGCATCAAAACATAGTTCTGAAACCACACCATGGGAGAGGTCAAAACAACCAGGATTCCAATTAAGGGCAGAACGAAAGGGGCATTTCGCCAACGAGTACAGAGCGCGAAAGAGACAATCGTTCCCAATAAAAAGAAATACGCACTCACGTTTTTCAGTGAGGGAATCCAGCTCACCAATAGACGACAAAGTCCGAAGTTCTCCGGCTTCTCAATGTTAGCCAGGTGCATCAACGGAGCAAACTGGAGGTACTGTCGGTGATGATCCATAAAAGCATCCCCACCAAAAACTAGGGCGTACACCATTGAAAGCCCCGCTAAAGTCGCAAAACATGAAAAACTAAGGCCAGCCCAGTGTTTGCGATCCGAGGCTGCATAAACCCAGGGCAAAAAAATCACATTGGTCGGTTTGAGCAAAACCGCTCCCACAACCATTGGCCCCTGCAACCACGAGCGGCTCAATGGCGTCAAAAGCAACACAAGAAAAGTAATGAGATTGTATTGTCCGTAGGCCAGCTCTCGAATCCAAGGTCCTAGTACAAAGAAAACACTCGCCAATGCAAAACGCCACTTTCGGCCACTAGGCAACAGACGCCAAATTAAAATAGGCAAAGCAATCACGTTGAGCAGATCCCAAAATGCGTAAAAGAACGGACGCGGCCAAAAGTAAAATGGCAGAAACAGCAGCGTAGCCAGTGGCGGCTTAGTGTGCTCAGAGCCGTTGGGTTGAAAGTACACTGGGCTGCCTTCAAAGGAGGCCTGCAGCGCCCTGAAAAAAATTTCGATGTCACCTCGAAAAAAGGGGTGGGCAATTAGAGGGGCGACCGCGACGATAAAGATAAAGAAGGAACAGGCCCCCCCACTCAAATATACTCGCCATTTTGTCGTCGGTGCATTCAACCAAACCTAGGTAGCGCGCCCCGCAAGCGACGTCAACATTAGTCAAATGTAGCACTTCGATTCGGCACGGCTAGATTTTGTTGCGGTTTACTTCATCAGCAGCCCTCTTTCAGGCCCGTCAATAGCGGCACGTTACCTGCATTAGCGTGCTTCACAAAGGAGATACACAATGCAAAACACCGAAAAATTGATCGACAAAACTGAAAAATCCGCTGGTCGCGTAGTGCGCAATATTCGAGATGAAGCAGAAAACGCCATGGAAACGGCCCAGGAATATGGGCAGATGGCCGTTGATGAAAGTCGTACGTGGATTCGGCGCCACCCAGGTCAGTCCTTGCTGGCAGGGTTTGGAGCCGGGTTGCTGGCCGGATTGCTTATCGCGCGTAGGTAAACCATGAGAACCCAGCTCCGCCCCAATGAAGACCAAAGTTTGGCTGCGCTCGTCAGGGAAATTGTTGATGACGCACAAACAATTCTTCGCCGGGAAATTCTGCTCGCAAAAACCGAGTTCCGAGAAGAGTGGTTGCAGGGAAAACGGCTACTCACCCTAGGTGCTATGGGCTTAGTTTTCTCATTCTACGGAGTGGGACTACTTGCTTTGGCAATCAGCCAACTTCTCATCACTTCGGGTTTTGAGTTTTGGGTTGCCTACGGCCTTTGCTCTTTGGTTTTCGTCGCGGTGGGGACTGGGTTCTTTATTGTTTTGAAACTTAACGCCAAACCAAGAAATGAGAGGACTTTACATGCAATTTTCCAAGAAAGATGAAAAAGAAACCATTCGAGATGAAATCGAATCGGCCAAAGACAACCTGACAGAAAACATCCAAAACATAGAAAAGCAGGTGAAGCGCAAGTTTAAAGAAGCGGGGACGACCATTCGTCAGTTGAACCCCGTCTATCAAACAACAAAATTTCCGTTTACCGCTGTTGGTACAGCACTAGCCACTGGGCTTGTGGCTTCGAGAGCGTTTTCCCATAGTCCTCAAAAGAAAACCGGACGCAGCACACAAAGACCACCTCTGATGAGCAGCGTTTTTCATTTTTTTGAAGACGAAATTGACTCGGCCAAAAAACTACTCGTTCTAGGAATAATTTCTGCTGGAATAAAACTGTTTACCTCGAATGAGGTAAAAGGAGGATCCCATGAATAAAATCATCACTGCTCACTTTCGAAACACGACTGACGCATTTGTGTTTGCGCTGATGGCGTTGTTGAGCTGGTGTTTGTACGGCTTTGTGATGGTGGAGATGAGCCGAAAGAGAATTCTCCCCGCTCTAAAGGCAGAAGAAGAAGACCGAAAACGGGCGTCTTTGGGATAGATCTTGGCATCCGCACTGCAATCTCCAGCTACCAGAAGGAGAGAGCATGCGGAGCCAGGTTTTTCAGGGTACGGAATTCAGACTGTTTAGGTTTCGAAAATCGTCCATGTATGCGCGGGCGGTTGAGTTCTACAAGGAAGTGGGGTTGCTGTGTTTGGCGTTGCCCGCAGAAGGAACGACGCACCTCACGAATTCGCTGAGGCGTTCCAGCCAATCTCTAGTCCTTAATGTCTCTGCAGTACGTGCCTCGGACGAAAAAAAATTAAACCAAAAGCATTTGTTATCAGCCAAGGGCGCATTGACCGAGTGTGCAGTTACCTTGGACCTGCTTCTTGAGGAAATGTTTTTTGAAGAATCGCAGTTGCGCCCACTTTTCAAGGTGCTTGTGGAACTAGAGTGCACTTTATCAGGGTCCATACACTCCATCGAAAAGCGCACGCCGCTTTAGCGTGAATGGCGGGCAGCATTCCCTACTGTTTTAGGAGGGTTTGTGCAGGAAAATTTGTAAGTAAGTACGGAATCTGTTCGGTTTGAGTTTCAGAAGTGGGCGGTGTACGGAAACTCGGTAAGTTTTGCAGGTAAGGCTTACGAGCTTTGTGCGAAACTACCAAGGGACGCCTCTGCATCTCTAAGAGACCAGCTCAGGCGAGCGTATCAATCAATTTCGCTAAACATCGCAGAGGGAAGTTCACGTTACCCCACGAAAGATAAGACCAATTTTTTGAGAGTCGCAAGAGGGTCGGCATTTGAATGCGTTGCCGTTTTGGATTTATTACGGGAACTAAAGCTTACAACTGAGGATTTAACCCCTCACTATCAGCTTCTCGAAACAATTGGAAAGATGCTTTCAGGGTTAATTGGCTGGCTAGAAAAGAATCGTAAAAATCTGTGATTTTAGGATTAATGATTAATCCTTAAGGAT
The DNA here is from genome assembly GCA_964611895.1 of uncultured Pseudobdellovibrionaceae bacterium. Lineage (GTDB taxonomy): Bacteria > Bdellovibrionota > FAC87 > UBA2466 > UBA2466 > JAIEOG01. The sequence goes on from CAZTDN010000005.1 coordinate 39,664, forward strand.
TAATCATTAATAGTTATCTGGCGGAGAGGGGGGGATTCGAACCCCCGAATGTCTTGCGACATTAACGGTTTTCAAGACCGCCGCGTTCAACCACTCTGCCACCTCTCCGGACTGTTACCGAAGGGCCATTCTTGTGTTATCGTGGCCGCGTGAATGACCCAAGTGCGGTAAGCGAGAAGTTCGCCTTTCCTTGGCCTATTTTCAAGCTGGTTTTAGAGGGAACCTCAATTCTCGATGTTCCCCGTCTTGAATTGCGGTCCATGGAAGAAGCGACCAGTTTCATCAAGGCCTACGGGTACGACCCCAACGACCCGGCAGACATTGATTTGATTTGGAAGTTCTTCGATGAGTCTATCGCCTTTATGGAAAAGTCCTTGGCTGACGCTGAGTACCCCAAAGTCCCAGAGCACCTGCGCAGTCGCAAAATCATCGGAGATGTCCGTAGGCTACTGCTCTTGGCATCCGATCGTGCTGGCGGACCCGATCAGCTGTTTAGCTGTGCAATCTTGCGGGTGATGCACATTCTCATTCACGTGGCACACGACCCACGACTTCATTTTTTTGACCAAGCCCAAAACCAGGTTTTAGGTCGCTTGGACGACTACCTTTATACCGACAGTGCCAGCGGGGCCACCTATTTAGGGGGCTCGGAAAATAGCGACCGCATTAAATTGTTATACTTCAAGAAAAAAGATCGAAAAGATCGCGAGCGTGAAATTGTAAAGCTCTTGCACAAGTCCAATAATCTGGTCGAAGAAATTTACGATCGCATCGGATTTCGCCTCGTCACCGAAACAAAGTACGATGCAATTCGAGCAGTTCGGCTCTTGTTGGAAAAAAATATTATCAGTGTTCCCAATATCCGACCGGGACGATCTCGCAATCGTCTTTTCGATCTCGGCCGCCTTCAATTTGAAATAGATAGAATCCACGCGCACATTCGCAAAAGCGGCGAGTCCGCACCGTATATCGAAAAAATGATTAAACGCTTGGAGAGCCGGATAGGTTTTAGTCGCCTCGGGCGGAGCTTGATTAATCCCCATACCAGTGAACACTACCGCGCAATTCAGTTCACGTGTCGAGAGCTGGTCAAAGTTAAAAACCCGCTGTGGCAAATGTACACAAAGCTCAAAGGGCCCTTGGAAAACTTACACGGCGGTTCTCAGGTCTTAGCCGAGGCGTTCAATCAAGAGGCTCCCCCTCAGTACTCGCATGTTTTTTTCCCTTACGAGATTCAAATCATGGACGTAAAAGCCTATGCCGATAGCATTTTCGGCAAGAGCAATCATGAAGAATACCGCCGCAAACAACTCGAAACAGCACGCGATCGAGTGTTTGGACGCGGCATGTTGAGCCGGTAGTTTTTTCCGCCCTCTCAGATGCTATAATGATCCCCATGTCATCCGAACGGCGATTTTTCCTGGGGATAGGTGGAGAACAAACAGGACCGTTTTCGGAAGACGAGGTGCGCTCTAAAATCCTTTCGGAGGAGGCGACCGCCGAGACTTTGGTCTGGTACGAGGGCTTGTCCGAGTGGCAGCGACTGGACCACGTTGCCTTTTTTCAGCCCTATCTAACCGCGCCCAAGGCACCTCAGTCTGAAACACCGCTAGAATCACCCGCCGGCGATTCGCCGAGGAGTACGGGTGGTGAGCGCCCCCCGATCGCACGATTGGAACCGGTGTTCTCGGCAAGTGAAGCTGTATTTTTTCGCCCAAAAGGCCCTCGTCCTCAAGTCCTCGCCATCGGAGCGGCACTGTTGTTGTTGGGGCTGGGTCTTTTTTGGTATCTAGACGACGGGGATTCGGACGGTTTTGTTGTTCCTGCGCCTCAAACAAAAGCCGGTACTTCCCGTGCGAGTCGCCTGACTAAGGCCGATTCCGAATACCTGCTCAACCCGCTCGCGATTCCCGAAGATTTGATGCGGCTGGTCGACGAGGACTCCAAAGACGAAGTCGGCCTAAAAGCTGTTGCAGCTTTGGAGAGTATATATAAAAAACGGGCAAAGGCGCCTGAGCTTGGCAAGCTCTACATGAAAATCGGCAGATTCTCTGAAGCGGCCACCACTTTTGAAAACGCTAAGCTCTACAAGGATGCGGTTCAGGCCGCTCTTGAGGGGTATAAAAATGCAAGCGTACGCACTGAAAAACGCGCGCTTTTGACCAAGGCCATTCGGCTTTTGACTGGACCTGCGGAAGATATCCCGGGTGCGATTTCGCATATTACGACGCTCGAAAAAGAGTTTCCTCATGAGCCGAACCCTTTCTCCTATTACCTTTTGTCAGAAGAACGGAAAATCGCCGATCTGTTCCACCGTACGAGCTACTTTTTTGTCGAAAACATCATCAACCACATCAAATCGGAGTTTCCCCAGGTTCGCCTAGAAACTCGGCCGATCGTCAGTGTGGCCAGGCAGAATAAGGGCTTTTACCGCATTGTCGGGAAGTATAACGGCACCGTCCTGCTTCATTTGGACAAGCTCAAGGAGATTCAGTTTGAATATTGGATGTCCTCGGGGGAGTGGAACCTGGTTGGGACCAACATCACTTCTGAACGCCAGGCCTGGGCAAAAATGAACCGCGCCAAACTCCAGTCCCAAGCTCAGTCCGGTAAGGCCCTGCTTGTTTATCTCGAAGGCGTTATGCGGGCCCAATTTCCTCAAGTAGGCCTTCATGAGAAGGTCAGCCAAGAAGACATGTCCTCGGCAGCGCGGGAAACAGCCACCGCCAAGTAGGTGGGTTTCTAATTGCAAAAAAATCGTTAAAACCGTAGATTTCTCGCCATCTTGGGCAACTTATACAACGGAATCTATTCTCGGGTAGACCGGCTCTGGCAATGGATTGCCGAGACGCTTTTTGTGCGTTTCGAATTTGATTTTCCGCTAGAGGAACTCAAAGAAAAAGTCCAAAGCAGCCGGCTCATTTTCGCCATGGTCGACGGGGGCCTGATCGACTGGTTCATACTCTCCAGCTGGTGCCGAAGCCAAGGATTGGGCGCAGTCTCTATTGTAAATCGAAAGCGTATCTTGCTTTTTTCGTTTCCGGCGGCGCTGTTTCAATACCTTCTGGGCCGAGTTCAATATGCTGACCTGTTTACGAGCACCGATAAAGTACCTCGCCTTATTTGTTTGTCGGGAAGAGAACGGAAAAAACTCTCGGTCCCAACCCCTACCGAAGCACTCCTATCGGACATTTATGCTCGAGCTGGAGCTGCGGGCGACCTGGCTGGCTATTCAATTGTGCCCGTTTTTATTTTGTGGAAACGCCACGGGCGCGGAGGGGTGAGGAGCCCAAGCGAGTTTCTATTTGGTTTGGGTTCGCGTCCGAATACTCTGGGTAAAATTTGGTTTTTAATTCGGCGTAGAACGGATTCTAAAGTAAGCGCTCTGGGGTTCCTGCCTCTTTCCGCAAAAGAGCCACTAGAAAAAATTGAGGGTTACGACGAAAACGAAACCATGCGAGCGGCAAAAAGCACACGTCGCAAAATATTAGTCCGCGTGCAGCAAGAAGTGCGGGTTTTATTGGGGCCACGCTACCATTCTCCGAGCTTAATCAAAGAGACAGTCCTTCGAGATCCCGAGATTCAAGAACTGATCACCAAGCTGTCCCAGGAACTCAATATCGACAGACGCAAGCTCATGTCTCGAGCGTATCAGGATCTCACGGAGATCGCCGCAGACTACCGATTTCGTTTTATCGAAGTGATGTACGTCTTTCTCACTTGGTTGTTTTCGAAGGTCTTTGACGGCATCAACGAAAAAGAAAAAGAATGGGCCGGAGTTCGAGAAATATTAAAAACCAAACCCGTGGTTTTTATTCCCTGCCATCGAAGCCATTTGGACTATCTTGTGATTCCTTACCTGCTTTTTAGGCACGAAATGGTCACACCCCACATTGCCGCGGGCATAAATCTCTCGTTTTGGCCCGTGGGACGTTTTCTCAGGATGGGCGGAGCATTTTTCATTCGGCGTACTTTTCGAGATGATCCTCTTTATCAGGCGGTAATTACTAAGTATGTGCAGACACTGCTTCTGCACCGGTACAACGTGAAGTTTTTTATCGAGGGCACTCGAAGCCGTTCTGGAAAGATGCTCGCACCCGCCTATGGCATGCTCAAAATGGTCATGGAAGCCTACCCAAATCATGTGTGCGAAGATGTCGCGCTCATACCGGTATCAATCTGCTATGACGAAGTGCCGGAGCAGGGCTCTTATTCCAAAGAGCTGGGTGGGGGGCAAAAGGTTTCCGAAAGCGCCATAGAGCTCATCAAGTCGAGAAAAATCGTCCAAAAGCGTTTTGGAAAAGTCTATGTTCGGTTGGCCAGACCCATTTTTGTTAGAGATCTCTACCAGCCTCCAGAAACTGACGATCGAAGGCGCCTCCAAAAGACTGCGTTTCAAGTTTGCAAGAGCATCTGTGACGTCACACCGATCACGCCAAAGTCTCTGGTGTCGACGGTCCTGCTCTGCCATCGAAACCCACTGCTTTCCGTCGAAGAAATATTACGTTGTGGGCGGCTATTGGCTGATTACACTCGCCATGCAGGAATGGAATTGAGCGTAGCTGGTGACGACGGAGTCCGCAGAGGGATCGAGCAGACCTTGAGGCGCCTGAAGAAATCAGGTGTGTTGCTGGAGATCGAAAATGTCCCACGGCGGTATGTTTGTGATAGTCGCAAGCGTACAGTCCTTAATTTTTACAAGAACAACGCAAGTCATTGCTTGGTTCTTCCCGGGATACTCCTGTTGGCTTACTATCGTGCTCTTTCAAAGCACACCGGTGGAGAAACCAATTTAATCGAGTCGATCAAAACACAGGCTTTACTGCTTCGTGATATTTTGAAATTTGAATTTTTCTTTAATCCTCGAGCTGAGTTCTTGGCTGAGCTGGAACATTGCGCAGGTTTTTTCTTGGGAGATTTTGATGCTGCTGTTTCTGATGCGAATTCTCTCGCTAACAACTTGGCGAAGTCGTTTCCGGCTTTATCCGATCTTTCTGTTTTTTCTAGAGTGACGGGCGAGTTAATAGAGAGTTATTGGGGATTTGGAGATTTTGTTCGACAGTCGCCAGAAGGAACCTGGGAGAAAAAGGTCCTGCTCACAAAGGTTTTTCGCTCGGTGGAATTGCGCCAGCAGCAGGGCGACGTTTTTTTTCCAGAGAGTCTGTCTCACGTAAATTATTCCAATGCTTTGTTGTATTTTGAGAACCGCGGCATTTTGACGGTGGATAAAAGTACAGACAAAACTCTGGTGCATCGAACCGAGTCCGCCGCGGATTTGGATCTCTTGTTGAGAGAGCTTTCCGACTTTCGCGAACTCATGCAGGAACAACAAAAGTAACTTCAGGCTGCGTCTTCCTGTTTTTTTGTGGGTTTAGGCTTAAACATTTCCCTTGGAAAAGGGAGGTGATTGACTTCGATTTCACGCATGAAACTGGGCAGGTTTCCGGTTGGATTTAAACTTCCGAGGATTTTGCCATCCTGCGCGCGTCCCACCTGTTCAAACGTAAAAATGTCATTCACTTGGTAGTTGCCTTGAAGGTCCATTCCCAAACCTTCTGAAATGTGGGTCACCTTTCGAGACCCATCAGCAATGCGAGAAAGTTGAATGACTATATTTATCGCCGATGCGACTTGGGCTCGAATGGCTTGAACAGGAACTTCGGTGTCATTCATCAGGGCGAGCGTTTCTAGGCGAGTCAGGCATTCTTTTGGGTTGTTCGAGTGGACGGTGCCCATGGATCCTGAGTGTCCAGTATTCATTGAGCTGATTAGGTCCAGTGCCTCGCCACCTCGGACTTCGCCTAGGATGACTCGGTCTGGGCGCAGTCGCAGCGAAGACTTTACAAGATCGCGCAGAGTGACTTCGCCCTTCCCAAACTCGTCTGCAGGGCGAGCTTCAAAGAATACGACATGCTGGTTGTGTACTTTGAGTTCGGCAGAGTCTTCCAGGATCACGATGCGCTGGTCGGGTTGGCATCGGCTCGCTAGAATGCCAAGGATCGTGGTTTTTCCGGAGCCGGTCCCACCGGATACGATGATGTTCTTTTTCAAGTAAAGGCATACATCTAAGAAACGTGCCGCCTCCGGAGTCAAAGCTCCTTTGGCAATGAGATCTTTTAATTGCATTTTTGTTTTTGAAAACTTTCGGATCGCTACTGTGGTTCCATTGCGTGCAATCGGAGGAATGACGGCGTGGATGCGCGAGCCGTCTGGTAGGCGTGCGTCCAGAAAGGGGTGTTCGTCATCAATAGGGCGGCCAACGAACTGTGCGATATTACGAACAGCGGCCATGAGCGCATTGGCATCTTCGAACTTAACGTCTGTTTTGGTTACGAAACCACCCCGCTCTATGAAGATCATGTCAGGTCCATTGATCATGATTTCTGAAACAGAGTCATCCTGCAGAAAGGGCAGCACGGGTTTCAGAAATACCTGAACAGATGTTTCGAAGACGGACATGGGCTTCCTTTTATTCTACGATGATTACACCGTGCGCCTCCCCAAGAGCGTCATGAAATAGGTACTTCCCTTTCAAGGGCTCGAAGGAGATTGCGGTGACATGTTCATTTGAAAGTTCACGATTCAATTCGTTTTCGGACTGTGGTTTGCGGTTAGCCATTTGCAGTGTGGCTTCTGTGGGTTCGATGACTAACGCAGCCGGTTTTTTGTTCACGGTGGAAAAAACCAGGGTGCTCGCAAGACCGCTCTGCAATCGGATTTCAGACGGGTAAAACCGGTTTTTTTCCAAGACGATCGAAATCTCAGAACCAGCAGGGTAGGCCAGCTTGGGTTCCCCGGCTGCGTGGGTAGCGAGCAAAGCCATGAGCACGGGCACCAAGAGCCATAGTCGCTTTAGTAGCTGAAACGTTTCCATAATGCCTCGTGCGTACTTATCGGCAAAACCGGGGCTCGAATGTAGAGGGAAATGAACGCGGCGCCACCATGGTAAACAATAATAAATACAAATAGTTAAGGCTGATCAGTCCTTATGCAAACGTCTGAGATTTGGCCTGCTGAGTGGATGCCAGACAGGGGGTTTCCCAGCCTAGGCCTGGCTGGAATCTGGGTTTTTCGCCCAAACTGCCTACCGTATTCACAGTGTTTCCAGGCTACTCAGGCACGGACTGGGCTGGCAGGTGGAATGCATTCTAGTCTGGGTGGGGAGAACCTCTATGCGTTCCAAATTTCGAGTTTTTTGCGGCCTAGTTCTATTAGGGAGTGCTGTGTCGCGGCCCGTGCTGGCCGAGCAGCATCTCAACAACATGATGATGGGGCAGATGATGGGCATGGACCCGCAAATGATGATGATGATGCAAATGATGGGCGGTGGTCAGGGTAACGGTGGAGGCGGGGAAACAAAATACGAATCCAAGCGGGAACAATTGCAAAAAGCTTTTGAGCAGCCAGCGAAGGAACAACAAAAACGCACGGACGAGGCGCTGAAATCTCTCAACGCCGCGGCAGACAAAGCTGTTTCTGAAGCAAATAAATCCTTCGAGGCACACACCGCAAAAGATGAACCGATCGACGAGAAAATAGCATCTCAAATTTCTACGCCGCCGGCTTCTAACTCCAAAATGATGAAAGAGGCCACCGACGAGTTGATCACAAAGACCCAGGAGCTGGGTCAGGCGGCGATTGCTTCCGCTGCCGCCCAAGCAAAAGTATATATTCGAAACAAACCGGTCGATCTCAATCCGAAGATGAGTCTAGCCGACCGCATGGCAATGAGCGGGGCTGTCGGAACGCGGCAACCTGCGAGCACGGGTTTGGGCGGGGCAATCAACACCTCAAAAGAAGAAGGAATTCAAAACCACACCCCCGGCGCTCCTACAGTGTCGCTAGGGGCGACCCTGGAACAACGCGGGTTTGCGCCGGGATTGATCCACAATCCTCCAAAAGGGTTCTAACACCAAGCAATGCATTAGCGCTCCGAGCCGCATACGCGGCGTTGCGAACTTTTTTGTCCCGTACCGGCGTTTCTAAGGGCGGGAGGATGCCAAAATTCGAGTTAATCGGCTGAAAGCAAACCTTTGATTCATCGGTAATCGCTGTGGTTAATGCGCCCAACATGGTCTCTGGGAAGAGCCGCAGAGGGGATTTACCCAGGGCAATTCGGGCGGCGTTCGTGCCAGCCAACCAGCCCGTGGCCGAGGATTCCAAATACCCCTCTGTTCCGGTCAGCTGTCCTGCTAAGAACAAATTCGGCCGGGTTTTAAACTGGAGAGTAGGAAGTAGAACTCTAGGGGAATCTAGATAGGTATTTCGGTGCATACACCCAAGGCGCAAAAACTCTGCGTTTTCTAAACCCGGGAGCTTGCGAAAAATTCGAAGCTGTTCCCCATATTTTAACTTTGTTTGAAAACCCACTAGATTGTAAGCGGTGAAATACTTGTTCTCGGTCCTGAGCTGAATTACCGCATAGGAACGCTTATTTGTTCGAGGATCAATCAACCCAACCGGGCGCATTGGGCCGAATGCTAAAGTCTGCCGTCCTCGTGCCGCTATGGCTTCTATGGGCATGCACCCTTCGAAATATTTCTCTTCTTCAAAGTCATGGGGCACAACAACCTCCCCAGTGAGTAGGTCATCGATGAATGAATCGTATTGCTCTTTGTTTAGAGGGAGATTGAGAAAGTCTGCCGTGTCGCCCTTTTCATACCTGTTGGCTTTGAAAAGGACATCCATGTTTAGGCTGTCCGCAGAAACAATCGGGGAAATTGCATCGTAAAAATAAAGCGAACCTGTCCCGGCGATTTCAGTCATCGCTTGCGCCAGTGCCTCCGAGGTAAGGGGACCAGTTGCGAGGACCGTAATTCCATCTTGAGGAATTTCCTTCAATTCTCTGCGCTGAATACGAATGCGAGGGTGGTTTTCAATAGTTTGAGTAATTTCCGCTGAAAACCTCTCTCGATCAATTGCCAATGAGTTCCCGGCAGGGACCTGGTGTTTTTCCGCCATGCCCAAGACAAATGCCCCTAGAGTACGCAGCTCAGATTTCAAAATCCCTGGAGCGCTCTCTGGAGCCAAGGAGCCAAAACTATTACTGCAAACCAGTTCAGCGAATCCTGCCGTTTGGTGAGCCGGTGTTTGTTTTTCGGGGCGCATCTCAAAAAGATCGACTTCTATGCCTTGCTGGGCAATTTGCCAGGCCGCTTCGCTTCCCGCGAGACCCGCTCCTACCACTGTAATGCGAGAGTTTTTCATTAGAGAAGGGGCTTACACTAATGCGCCGCATTGGTCACGTTTTGACGCAATCCAGCGTTCCTTGACCCAAGTAGGTGATCCTCTTACACTTATTAATCGATGAATCTAGCCTATGCCGCAGACACCGCCGCCGAACCCGTATCGATGAATGCCGTGGACATCATGTTCCATGCGGGACCTGTGGTTCAGCTTACGCTCCTGGTTTTGATCGGGTTCTCAATTGTGACCTGGGCGCTCATCTTTTTTAAATGGACCACGTTAAAACGCTGCGCAATCAACACAGAAAATTTTCTCGAAACTTTCTGGAGCGGCAAGAGCATGGACCACATTTATGCGGAGGCAAAAAAACACTCTGGGTCTTCTGTCTCAAAAGTTTTTCAGGCTGGATACGTCGAACTGCAGCGCTTGATGGAGCGTGAACGTCAAAAGCAGGCGCCCGGGGCAAGCCCGACCGATGTTTTGAGAACAGCCCCGCCAGAATCGTCGATTACCAATTTGGAACGGGCTGTGAGTCGGGCAAGTCGCAGCGAAACCATTCGTCTGGAAAGTTCTTTGGGGTTTTTGGCTACTACCGGGAGCACAGCACCCTTCATCGGACTTTTTGGAACGGTTTGGGGAATCATGAATGCGTTCCAGAGCATCGGGGCCGCTGGTGGTGCAAGTATTGCTACGGTAGCACCCTCCATTTCCGAAGCGCTCATTGCGACTGCAGTTGGTTTAGCGGCCGCCATTCCGGCGGTGATGGCCTATAACTATTACACGCACCAGGTCCGGGCGCTCAAAGCGCAGATGGATAATTTTTCGAGTGATTTTCTCAATATCGTTAAAAGAAATTTTTTAGCAAACTAGGGAGCCTTCCATGGCGATGAGCCCAAGCTCGGGGGATCAAAACGGCCCATTGGCCGAGATCAATATCACGCCACTTGTGGATGTGATGCTAGTGCTGCTCGTGATTTTCATGGTCACTACACCCATGATGGAGAGCGGGGTTGCATTACAGCTTCCGAGAGCGTCCGCTAAGGCGCTTCCCAAAACGGACAAACCTCTCACCCTTAGTCTCACCAAGGAAACGCGGATTTTTATCGATAAACGAGAGATTCCATACTCCCAGCTCAGGGCTCAATTGAAAGACTATTTCAAGCCGGGGCAACGTCGGGAAGTATTTATTCGAGCCGATGGAGAGCTGCCATACGCCGTGGTCGCAAAGACCATGGCTACCATTAAATCGGCGGGAATAGATCGCATTGGTTTGGTTACGTTGCCACCCGAAGGCGAAGTCCCAGGAGCACAATGAGTTCCGATGCTGCCCAAAATCCCTATCTTTACATACCGCGCAAAGCGCTCACCGCATCGGTTATATTGCATTTGATGATTCCCTTGAGCTGGCTCACCGTGAAGGGGTTGGAGCTGTTGGGAATTAAACTCTTTCCTGCAACGCACATACAGGATGTGTACCAAGACTTCGTTCAGGTCGACATAGTCGGTCTCCCCGATATTACAGTGAAAGATTTGGAAGCCTTGGATACTTCACTGCCAGAAGTCGAAAAGCCCGCGGCAAGACCCGAGCCCGTTCCGGAAGAAAAAGACGATACCATGGCACTCGAGGCGGAAAAAAAGGCGCTCGCTGAGAAAGAGAAAGCCGAAAAAGAAGAAAAACTAAAGAAACTGAAGAAAGAAGAAGAAGAACGAAAAAAAGCGCTCAAACAGATTGAAGAAGAAGCCAAACGCGAAGCCGCGTTAAAAGCTTTGTCTGCCGAGGGGAAACAGGGCCGTCTCAAATTGAAGGGGAATATCCTTTCCAAAGGCACCGCAGCGGTAGGAAATATCGGCACTCCAAAAGATCAATACACAGCCATTATCATGGCCAAGATCAAAGAACGATTTTATATTATGCCATCCCAACGCGATCGCGGTCTGATGAGCACCATCCACATTGAGCTCTATCCCACCGGAAGAGTGCGCTCTAAGCAAATAGTTCAGAGCTCTTTAGATAGGCTTTTTGATTCTGCGGTAATGCAAGCGATCGATGACGCTCAGCCGCTTCCGATTCCCGAAGACCTATCGTTGATCCAAGGTGGAATCACAGTCACCTTTCGAGCGGAGGAAAAATGATCCGAAGTGTGTTTCTGGCAATAGGTTTTCTAATCGCAAGCGCGGCATTGGCAGATATCGACATCACCATAGCCGGGGCTAAAGTGCGCAAAGCCAAAATTGCGATTGGAGAGCTCCGTCTGTCTCCCGGCGCTAAAGGAGATTCTGCGCTTGCTCCGAAAGTCGCGGCGGAAATAGTTTCAGACATTGAATGGTTAAACTTGTTTGAGCTCGCCCCCAAAGGAACTTACGCCGCGTTGGATTCTTCATCGAACTCGATCGACTTCGAATCCGGTAAGAAGGCCAACATTAGCTTCTACTTGCGGCTATTTTATCAGGTACTGAATGGAAAATTGGTCCTAGACGCGACTTTGTATGATGTGGCTGGAGGCAAAAAAGTATTTGGTACTCGGTATCAGTTCAACGTGGCTCAGTATTATCGGGTTGTACACACGTTGTCCGAGGATATTCTCCAGACAATCACCGATGAAAGAGGTCTTTTTTTGAGTCGCGTGCTGATGGTCTGCCAGCCGGCGAAAAAAACAAAGAGCCCACCGAAGGACATCTATATCACCGATGCTGATGGTAGAAATCTCATTCAGTTGAGTAACGATAGGACTATTTCACTAAGTCCGTCCTGGGCTCCCGACGGCAAGTCCATCACCTACACCCAATATGACTGGGTATATGCAAATGGAATTCGAAAAAAGGGAACGGTCCTCAAGCGTCATAATCTTTCAAATGGACGCCGCCAGGTACTGTCCTCAAAAGATGGAATGAATAGCGGTGCGGCGTGGAAGCCGGACGGATCTCGAATTGCTGTTACTTTGAGTTTTACCGGGAGGCCTGAGCTGTACCTGATTGACCCAGGTGCTCCTGGAAATCCGGAGCCGCTGAGTCGAACGATTCAATGGCAGAAAATCGGCGGTGGGTTTCAGGCTACTAATAACAACCTTCTTTTCGAGGTGGAGCCGAGCTGGTCTCCCAACGGCAACGAGATGGTTATCTCTAGTGCGCGTAGTAAACACCCCATGATTTATGTGATTGATATGCAAACAAAGGTCGCAAGACAGCTGACCTTTGCCGGGATCTACAACGCATCTCCTGCATGGTCGCCCAAGGGAAACAAAATCATTTTTTCCGCTCAGCGGCTAGAGGAAGGTAATTTCGATTTGTACCTCATTGATCCTGATGGCAACAACCTCCAGCGACTCACGATAGGAGACCGAGAGGGTCGAAAAAAAGTGAACAGCGAAAACGCAAGCTGGGCCCCTACAGGGCGGCATATTGTATTTAGTGCAAACGAGGGCGGAGTCTACGCCGTTTACGCCATGACGATCGATGGGTCGATTATCCGAAAAATATCCCCGCCCGGGCAACAGTGTATGACTCCGGCCTGGGGACCCAAAGAGGGCTAAACTATTATTCGATTGTTAGAGACTTTAAGAGGTCGAGTTGGTCCAAGACTTTTCCAGAACCGATCACAACACACTTAAGAGGATCTTCCGCGTACATAACTGGAAGCCCGGTGCGTTCTCGGATCAAGATATCAAAATTGGCCAACAGGGAGCCCCCTCCCGCCAAAACAATGCCCTTGTCGACGATATCCGCGGCTAGCTCAGGTGGGGTGCGTTCCAAAGCTTGTTTAACCGCATCCACTACAATGTTGACTTGATCAACCAACGCTTCGCGGATTTCATCGCTGCTTACAGTTACTGTTTTGGGGCTGCCGACGACGAGATCGCGGCCTTTAACTTCGCAGTATTTGACTTCATCAAAAGGAAAAGCGTTGCCGATTTCGATTTTGATTTGTTCCGCGGTGCGCTCGCCAATCAGCAAGTTGTACTGGCGCTTGATATAGTTGACGATTGCTTCGTCAAACTTGTCCCCGGCTACGCGAACAGACTGACTGTACACGATTCCACCCAAGGAAATAACGGCAACTTCAGTCGTTCCGCCACCAATATCGACGATCATATTGCCCGACGGTTCGGTAATCGGCAGGCCAGCGCCAATGGCAGCGGCCATCGGTTCTTCGATCAAAAACACTTCTCTTGCACCTGCGGATTGGGCAGATTCACGAACGGCTCGTCTCTCCACTTGGGTGATTCCGAAAGGCACGCAAATGATAATGCGGGGACGGACCAGGGTGATTTTTTCCTGGGATTTGGCAATAAAGTACTTGAGCATGCTTTGAGTGACTTCGAAGTCCGCGATTACGCCATCTTTCATGGGGCGGATAGCAACGATGCTTCCCGGAGTGCGGCCAAGCATTTCCTTTGCTTCGCGTCCGACAGCCAAAACACGGCTTGGACCTCCGCGAGCATTTTTTGCAACGGCTACCACGGAGGGCTCGTCGATGATGAGACCTCGATTTTTCGCGTAGACCAACGTGTTTGCAGTGCCCAAGTCGATCGCAAGATCGCTCGAAAACATCCCCATTAATCGGTTCATGACTCTTCGAGTCGGGTTGATATTTGTCATAAAACCGCTAGCTCCCTTTTTACGTACATCCAGACTTAAACAGATTAAGGGTTTTTATATAGGCTCTTTATCCAATAGTCACGGCCATTTAGGGAGGGGAGCGAAGGCTGGACACCCGGGGGCTTTTAGCTCAATTTTGAGGGTGAAAAAGCCGAATAGTTAAGAAAGAACCGGATCTTAACTCTTCGAGGCCTGTTTGGATTTCAAGCCCTTCAAAATGGGTAAGTACCTCTTGATGGAACGTCTTGCCACGGGCGGGATGGCCGAAGTGTATCGTGCGCGAGCTCAGGGAGCCGGTGGATTCGAAAAACAAGTCGCGATCAAGAGAATCTTGCCCAGCTACAGCCAGAACGACGAGTTTCGCAAGATGTTTGAGTACGAAGCACGACTCTCAAGCATGCTTACCCATGCGAACATCGTGCAGATTTTTGATTTTAATAAATTTGGCGAAACCTATCTGTTGGCCATGGAGTATGTAGATGGCAAAAACCTGCGCCAGTTCGTAAACAAGTGCCGCAAGGTTGGGGTGCAGTTTCCGGTAGAGTTTTCGGTTTTTGTAGTCAACGAAGTCTGCAAAGGTCTCGAATATGCGCATGGTAAACGCGATGACCTTACCGGCAAGATGCTCAACATTATTCATCGGGACATGTCCCCGCAAAATATTATGCTCTCTTACGAGGGGGCTGTAAAAATCGTCGACTTTGGTATCGCAAAGGCCAAAGATCGAGTCGACGAGACCCGCTCCGGAGTGATTAAGGGCAAGTTCGGGTATATGTCGCCCGAACAGGCTAATGGCCAGTCGGTAGATCACCGTACCGATATTTTTTCTACCGGGATTATCCTCTGGGAACTTCTTACAGGTCGAAGATTGTTTGCCGCCGAAAGCGACCTCGCAACTCTGCGAATGATCCAGGAATGTGTCATCACACCGCCCTCGAAAATCAATCCACGTGTCCCGGCTGACCTCGAAAAAATAGTAATGAAAGTTCTCTCCAAAGATCTCAAGCTTCGTTACACCTCAGCTGGAGATTTGCATCGACACTTGTTGGAGTTCTTGAGCAAACACGCTCCCACGTTTACCCAAAGAGAAGTGTCTGGAATTCTGCATAAAGCTTTTGCAGATGAAATTTCGAAAGAAAAGAAGCGTTTCGAACAGCTGAACCGCCAATCCATTCCGTTTTCACAGGGGGCGAGCAAAAAGCGCGATGAGGATGACCATAATGATGTTTCTGATGTCCTCGAAGGAACGCAAACGCGTTCGGATATTGCCGAGCCAACTGCCGACACTTTTGGAGATGAAGAGGTTGCAGCCCCTGAGCTCTCCAAAGTTGCTGAATTGGAGGGCACGCAGCTATCTTCTTCTGCTATCTCGCTCGGGTTGGATCCTGAGCAATCTAATGTGACCAAGAGTGAAGTCGGAGTACCGATCGAAAACGAAGATCCTAGCATTGGAAAAGAATCCACGGCTGCTGGTTCTTCCCAAATTAGTATCGTCAAAGAAGACCAGGAATTGGATTTAGTCCTTCCGGGAGGGGGAAAGCACGCTTTCAATAAACAACCCTCCGAAGGCCAAGCTAAACTCGGTTTGGTCGTGGAGAATGCTTGGGAAGGTGCTGCAATCTTACCCATGGGCGTCGAGAGCGAAAAAAAACCGACTGCCGAAGGCACCGGTACTCCAGTAACGATCGAGGCGGCGGAACCGGGGGATACAAGTCCCTCCCGGGCCGGAGAGGTATCCACTCTGGGAGCGTCGGCTCCAATCGAGAAAATAATCGTCGCGCAACCCCCCACGCCTACTCCAGCTGCGAAGCCATTTGAAATCGCCAAGCCGACACAGTTTGATCGTCCGGACTGGGGCAGCCGTCCCATGAAGGACTACCGTGAACGACCCCGGCCAAGTAAAAAGCGACGGTTCCACCCGGTATTACCGCTAGTCGCTCTGTTGGTTCTCACGGCATATGTTTACAAGCTTTATTGGGACGGCTCAGTTGGCGAATACCTTGAAAACAGTCAGTTGCGCGATCCCACCCAAAACCCGACAGGTGTTGTGGATAAGCCCAACGTGTCGGATGCGGACTCAGTCTCCCGCAAGCCCGTGGGTGAGTGCACTTTAGAGGTTCGCTCCCAACCGCCGGGTGCGATGGTCCGCGAAAATAAAGAAGAGAGGGGGCTAACACCCCTCGTTTTGTCGGGTCCATGCCATCGTTCGGTGAACATCGAGCTTTTAAAAGAGGGTTTCGAATACCTTTCCGAAAATGTGGTCATTGGTCCCAAAATGACAGAATGGGGACGCGCTCTCAAGGCAATCCCCATGGGGAATCTCATTCTGAGTTTAGGGTTTAACGCCAACGTTCTAGTAAATGGGGAGCCTGTGCGGGACGCCAAAGCACAAATTCCGCTTACGCTGCCATTGCGCGCAAAGCGAACTCACCGCATTCGTCTGATAAACCCCACTCTCAAAATCGATCTCGAAACTTCCGTTCAAATTCAGGAAGGGCAAAACACCCCCATTGCCTTTACCCTAGAAGAAGCCATCGCAAGATCGACCAGCAAACCGGCTCAAAAATCGATCAGGTAGCAGTGGTTTCGCTCACCTAGCCCTGTTACAATCCCGGCCCATGACACGAACACAGCAGCTTCTTCAGTCTATTGATCACTATGGCGCTCACAACTACCTTCCCCTGCCGGTTGTACTGGCCAGAGGAAAAGATTCCACGGTTTGGGATGTCGAAGGGAAATCTTATTTGGATTTCCTGTCTTGTTATTCAGCGCTGAACTTTGGGCATCAGCACCCGGTTCTTGTGGCGCGTTTAGTGGAGCAGTTGGGTAAACTAGCTCTTTGTTCTCGGGCGTTTCATAGCGAAGAGCTTTGTCTTTTCAGTCAGGAACTCGCTGAGTCTGTGCAAATGGATCAAGTGCTACCGATGAATAGTGGTGCCGAAGCCGTAGAAACGGCGCTCAAAATCGCTCGAAAATGGGGTTATGAAAAGCGGGGCGTAAAAAAAGACGCCAACATTATTGTATTTACGAATAACTTTCATGGTCGAACCATCACCATTGTTTCTTTTTCCTCTGAGCCAGATTATCGAGCGGGGTTTGGTCCGTTCACTCCTGGTTTCAAAGAAGTACCATTCGACTCACTTTCCCAGTTAGAAAGCGCGATAGACGAAAACACCGTCGCGGTACTGATGGAACCGATTCAAGCCGAGGCCGGGATCCTGCTGCCAGCGCCGGGCTTTTTGAAGTCGGTTCGCGAGCTTTGTACACGTAAAAACCTGTTGCTTTTGATGGATGAAATCCAAACTGGTTTAGGGCGCACGGGTCGAGACTATTGTTTTCAACATGAGGGCGCTAAACCCGACCTCCTTATTTTGGGAAAATCCCTGGGCGGAGGGCTGCTGCCCATCTCCGCTGTAGTGGGGCGCAAAGAAGTCATGGACGTGATTCAGCCGGGCCAACACGGTTCTACTTTTGGCGGGAACCCCTTGGCTAGCGCCGTTGCGCGGTCGGCGCTGCAATTGCTCCAGAAAGAAAAACTCTCCGATCGGTCCGCTAAAATGGGCGCTCAAATCATCGATTGGCTCAAAGCGGCGCAGCTTCCCAAAGTGAAGCAGATCCGGGGTAAGGGAGCTCTGATCGGAATCGAGCTGGAACCCAGTTCAGGGGGGGCTAGACGCTATTGCGAGAAAATTGCTCAAGAAGGTGTTTTGTGTAAAGAAACACATACTTATGTGATCCGTATCGCCCCACCTTTGGTGATCTCCGACTCGGAATTGGAGCGCGGAATTCAAACAGTGGCGCGAGTGGTTCGAGAGCTGGCATAGTGGCCCAGGGGGCCAGCTTGCTGGCGGGGGGCGCGGCATGCTAAACGGGCGGTCAGGCGGTTTGAAGTGGTGAGACGGTTTGTTTCTTTTATCGCGTGTCTGGCTTGTTTGGCGGCACTGGCCCGTTGCGGGGTCATGGGCGCGCCAAAGAATTACGTAGATGTCCATCCCGAAACCCGGAAACCCACCGCTGAGGATAAAGCAGAATGAAAGTTCACTTCATAAAAATGCAGGGCTGTGGAAACGATTTTCTCGTGGTGGATGCCATTCGGGCAGCTACGGCGCCTCGTTTTCGTCCCTATGAGGTTCAATACTACTGCGATAGGCACTTTGGCGTGGGGGCAGATGGGCTGGTCGTTCTGCACCGAAGTGACAAAGCGGATGTGGGTTGGACTTTTTATAATTCCGATGGTTCCGCGGCCGAAATGTGTGGCAACGCTGCTCGATGTGTCATTCGCTATGTTTCCGAAAAATACCTGCCCGATGAAACAATATCGATCGAAACTCTTGCGGGAATAGTAAAGGGACGCAAACTTTCCGATGGTGGGGTGGAAGTTTCCCTTGTTCAACAAAAGCCCTTTGTTTTCGATTACCGGGAAATGATTCTGGAAATCGACAAGACAGCCTATCAAGTTTACTGCACGGACACTGGCGTTCCACATGCAGTTCTTGAAGTCAGGGATCTGATTACCTATCCCATCACGAGAGTGGGAAAACAAATTCAGTCGCACCCCGTTTTCAAAGACAAGGGAACTAACGTCACTTTTTGGCAAAAGTTAGTCAGTAACCGAATTCGCGCGACGACATTCGAAAGAGGCGTGGGTGCCGAAACTCTCGCGTGCGGGACAGGTGCCGCGGCGGCAGCACTGATTTTTTCTCAGCTTTATGCCCAGCCACTCCCTATCAATATTTCCGTTCCCGGTGGCGAACTCATGATCGATCTCAGTCCGGTTTCTCGGGTGCTGTTGCTCACCGGCCCAGCGGAGTATGTATTTGAAGTGGAGTTGGAAAGCGCGCCCCCACATTTTGAAAAGCAGACTATTTTCAGTGCAAACCCCCAGCCCAGGACTCCTCTGTGAATTTTGAGGGTGTATTTGTAGCGTTAGTCACGCCTTTTACCCGATCCGGCCAGGTTGATTACACAGCTTTTGGCAGCCATGTGGACTGGCTCATCGAAAATGGAGTTCATGGGCTGGTGCCTTGCGGTACGACGGGAGAAAGCCCGACGCTGCTTCGAGATGAGCGTTTGAAATTGATCGCGATTTGCGTCGACAAGGCAAAAGCTAAGGGCCTTTCTGTGATTGCCGGTTGTGGGACGAATTCCACAGACGCTTCCTCGGACCTTATCAAAGACGCCGAGGCCGCAGGGTGCGATGCCTCGCTGGTGGTCACTCCATACTATAACAAGCCCACTCAAGCCGGTTTGATCGCGCACTATATGTTTTTGGCGGATAGGGCTTCAAAACCCTTGGTCTTGTACAATGTTCCTGGTCGCACTCAAGTGAGTATTGCGCTGGAAACTGCGGCCACGCTTTTTGAGCACCCTCGTATTCAAGCCATCAAAGAAGCCAGTGGTCAGTATGCTTTTTGGTTGAGCATGGCTCAGATTACCAAAGATGCAGGTAAAACATTGTTGGCGGGAGATGACGACGCCTACGCCGTGATACAAGCTCTGGGGGGAAAGGGAATTATTTCCGCTAGTGCCAATGCACTTCCGGCAGCTTTTGTAAAATTGGATCGACTCATGCGGGAGGCAAAATGGGAGCGTGCTTTTGAGCTCCAGGTCGCCTTGGCGCCGCTGGTAAAGGCTTTTTTCTCGGAGACAAATCCAGCTCCGGTGAAGTTTGCATTGCATGCATACCGAGAGATGGCGAACACTGTTCGCCTTCCTTTGGTTCCGGTGTCTTCCCTTACCGAGGCGATTATCCGCAGAGAATGGGAAAAGTTTTCGAATGGATTCTCAGTGTGAACTACAGGGTCGGCATTTCAGGCGCGTCCGGGAGAATGGGAACAGAGGTTACCGCGCTATTGCGGTCAGGTTATGTCTGTGCCGAGACTTGTTTTGAACTCAGCACTTCTGCGTCCCAAAGCGTGGATGTGTGGATAGATTTCAGTCATCCCGAGGCGACGCTAGCGCTCTTGTCACGGAGTGCCAGTCCCGTCGTCATTGGCACTACCGGGTTTACGCCAGATCAGCTGGGCGAAATAGCAAGGCACGCCCAGAGCCGCCCGTTGCTCTTTTGTCCCAATACGAGTGTAGGAATTAATCTGCTGACTCGATGGGTTCAGGAGGCGAGTGGTTTGGCCGGCTTGGGGTTTGTCGCAAGCGTTGCCGAAGATCACCATGTTCATAAAAAAGATGCCCCTAGCGGCACAGCGAAACGGCTGCTCGAGGCCTTGAAGAACGCGGGTTTTGCAGAGACACCTGTGCATGTCACTCGTGCAGGCTCTATCGTGGGAAATCACACGGTGAGATTTATTTCCGACGGTGAAGAAATCGTGCTGCAACATCGGGTGACGGATCGCCGCATTTTTGCGCGGGGCGCCTTATGGGGCGCCCGGTACTTACTGCAGCAAAAGTCTCCGAGACTATATACATTTGACGAGGTGAGAATTGAAAACCATTGAACAGGCGCATCGCTTAGCGAGCTTGCCTCCCTATATATTTAGCGAAATAAACGCCATCAAAGCCGATGCTGCCCGTCGAGGGATTTCTCTCACAAGCCTTGCGATCGGGGATCCCGATCGCCCAACTCCTGCTCAGATAGTGGAATGGATTCAGCAGGCCTCTGCACGGCCTAAGAATCATGCATATTCTTCCTATGAAGGAACGCTGGCGTTTCGGTCCGCAGTCGCCAAGTGGTTTGTCGAGCGGTTTGGGGTGGCGTTGGATCCAGAAAAAGAAATTATTGCTCTTATTGGTTCCAAAGAGGGAATCGCTCATTTTCCCGTCGCGTTCTGCAATCCCGGGGACAAGTGTCTCTACCCATCACCGGGCTACCCCGTTTTCTCAACATCCATCTTGTTGGGGGGTGGTCAGGCGATTCCTTACCCGCTGAGTATTGAAAACGGATTTGTTCCAGAAGCAAATCAAATGGAAGCACTCTTTAAAGAGCATCAACCACGCTATGCGATATTAAATTCTCCAGCCAATCCTACTTCTGCCACCATGTCCAAGGACCAGACGGCGGAAATAGTTTCGCTCGCCAAACGTTATGGGGTCATTTTGCTATCGGACAACGCCTATAGTGAAATCTACTATGATTCCGCCAAACGTCCCCCGAGCATTTTAGAGGTTCCTGGAGCCAAAGATGTCGCTATCGAGCTGCATTCTTTTTCGAAATCCTACAATATGACAGGGTGGCGTCTAGGTTTTGCCGTGGGCAATCCGGATCTGGTCGGTGGTCTATTGCGGGCCAAGACCAATATTGACTCCGGTCCTCTTCTCGCTGTCCAAGATGCTTGCACGCAAGTGCTTGCGAATGCGGACCTGATATCGGGGCCAATCAGGCAAGTGTATGCCGAGCGACGAGAGGTGCTTTTAAGAGGACTCGAGCGTATTGGAATTGAGTACTTCAAACCGGAAGCTACCTTTTTTGTGTGGGCCCGTGTTCCCGGGGGAGAAAAGTCCATGGAGTTTACGCGCAGACTCATCGAAAAAGCGGGTCTGGTGGTCACTCCCGGAATCGGGTTTGGCCAAGAGGGAGAAGGTTTTTTTAGACTAGCAATGACGGTTGAGGTTCCTGCAATGGAAGAATGTCTCAACCGACTCGAAAAAGCGCTTCGAAACTAGATTAGCTCCACTAAACCAGGATTCTCGAGAGTGGTGGTGTCACCGGATGTTTTTTTACCGGCGGCCAAGTCTCGGAGCAATCGGCGCATGATTTTTCCGCTACGCGTTTTTGGAAGCGTCTTGGTCAGGAAAATATCGTCTGGCCGAGCAAGGCCGCCAATCTCTTTTGCGACATGAGCCTTGAGCTCTCGGACCAATGCCTCTTTTTGAATGTGGGTGCTGTCCCCTCTGGGGATCACGAATGCGACAACTGCTTGCCCTTTGAGATCATCTGGCCTTCCGACGACTGCAGCTTCGGCAACGAGCGGGTGGCTCACCAGAGCGCTTTCGATTTCCATGGTGCCCAGGCGGTGTCCAGAAACGTTCAGGACATCATCGACGCGGCCTTTTATCCAATAGTAACCATCGGCATCGCGGTTCGCGCCATCACCAGTGAAATAAATTCCAGGAAATTTGGAGAAGTAGTTTTCGTGAAAGCGAGCAGGGTCTTTGTGGATGCCTCGGAGCATGGAAGGCCACGGTTGTTTGATAACCAAATAACCTCCCTGATCTGTGGGGCAGGAGTTCCCTTCTTCGTCGACAATGTCCAAGATGATACCAGGCAGAGGCAGCGAAGCGGATCCCGGCTTTTGGGATACGACGCCGGGAACTCCGCTAATGAGCATGGATCCGGTCTCGGTTTGCCACCAAGTGTCGACGATAGGGCAACGTTTTCGGCCGATCTGTTCGAAATACCAAATCCACGCTTCAGGGTTGATCGGTTCTCCTACTGATCCGAGCAGACGTAGTGACAGTAAATCAAATCGAGACGGGTGGGCATTTCCCTCTCTCATGAACGCGCGGATAGCTGTTGGAGCAGTGTACAAAATGGTTACTTTGTGCTTTTCGATCAGTTCCCAAATTCTTCCGGGGTGGGGGTGGTTTAGCGCGCCCTCAAACAAAACCAGAGTGGCTGCGTTTGCTAGCATTCCATAAACCACATAGGAATGGCCTGTTATCCAACCGATATCTGCCGTGCACCAATATATGTCGCTGGGTTTAAGATCAAAAACCAGTTTAGCGGTGTAGGTGGCACCGGCAAGAAACCCACCTGTTGAGTGGACAATGCCTTTTGGCTTTCCTGTGGTCCCACTGGTGTAGAGCATAAACAGTGGGTGCTCGGAATCAAAAGCGCGGGCCTGGTGTTGGGAAGGCTGATCGGCACATAGCCCCTGCCAGTCGGTGAAGGGGTGTTCAAGTGCTTCGGTGTTCGCCCTCTGGAGCAGAACGGCGTGCTGCACCCCGGGGCATTCCTTGAGCGCGTCTTTTACTGCCTGTTTCAAGCAAAGAGTTTGTCCTCGCCGAAATGTGACATCCGCGCAAAAGATGACCTTACATTCCGCATCCAATACTCGGTCGCGAATCGCGTTTGAACTAAATCCCGCAAAGATTACACTATGAGTCACTCCCACTCGGGCGCAGGCGAGCATGGTAATTACGGCTTCTGGAACTAAAGGCATGTAAATCGCCGCTGTATCCCCGGGGCGCAGGCCAAGTTTGGTCTGCAGTGCGTTCGCCATACGGCAAACCGCCGCGTGGAGTTGGCGATAGGTCCAAGTGGACTGAGTTCCGTCCTCTCCTTCCCAAATGAGCGCGAGCTTGTCACCCTGCTTTTCCAGATGCCGATCCAAGCAATTGGTGCTCGCGTTTAACTGCCCTCCGACGTACCACTGCGCGTTGGGGGCTTTCCATTGAAGAACCGTATGCCACCTTTTGTTCCAGGTGAGGCATTCGTCCGCTACTTTTTCCCAAAACGCCGGAGGGTTCGCCTGGGCCTGTTCTCTGAGCCGTCGGTAGGCTTCGGGGTCCGATAGGGCCGCCTGTTTGACAAAAGCTGGTGGTGGCGGGAATAGCCGGGTTTCTTTTAGCACCGTTTCCATCAAGCCTCCTTGAAAGCGAGTCAGTATGGCCATATCATGAGGATTCACACCATGGAATCTGTTCTCATTGTCGATGACGAAAAAGATAACTTAGAAGCCCTGCGCCGCCTATTGCGTCAGGATTTCGCAGTTACTGTCACCGAATCCGGGCTCGAAGCCTTGCGGATGATCCAAACCCAAGAATTTGCTGCCATAGTTTCTGATCAGAGAATGCCCGAAATTTCGGGGGTGGAGCTGCTAGAAAAAGCAAAGCAGATCCGGCCACTCATGACTCGCATATTGTTGACCGGGTACACAGACATCGACTTGGTAATTGGAGCGATCAATCGTGGCAGCATTTATCGTTACATCGCAAAGCCCTGGGACCCAGCGGATCTCAAGATCACATTGCGACAAGCGGTGGAATCTTTCCGCCTTCGCAAGGACCTCGACGAAAAAAACGCCGCACTTGAAGCCTCGAATGCGTTGCTGCGCCAATTAGACAGGGCCAAGGCACGTTTTTTGGCTTTGGTGTCCCATGAGTTGAACACGCCGCTCACTTCCGTTGCGGCGTTTGTGGCGCTTTTGAGCGAAAATCATGGGTTTGCCCCTGAAATTCAAAAAGCAGTCCAGTCGCTCGCGGGTGCGAGCGACCGTTTGGGTGAAATCGTGCAAGAAGTGCTAAGCTTCGTAAAACTCGAGGCGGATACTCAATGGCAAAAGCACGAGTTCGATTGGCAAAAGAATACAACAGCGTTGGTTCAACAAGCTCACGCTCGTAGCAACGCTAAGCAGATCGCGGTATCTGTTAAAGGGTCGACGGGGGTTAAGTCGGATTGCGTAGTCGATAAAACACTCCTCGCTTTGTCAAAGCTATTACACGAAGCCATCGCCCGTTCAGCAAAAGGTGGCGCAGTTCAAGTGCGATATACTCAGGAGCCAAATTCGGTTTTATTTCAAGTTGAGTGGAAAGGTGATCCGCTGCCTGCTCAGGCGTTTGATGCCTTCGACCCCGCCGTCGAAGAGAAAAATCACCACCGCAATTTGGCGTTGGGGTTGGCAATTGCAAAATTCATTGTAGAAAAGCAAGGGGGGGCACTTGTCGCTGAAGGGGACAGCTCCCTGAAAACAGCCTGGTTAAGTGCTCGCTTGCCGGCCTAGCTCAGGAGTTGGCAGCAGACTCGCAAATACGTCGGCAAATTGTTCGATACTGTAACTTTTTTCTACTTTTTCTTTAGCAGCCAGCCCGAGTTTTCGGCAAAGGGCGCGGTCCTCTTTAAGTCGTGAGAGCCAATGAAGAGCGCCGCTCGTGTCCCCGCGTTTGTACACAAATCCGGTTTCGCCATGCACCACGAGGTCCCCGGCTACACCGCAGGTATCTGTCAGCACCGTGGGGAGTCCGCAGGCTGAAGCCTCATTTACGACGAGCCCCCAAGTTTCGTATTGCGAAGGAACGAGCAGTACATCGGCACCATAATACGCGTCTCGTGTCCCGGCTTGGTTCTGAAATCCCAACCAAATCAAACGGTCGATGCCTTGAGCGGTGCGTTTGAGCTCTGCTTCCAAGGGGCCTGTTCCCACGATAACGGAGTAGGTCCCAGGGGTTTGAGCCAACGCCTTGTGGATTTCGAGAACATCTCGGGGCCGCTTGCGCTCGAACAACCGTCCGACAAAAAGAATAACAAAAGCGTCATTGGGAATACCGTGACGCTGTCTCCACGCCAGCCGGGTACGCTGCGCGACTTCGTTGCATTGTTTGAAAAAGGTCAGATCTACGCAATACTTTGCGGAGACTATCCGAGAATCAGCAAGTCCAAGCCGTCGGTAGTATTGCTGCGTTTTTCTTCCGATTGCGATAAAGCGCCATACTCCACGGAAGAAAAACGCCCGTAGAGGCATCTTAATCCAACGTCGGATGCCCGCGCCGCCGCTTTGGAAAGTTTCACCCACAAAAATCAGCGGGATTCGGTTTAGGGCACACAGAACGCGAAGTATCCAGTGCTCGGGCAGGTAGTACCCGTATATGGCCACCCTGGAGGGATTTTCTCGCTTTAAAATTTGCGAGAGTGTTCGCCAGGTTTTTATAGTGGACCACTGGGCTGTCCCCAGTGATTCCTTCGGTAACCCTTGCTGGAGAGGTAGCCCCCACTTTTGGGCCGGGTTTTTCCCAATTTCATGGAACCACCAGCGAGAGTCGTCAAACTCTGCATTGAAGAAAAACACCTTCATATCGTTGTGGCGCCTAAACAGCTGGCTAAAGACCGGGCTGCGGTATTGGATGGGGTGGGTATCAAAGATGAGCAATCGGTCCATGCGAAGTACTCTATACAAAATGGAGTGGGCTTTGTAGACTCAGTCCGCCATGGGAAAATACCCTATCGAAACCGGAAACATTGTTTTGATCCTACTGGGCATCGTTTTGGTTGCCTCCGCACCTTATATTACCTACAGGACCCTACGGGAAATACGCCTCAAACAGTCCTTAAAGGAAAAAATCGGCCTTCAACAGTGGGGGAGCCACGGCTTGAATTTTGTCATTGCCGGGTTGTTTTTGTTTGCGGGTGTGCTTTTTGTTCTGAACAACTTACGCGGAAATCCATTGCATTAAGAAGAGGGATTGATGAGCGAAGATAAAAACAAACCAACCGCACCTGATTCCGTGGACTTTGCCACTTTTATTTTTTCTCTCGCTACGGGGGCCTTTATTCAGATGGGAGAGATTCCCGATCCCCTCACGAATAAAAAAGAGAAGAATCTCCCCTTAGCCCAGCAGAACATAGATATTTTGTTGATGCTCAAGGCTAAAACTAAGGGAAATCTTTCCGGTGACGAATCGCAGATGCTGGAAAGTCTACTGAGTCAAGCGCAGTTGAAGTTTGTCGAAGTTTCTGGCCGGCCATAGAACTTTAGGACTGCATGTTTGGACAACACACTCCGGTCCCTTCGAACACTTGATAGATTTCTGCTGACAACGCATGATTATCCCGATGGGGATGGATTGGGCTCTCAAGTAGCGTTGCACCGGGCCTTGTTGAAGCTGGGTAAACATTCGGTAATTTTGAACCCAGGTGGAACGCCGGAAAAGTTTTCAATCGTCGATCCAGAGGGGCAAATCACCGTCCATTCCGCTGCCCACACCCTACCAGAGTTTGACGCCGTAGTTATATTGGACACCAACGAGTTGAAAATGCTCGGAAGCTTAGTGACTCCGTTACAAAAACAGGGAAAGCCATTTATTTTTATTGATCACCACGCTCCTGAAGCTATGCCTCCGGGTAATCACTTCGTGGATGAGAGGTTTGCCGCAACAGGAGAAATGGTTTTCAACTTGATTCAGGCGTTGGGTGTCGAGCTGGATGGTGTGATGGCGACTGCACTTTACGTCGCGATCTTTACCGATACGGGAGGGTTTCGCTACCGCCGCACCAGTGCCTTGTCTCACCAAATTGCCTCAGCCTTGTTGTCCAAGGGAGTCGAGCCCGAGACGGTTCACCGAGCGGTATTCGCACGCGAGAGCGCTGCCAAGATGCGGCTCTTGGGGCGCACACTCGAAAACCTCGAGCTTTCGCAGGACGGAAGGGTCGCCTGGGTGTCGATTCCGTTGGATACTCGCGACAGCTACGGCGCTACCATAGAAGACACCGAGTCGTTCATTGGCTTTCTGACTTTACTGTCCGGGGTGGAAATCGCGGTGCTTTTTCGAGAAGAAGAAGGCAATCGGGTCAAAGTGAGTTTGCGGGGCATGGGAAGTCGTCCCATCCTAGAAATAGCGCGAGCGTTAGGGGGAGGGGGGCATCGTTTTGCGGCGGGTGCTCGCCTCAGTGGATCGTTGGATTCGGTGATAAAGAAGGTGCTGGAGCGTTGCCAAAAGGCGTAGCCTTCGGGGCCTTAGCGTTTCGGGCCTGGTCCACAAATAGAGAAAAGTATTCAAAGAGGGCGTCTGAGGTTGCCGCTTCTCCCAGGGCATGGAGGCTTTCGGCGCCCGCTTCGAGGGTTGAAAGGCAGCGACTGCGTGGCTGGCGGCGAAGCGTGCCGTAACGGGAGCCCTGGCTGGGATTCAAAAGCAGCCGATTCAATTTGAGAAGCCAGGGGTTGCGCCACCATAGGGTCTTGGACTGTTTCCAGTTCCCATCTAGTAAAACCACTCCCTTTAAACGAACGTCCTGAACGAATTTGCCTTTGCGATCACGTACTTCGAAGGGGCGTTCGGGTTTTACAAGCTGGGAGTCTTTCTGGGTTCCTAAGTACAAAACAGCCCATTCCTGCGGGTCTTGGGTGTCTCTTCCCCAAGCATGGTTCAGGGAACGCCAGGACAAACCCACTCGATGGACCGCACTATGGGGCAAGGCCAGGCTCAAAAGGCGAGCAGACCCCAACGGGTTTTTAGCTTCGCGTGGGTGTTGAAGAATCAAAAACTGGATTTGGCTGTCCAAGACCGGCCGTTTTTCACAAATACAATACGAAACCGGCTTCCAGCAGCTTGGGCAGCTTGCTTGCGATGGGCTATTTGGTGTAGAAAAATCTCGCATTCAGTAAGCCTTTAGCATAAATGGCGCGCTGACTTCACCCTATTTAAGAATCTCCCCCAAAAGGGAAGGCTAAAGGATTTTCCTCTCATGCAGAGAAACCAAAACGTTCGTAATATTGCGATTATCGCTCACGTGGATCATGGCAAAACCACTCTGGTGGACGGCCTGCTTTGGCAGAGCGGTTTGTTTCGTGAAAACCAGAACGTTGCCGAACGGGCGATGGACAACCTGGATATCGAGCGTGAACGAGGTATTACGCTCACTGCAAAAAATGCCTCCATTATCTATGAGGGTACCCGAGTAAATATCGTAGACACCCCCGGCCACGCGGATTTTGGTGGTGAAGTTGAACGTGGGCTGATGATGGTGGATGGTGCGCTGCTCTTGGTGGATGCAGCCGAAGGACCGCTTCCGCAAACACGTTTCGTTCTCAAGCACGCCCTCGAACGCGATTTGAAAATTATTTTAGTGGTGAACAAAATCGATCGTCCTGATGCGAGGGCGGCTGAAGTGGTGGAGGAGATCTACAATCTGTTTTTGGATCTTGATGTAAAAGACCACCAGATCGACTTTCCGATAATTTATACCAATGCTCGCAAGCGAATTGCGTTAAGCTCTCCGGACGAATCCCAAGAGGGCAAAGATCTCTCTTTGCTTTTTAAAACCATTCTTGAAGTCATTCCGGGGCCAGTCGTCGGAGAAGGCGGGCTGAGAATGCTGCTCGCAAACACGAGCTATAGTGACTATGTAGGGCGCCTGGGAGTGGGTCGATTGTTTTCGGGGAGTGTGCGAGTCGGCGACAAAGTGCGTGTTTGCCGTGCGGATGGGACAGCTCCCGAAGAAAAAGTCACAGCCATTTATGGGTACCAAGGGCTTCAGATGGTTCCAGTGGAATCCGCTGCCGCGGGTGAAATTGCAATCGTCGCTGGGCCAGAGGAAATGAGCATCGGGGACACGCTCACCGATCCCGCTAACCCTGAACCGCTACCGCGTATTACCGTGGAAGAACCCACGATTTCGATCGAATTCTTGGTAAGTACCTCACCCCTTGCTGGAAAAGACGGCAAACCTTGCACTTCTCGCACTCTAGTCGATCGTCTCGGAAAAGAGCTGCGAACGAACGTCTCGCTGCAAATGATGAAAGGCGCGACGCCTGATAGCACCATCCTTAAAGGACGAGGCGAGTTGCAATTTGCTGTCCTAGCGGAACAAATGCGGCGGGAAGGTTTGGAGTTTGCGCTGGGACGCCCTAAAGTCATCATGAAAGAAGTCGATGGGCAGACTCAAGAACCCTTAGAACACGTCGTGATGGATGTTCCCGAAGCCAATGTTGGAGTGATCACTGAAAAGTTAGGCATTCGAAAAGGCGAGATGACCAATTTGCAGAAAATGGGGGCCAATCGAGTGCGGTTGGAGTTTGATATCCCATCGCGTGGATTGATTGGCTTTCGTACCGAGTTTCTCAACGATACGCGCGGATCGGGGCTGATGAGCTCTTATTTGATCGGGTATGTTCCATTTCGGGGACACATTATCGATCGAGTAAACGGAGCTTTGGTTGCGGACAGGGCGGGAAAAACCACGCCTTACGCTCTATTTAACCTCGAAGCTCGCGGTAAGCTGATGGTCAAAGAAGGCATTGAAGTTTACGAAGGCATGGTGGTTGGAGAGCACAATCGAAACAACGACATCAATGTCAACGTCTGCCGAGAGAAGAAACTTACTAACATTCGCGCCGCAGGTAGCGATGAGAATGTGATTCTCACTCCCGTTCCACCGCTCACTTTGGAATGGTGCATCGCGTGGATGGGCGAAGATGAGCTGCTCGAAGTCACGCCAAAGTATTTGCGATTGCGCAAACGCATTTTGGATCAAAATAAGCGCTCGATCATCCGTTCGCCGAAGGAAGAAGACGACGAATAGGATTCGCTTGTACCTGTTCGTACCCCGGTTATACTTATCTCCTGGGGTACGTCGATGGCATCTACCGAATTAAAACGCAAAATAGGGCAGCTTTTTATCCTGGGTTTCGATGGGCACACTGTGCCATCGACTTTTCGAGACTTCATTCAAGAATATCACTTGGGTGGCGTCATTTATTTTAAACGTAACGTTCAATCTCCGGCTCAAATTGCAGAGCTTAGTAATGAGCTTCAGTTTTCGTGTCGGCCCAAAGGGTGCGCGCCGCTGTTTGTGTCCATCGATCATGAAGGTGGCAAAGTCACTCGATTGAGTAAACCGTTTACGAAGTTTCCCGGCAATGACTCTATTGGAGAATTGGGTTCTCCCAAAGTGGCGTTTGATTTTGGGGCGGTGTTGGGTAAAGAGCTCAAAGCCGTAGGCATCAACATCAACTACGCGCCTGTTGTCGACGTGAACTCCAATCCGCAGAGCCCCGTGATCAATAGCCGCGCTTTTTCTAATGATCCGGAAGTTTGCGGAAAAATGGGTTCGGCAGTGGCTCGAGGCATCCAAAAAATGGGTGTGATAGCTGTGGCTAAACATTTCCCGGGGCATGGAGACACCAAGGAAGATTCGCATTTTGCACTCCCCAGGGTAGACAAAACTCTCGCACAACTAGAAGAACTTGAACTTATTCCCTTTCGGCGCGTAGTTCGGAGCCGCGTGGAAGCTATCATGACGGCTCATATCATTAACCCTAATTTGGACGCAGATTTTCCAGCGACAATGTCAGAAAAAACCATTAACGGGTTATTGCGCGAAAAACTCCGGTTTACTCGTTTGGTAATCAGCGACGATCTTGAAATGAAGGCTATCAGCGATCATTACGGACCTGACGAAGCCGCGGTCATGTCGATTAAGGCGGGTTGCGACTTGTTGATTTACCGTGGAGATAATGGTCTACCCATTCAACAAATCGATGCCATCGCCAAGGCAGTGGAAACAGGCGAGATTCCCCAAGCCACTTTCACTCAAGCATTGGCCCGAATTGAAGCGGCCAAAAAAATCTACGCTGAGATCCCGAATCCCGTGGATGTGAGCCAAGTGGAAAAGCACATCGGGCTCGATGCGCATTTTCAGTTGGCCGACACCATTTTTAGAAAAGAGCTTCCCGCTGGGCATATCGAAAGCCTGTAGGTCCGCATCGATTTATCAATCAGCAGTTAAAAACGAGTTCAGGCTGTTCAAGGGAATTTTCGATGCTCTGAACCACATACGCAAAGTGTTCGGGGTTGCTTTTGATGTCCAATGAATCTGCATGGACGACTAGTTTTTTGCCCAGTCGATAACTCTCCATCCAGTCGTCATAGCAAACATTCAAATGTTCTAAATAAGCTGTGGGAATGTCTCTTTCGTAATCCCGCCCTCGTTCGCGAATGCGTTCTTTTAGAACCTGGACGCTCCGACGGACATAGACGATCAAATCGGGTGGCGTTAAGAACTGCGTCATGGTTGAGTAGAGTTCGAAGTAGTTCTTATAATCTCGCTCGTCCATTTTTCCCGACTCATGCAGAGCCCTGGCGAAAATGTGAGCATCTTCGTACACAGACCGATCCTGAATTCCCGAGGCGCTTGCCGAAGTGATGACTTGGTGCGCTTGGAATCGCTTCGAGAGAAAAAAGACCTGCAGCTGCAGCGACCAGCGATTCATGTTTGAGTAAAAATCGGAGAGGTAAGGATTGTCTACGACCACTTCATAGTGAGGTGTCCATCCGTAATGTTCCGCCAACATTTGGGTGAGGGTCGTTTTTCCGGAGCCGATGTTACCGGCGATAGCGATAAAACGTTTGGTGCTCATAGAACGTGCGCGAATCCTTAGTTGTAAAACAGGCCGTTCATTCTTGTTACGGTCCGGATCTTATCCCGTCAAAGCAATTTCCTGACGCGAAGAGCCAAAAACAGTCTCAGTTAACAGTGGTCAATCTTACATCGAGCGTTTATTTTTCTGCTGGGGTGGTGTCATGGAATGGAAAAGGGAAAACTTCCAAGTCGAAGGTTATGAGCAGGTAACGTACGCCGAGCATTTGCCGTCGGGCATGCGTTCTATCATCGCTGTTCACAACACAAATCGCGGGCCGGCGTGTGGTGGGCTTCGACTCTTGCCCTATGCCTCTCAAGCTGAAGCCTTGGAAGATGTTCTGCGACTCTCCAAAGGAATGAGTTACAAGTCTGCGTTGGCCGGCATCGGTTTTGGCGGTGGAAAAAGTGTCCTCATCGCCGACCCTGCACGAAAAACCCCTGCCATGCTTCACGCTTTTGGTGAGTTTGTGAATACTTTCAATGGTCGTTACATTGCGGCTAAAGATATGAACATCAACACCCTCGATTTGGCGGAAGTGTTCAAGAAAACAAAACACGTCCTGGGCGCCGAAGGCCAGCCCGGATCCGGTGGAGATCCTTCCCCGCTCACTGCAGTCGGCGTGTATCGAGGTATGGAAGCAGCTGCAGAAGTTGCTTTGGGGCAAAGGTCGTTAAAGGGCGTCCGCGTTGCCATCCAAGGTTTGGGGCATGTGGGTTACGATTTGGCGGAACGCCTGCACAAAGCGGGGGCCGAACTTTGGGTCACTGATATTGATTCTAAGTCCGTAGAGAGGGCCAAACAAAAACTGGGAGCCCACCCCGTCGGCCTCGATGAAATTTACGACGTCGACTGTGAGATCTATTCTCCGTGTGCTCGGGGAGCGACATTAAACTCAAACACGATTTCTCGTCTGAAATGCCGGGCGGTTGTGGGATGCGCGAATAATCAGCTCGCTACCGACCAGGACGGATTTAGATTGGTCGAAAAGGGCATCCTTTATGCACCGGACTTCGTCGTTAACTCCGGCGGAATCATCAATGTGTTCTGCGAATACGAAGGATACGATCCCCAACGTGCAATGAGGCTGGCCGAAGGGATTTTTGACACAACGCGTGAAATCCTCAGGCGTGCGGTTCAGAATGGCAAACCGGCTTTTATCGTAGCGGAGGGGTTGGCCCAGGAACGTATTAAGAATCCCCAATTGCCGTGATAAAATAAGAGAGTGGAAAATCGCCTCTCCTCCGGCCGTTTATTTTTCCTCGGCACACCAACTCCCTGGGCTAATCAGTTTTTGGATGCGCTTCAGCAAGCCGGTCCATTTACTATTCAAAGAGAAGAAAATATCGCCCAGTTTTTTGAATATCCCCAGATTCAAAATCGGGTCAGTGTGGTGTTTTTGGAGCAATCAGCCCACGCTACCAAGCTCCTCTCTGAGTTGCGCGCTTCTAATCGAAAAATAGTTCTGGTTTGGTTTGGCAAAAATTTCACCAAAGAGGAATTGCAGACCGCCTTTTTATACCGCGTGCATACGGTTCTCGAAAACCCTCAGGCTGCGGATGCAAAGGTTATGCAGCAAGTGACAGGAGCAATTGCCGCGGCCGAAGCCGCCGAAAGATCCGAAGAGCTCTTGTTTTCCATTAAAGCCGCCGTACTGCAGATTGGAGAGAATGAAGAAGTTCCTGGGAGTTTAAAGGAGCTTCGAACTGGCTTGTTGAAGCTACAAAAACACGCCGTCACCAATGAGTTTTTGGGCAAGCCCACGCCCTCGGGCCGGGTTGCTGTGCCTTTTTACAAATCCCAGACTCTCGCCGATTCTCTGTTAATGGTGCAGGACTTAGAGCGCACCGGGGAACTCACAATCCGAGTTAAAAAACAGAGTTTGCAAGGGAAAATCGTTTTTCTGCAGGGGCGTCCGGTAGCCGCTCAGTGCGGGGAAACCCGAGGATTGAAGGCAATGTACCGCATGTTCTTGTGGAGTGAGCCCGAATTTAGCTTTGTCGGCCGGGATCCAGCAGAAACTCCGGTAGAAGAGACTTTTTCGCTTTCACTCAGAGAGATTTGCTTGGAGGGCGAATCGCTCCGCGCGCGTTTCGAAAAAATTCGACCCCATATTCCGCCTTCCCAAGTCAAACTTAGACTGGAACCCGGGGCTTTGAGCACCCAGACGCAACTGGATCGCGATGCGTTTTCCACCCTTTCTTCGGTGGTTGAATTGGGGAAAGTCGCCCAGATCCTGGATTACAACCCCCTTCCCGATGTTGTCCTATATGAATGCCTGATCGGGCTGAAAAAAAGCGGCTTGGTTCGAGTCATAGCCGGTTAATGGCTTTTTACTCGACCTCGACCCGAAAAAGTCTTAAAACCTGGCCCAATGCGTGGTTTCCTCGGAAAAGTAGTCGCCAAAGCCGCTGAGAAAACAGGGTATACCCCTGACGAATTTGCCTACCACGTCTTGCCACGATTTTTGCTCGAGATCATTCGGCGTTACCTGAGAGTCAAAGTAAAAGGCGTTTCCAATATCCCCAAAAAGGGAGCGTATATCCTCATTGCTAACCATAGCGGTTTTATGGGGTTCGATGCGTTGATGTTAGCCCATCAGGTAAATGAAAAACGAAAAGTCATTCCTCACATCATTGCACACAAACTTTGGTTTCTTTCTCCAGAAATCTCTGTGCATGCACACCGGTTTGGCCTGGTGCCAGCCACCTATGAAAATGGCTTGGAGATATTGAATAAGAATGAACCGCTCCTTTTGTTTCCAGAGGGAGAAGAAGGCAATTTCAAGCCGAGCAGAAAACGCTACCAATTGCGCCGCTTTCGCCGCGGGTTTGTACGTTTAGCTTTGGAAACTGGCGCACCCATTATTCCCTCGGTTGTCATCGGCGCCGAGGAAACGCATTTGACCCTGTCTCAAATTCGATGGGCGAAAGACTTGATCGGTACGGTAATTCCGATTCCTTTGAATGTCGTTCCTTTACCGGCAAAATGGACCATTCGATTTTTGCCCCCAATCTATTTGGAAAAAAACCCTGAGAAGGCTCGCGATAAAGAGTATGTCACTCAATTGAGTAAAAAAATCCGCCTCCTGCTTCAAAAAGAGATCAACGCCGATCTCGAAAAACGCAAGACCATATATATTTAAGAACCAGTCCGAAAAACGGACTGCTGTAGCGAAGGGCATTGGTTTCCCAGCTTGTGTGCCCATGGCGCGCGACTTGCAATCCGTTTAGGGATGCCGATTTGCACTTATAGCGCCACTCACCGTGGAGCAGAAGGGACTGTCGTTGAAGTCGAAGCTTCATTGCAAAAGTCTCTGCCGTCTATTGTCGTGACCGGTCTGCCGGGAGATGTTGTCAAAGAGAGTCGAGAGCGGATTCGAGCCTGTTTGAGTGCACTCGGATTTGATGTTCCTTCAAGTCGCTTGGTCATTCATTTATCCCCGGCAACCGAAAAAAAACAAGGTAGCCAACTGGATCTTGCCATCGCGGTTGCTCTGCTTTGCGTCGAGCAGCTAGTTGTCCCCGTCGTGCCAATTGAACAACAGGCCTTTTTGGGGGAGGTGTCTTTGAACGGCAGAATTCGTGGCGTTCAAGGAGCACTTGCATTGGCCCAGTCCCTTTGTCAGCGAAAGGGGACGCAAACAGTTTTCTTTCCAGAAGAAAATGCCGCGGAAGTAGCGCTGCTTCAAGACCCTAAGTGCCGGCCCGTCCACCATGTTTCGCAGGTGCTTGCTGCTTTGGAGGGGCGTGAGCCATTGCCTGCCCCCCTTTCTAAACCGGAACTTCCTTCACCCAAAAAGCTTCCTCCTCTACTAGATCAGATTCAAGGGCAGGCCTTTGCCAAACGCGCCTTGGAAATAGCACTTGCGGGTGGGCACCACCTTTTGCTGGTCGGGCCGCCAGGCATTGGCAAAAGCCTTCTAGCCCAAGCGGCACCCAGTTTGCTTCCCCCATTGAGTCAACCCGAACTCATTCAGCTACTCAAAAACCGAGGGACAGCGGAAGTGGATTTTTCTGTTTGTGCGTCCAGGCCATTTCGCAGTCCGCACCATTCGATTTCGGGAGCGGGCCTCTTGGGCGGGGGAACGGGGATGATAAGCGGGGGAGAAATAGCGCTGGCACATGGGGGAGTACTTTTTCTCGACGAATTGCCGGAATATCGAAAAGACGTCCTTGAAGGTTTGAGAGAACCACTGCAGTCGGGCGAAATTCAACTCAGTAGAGTTGGCGCTCGACTCACTTTCCCCGCACGATTTCAGTTGATTGCGGCGATGAATCCTTGCCCCTGCGGCTATCATTTGGATACGCAGCGGCGCTGCCGTTGTGCACCTCACAAGGCTGATGCCTACCGATCTCGGATTTCGGGTCCAATATTGGACCGCATGGATATTTGTGCGTTTCTCGGTTCTTCAATTGGAAAAAATGAGACGCCGTATGATTCCCACCTAAAAGTAGCAACGCGCATTCAAGTGGCGCGGGAAATACAGCACTCGAGGTATCAAGACTTGGAAATGCTCAATGCCCGAGCTCGTGTAGAAGATCATGCGGGGTTTGAGTTGGGAACGGAGCAGCGTTCTTGGCTTAATCACCTGTGCAGCCGGGACTACCTAAGTTTTCGTTCACTACACAAGACCATTCGTGTCGGGCGGACAATCGCGGATCTTCACGGTGCAGAATTTATTAAGACAGAACACTTACACGAAGCTTGGGATCTGCGGTGTCGAAGTTTGTCGAACTGGTCTTAGACAGTTGGGACTATCTTCTGGCTCTGCTTTTTCAGACGGCTTGTTTGGGCTGCAGAGGAGTGGGAGAAAAGGCGCTGTGTGCGAACTGCAGGCGCTTTTCACTTCTGCCGACGAACGGAACAGGTGTGGAGGCGGCTCTCGATTATACGGAGCCCGCACGATCAGTACTTCGAGCTGCGAAGTTTCAAAAACGGCGTGAGCTACTGAGGTATTTCAAACCGGTGGTCTGTTCGATGGACTTTTCGTACGTCCACTCGGACTCGGCGATCGTTCCGGTGCCGTTGCATTGGACCAGCTTCTGGCAACGGGGCTTCAATCAGAGTGAAATTCTAGCCAAATGGGTGGGAGAGATTACGGGGCGACGCGTTGTCCCGGACGGTCTTTATAGGACGCATCGTACGAAGCCGCAGAGTCTGATCCGCAGCTCGCACCGCGGCGCGTCGTTAGGGGACTGCTTCGAATGGAGGCGGGGCCACCCGGTACCTGAGCGGGTGCTGCTGGTGGACGATGTTCTGACTTCCGGAGGTACGGTCCGGGCCTGTGTCGCAGCGCTTAACCGGGCGGGGATTTCACAGATACAGGTATGGACTCTCCTTCGCGCTAGTCGAGCTAAACCGTCAAAACTCCTCAGCTAACTCGCTATAAATGCCGATGTAATTAGGAGGAGATTCACTTCATGCAACGCAACGACGCCGTGACTATTTTTGACAGACTCAAAGACCGTATTCGAGCGGGAATGCAGCAAGCTCTTGCCAATCCGCTGCTTCATCCAAGTCAGCGCGAGCCCATCCAACGTCTTTTGGCCAGAACGTCATTTGGTTATTTGGAATTTGCGGAAGAAGTGCCCGCGTTGAACAAGCGCAAAGTGTTCGGTGATCCGATTTATATTGGAAATGCCATTCGGTCCAAGCGCGAAAGTGGCTTGCGCCTGGTGCCTGCAGCGGGGACCTTTGGAGATTTGTTGTCGTTTCGATTTGCGGAAATGGCCGCTGATGTTCGGCAGTTTGAAAAGTTGTCTTTACTCGCTCAAAAACAGTTCGGATTTCAGAACGCCAACTTTTTTGTTCTGAACGCGTACCCCTCGGGTATTTCGCTCCCGGAAGGAATCCAATCGATTGAATGCAGTGCAAAGCCCGAGGTCCTTGCGCTCAGCTTGAAGGTAGTGCGAGAGCACTTTGAGAAAATTATTCTCATTTGCCAGCCCCACTTTTTGAAGTACGTCATCGAGAATGGATTTTTGACCGGCAAGGATCTCACCCGGCTGCATTTCATTATTGGTGGGAGCTGGTTTCCAAAAGGTTTTTTAAGTCAGCTTGCTCGGGGGGCAGGTGTAGATTCCCAAATCTTTCAGAAAAGAGTGATTTCTCTTTTTGGCGTGGCAGAAGTCGGACTCGGTGTGGGACTTCAACCAGCCCCTTTAAACGCAGTCCGGGATGCGCTGCCGGCGACCGCTGGTTCTCTACTGAGTGGCACCCGGTCTCACGCTATTCCCATGCTCTTTTTCGTTGATGAAGACCGATTCTTTGTCGAAGCGGTCGATGGCCGGATCTTCATAACTGCATTTTCAAGCAAGGGCACCATTCCCATTATTCGCTACAATACGGGGGATCTGGGGAGTGTTTTCAGCAGTGATAGGCTCAGAGAGTTAGTCCCAGCATATCCATTTCCGGATCAAGCCATGTTCTCGATCGCGGGTAGAGTCCCTGACGGGGACAGAGTCCGGATTTTTGCCGACGAAATTGAAGAGTACATTTGCACTTCGGCTCCCGAAAAGATGGGGCTCACCGGGGATTTTCTGATCAAAGGAGATAGGTGCTTGTTTGCAACCAAGGCTCCCACAGCGGACTATCCCGACATACTCCAGGAGCTACGAAAAGACCTTTCCCAGGTCTCAGGCATCGACTTAGCGCCGGTAGTTCCTAATGCCTTTGAGATGCGATCGGACCTGTTGAGGAAACCGTTGAAGTATGCAAAATGAAGCAACCATTGCGTTCGACTCA
This sequence comes from uncultured Pseudobdellovibrionaceae bacterium, assembly GCA_964611895.1. Classification (GTDB taxonomy): domain Bacteria; phylum Bdellovibrionota; class FAC87; order UBA2466; family UBA2466; genus JAIEOG01. The sequence continues at coordinate 77,997 of CAZTDN010000005.1, forward strand.
CAGCTGACCGAGCAGCACTTCAGCACTCGGATCTATGGTGGGTTTTTGAAGTACCTCGAGCAAACGCTTGGGATGGAACGCGCCCGCACCTTGATCGAAAAAACAGGCCTGACTTGGGACTACCTCACCGCCGAGAGTAATTGGGTTTCCGAAAAATTCGCTGAGCGCTTTTTCGAAGTCATGACGGACGACCCGAGCATCCCATCAGATTTCTCTTACCAGGCGGGAAAGACCGCACTTTCTCAAACACTTCAGAGCTCAGTTCAGGTGCTTGCGGTTCAAATGTTTAATCCAGCGTTAGTGTACGACAAGCTGCTCTACTTCGCTCGGCAGTATAACAAAGTAGATTCTCTCAAAATCTTGTCGATGCAACGGGGATCCATGCGCTTAGAGTTTATTTCCCACCGAGAAACAAAATATCTTCAGCTGATCGAAGACAACTGGCGAGGTTTTTTGGAGCAGATTCCAACGGTACTTGGTCTCCCCCCAGCAAGAATTCGAGTGGTCGAGAAGGGAGATCGGCGATTTGTTTTTGATATGGCGTGGGAGTCCAATCGCACGTTCCTCAATCTAAAACGAGCACAGTTTGCCCTTGTCACTTCGGCCATCGTGTGCGCCGTAGTTCTCGTTTTCAGAAAGTTGGGAAGCGGAAATGTGGGTCAGATTCCGGCTTTGCTCTTGATGTTTATTAGCTCTTCGTTGGGTACGTTTGTTTGGATCGAAAGACTTCGTCAACGGTTGCATGGACGCGGGGAGAACACGCTTACAAAGCTGCTTCAAGAGACAGAAGAACGCTACGGAGAACTTCTCAAAAGCAAGAGTGCGCTTGATCGACGCTATCGTGAAGCCAAGCTTATGACCGCGATTGTTTCTCGCTTGAGCTCCTCCGAAGACTCAAGGTCGCTCATTGCACAGAGCGTGAGAGAGCTTCAAGACAGTCTGAAATACGATCGGGTAATTTACATGTCCTATGACCCAACAGCGCAGTCGTTATCAGTAACTGCTGCTCAGGGTTTTGAAGCGCCGGCGAAAGGTGGATTTGTTGGGTACAAAGTAGACGTTTCCAAACCCACTCCTCATCCCTGGCATTTGGGGAACGTTTTTCGGGAGGGCAAGCCTGTTTTGGTGCCCGTAACAGATGAGTACTTTGAAACTCTCAGTGAAGAAGGCCGGACATTGCTCTATTTGACTAAAAGCCGTTCATTCATTCTGTGTCCAGTGGTCACCGACAGGGATAAGTTCGGAATACTTTTGGCGGACTACACGCATTCAGCGCGAGTTCTGGACGAAGAAGACCTTAAAACCGTGACTAATGTTGCCAATCAGTTGGCCATCGGACTTTCCAAAGCGGTTGCTTTCGAAAAAGAACGCCGCATTCGCATGGAGTTCCAGAGATTTGTCCCGCCGCAGGTTATGGAATCCCTTATTGGAGAACGAACCATTGATTTGGAGTCTGGAATTCATCAGGAAGTGAGCATTCTGTTTTCGGATATCCGGCAATTCACCAAACGATCCAGCACTATGGAACCTTCCTTACTCATTAAAGCGCTGAACTACTATTTCAAGGCAGCTACCGATGTCGTTTATCGCAACGGAGGAATTGTCGATAAATTTACTGGAGACGGGCTGTTGGCAATTTTTAATGCTTTTGGAAATGACCCTAACCACAGCTCTCAGGCAGTGCAGGCAGCCCTGAAGATGCAAGCAGGTTTGGACCTGGTTAATCGGGAGATTCACAATCGATTCTTCTCTACCAGTACTTGGGAGCCGTTCGATGTTGGTATTGGAATTCATACGGGCGTAGTAGCCATTGGCAACCTGGGCACTGCGAACAAAACCGAGTTTACTGCGATCGGAGAGACAGTGAACGTGGCCTCTCGCCTAATGGAAATTAGCAAGCAGTATCCGAAGTCCATTCTTGTTTCCAAGGCAGTCGCCGCAAAAGTTTCAAAACAATACAATCTTCAACCCATCGGCGCATACCCCATTCGTGGTTTGGACAGAGAAATGGAACTACTAATTGTGGTTGATAGGAAACCAGCATGAGTGTTGCACCAAATTCCAAAACCGATGTTCGTAGAGCCAGCGGGCGTGTTTCACATGAGAAAATGGACAGGATATTGTTCTGCTGTTCATTAGATGGAACTCCCCGTCAGTACGAGGTGATTAATTTAAACTCGTTTGGCGCATTGATTGCTTTGGGTCCCAACGAAACACTCAGCGTTGGCAGCATTGTTAAGGATATAGAACTGCGAAAGAATGTTCTCGCCATCGGAAAATACGGGGAGGCGAGAGTGGCGCATTGCCGACTGGTGGATGGTTTGGAACACGTAGGCTTGGTCTTTCAGGAGGCACAGAGCGCCAAGCTTAATATTGGGGACCGCCGAAAAACGGAACGCGTCCGCGTTTTGGGCGGCTTTGCGCCACAGGCCAGTTGCGCTCACCCTTATGAGTTCGATGTCTTTTTAGTGTTTAAGGTCTTGGAGATCACGGCTACCGGAGCGACGTTGTCGACTTCAGCGGGGAACCATTCTCTGCTTAGGGGAAGTCAGCTGAAAGACTTGCAGATTTACTTTCCAACGATCGGTATGGCGGTTGTAGATGCCGACGTCCAGCACCTGCGTCAGGATGCACAAGGTCCCGGTATTCGGATTGGGGTCTGGTTCACCAAAGTAGACGGTGCTTTTGCTCCCTCGGTGATAAAGTACCTTTTGAATTTCGGAGATTTTTCAGGCCCAGCGTCTATCCAGACCATTCGACGTGCCGGATTTTCGCCAAAGCGGCTGAAGACACACATTCAGTTTGGGACCGTGAAGAGTCCCGAGGACTATCGGCAAGTATTGGAGTTGAGAAAACTTGCGTACACGAGATCCGGGAAAATGGATCCCAACACTTCGACAGATTCGATGTCGGACATCTATGATCTCAATTCTAAGATCATTGTAGCAAGACATCGTGGCGAAGTAGTCGGATCCGTTCGTATTACGTTTTGTGCGAAGGAAGCAGATAGGTTTGAGCTCGATGCGTCGATTGAGTTACCAAAAAATCTTAATCGTGGGCGCACCGCGGAAATTAGCCGACTTTGCGTTTCGGACGATTTTGAAAATACGGACTTGGTGCTTGGGCTCTTCGAGCGCGGCACGGAACTAGTCAACAAGGCCGGCATTGAGCACATTATTACTTCGTGTATCGAAGAGATGCTGCCTTTCTACAAAAAAATAGCCTTCTACCCAACAGGGAAGCGGTTTCAACTTGCGACGCTGAACAATATTCCCCACTATCTACTGCTGCACGATTGCCGCAGTCACCAGGTTTCATTTCGTTTGAACCCCGTCTACTGGCATTACACGTTTAGGAATATTGTTGGACACTTGTCTCGGTTTGGCTTTGTTACTCAAAAGATGGGGTTGTTTAAGCGACTGATTCGTTACTTCTTGGTCAATTTCCACCTTGTCGAACGCCGTCTGCGTCGTCGTAAATAAAAAAACCCGGCAACCTTGCGGTGGCCGGGCTTCTCATGTTTTAAATTTCAGCTTTCTAAGCGGCTCTGTCTACGTTTTTCGCCGATCGAGGAACGGATTCCGGCGTGGATGAAACCGCCGGGCTGTTCGACTGCGGTGTCTGCTTGGCCCATTCCATTGGATCGTTTACCAAAGCATGCTTGAGAGCGTCCGTGAGGTCCTTCGCAAAGTAGAACTTGAGTTTCTTGCGGAGTTCCTTGGGAACTTCGTAGAGGTCCTTGTGGTTTTTCTCAGGCACGATGATGGTTTTGATTCCATGGCGAAGTGCAGCCAAGGTCTTTTCTTTGAGACCACCGATAGGGAGAATTTTTCCCCGCAAGGTGATTTCACCCGTCATTGCGACATCTCTCCTCACTGGGTTGTTCGTGAACAAAGACACCAGTGCCGTTCCGATCGTAATTCCCGCGGAGGGGCCATCCTTTGGAGTGGCTCCTTGAGGTACGTGAACGTGGATCTCGTACTTGGAGAACATCTCGTCATCGATTCCAAGCATCGCCGACTTGCTGCGGATGTATGAAAGTGCTGCTTGAGCAGACTCTTTCATGACATCACCCAAGGAGCCTGTGAGCACCAAGCCCCCTCCGGTTTTTCGCATCAGAGTGGTTTCGATGTTTAGGATCTCTCCCCCAAACTGTGTCCATGCGAGACCTGTTACCACCCCTACTTCGTCGTGCTGACGTTCTTCTTCTGGGATGAAGCGTGGGGGACCCAGTAGTTTAGGTATCATTGCGGGAGTGACTGAGTGTTGCTCAGGCTTGTCACTCGTGGCTACTTTGCGCGCGATCTTGCGGCAAACCGAAGCAATATGGCGCTCCAAGTTTCGAAGACCTGCCTCTTGAGTGTACTCACCCACAATGCGTGTTAGCGCAGCATCGGTGAACTCAATGTCTTCTGGCTTGAGACCGTTTTCTTCGACTTGCTTATGGATCAAGAATTTCTTCGCGATCTGAATTTTATCATCTTGGCTATAGCCAGAGAGCTGAATGACTTCCATTCGGTCTTTGAGGGCCGAAGGCACTGGCTCCATCAAGTTCGCCGTAGCGACAAACATGATATTCGACAGATCGTAAGGCAAGTTTAGGTAATGATCCCGGAAGCTGAAGTTCTGCTCTGGATCGAGTACCTCTAGGAGTGCCGAGGCTGGATCACCACGGAAGTCTGCACCGAGCTTGTCGATCTCGTCGAGCATGAAAATCGGATTGCTGCTACCCGCTTGCTTTAAACCCTGGATAATTCGACCGGGCATCGCACCTACATAAGTTCTGCGATGGCCTCGGATGTCCGCTTCATCGCGGATACCGCCGAGCGAAATACGCACAAAATTTCGACCCATCGCTCGAGCGATCGATTTACCCAAACTTGTTTTTCCCACACCCGGTGGCCCGACAAAGCAGAGAATGGGGCCTTTCATTTTGGGTTTGAGTTTTCGAACGGCCAAAAACTCCAAGATGCGCTCTTTGATCTTCTCAAGGTCAAAGTGATCCGCGTCCAAGATTTTCTTGGCCTCAACTAGATCCAAGCTGTCTTCCGTCGTTCGCCCCCAGGGCAGGTCTGTTAACCAGTCCAAGTAGGTTCGAACGATAGTGGCTTCGCTGGCGTCTTGGTGCATTCTTTCCAATCGGCCAATTTGTTTGAGTGCTTCTTCGCGCACTTCATCCGGCATTTTTGCTGCATCTACCTTGACCCGCAGCTCAGAGACTTCTTCACTTTTTGTTTCAGTGTCGCCAAGCTCGGTCTTGATAGCGCGGATCTGCTCACGCAAAAAGTATTCGCGCTGGCTTTTGGTCATCTCATCGCGTGCTTGAGATCGAATCCGAGCCTGCATGGCCAAGATTTCGAGCTCTTTTACGAGAATGTCGTTTACGCGTTTTAGGCGATCGACCGGATCAAATAGCTCTAGAATCTCCTGACCTTCTCCGACTTTTAAGCCCAAGTTGCTCGCTACTAAATCGGCCAGACGTCCTGCATCGGCGATGTCGTCAACGACCATGAGAATGTCGGGGGAGAGCATTCGGCCCATGGAGATAACTTTCTCCAGTTGCTCCTTCACGGTGCGCATAAGCGCTTCGACTTCTACATTGTCACGTGTAGCACCGTCTTCTTTGATTTGTTTTACTTTTGCTTTGAAAAAGGGCTTTTCCTGCGTGAAGTCCTGCAGTGTCCCTTTGGTCAACCCTTGTACTAGGATTTTCACCCGGCCATCTGGCAGCTTACGCATGCGCATTATCATGGCAATCGTACCGACGGTGTAAATCGAGTCGGCGGATGGGTTTTCATCCGTGATTTCTCTTTGTGCTGCTAAGAAGATCAGGCGATCTTTGGCCAGGGCTTCGTTAACGGCTCGTATGGAAGGCTCGCGCCCAACAAAGAGCGGAAGGATCATGTACGGGTAAACAACCACGTCCCTCACCGGGAGCAGGGGCAGCTCCTCGGGGATGACAAGTTCTTCGGCTTCGGAGAACTCGTTTGGCATGTATCACCTTCGGCTTGTAGGTTAATCCGCGGTAAATCTTATTACTGTATTTATATCGGTCGGCAGGAAGGCAGCCTTGAGGCACAAATCTCGAGGATCGCAGAGAAAATAAGACGCTTTGCGTTAACTCAAGGCGGGGCAAGGGGAGAGCAGGCAAAGTTCTGCAAAAAAACTTTTCTGTAAGGTTAAACCGAGGGGGGAAAGTCAGCCGTAAGCTTTGGCTTGGAGTTCTTCTGCCTCTTTGCAGCGGATGCATAGGTCCGCAGTAGGTTGGATTTCGAGGCGTTTAGGTTCAATAGCTTCTTCGCAGGATTCGCATGTGCCATAGAGCCCATCTTCGATCTTAGCCAAAGCTTCTTCGATTTTTTGTAGTGCAGCGCGCTCACGATCGCGTAGTCGGAGACTGACGCTTTGGTTGAGTTCTGAAGAAGCAAGATCGACTTCATCAGGCAAGTCGTCGGCACTCAATGTAAGGTCTGCATTCCTGTTTTTTTCGGTGTGGTTAAGCAAACGGGCTTTTTCTTCCCGTAGGAGTTCAGCAAACTTGTTGAGGTCTTTCTTCTTCATAGCGGCAGTACTCCTTTAGAAGAACTGTCTTTGCGAAGCTGAAATGGCGCTGCGCTTGTTTAACTGTTATGGAAAAAGGGTCTTAAAAAGACGGGCGTGTAATACTTACCTGATTTTACCACTCATAAAATGGAAAGGACACACTGTCGTCGGTTGCGGCGCGTTACTGCTGGATGAATGCGCCGCCCGGCGCAAGGGCGAGAATAGGCAGGGCTCTTAACGCGATACGCCCTGAGTCGATCGACACCTGTCCCAAAGAGCTTTCAAATCCGCGTAACGCAGTCAGTGTGTTTACCGCACCATTCCGGGTACCGGAGCTTTCCGAAGCTGCTTTGACGACAAGTTCCAACGCTTCATAAGCTTGGGCCGCGAGAAGATCGGGGGAGACACCATAGGCTTCGGAGTACTGGCGGATAAATTCAGCTTGTTGTGTATTTCCGGCGCCAAGTTGCAACCCTGCCGGAAAAAGTGCGCCCTCCACTAAACGTCCCCCTCGTTTATAAAGCTGATCATTGTTCCATTCACTCGTTCCCAAGAGGGGGATCCCAGTGACGTCGAAGTAGGCCAAACTTGCTGCAATTTGGGCGGCTACTTTGGGCCCATCGGGTATAAACACAGCGTCAAAGTCGACAATGGGAGGCAATCTTGCTTTGCTAGGACGTTTGGTTTTTGCCTGTTGCTCCTTGATAAACGCATTGAGCTTTGCAAGTTCAGCTCTTCGATATCGAAGGTCGCTTAGCCCGGTGATTTTTTGCACCGCATCTTGAAAATCTCGCGCATCCGACGGGTAAGTCTCAAACCCGACGATGCGTCCCCCCAGTTTGTTGGCGACCGCGATAAACTGGGTTGCCATGTCCTCACCGTAGCCGTTCTCTGGAGCAATAATTGCGAAGCGGCGCAGCCCTTTGCGTTCGATGCAGTGGCGAACGAGGTTCTCCATCTGAACTCGGGGAGTCAGAGCGTTTTGAAACAAGTAGGCACCGCGCTCGGAAATACCTTCTTTCCCAGACAGTGAGAGATTGAGCACTCCGAGTTCTTGCGATTTATCGGCTACCGCAATCGACTCTTTCCAGCTAATCGGCCCGAGTATGGCGATGACACCGTGTTCAGACACGAGTTTTTCTACGGCTTGTGCGGCAGTTGCAGGATTGGATCCTGAGTCTTCTACAAAGAGTTCAATGTCCAGCCCATCGTCCTTAAAGGCACCTGCCGCAAGCAAAATACCATCGAGCGCTTTGCGGCCATAGGGAGCCAGCGAGCCAGAAAGTGGGAGCACAACCCCCAGATGGGAGCGGTCAGCGGATCCCGAATTCACCGAAAGTGCTGGAGAAGGGTTCTGGGATGTGGCCGGAGTGCCCGCAAAAGAGAGCGCAGCCAGACGCTCTCCGATTTTGGAACGCGTGCCGGGTTCCGACACCACCCCCAAGAGGGAGTTCAACTCGGTAGCGGAGCCGATTTGAACGAGGTGATTTGAGATCGAGGCCTCGATGGGTTTGCGTCGAAACTCTTCGACCGGAAGTTGGAGTTGCAGGGCATGGTAAACAATAGTCGCTCCATGGTTGCCCAGCGACGATGCTGCCTGAGCCGCCAGCTGGTAAACTACTTCGGATCGTTTGGGACCTTCTTTTCTCAGTGCTTCGGGTGTGAGTCGTCGAAGCGCTTCCAGTGCTTTATCAAAGTGCGTTTGCTGGTATTCGGCCGCCGCATAATGGTAGGTGGCATCAAAAACAAGCTCAGACGGTGGGTTGGCGCCGAGAAAGGCCGAGAGCTCTTGGCTAGCTGGAGCGTAGTTTGCTGTTTGGTAAAAAACCATTCCAAGTCGAAACGAGGCGAGCTGGCTAGCGAGTGAATTAGGAAAACGCGCTTTAATGGCTCGGTAAGCGTCGGCCGCAGGTTTGAGCTTACGGGCTTTATAGGCCTTTTCTGCTTGTGCAAAAAGTGGGCGTGCCGCCGCGGGTTCTATGGCCGCAGTTTTAAATGCAGTGTCTTCTTGGGAAGTGGGGTTTTCCTGAGCTGAAGGTGCGGGCACTGAAGCGCAACGGACTATGCTAAACACCAGAGCTGCGAAAAGGACCTTTTGAATATTCACTTTTGACTCTCTTTAAACTTCTTTTGAAAAGTTTCTACGGCGGGTTGAGATCCTTTGGAGGTCTCTTCACCGAGTTCTTTAAGAAGCTCCTTCTGCTTGCTCGAAAGTCGAGCGGGGGTCTCTACCAGCACACGGACGACCAAATCACCACTTCCGTTTCCGTTCAGGCGCTTGATACCTTTGCCACGCAGCTTTAAGATCGTTCCAGATTGAGTTCCTGCAGGAATTTCCAATTCAGTGGCCCCACCCAATGTCGGGATTTCAATTTCGGTACCCAGGGCTGCTTGAGTGAACGAAACGGGTAAATCCAAAATCAGGTGTTCGCCTTCTCGCTGAAAAAGTGGGTGGTCTTTCACCCGGACATGCACGTACAAATCCCCCGCTCTTCCGCCGGGTTCGGCCGCTTCTCCTTCGCCTCTGAGACGCATCCGTTGATCAGAATCAATACCTGCCGGGATTTTTACTTCCACAGTGGCAGGGCTTTTTACCCGACCTCGACCCCGACACGGTCGGCAGTGATCTGTAATGATCACTCCCCTTCCTTGGCATGCAGAGCAGGTGCGAGAAAGCGTGAAAAAACCTTGGTTGAAGTGCATTTGGCCAGAACCGCGACAAGTCTGGCATGTCTGCGGAGTCGTGCCCGCACGCGCGCCACTTCCTTTGCAAGAAGAGCACGCATTCTCTCTTTCAAAGGTGATTTTTTTATCGGCACCAAAGGCAGCTTCTTCGAAGCTCACTTCCAGATTGTAACGAAGATCCACTCCCGCGGCTTGTTCTGCGCCCCGGGCTCCAAAAATATCACTAAAAATATTATCGAATATGTCAGAAAAGGAGCCATTAAAACCCGCATCCCCGCCAAATCCAGCGCCTCCCAAACCGGCGTGTCCGAACTTGTCATAGGCTGCGCGCTTTCCGGGTTCGCTCAAGATCTGGTAGGCCTCATTGATTTCTTTAAACCGGACTTCGGCCGTCGCATCCCCGGGGTTTCGATCGGGGTGGTATTGGATCGCAAGCTTTCGGTAGGCCTTTTTCAGTTCGTCGTCTGTTACGGAGCGTTCGACGCTCAGTATTTCGTAATAGTCTCTCTTCATTCTTTCGCGATTCCCACGACTACTTTTGCAGGTTTAATGAGGCGGCCTTGTAACAAGCAACCCCTGGCCGCGACTGCGACAACGGTATCTATCTTATCGTTTTCTACTGGTGCTTGGGAAACAGCTTCGTGGATATTTGGATTAAATTTCTCACCCGAAGAACCTACCAGTTCCACGCCGTGTCGGCCGAGCATGTGGATCAATTCGCGCTGAGTCATTTCGATCCCCGTAAAGAGCCCTTTGGCATCGTCATGATTTTTGAGATTCGCTCCGGAATCGAGTGCACGATCAAAAAGGTCCACGACGGTGAGGAGGTCTCCGACCATTTTTTCGTTTGCAAATCGAATGGCCGTCTCTTGTTCGCGCAACAGGCGGCGCTTGCTATTTTCGAATTCCGCCCGCATGTAGAGCAGCTGTTCTTTTAGCTTGGCCTCAGCATTGACTGCCGCCTCCTCGGAATTGGTTTCCTCACTGGAAGCAGTGTTTTCTTGATTCTCGTCTTGGACGGGTTTTTCTTCGGCACTCATTGTGACTCCCATTTTTGGCGATAGCGGCCTTTGATGTCGGGCTGGCCGACGCGTACACTTCGGATTGCTTGATCCAGTAGCCCGTGCAACGTGTTCACTTCCTCCAAATACGGAGGTAGTTGCGAAAGAATTTCTTCGAGGCGGGGACGCATTTTGTGCGGATCCCCGGGCAATACAAAACCTACTTGCTCCGCTAAACCCAGAAAATGCGCGATCAATCGATCGCGTTGAGATCTTCCGGTCGGGCTGCGCTCCTCCGGCGCTTGGGTAAAATGGCGGTTCATTTCATACGTAAAGATGAGCACTGCTTGGGCCAAATTCAAGGAGCGATACTCGTCAGAGGAAGGAATCGTGACCACCCAATCGCAGAGATCGATTTCTTCGTTGGATAAGCCATCCGCTTCGGGTCCAAATACAAAAAAGATATCAGATACTTCTCCCGCCTTGAGTTTGTTCAGGGCTCTCTCCATAGCCACTGAAACCTGGACGGGGTGCGGACGATTTGCAGAGCCTACGCGCGCAGTCGCCGCGAGAAGGAGGGGCTTGCCAGAGTTGGGGATGGCCTCGGCTAAGGTGTTGAAAAAAAGCGCGTTTTCTAAGCGGGGCCTGGCGTGCTTCGCCAATCGCCAAGCTCCTGCATCGATCAGCGAGGGGGATCCCACGATGCGGAAGCTGCCTTTGAGTCCCATGTTCGCCACGGCTCGAGCAGCGGAGCCAATGTTCCCACTATACTCAGGGCGCACCAATATAACGTGAGCCCTCTCTCTTAAGGAATCAACAGTGCTGTGGAAAACTTTACCGGGTTGAACAGTGTCCAATAATCCACTCCTAACGCGCGCAGTCTACCCAGAAAACAGAGTGGATCTAATACCTTATTTGGTGTGCGGAACCAAGTAGGGAATAAACACTTCAAGCGGTGTTCCAGCTATCGCGGGGGAGTTATCCACAGGGTGTGGATAACTTTTTGACCACTTCAACAGCGCTCTGTTGCGGGTCCCGAGAGGAAGAAACTTAGCGTAAAGCTCAACAATTTGACCCATTTAATTTTCCGGGAAAATTCTTGTCAATCGCCTTTTTGCTAACTGCTTGAAACCCAGTCTGGCCAAGCGTTTCCGGCCGTGGGTTGGGTTAACTTGAAGGGCATTTTATGGGGCGGGTGTTCGGTGCGGTGAGTCGGTCTGGAGAGGCTTGGTAAGCAGGCTTTTCCAGCGGTGGGGTGCTAAGCTCCGCGCAAGCCCCGGGTTTTCAGGGGGGCGAAAGAGTTAGTTTTCGGTTAAAAAACGGCTTTGGCTGAGTCTGGCCCTATGTGTTATAGCCAGTGGTTTACGAAATCTCGGAGAGACACTAGGTGTCGGCACGTAAATGGATCGCTTTTTGGGGGGGGCTTTTTGTTTTTTTCTCTGCCTCTGCTTGGTCAAAGCCGATTGTCTATCTGCCCTGCGTGGGCTGCTACGGCTCTGCTTCGTTTTATCTGAGCGAAGCTATTTCCCTCTTTCCAGAGTACGAGATCCGTGGCGTTCATATTCAAACCGAAAAAGAAATTTCGGCCAATTACATCGCTAGTTTTCAAGCTACCCGGGATGGTTACTATTCCACCCGCAAAATCGATCCTAACAACCCGTCAGAGTTTGAGGGGTTGATCCGCTATCTCAAAGGCCTTCAGTCCAGCGATCCAGACGGTGCGCGCTTGGTGCGCGCCATCGGGGGAATTGAGCAGGGGACCTACCATTCGGCGGCAATCAATGCAGCTTTGGGGTTCACCGAAGCTAATGGCGTAGAGAGTCGGGATCTTTTGCGTCATAAACTCTTGCAGCAGCAAGCGGTCGGGGAGAAATACCGCATTCCTAGTAGTCCGGTGCTTACGCTCGCTGACGTTCGCGAGTTTATCGCAAAATTTCCTAAACAGCGCTACGTGGTCAAGCCGCCCAAAAGCTCTTCCGGGGAGCACGTTTATTTTGTCGACGGGACGGACACCCGTCGCTTTCAACGCATACTTTCGTCGGTTATTGGGACAAATGACCACTATGGCCAGCTGATCGACTTTTTGATCATTCAGCCAGAAATCGTTGGTGAAGAGTACGTTGCCGAAACCTTCACTGCCTATGGCGAAACGTTTTTGGTGGGTACGTTTCAATACAACAAGCGCCAGTCGGCCAATGGCAGAAAAGTTTATTTTATTGATCGACCGGTAGACCTGGCATCTCAAATTGCTCGAGAGCTGAGTCACAATGTAAAAGCCGTGGCGCCGCAACTGTCTTTGAGAACAGGCCCAGGACATTGGGAGTGGATGAAAGAGTCTGCGACTGGCAACTGGTACCTGATCGAGATGGGTGGCCGTGTCGGGGGCTCTGCATTTCCGTCGGTTGAGCAAAAAATCTGGGGCCGAAGTAATCTACAACTCAATCTGCTTCATGCGATCGATCCTGGGCGTTATAAGAAAGAAATTGAGCTCTTTAGGACAACCCCGCCCATGCTGACAGATGTGGCGGTGATGAGCTTGATCAGTTTGGGGGCCGGCACGATTCGCCCCGGGACCCAAGAGCTTTTTTCTAGCTTGCCGACGTTTTATTCTCCCGCTCCCTATTACGAGGTTCAAGACGGGTCATCGTTCAAAGAAACGGTGGACTTAGATACTTCTCCGGCTTTTATATTCTTGGCAGGAGAGACTCAGGCTATCAAACGAGATGCCCTGAAGATTGTACACTGGCAGAACAACGGCGCCGTATTTAAATATGAGAGCCCTTCCTGTGCGCTTTGGCTAAAAAAGCAGTACCAGCGGCTGCATCAAGCGCTGCATGTCCAAAATATTTTTGAATAGGTTTTTGGCGCATTGGCGCCAGCATTCAAGAAGCGGGCATTTCTTCTCTGTTTTCGTCGTCAAACAGACCTAATTGCGAACGATGATGCGACAGGGCTCCTGATCGCACTTTGCTGCTACGTTGGGATTGAGTTTCCAATAGTCCTTGGATTTCTCTCGCGCGGTGGAGAACGCCGGAAGGCAGGCCAGCTATTTTGGCTACTTCGATGCCGTAGCTGCGGTTGCAGATTCCCGGGGCAAGTTTGTACAAGAAGACAATATCTTCTTTCCATTTTTCCACGAGAACGTTGGCGTTCTTGCAGCCGGGAAGAGTCGTTTCGAGTGCGGTAATTTCGTGAAAATGTGTGGCGAAAAGGGTTTTTGCTCGGACATTCTCGTGCAAATGCTCGAGCAAAGACCATGCTAGAGACAGGCCGTCGTAGGTGCTCGTACCTCGGCCAATTTCATCGATTAAAATCAGACTTTGAGGTGTGGCCGTCTTTAGAATCCGAGCGACTTCAGTCATTTCAACCATAAAAGTGGAGCGTCCCCTGGCGAGATCGTCGGAGGAACCAATTCGAGTGAACACGGCGTCGATAAAGGGCAGGGTGCTCTGGCTTGCCGGGACAAAACTTCCCGACTGGGCCAGGATGCAGATCAAGGCAATCTGACGCATTATCGTCGATTTGCCCCCCATGTTGGGTCCTGTCAGAATCATTGTGCGGCAATGGTGGGGATCTAAGTGAATGGAATTTGGAACAAAGGCACCTGGTGGGAGCAGTGCTTCTACGACGGGGTGGCGGCCTTCTTGAATCGAAAGGACATTGTCGCCATTAAAAATGGGGCGCTGATAAGAACGCAGTCGAGCAGAGTGTGCAAAACTTCCCAAGACATCTACTTGCGCCAGCGTGCGAGCATTTTGAGACAAAACAGAAGTCACCGCAGCCACGCGCCCTCTGAGCTCCAAGAAGAGGGCCTCTTCCAAAGCTTTGAGGCGGTGGTCGGCGCTGATTACTTTTTCTTCGAAATTTTTTAACTCTTCAGTGATAAATCGCTCGCCGGTCGAAATCGTCTGTTTGCGCGTGTAGTCCGGCGGAACCTTTGAAAGGTAAGAGTTCGTGATCTCAATGGTGTATCCAAACACTCGGTTGAACTTGATCTTTAAATTGGGAATGCCGGTACGAATTCTTTCGCGTTCCTCCATGCCTGCAATCGTCGCCTTTGCATCGGTGGAGAGTAGGCGGTACTCAGCTATTTGGGGATGGAAATGCGACTGAAATATTCCCCCATCCCGAAAACCAGTGGGTGGGCTCTCTTCGATGGCAGACTGGAGTTCGCGAGTAATTCCTTCGAGGAGATCAAGCTGGTTTCCAAGAGCTTGATGTGCTTTGTGTGGGCTTTGAGTGAGATGGTGTTTGAGTTCTGGCAACTGGGACAGCACATCTCGGATCGCTGCTAGATCTCTGGGCATGGCGAGTCCTAGAGCTGTTTTTGTGGAAAGTCTTTCCAGGTCACGCATTGGGCGCAGTAAACCACGAACGGATTCCATCACGTTGGGGGAGTGTAAAAAACCTTCGACAGCATCGTGTCGGGAGTGGACAACCTCTTTTTCCAAGCTTGGTTGACTCAGCCAATCTCTCAATAGGCGACGCCCCATTGGGGTAACTGTTTCGTCGATGGTTTCACAAAGGGATTTTCCACCGGTCGATGCGGCTTGGGTTATTTCCAGAGAGATTAGTGTCACGCTGTCTAAATTCATTTTTGTTGGTGAGAACAGCGGTGTTGCGTCATTTAATAAGGGCAGTTTCTCCGTGCATTGAGTCTCGCGAAGGTATTGCGAAAGCGCGAGGCGGGCTCCTTCTACGGGATGGGGGGCTTCTTGAAAAAAGGACGAACGCACAGTGACCCGTGGGCAAGAAGAAGACTTGAGCAAGTTTTGAAACCACTCTTCTTGGCAGATGTTTTCATGCACCAAAATCTCTTGGGGAGAGTACTCCCGCCAGACTTCTTCGACGATCTGAGCAGAAGCTGCCGTTCCCGTGCGCATTTGATTGTCCAGTAAGTTCAGCAAGCAAAGTCCAAACTCGGCCCCACTTTCATGGATGACCAAGAGTTGGAGTTTCTTGTCTTCAGTAACGAGTTCTGGATCTCCAATAAGTGCTGGCGTAAGCACTCGCACAACTCCACGTTTGACCAAGCCCTTTGTGGTGGCGGGATCTTCAAGTTGCTCGCAGAGGGCAACCTTGAACCCAGCAGAAAGAAGTTTTTGGATATAGTTCATGGCGGAGTGGTGTGGGACTCCGCACATGGCGATGGGCTCTTCTGCATTCTTATCACGCGTTGTCAATTGAACTTCAAGAACGGGAGCAGCAGTCTTGGCATCGTCGAAGAACATTTCGTAAAAATCCCCCATTCGATAGAAAAGGATCGAATCAGGGTGCTGCCGCTTGAGCTCAAGGTACTGAGCGATCATCGGGGTGACATTTGCAGGGTGTGTCATGGAAAACTAGCCGTACCAAACCAGATGGGCAGTGACAAGGCATTGGCGGAAGGGCTTGCCCACCGACGTTTACAAATGGAGTCACTCCCGATAGGTTTCCGGCAGTCGTGGCTCCCCCTCCTATTACATCTGATGCCCCGGTACGGGTCTGGTTGGCATTTTGGTTTGCAGCACTTTTTTGGGGAACGTCTTTTCTTTGGATTAAACTTGGGTTGGAGTCCTGGAACCCGGTTTCGCTCGTCGCTTTTCGGCTGGGCTTTGCGTGCTTGCTCTTCTTGCTGGCTCTTCGTTTGACTAGAACACCACTAAAGTTTCCTAAAACTCATTGGTGGGTTTTTCCGGTGGTTGGTCTGCTGAATCCCTGCCTGCCTTTTCTGCTGATTTCTTGGGCAGAACAAGAATTAGAGACAGGAGTTGTTTCCATTCTCAATGGAACGGTTCCGCTTTTTACTTTGATTATTGCCCCGCTCTTGCTTTCAGACGAACGACCGACATGGCGCACTTGTCTAGGAACCGCCGTGGGCTTTGTAGGAATCGCAGTTTTGTTTAGCGGTAAACTCGAAGGTGGATTTTACGGAGGGGATAATTTTGCAAAGCTCGCCGTGCTCTTGGCGTGTCTTTTGTACTCCACATCGGCAGTGCTTTTGCGCCGGTTTACGCCAGCCATTCCCCCACTCTCCCAGGCGGCCTGGCTCAACGGGTTTGCCTGCGGCTTTGTTTGGCTTCAGGCACTTGCGACCGACTCACTCCGGCTTCCCCCCGCAACGGTGAATTGGATCGCCGTTGTTTGGCTGGGTGCCTTGGGAAGTTTTGGAGCTTACTCGCTGGGAATGTACGTGATGCTCAAGCGTGGTGCCACTCAGCTCGGCCTGATTAATTTTGCCTACCCACTGCTCGGCATGCTTCTTGGTGTGGTGGTGTTGGGAGAGGCTTTTCAGTGGAACCTCCTTCTGGGTGGCTCGCTGATTTTGGGTGGCATTGCCCTGGTAAAGGTAATCAAATAGACAGGGTGTCTACGGAGTGTAAAGACCTTGTATAACCTAAGTATTTAAAATCATTGTGTTGTTTTGAGTTGCGCCTGATTGAGCATAGGTTGTCTGCACACTGCTTGTCTTAGGTCTAAATATATCCAGCACTTAGGCTGGTATCCCCCTTGCTTTAGAAAGGCTTGGGGGAACCATGCGTACTGCGCAGATAATCTTTTTCGTTCTGTCTCTCACCAGCCCAGTCTGGGCTGACATGGCTTCAGACCCTGTTGAAGGTGAAAAAAAAGCTCGGGAGGCGCTGGCTAAAAACCTGCTGAAACTTAGCCAGTCGCTCGACATGAAAGAAGGCAAGTACGTCGAAAGCCAAGCCAGTGGCAAAGCGTTCGACCCAAATTCAGGCAACTCTTCTTTATCTAACACGACCATCCACTACAGCGTCGAGAGTACTTGTCAGGAGTGGGTAGGCGGACAGTACTGCAAAAAATGGTTTGATCCTTTTTTCTCTCCTCACGGGCTGGGCGGGGACTTTTCACCCTTGGAAGGCTTGGTAGCTCAAGAATGGATGGCGCGACAAACAATTGACTCGGGAGAGCATTACCGTATTTGGCAGATCAAACGCGAAGCCGGAGGCGCCAATACCGACAACGAAGGAAAACTCGATCGCAGTGGAATTACCGAATGGAGACTGCTTCCGGAAGTTCGACAGAAAATCGAGCGCATCGGTGAACAAACAGCCGTGCGGCAGGTCGCGTTGACTTACGACGATAACGCGCCCAAAAATCAACGGGCACAAACACTGCCCAATATGGAATCATTGCGAATGATGGCGAGCCGTTGGACAAAAATGTTCCGCAATCGCCTGGTATCCAATCTAGCAGAAATGCGTGTGGGAGATAAACCCACCGAGTTCAGACTGAACGAAGAACTGCCGGATTGTGAAGCCTACGTTCAAGCGATGCAATCGCAACAAGAGCAAACAAAATCCGAGGAGCGTTTGGAACCGCAAGCGCGGTTGCAGCCCGAAACGCTAGCTTTGGACATGCAACAACGCTATCGCCAGTGTGTTGCCTTGCGCCAAGCTTCCATTCAAATGGTGAACCCCACCGTGGCCGACGGTAAGGCCACTCCCGGTGATGCGGAGTCTGAACGCATAGACATGTGGCGAACAAGAGTGAATATTGCCATGATCGATGGGGTTGGAATGGATCCCAACTCGATCGCAAAGCCTTCCAATGCGGTGCTCACGCGCCGCGATCTTGCGTCGGATCTTGCCAACTGGGAAGACGGTGGCTTGCGAATGAAAGGAAAAAAATCGCTCACCAATCGTCAACAGCTTCAGTCTTATAACAATCAGCTCGAACTGGCCGCGGTGGGAATGCAGGAAGTCGCCATGCGATCGGCCAATATTGCGGATAACAGCGCGTACATCAAAAAGTTTAAGATAAAAAATGGACAATATAACGCGGTTAAACTTAATAGCCTCACTCCTGAAATGCGGGGCGAACTAGCCGATACTTCCATGACCAAATCGAGTGTGATGAAAACCGGAGGGCCGGAAAACAAGCTTGAGCAAACCGCCGTGGAACTCTCGATCACGCGTCGTTAGACGAGTTTTCCCTTCAGCCAATCACGAGCAGGGCCTTCTCCAAAAACCTGGGCGACACTCTCTATATTCCAAAACCCTTCGCTTGGTGCCGTGTAAACCACCCGCCCGCTTTCTAGGGCACATACCCAGCTAGCCTTCGCTTTCACAAAAGAGAGGTCATGTGTACTGACCAAAACCCGGCAGGCATTGAGTGAGATGATGCCTTGCAGAGCTGACCAAAAAAAATGACGTGCTTCGGGGTCGAGGTGGTTCGTGGGCTCATCGAGCAGGAGGATTTCTGGTTCTTGTAAAAACGCACGGGCTAAGAAAGCACGTTGCCTTTGGCCAGGGCTCAGCTTCCCCAGTGGGCGCCGGCGCAGGTCTTCCAAACCAAACTGCAAAAGCGCGTGATCTCGCGCTTCGCGCTGAATCGGAGTGAGAGTTCCAAACCAGCCTTGTTTTTTTAGAAAAGCAATTGCTAGCGAGTCTTCTAGGAGCAATCCCGGAGGAAACGTGGGCTCCTGAGGAACATACGCAAGTCGATCAAATCTGGTCAGCGGCAGCCCCCCTAAAAAAATTGAACCAGATTGGACTACCGGATTTCCCAATAAAGCGTTTAGAAAAGTCGATTTTCCAGCCCCATTCTTGCCTACAAGGGCTGTAATCCCGGGCTGGTGGAACTGCACACAAAGGGGTTCGGGTGTGACTTGCTGGTTGCCGTGCGCGAGAACGACTTCGTGGCAACGCAGCCAAATGGGTTGCTCTATCTCTTCCATAAAAGCACCAAAAAAAGAGGCCCACCCAAGAGCGTTGTCACAACACCCACCGGAAATTCCATCGGAGGCAAAAGACTGCGTGATAGCGTATCCGATAAAAGTAGAAAAATTCCCCCGACGGGTGCGCACAGTGCGAGAAGACAACGGCTAGAACTCGGGTGAAATACCAGTCGAACCCCGTGTGGGACGACGAGGCCGACAAATCCGATCGTCCCCGTAAAAGAAACCATCCAAGCAACGAGCGCTGAACTCAAAATCAGAAAAAAAACACGAATTCTGCGGGCGGAGTAACCCAGAGTGCGACACACGCCATCGCCAAACGCCAAGGCATCTAAGGACCGAGCTGCAAGTACCAACAACGCCAGACCAGCGGCAGTGAATAGCGCAAAATGTGTCGCCTGCTGAACGTTCAACCAAGGAACTTGTCCGAACAGCCACCGCAGAGACCCGCCCCCCACCGTTTGAGATTGGTACGAAAGCAACAGGAACAAGAGGGAAGAAAGCAGAAAATTAATCCCAAGACCAAAGAGCGTGATGCGTTCTTTTTCCTGTGAGCGTCCCAAGAGCGACAGTATCAAAATCAATGCCGTTACTACCGCTGCTCCCGCCAAGCCGATACCTTGCGAGATCAGGGATTGCGCTGCGATTCCAAAGAACGCTTCGCCAATGGCTATTCCTAGAGTTGCCGCACTTGATATACCCAGCACGTAGGGCTCTGCGAGCGGGTTATGAAAAAGAATCTGGTAAACCGCACCCACACAGGCAAGCAGGGCCCCGGCGAAAAAAACGAACACCACGCGGGGAAAGCGGAGCTCCAGAAGGACACGATGATCGGCTGTGTCTGCGAGCAAAGCTTGTCCCCAGTCCAGCGGCACTCCAGATCCGAGAGCCAAGGCGAGCGCACCTATGCAGAGCAGGATCATGCTCAGAGTCGGGTGCAGTAAGACTGAGGAGTTCTTACTCAAAGCACCCTCCCGGCAGAGAAACTACGCTAGGAATGCGCTTAAGATTCTGCAAGGGAGTCAGGGAAGCCCGCGCAAATAGATCGGCCTCGAGGGCGACAAAAGAAGGTGTGAGAGTGGGCCACCAGAAGCGGAATTTTTTCTCGGCGGGATCTTTTTCTGATGGGTTAAAGACAAGATGAAAGACACGATCGACTTTCTGAAGCATGAGCCATTCTGTGGTTACCGGCAAATAGGGAGATCTAAACCGATCGGGAGCCCGATTTTGGTAACCCATTTTTTCTAGAAGTTTTGAGAGAAACGCGCCATGTCCCATGAGGATCGGTGGTTCAATCCAGACAAATCCGAGAAAGGAATGCGTACTCTTCATCGAAGGGATTTCCGCCAAGCAGCGTTCCATCTTCTCAAGCAAGTCCGTTGCGGAGTTTACTCCCAATTCCCGAGCCAATTTTTTACCGTCGGATAGCAGCGATGTGGGCGACTGCGTGTTCCAAACAAACACGCGGATCCCCAATGCTTGCAACGAAGCAGCAAAAGCGGAATTGAGGTTATGTGTATCGAGAATCAAGAGATCGGGCTTTAACGCGATGGCCTTCTCTAGGTTTGGCGCAAACAGCGGACCAATGGTTGGTAGCAGGCCGGCCTGCGCCGGGTACTGGCTACCGGAGCTAGTTCCGACAACCCACTGCCCTAGGCCGATTTGGAATAGAAGTTCCGTGGTTTGGGGACTGGTTGCCACCAGGCGCGCCGCGTGACAGGGAGCGCTCAGTACTAAAAGAGCCAGTGCGGTGCGTATTAGCGAGTTCAATGGGGGAAAAACCTCTGCCGCATGCTGCTTTTTTCTTCGGAGTTTGCCAAGTGCAAGCTGTATTTCGATGAAAATTCAATGTGTTGGTTTGGGTTGTATTTTTGTGCTGTGGTGAGTCAATTGAAATGCCGATAGAGCTGAAAGCAAGGGGGCAAACTGTTAAAATGAAATAGCTGGTCGAGGGTCTCTCGTACCGGATTACCTATGAAAAAAGCATCTACTCTTTCTGCGATTGCCGCACCTCGCGAGTTTTTCGCGAGCGAACTCACGGCCGTCATGCTCAAGCGCAATATCGACGCTCAGCCGGATGCGTTTGAATATCTCGTGGAACTATTAACTAGGTTCATGGAGTCTGATGCCTTTTTTGCTCGCACCGCAGAGGGAAAGCTTGCGGATAATTTCTTAGTGGGCCTATACAGCGAGTACATTCAGGGCTCTCCGGAAATAAAACGTCAGGTGTTAAAACGTCTAGGCGATGTCTGCATGATGGTGACCGGATTTTTTCCGGACAGTTTGAACCGCAAATTAGTAGATGTGGACTATTATGCCGGTATGGGTGGCGCTGCGTATTGGCAGTTGGCCCAGGAGCCGACGTCCCCCACCGTCTACAAAGAGCTCTCGGTAAAATTTAGAACTTTCTCCGGTCTGTTGGGAGAAATGAGCGAACGAAGTGGGCTTCAGTCAAATACCGACGTTTTACGCTTATACGAGCGCTGGATTCAATCGGGAAGCGAGCGCCTCAAAGAACGTTTGGCGGAGGAGGGGATTGAAACCCCCTTCCGCATCGAAATCAAAACACGCCATTGAAAACCGCAGTCACCATCATTGATGAAGCGATCAAGCGCCTCTACAATTTGTCGTCAGTATTGAAGGCAGAGGACTTTTTGTTGCAAGGAAACCTCCCTGTTCCACCGCCTGCTGGCAGCGCGCTGCTCATTGTCCCTTCTCAACCCGGTGGCGACATAGATGTAGGTATCTACTTGGAACCCCAAGTGCAGGAGCATTTGCAGTCCTTGTCTCAGTGGCCTCAGACCTGGGATCATGGACTGCTCGCGGCGTTTGGAGTTGCGGCGGAAGAGATCAGCCACTTCCGGTACCTGGCCCACTTTGCACCTCAGGGCAGGGGAGTAAGTCAGCTGGAACTCGAGCTACAAGGCGAAATCGATAGGTTTATTTTGACATACTTTTCTGTCGGCGTATTTGAACCTGGGGGAACCCATTTCGAAAGGCTATTTCAACTGCATTTCGATTCGTTTCGTTGGGCAGAACATCTTCGGCAGGCTGAAAAAGATCGGTATTCTGAAGCAAATCGTCTAGCAAAAGCGTTTTTGAGTAAACAAGCCAAACTTTTGCGAAATACAAAACCTGAAAAAATGCTCCAAGCTCTGAGGGAATTTTATCGGCTGAGTTTTAGCGACAAGGTTACCCGAGCCACGCGATAGCTGGGAAGAATCCAAACACCCAAGTAGCCAGCGCCAGAATCCAAAGCAGCCGCTCCTGAAGTCTCAGAGGGAACGGCCAAGATCCTGTCTTTTGGACCGGTTCAAAGACTCGCTTGCCGAGGTTCAAGCCGACATACATCAAGAATGGTAAAGAAAGACAAGCGACAACCAGAATCCACGGCTGGCAACGATGGCTCAGGTGACTGAGCATTAAAAGCTTTCCGGTCATGCCTCCCCCTGGCAGCGAGCTTGTGAAATTGAACAGCCCTGTCACCAGGAGAAATGCTAGGCATTTTTGGGAGTGCGCCATCCCCTGAAGGAGAGTTTCTGTCCTTTCGGCGGCATTTTTCTCCAGGACTGTAGCGACAAACAAGACGAGAAAAAGTGAGACAAAAGCGACTGTTGAGTCCAAGAATATTTCGCTTTCCAGCGATCCAGAAACTCCGGCTGCGACCCCTAGCAGTGTCCATCCCGCCTGCGCCGTGAGTCCGTACGCCAGAAAATTACTCCAGCGTGGGTCCACTAAGATACCCAGTGTGCCGGCCCAAAGTGTCGCGAGGCCAAGTAAGGACAGAAAATCTTCCCACTGTCCAAGGGAAGGTTGCAGCACGTCCGAGACAAACCCACACAAAAAGCCCGTTGCAGAAAATGCCAGAATCAAAGCGCCGATTCCGGAAAGGCTTTCTCGCCCTAACCGACACCGCTCGACAAGAGCCAAGTGAAACGGCACAGCGCCTATGCGTACAAGGATTCCCGTCAACCAGAGGGCGGTGCCGGTGTATAACAGCACGTCCGAGGCTTGCGCTTCGGCCTGAATGGCTTCGCTCATGAGCTCAAAAGACAGGGATTGGTACTGAGCATAAAAAAACGCCGCCCCGGTTGCCATCAGTACAAAGGAGAATAGGTCAGTTAAAAAAACCATGGGGAGGTTCTTGGATTTTCTCCCACCAAAAAACAGTGGCAGCGCGACGAGTTGCCAGCAGACAATGGCGGTCGCGAAGTTGCTCGAGGTAACAAGCCCTAGGGCTCCTATACCCGACAAGAATACGCGGATAGAAGCCGTGTTTCGGGATGCAGCGGGGAATTCGTAGCGAACCAATACGATAGAAAGCGCCAAGATTAATCCGGTAGACAGCGCCCACCACAGGGCAAGATCCGACTGCCGGAGCAAGGGCGAAAAAAACGCAACGAACGGCGCTAGGTCCCAGTGCATTTGCGGGTCCCTTCCGAACCAGTTTGAGTTAGAAACGATTTGATTTCGGGCAACGGGGTCTGGAAACGTCGGGGGTGGCAGCCCAGCGCTATAGACAGAGCGATCAAGACCAGGCCTGCAAGCAGAGCTGTTTTACCCAGGTCGCTTCGCACGGAACCATCGTCGTTTTCGGGGGTACTTCCCAAGTAAAAAGGGATCGACAGAGCTACGAGGGAACAGACGTAGAGCCCCCAGGCAAAGACGATGAGCACTCCCAAGAGGGGTTCATAGGTATACACGCCGAGCAGGATCGTCCAGAGCGAAGCGAATCCGGCGCTGAGCGGAGTGGCCATTGCTATGAGGAGAAATAGACTGACCAAAATACTGAGGCGTGGCGACTGTCCGAACAAATACCCGATATCCTGGGACCGGCGCGCGAGAGTGTGTCTTTCCATCCATTCCAGGGAGTTGATAATGCCAATGGAGACGATCGCCCACGCAAAAGCATGCAAGACCGCTGCGTTAGCGGAGGAAGGCGACAGCAGTAAGGCGCCCAAGAGAGCAATGCATGCATTCACTCCGGTCGCTGCTCCAAACCATCTACCCATATTGGTCCCCGTCCAGGCGAGACCTGATTGATAGAGGGCGCTGAGGCCGAGCCAGCCGATAAACCACGGAGAGAACCGGGCAAACTCGTCTGGGAAAACCGGAAGTACCCACGTCAGCCAAAAGTAAACCCCGATGAGCGAGCTGTTTCCCATGAGTATAAGAGCGCTGCGAAGGCCCGGCCCCTTGAGGATTTCTTTGAGCCAAAGATGCGCTGGAACACAAGGCAGTAGAAACAAACTCGATACCCCAGCCATGAGAAAAGCGATTTCGGTCAGAGAGAAATGCCAGAAAAGCGGCTCTGGAGAATGGGTGAGTCCTTTCAGGGCTGTGAGGGAGGTCGAAAAAGTTTGGAACTGCTCTTGGTGCATTCCTCCCAACACGACTCCGCAGGCGAGTAGTAAACAGCCCGATAGGGTTGCAAAGCCGAATAAAAACCCCGCCCTTTGGGGGGCGAGAATGTGGGCGTACAACGCCATTATGATCCAAAAAGCCTGCCACGCGACGCAGAAAGCAAACCAGTCTTGCGCTGTGAAAAGAATATTCAAAGCAAGTTGAGAGGCTTGCAATGCGCTCACGTCCCAATTGTCCCGGGCTTCGCCTTTTTGCCAAAGCGCTCCGCAAGAAACAAGTTGCGAAAAGAACAGAAACAGCAAGGAAAAGGGCGTCAAGGTTAGAAACACCGATGTTGCATGATTGGGAAGCCAGGGAAAGGAAATTTCCAATTCGGGTGCCGGCAAAGAAGTTCCGCTCCACCAAACCTGAACGATCATGGCCAAAGAGACCGCTGCACTTAGGCGTGCAACTCGAAATGAAAGGTACGGCGATAGAATCAACGACGCCGTCGCGCCAACTAGGGGCAATAACAATATCCAACAAAAAATAGTGAGTTGGGTCACCAAAGCACCTGCGTTTTAAGGGCTGCCCAAAACAAGAACAGCGTGCCCACCAAGAGAACCACTAGTGAATAATGAATGGAGCTGCCCTGCCAAAAAACAAATGCTTGTCCCAGTGAATAGAAAAATCCAAAGGGTGCACGCAAGAGGCGTGGCCAAGCCCTATCATCCAACTGGTCCATAAAACGAGAAAGGTTCCATCCCCTGCCTACCGGGGTGGGTTGGTTTTCTGCCAGCAAACTCCATGCGGAGGGTCCCATGCGCACAAATGCAATGACGACGAGAATGAATGCGATACCTCCGATTGCAATCAACCGGGTTTGTGAAAAAGGAACCCCACCCCAAACACCTTCAACGCAAACCAAAGCGCCCAACGAAGCATTTAAGCAGAGAGTGCTTTGGGGGTGCAGGGGAGAGTAGGCCGGGACGATTGCCAGGAGGCAGGCAATAGACAGAATTACCAACGAAACAGGAACTGCGTCTGCAGCGGCGTGGGTAGTGAGGAACTGCATTTTGTTCAACAAAACGAGCGCCGCAACAGGAGCCGAAACCACCACCCACCAGTTTTGGTAACAAGACACCAAGTCGCGTCGGCGAGCCGGGTAGTTGAGGAAAAGCGCCCAAGCCGAAATCATTGCCAAGATAATAACCAGTGGTGAGTGGACGCCATTTTCGTCGATAAAACTCTGTGACTTTAGGCTGATTTCTTCCCACTGAATCGTCTTAAACCCCGAAAAAAGCGCAATGCAGAGCAAAAGCACGCTTGCGGCGCTCACCTGCAAGGGCACCCAGCGTAAAGGGGCGAGCAACGTGCCATCCGATCTCGAATCTCTGGAGCTTAGCACCATCGCGGTTAGAATGAGGCCGCACCAAAAAGCAAAAAAGGTGAGGGAGTCGGCGGCGAGAATGAGCCCCACCAAGCAAATAGCATTGATACAAAAGCAAACCAAACCGGCCAGGGTTCGCGCGTAGAGTTGTTGCTTTCGGGTGAGAATAAAATACCCAGTTGCGGCGATCAATACACCTAGGGATCCCGCGCCTGTGAGCGAGGTAAGGTGCAGTCCGAGCGGAAATCCGCCTTGTTCGGTAGGCTGCCAGTGCGCAAAGGAAAAGAGAATATTCATCGATCGGCCTCTGAGCGAAATAGAAACAAGCCGGCAATGAGCGAAAAGCAAAGTGTGAACCCAAGCGAAACCGTGAGGATTCCAGACTCGGGCACGGATTGACGTGCGTCTACTCCGGCGAGAAAAAGCAGCGGAGACAGTCCCATTATAGCGATTCCAAAAAGGGAGTGGACTGGGTTGCCACTGCGCAAAATAGCTGCCAGACAACCGACAGCAAAAAGCGTTGCAATCAGTGAGGGGAGCAGCTGTCCTAGGACTGGAAAGATCATTTTTCCGCCTCCTCTAACGAGGCAGCATTCCACAGAACACTGGCTGCGAGACAAATGAGAAAGAAAAACACCAATATATAGCGACTCAGAAAAACGCCTGCGGATTCCCAAAGCGACAAGATAGCTGGTGCTGTTTCGTCGACAGGTGTGATGAGAGTTTCCTCGATTGTCCAAAGAAGAAAGAAAAAAAGCAGCCAAAGAACACTTGCTGTAACCACGCTGACAAACCAGTTTTGCCACCCGGTTGGAGCCGTTTGAGAGAGGCTGTGAATAGATCTGCTCACAAGGAAAACACCTATTCCGGAACTGAGCAACACCCAGGCAGCTAGGTCAGCGCCTGCCATCGCGGTGACAACAGCACTGCTCACACAAAGTGCGAGAAAGCACCTGCCCAGCAAAGGTAGGCCCGGCAAAACAAAAACACTCATCGCCATGGCAAGTGTGGTCAGGCTTGCAAGGACCGCTAGCGCTTCCGAGATCATGCGCTTTTTCCCCCAAGGAACAACCAGGTCAGCAGCAAGTTCGCAAAGGCAAACGTAACCAATGCGCGCTTGGATGCAAAGCGGGACTGAAAAATACGCGAGTTGCGTAGAGCTAGGGTTAGCCACGCTAGCGCAAAGAGCTTCACCCCAAAAATTCCTACCTGAAATGGGCTCGAGCCGGGGAGTCCAGGGAAAGTCCCACCACCCAGGAGTAACACCACCGTCACTGCAAGCAGGACTCCGTTTGCCATTCCCTCAGCGTGCAAAGGCGAAAGTGTGGGGGGCTGTGTTCGTAGCCATCCTGCGAGAGACAGTACTGCAGTAGCAGAAGCGACTGGTTGAACAACCACTCCCCAGTAAGGCAACCAACCGAACAAAACGTTGCGCTGCGCGAGCACCGTCGAGTCCAGAGGGACCTGCCCAAAGACGGTCATGGGAGCCGCGATTGAAAGTGCCCACGCACACAGATAGGGGTTGGGGTCCAAGATGGCGTCTAGCGGCTTATCAACGATCACGAGTCCTAGGCAGAAAAAAGTCCAGATACCCGCCACAGATGCCATCGATGCCGCATCTGCATTCTCGCCCACGAAAAAAGGTATCAGAGACACGGAGAGCGCAAATGGGACCAAGGGAATTTTATCCAAAGGGCCAGTGATTGGGCGTGGAGTGTGTAGCCAACGCCGGGTAAGCCGATCGACGATTTCAAACAACGCAATCCCCGTGACCGCTTGAATGAGGTACCCGGAAATCATGCTTGCGTGGGCCCCTTTCCGCGGGTCCAGACTAGGAAGAAAATCCAACTTCCCAAAAGCACGAAAACCCACAGAAAATTATAACTAGAGTACGAGCGAAAAAGCGCTGCGCTACAAAAGAGGATAGAAACCAGAACCTGGCTAAGCACTAAGGCAAGCGTTCGGATCGGCCTTTGGTCCACGGTGTCCTGGTAAAGTACCAGATTCCAAGGTAAAACGCGATATTCGTCAGAAGGGAAACCGATGTCTATGAAGGTAACAACCGTGGGTGCCGGAAGCTGGGGCACCGCACTATCCAATGTTTTTGCGGATGCAGGTCATGATGTTCAGGTCTGGGGTCGAGAAGCGTCCGTCGTTAACGCCATTAACCAAAAGCACGAAAACCCCAAATACCTTCCTGGAAAAGTTCTTTCGCACAGCTTAGGCGCGACGCTGGACTTGGCAAAGGCGTTGGATCGCGCACAGGTCGTGATTTGTGCGGTTCCCACTCAAAAAATTCGCGCCGTGTTTAGCCCTTTCGCGGATCGTCTCGCCGGCAAGGTGGTTTTGAACACTTCCAAGGGTTTGGAGATGGGCACCTTGATGCGCGTGAGCGAGATTTTTGAATCCATGAATTCTGGAGCTCGGTACGCCGCTCTATCAGGGCCAAGCTTTGCTCTGGAAGTAGTTGAGCAGCAGCCCACGGCCGTCACCATCGCATCCACCCATAAGGAACTCGCTTTGGAGCTTCAGCAGGCGGTATCTACTCCCTATTTTCGAGCCTATACCTCTTCGGATGTAGTCGGCGTCGAGGTGGCCGGGGCGTTGAAAAACGTTGTCGCTCTTGCAACTGGAATCGTTCGGGGCCGCAAGCTCGGTTACAACGCGCAGGCAGCAGTCATTAACCGAGGAATGGCTGAGATGGTTCGGGCTGGAAGGGTATTGGGTGCGGAAGGAACTACGTTTCTAGGTTTGGCCGGCATGGGAGATTTGGTGCTCACTTGCACTGGGCCGTTAAGTCGCAATTTGCAGGCCGGAATCTTGATCGGCGAGGGGAAGCCCTTGGACCAAGTCATCTCTGCCCTTGGCGGAGTTGCCGAAGGAGTTTACACCGCCCAGTCCGCGCAGGAGCTGTCTAAAAAAATCAGTATCGAAATGCCAATATTTCACGAAATTCACGGCATCTTATACGAAGGCAAGACGCTGGAGGGAGCTGTTGCTTCACTCATGGGACGCGACTTGCGAGAAGAGAAGGAATAGGTGCACGGCGACAAGCAAAGCATAGCGAGCTGGCTGCATCAACCGAGTGCGGGCCTTGTGGCCGGTGCCCGGTTTACCGGCTTAAGCGAGTCGCTCAAGGCCGCCGTTGCTACGGGGCTTGCACAAACGAACGAATCGCCCTTGGTTGTGGTGCTCGCAACCGCAAGTGCGGCAAGAAGTTTTGTCGATAACTTCCGCTTTTTTGCGGGGTCCCTGCGGGCGGATAGGTTGCATTATCTTCCTCCAGTCGATTTTGACTACTATCGGTCCGTTCTCCCCAATCCAGCGACGCTGTGCGAACGCAACGTCGGGCTTTTTCACGCGATTAATGATCCGAAGGGCCGTGTTTTTGTAACGACGGTGGCGGCATTGCTCCAAAAACTTTTTCCTGCTGCTGAGTTTCTGAGGGCAACGCGGACTCTCATTCCAGAAGAAGAAATCGATCGCGAAGCTCTGATTCAGTCGTTAATCGAAGCGGGTTATCAGCGCCAGGCGTTAGCAACAGACCCGGGTGTTTTTGCTGTACGTGGCGGAGTGATGGACATTTTTTGTCCGCTGTACACTCATCCGGCACGCTTGGAGTTTTTTGGGGATTTTATCGAGGAAATCCGGTTTTTTGAGCCGGATACCCAACGCTCGTTGAACAAGTCCGAACGACTTTCGGTGCTCCCCGTTGGGCAATCTCTACTGCCTCGAGGCGAGGCATTTGAGCAGGCTTTTGCCAAGGTGAAACAGCGGCTGGACAGCCAGGGGATCGGAAAACTTGATCGCGATGCGCTGTTAGAAAAAATCCAGGAAGGAAACCTTCCACTCGAAGCAAGTTTTCTTTTTCCCTTGTTGTCCGGTGGTTCAGAATCTTTGGCCGCCTATTTTTCTTCGGATGCGGTTTGGATTTCCGATGGTGAGGGGTTGGTGACCGAGATTGTCCAAGATCAAGAATGGCCTCGTCTGCAAAACAACCACGCTTTATTTGAAAAACAACCGGTGCCTATTGCGGAATTTAGCGACTTGTTTTTAGGTGCGCCCGAGTGCCTGAGTATTCTGGAAAAGTGTCGGCACCGCTTCGATGCGTTTTCAACACAAGAGGGTGATTTAGGGTTAGCGGTTTTGCCAGTGTCCCTAGAAGCGGCGAGGGAAAAGGCCCTTCAGTCTAGTGCGGGTTCTCTCGATGGTTTTGCCCAAGCGTTTCGGGCTTGGATCGATCAGGGATACCGAGTTCATATTGTCTTCCATTCGCGAAGTCATATGGAACGTTTTCAAATGCTTTTCGAATCCTACGGTTTTCGCATGCGTCCTCAGGCCGAAGATTCGGCAGCGTACCCACACTTTTTGAAAACGGATTTTCAGACCGTGACACTTTGGCAGGGGTATTTGACCGAGAGCCATGTATTGCCTGAACTAAAGACGGTACTTCTCAGTGAAGAGGCGATTTTTGGGCAGAAAAAACGCACCGGTAGGTCTAAAACCGCAAAAGCCGGCTCTACCGAAAAACTACTCACGCAGTTTCGTCAAATGGCAGTCGGCGATTACGTAGTTCACAAAGAGTTTGGGATCGGAAAGTACTTGGGTCTCAAAACCATGCGTTTTTTGGACGTGGAAAACGACTACGTATTGCTGGAGTACCGTGATGGGGACAAACTCTATATTCCCGTTTATCGACTGAATGTTTTGCAGAAGTTCGTGGGGGGAGAGAGCGGCTCTCCAGTTTTGGACAAGCTCGGAACTGATCGCTGGGCGAAGGCTAAGGGAAAAGCCCGTCGCGCCATTGCGGAGTTGGCAGCGGAGCTTATGAAACTTCAGGCAAAGCGCAAACTCATCCCAGCGCACCCTTTTTCTGAGCCCTCGCACGAATACCGGCAGTTCGAAATGGAGTTTCCTTTCGATGAGACTCCCGATCAGATGAAAGCCATCGATGACGTCATGGCGGACCTCTCGAGGCCTTATCCCATGGACCGGTTGATTTGTGGGGATGTTGGCTACGGTAAGACTGAGGTCGCAATGCGAGCGACCTTCCGGGCCCTAATCGACAAAAAGCAGGTAGCAGTATTGGTTCCTACAACCGTGCTGGCCTTCCAGCATTTTGAATCGTTTAAGAACCGGTTCCGCAATGTTGGGGTGAGAATTGAATTGGTTTCTCGCATGCGAAAGCCGGCAGAGGTCAAAGCCATTTTGGCCGATGCGAAGGCAGGAAAAGTCGATGTGCTGATCGGCACCCATCGGCTTCTTTCCGCGGATGTGAGTTTTAAAGACCTGGGGCTTGTCGTAGTGGATGAGGAACACCGGTTTGGAGTGACTGACAAAGAGCGTTTGAAGAAAATGCGAGATTCTGTGCACCTCTTGGCCATGACTGCGACGCCCATTCCTCGCACTTTGAATATGGCCATGAGTGGAATTAAGGATATTTCCATCATCACAACACCGCCACCTGATCGCCTATCGGTGAGAACGTTTGTGTGCCGACGGTCTCCCGAGGTTTTGGCAGAGGCCATTTCCAACGAATTGGGTCGGGGCGGGCAGGTCTATTTCGTCCATAACCGAGTGGAGACTTTGATGAAAGTCGGAAACGAGGTTTTGGAACTATTGCCTAAGGTGAAAATAGAGACCGGGCATGGGCAGATGGAAGGCGAAGTTTTGGAGCAGAAAATGCTCCGGTTTTATAAAAACGAAGCACAGGTTTTGGTATGCACTACGATTGTCGAGTCGGGCCTGGATATTCCACGCGCAAATACCATTATTATCGATAGAGCGGATTGTTTGGGGTTGGCGCAACTTTACCAGTTGCGTGGACGCGTGGGGCGTTCTGATCGGCGCGCCTATTGTTACTTGCTAACTCCAGGCGAAACCCAAATGTCTCAGGATGCCAAGGAACGGCTCCAAGTCATTCAGCGCTATTCCGATCTGGGGAGTGGTTTCCACATCGCCAGTCATGACTTAGAGATTCGTGGGGCAGGAGATCTGCTGGGTAAAGATCAGTCTGGCCATATTGGTGCAGTGGGCGTTGATCTGTACTTTGAAATTTTGGAAGAAAGCATCCGGCATCTTCAGGGAGAGCCTGACAAAGCTGAAATCGATCCCGAGATCACCTTAAAGGTTCGAGCTTCCTTCCCAACGGAGTATTTGCCAGATGTGGGCGAGCGCGTCTTGCTGTACCGTCGATTGTCGAGTGTGGAGTCTGAGGAAGAGATTTCTGAAATTGAGACTGAAATTCAGGATCGTTTTGGGACTCCACCTGAGGAGGTCACCAGTCTCTTGGGCATGGTGCGAATAAAAGTGTACTTGAAGAAGCTTCACGTTATTCGGATGAGTTGTGGTCCGAAGCGGACGTCGCTTCAGTTTGCGGAGACTACCCCAGCAAGCCCCGCCAAGTTAGTCCGTCTGGTTCAGTCGAACCCCAAGTCCTATGCAATCACCCCCGACCAAAAACTGGTGTTTAACACCGAAGACCCTCACTGGCGTGAGCAGCTGAAACAGGTTCAAAAAATCGCCGTGCTGCTTGGTGTCGAGAGCGCGATTAGCTGATGTTTTGCTTCTGTTTGGTTTCGACGATAGAATATCGCCATGAATCCTAACAATCGCAGCGAAGTGGATGGGCTTTTTTCGGGCGGAGACCTCACGACTTTGGTGGACTTGCAGAAGTTCCTCAGTGAAGAGTTTGGCGGAGGCGAAGGTACCGCAGGAGATCTGAGCCGCGCATTCATGCCACTCACCGACGGTTTGGGGATTCATTCGAATGGAAAGAAAAAAGCTCCCGCGGCACCACCGGTCGTTGCGGCCCCAGTCCCAGTTGAAAATGTCACCGAGTTTACGACGCACTCCTCTCCGGCCAAGGATACCGTCCGCCCTTCGACACGGCTCATTATGGATGCACCTTCCGCGGAGCAGGAGCCCGTGGAAGCCGATTTTTTTGCTAGAGAAACAACCCCGCCTCCGGTGCCCATGGTTGGGTTGGGGCGCCGATTTTTATCAGGGGTAGTGGACCAGTGTTTCGTTTTCTTAGCGTTTCTCTTGGCATTAGCGATTACTTCCAATGCGATTTCTGCGGGTAGCGGCAGTGTGGGAGCCCACTTGATGCAGCAGCTTTCGAGTGAAGCGTTTCTGCGTTCAGCCGCCCTGGAATTTGCGATGATTTGGATAGGTTACCTCACTTTATCTTTTGCCGTGCTCGACATGACTTTTGGAATGTGGGTTTGGGGCTTGCGGGTTCATTACGGCAAAGAAAACGTATTTTGGAAAAGGCTAGCCCGGGTTGTACTGGGAATGGTTTTCTACCCGCTCGTTTTTCCCAGTGTCCTGCTTGCATTTCAGCAACAAGGCCGAAATCTAGCCGATAAAATCACAAAAACGAACGTATACCGAGTTCTGCAAAGCTGATATGTCTGGGTCCGTGAGAGATCCGGCGCTCAAACTGGTTCCCTGGACAGAGGTCGAAAAACTCGCCTCCCGCTTGAGGGCTCGGGGAACTCTATTAGTTTCCACAAACGGGTGTTTCGACTTGCTTCATCTCGGGCATTTGGGTGCCTTGCGAGATGCCCGCCTGCTGGGGAACTGCCTTTGGGTTGGAATCAATTCCGATCGGTCCGTGAGGCGACTCAAGGGGACTAGCCGTCCCATTCAGACCGAAAACACGCGCGCCATGCAGCTCGCTGCTCTAGAGGCCGTGGACTACGTAACTGTTTTTGACCACGATACTCCTGAAGAATGGTTGGCCAAGATCAAGCCGTTGGTCCATGTCAAAGGGGGGGATTATGATCCTTCGCAGCTCCCCGAGAAGAAGATCGTGGAACAAGCTGGAGGTAAGGTTGTTTGTGTGCCTTTAACACCGGGTTATTCGACGACAGATTTAATTTCCCGTATCAAAACTTCTTCCCGATAAATAAAGTGAAGTAGGGGTCCAGACCAATAAGGTCCACCTGGAAAGTCAAATTAACCGGCAGCTCCCACTCGCTTCCTAAGAAAAAGTGGGTGTTTATCAGCGAGCCGCTTTGAGGAGAGCCTGCGGCCAGTGCAGGGGCTACGCGGCCTTGGGCAAGAAGCATCGACGCTCCAAAATACGGCTTGAATCGGACATAGTCTTTGCTAATCAACAACCCACCTTCGAAACAGGTTCCTTGGAACTCCCCTCGGAATGCATCCACTCCCGTCAGCCCCACAAATGCAGCAAGTGCAATCCACTCTTCTTGCTCAGGAAGTACGGTCCACTTCAGGATGCCGCCTATACTTGAAGTGGTATTCAACCCCGAAAAGAAAAAACTCCCGATAAATTCAAAACTTTCTAACAATCCTTTCGCCACGTAAATACGAGGGGCAGGCAAAAAAGCCGCTGTGGCCCCCAGGCGATTTCCCAAGTTAAGCAGCCGGTCTGCCGGTAAAAAGGTCGCTTCCGCTCCGAGCTTCAGTCCGGGCCAGGAAACGTAGCTTTCGGCGGAGCGCAGTACTCGAGTCGTTCCTCCCATCGCAAGCAACTCCGTGGCGCGGTTGACGTCCTGCGACGAAAGCGACCCTGGCAAGGAAGCAGCTTGAGTCCAAAAACAACCCAAAAAGGCGAAGGTGATAGCGGCGCGTTTCACGGGTTCGATATTACGGCACGATTGCAAAAAACCCAAAGGCAATAGACACTTTCCCTCGTCAGGAGAGCGCACCCATGAAAGAGACGACACTTTGGGATCCGGCCGGATCGACGGCTGCTTGGGATTGGGTTCAGGGTTATTTGGAACACCTGCGTGTCGAAAAATCTTCGAGCGAACACACCCTTTCCAATTATGAGTTGGATCTTCGCCAGTGGATGCGGTTTTTGAATAAGAAAGCCACCCAGAGAACCGATTCGGAACGCCTTACGGACCTAAAGCTGTTACGGCGTTTCTTGGGCGAAGAAACCAGAAAGTATGAGCGGTCTACGGTCGCGAGGCGTTTGTCCGTGATCAAGGGTTTTTTGAAATACCTCTACCGAGAGGGGCTGATCGAGCGAAACCTATCCAAGCTCATTTCGTTGCCCAAACCGCACCTGAAGTTACCCCACGTCATGAAGCCCGATGAGGTAAAGCAGCTCATTGAGTCGACGCCGGCGGAAACCTTGTTGCAAAAACGGTCCAAGGCGATGATGGAATTGCTCTATTCCACGGGAATGCGAATTTCTGAGTTAGTTCAACTAGTTTACGGAGATTTAGATCTCAGGCAAGGGGTGGTACGCGTGCGTGGCAAAGGGGACAAGGAACGCTTGGTTCCGTTGGGGCGACATTGCCAAAAAGCGATTCGTGACTATATTGGCGCTATGCCAGCGGCGCTTGATAAGAGCGCGACGCAACCCATTTTCCTCAACCGCGATGGAGAGCGAGTTTCCGTTCGCACTCTTCAACGCAACCTACGGCACTATGCGGTGGAAATTTTGGGCGGCGCCGGGGTTAAGGTAAGTCCCCACACGTTTCGACATTCCTGTGCGACTCACTTACTCGCTCGTGGAGCGGGTTTGAGAGAAATTCAGGAACTTTTGGGACACGAGTCTTTGGTGACTACCCAAAAGTACACGCACGTGGATATCGAACGACTCAAAAAATCTTACCGCATGGCGCATCCCTCTGAAACGAAGAGAATGCGAAAAAAGGGCACTGGTAACGCATGAAACCGTCTCTCAATCACTCTTCGGGTCCTCACGCGACGACGGTACTTTGTGTCACTCATGGCGCAAAAACGGTCATGGCGTCGGACGGTCAAGTTACTTTGGGGGACCTGGTCATCAAGGGTTCTGCCAAGAAAGTGCGCACCCTTTTCGGCGGGAAAGTGCTTGCGGGCTTTGCCGGAGGTACCGCAGACGCATTTACACTTTGCGAACTTTTCGAGAGAAAACTTGAGAAATACTCTGGCGATCTCACCCGAAGTGCCGTGGAGTTGGCCAAAGAGTGGCGAACCGACCGTTTGTTGCGTCGCCTCGAAGCCATGCTGATTGTCGCCGATGGCAAGCGCCAGTACATTATCTCGGGAATGGGGGATGTTATCGAGCCTGATGAAGGCATTTCCGCGATTGGCTCCGGCGGGCCTTACGCGCAGTCTGCGGCTCTGGCCCTCAAACGCCATAGCCAGCTGGACGCCGAGGCTATTACTCGCGAGGCGATGGCCATCGCTGGTTCTCTTTGTATCTATACGAACACAACTTTAACCGTGGAAACTTTGAGCCGTTGATGGAAGAAATGACACCCACTTCAGTAGTGCAGGAACTCGACAAGTACATTGTCGGTCAACAAGAAGGCAAACGAGCCGTTGCCATTGCGCTTCGCAACCGCTGGAGGCGTCAACGCGTGGGCGAGGGCTTGCGTGATGAGATTCAGCCCAAGAATATTTTGATGATTGGTCCTACGGGTGTTGGGAAAACTGAAATCGCCCGGCGAGTGGCGCGGCTATCCAACGCTCCATTTGTGAAAGTCGAAGCGACTAAGTACACCGAAGTCGGTTATGTCGGTAAGGACGTCGAGTCTATGGTGCGCGATCTTGTTGAGACAGCCATCAACATGGTCAAGTCTCAGGAGCGCGACCTGATCTTGCCTCGAGCAAAGGAACTCGCAGAAGAACGCTTGTTGGATCTATTGCTACCCCCCACGGGGACCGCGTCAGAGCTGGCCAATCCCCAAGCCGCCACTCGGGACAGTTACCGAGAAATGCTGCGCCGGGGAGAGCTCGATGCTCGCGAAGTAGTGATGGACACAAAAGAACGGCAGCAACCTGCGTTTGAGGTGCTTGCGTTTCCGGGCATTGAAGACGTGGACATGAACCTAAAAGACATGTTGGGCAATATGCTTCCCAAAAAGAACAAGCGCCGACACATGAAGGTTAAGGACGCCTTGCGCGCTTTGGAAAAAGAAGAAGCTTCCAAACTCGTGGACATGGACAGAGTTATTCCGCGCGCTATCGCACTTGCGGAGCAGAACGGGATCATTTTTCTGGATGAGTTGGACAAAATAGCCGAGTCCAAGGAAGGCTATCGTAGTGGTGCGGGCGTTTCCAGAGAAGGGGTGCAGAGAGATTTGCTCCCTATCGTTGAAGGGAGCAACGTCAATACGAAGTACGGCACCGTAAAAACCGATCATATTTTGTTTATTGGCGCTGGAGCTTTTCACCAAGCAAAGCCCTCGGATCTCATTCCAGAACTGCAGGGACGATTTCCTATTCGGGTTGAATTGCAGAGTCTTTCTACGGAGGATTTTTATCGAATCCTGACGGAGCCGGCCAATAGTTTGCTTAAGCAATATGTGGCGCTTATGGCCACTGAACAACTGGAGCTGGTTTTTACCGAAGGGGCGATTCGGACTTTGAGTGAGATTGCGACTGCGGTCAACGATCGCACCGAAAACATTGGTGCACGTCGGTTACACACCATTTTGGAAAAAGTTTTGGACGAGGTGAGTTTTGGGGCTTCTGAAATGGGCCAGCGAAAGTTTGAAATCACTTCCGACTACGTGCGCCAACGTGTCGGAAACCTAGTCGAAAACGTGGATCTGAGCCGGTATATTCTCTGAGCGGTCTAAAGACAGGCTTGTCAATTTAGCGTGGCACGAGCATCCTGTGCCCTATGTCAACCGAGTCATTGCGCCGCTTTGAAAACATCGAAGTTAAACTTGTTGGAGCAATACAGAACCCATACGAGGTCGCTGTAGCTTCGGCGCGCACCTGCTACTCCGGCAAAGGCATTGTCTATCCGGAGCAGGTTTCCAAAGATGAAAAGTCGATTGCTCTGCGCGATAAAATTGCGTCCTCCACTCTTGAAGCAGGGCATTTGACTACCCGACAACATGCGCATTTTACATTCGCGCTCTCAGGGGTTTCTCGCCAGTTCATCTGGAGCTTTTTGCATAGCCACCCTTTTTACAACTCAGAGCAAGTCAGCCAACGCTATGTCAAAGTGAAACCTGGCAACTTTCTCATGCCTCCTCTTCCCGAGGCGCATCAACGGATTTTTATCGAAACAGCGGCGGCACAGGCGGAAGCCTATGAGCAGCTGATTGGGCATTTGCGTGGCCCTCTCTCCGCCGATTTTTTCGAGCGATTCCGCGCCCGCAAGGCCAAGCCGGAACTATGGAACGCTTCTATCGACAAACGCGCGTTTGAAGTCGCCCGCTATGCGCTAGGAGTGGGAACGACTGCGTATCTTTACCATACGGTGAGTGCTCTGACCCTATTGCGGTACGCAAAGCTGGTCCAAGCGTTCGACACCCCGCTAGAGCAGAAAGTCGTGATAGGCCAAATGTTGGACCGGGTTCGAGAGCTGGACCCGCTATTCGAAAAAGAACTTCAGGATCCCATTCCTCTCGACCAAACGCTTGAATACCAGTTTGTAGAACGATTTCGGGAGAGTTCCCGCAGTACTTCGGCTGCTTTTGCCGAGGAGTTTGATGCCGGGTTAGAAGGGCACGTCTCCAAGCTGACTGCGTGGACCCATGGCGCTGAAAAGAGCCTTGCCGACGCAGTTCGGGTTGCCCTTGCGCGGTCTGCTTCGGAATTGAGCGATAGCGAAGCCATCGGCATGTTGCTTGATCCCAAAGAAAATAAGCACCTGGCCGACACTCTGAATATTGCGACTTTGGATCGTTTGAGCCAGCTCTTGCACCATGTGCAGTTTACTTTTCACAAGAAAATCAGCCATACGGCGGATTCTCAGGATCAACGCCACCGCATGGTGATGGCTAGCCGTCCGTTGTTGCGTCTGCACTACAGTGGCAAGCCTGATTACATTACTCCTTTTGGTGTGACTCAATCTCCTCAAGCTCAAGAAGTTTATGAACGCATTATGGAGCGCAGTTTTGAAGCGATAAACCAGTTGCTCGATGCGGGGGTATCGGAAGAAGCGGCGTTTTACTTGCTTCCCAATGCGTATCCTATTCGCATGGTTTCGAGTGGTGACTTGCAGGCGTACCACCATAAGTGGAAACTTCGCACTTGCTACAATGCGCAGGAAGAAATTTTCCGCGCGTCTGTAGATGAAATCGCGCAAGTGAAAGCACTGTTCCCTCGATTGGGAGAGCATTTGCGAGCGCCGTGCTACTTGCGCTTTCGGGCGGGGACCCGTCCACACTGTCCCGAGGGCGACCGATTTTGCGGTGTCCCTGTTTGGAAGCTCGATATCTCTCAGTACCATCGCAAAAGCCTTTAGCGCGTACCAAAAAAATCGCAGTTCTGGTAGTGTCCGCCCGTGCTGCCGTCCATTTCACTTTTTAACGATCGCCTGGGAACTCCAAACGGGATTCGCTATTTGATGGCCCCTATGGCTGGAATCAGCGACATCGTTTTTCGCACTCTGATTCGAGAAATGGGTGCCCAAGCCGTGGTGTCAGAGCTGATATCAGCCGAAGGGCTGATCCGAGGTGGGGAAAAAACCCGTGATCTCATGCGGTTTGCGGAGTCTGAACGCCCAGTAGGTATTCAGATTTTTGGTTCTAGCGTGGCTTCGATGGTCCAAGCAGCCCGCATTGTCGAGTCTGAGGGCGCAGACTTTGTGGACGTTAATTTCGGCTGTCCGGTCAAAAAAGTCGTTTGCGATGGCGCGGGCGCAGCCTGGCTCAAAGACCCCATCAAGCTGGGCGAGCTGCTTTCTGCCATGAAGAGTGCTTTGCGAATTCCCCTCACCATCAAAGTCCGAACGGGCTGGGACGAAAACAGCATCAATGTTTCCCAAGTGGTTCAAGTCGCCGCTCAGTGTGGCGTGAGTTGGGTGGCCATTCATGGCCGCACCCGCGCTCAGGGGTATTCCGGGCTGGCAGATTGGGAGCTGATTCGCCAAGTGGCCATTCATAGCCCCATTCCCATTATCGGCAACGGAGATATCATCACCGCGCCGCAGGCTGTTTCACGCATTCAAAACGGCTACGCACACGCTGTGATGATTGGGCGGGGCGCGCTGAAGAATCCTTGGATCTTCCAACAAATTGCTGGCATCGAACCGGACTTTGATTTTTTGAGACTGATTGAACGGCATTTCGAGCTAGCAATTGAGTATCGTGGCAAGTTCCGTGCGTTTCTCACCCTGAAAAAGTTTATGGCCTGGTACGCCGCTGGCTACCCCGGAGCGTCAGCATTTCGCGCAAGCCTGTTTCAGGCTGATGACATCGATGCCCTAAAAACGATTGCTTTGGATTATTTTTCGCGCGTGAATTATCGTCCCAAAACAGATGATGGACAGCCGTTCTTGATGGGGGGGCACGGGTGATGTCGAACGGGGAATTGATTCATGACACAGTGGTAGTAGGGCCTTTGCAATGCAACTGTGCTTTGCTCGCCTGCAAAGAAACGCGCGAAGCGGTCCTGATCGATCCGGGGGACGATGCGCAGGCGATTTTGCATCTTATTGAAAAGCATGGCGTTAAAGTAAAATACTTGCTCCACACCCACGCGCATTTTGATCATATTGGGGCTACTGGGGAACTCAAATCAAAACTGGATGCCACTACCTGTCTGCATTCTGCAGACGATAATTTGTACCGCAACCTGCCAATGCAGGGGAAACTCTTTGGAATGCAGTTTCAGAGTGCTCCACCTATCGAGTTGTTCATCGAGCATGAACAGGAAATCGTATTTGGAAAACAAAAACTCAAAGTCATCCACACTCCGGGCCATAGTCCCGGAGGGGTGTGTTATCAGTTACAAGGCTCTGAGGAGCGAGTTTTCAGTGGGGATACACTGTTCCGGCAGAG
Organism: uncultured Pseudobdellovibrionaceae bacterium; assembly: GCA_964611895.1. Lineage (GTDB taxonomy): Bacteria > Bdellovibrionota > FAC87 > UBA2466 > UBA2466 > JAIEOG01. The sequence goes on from CAZTDN010000005.1 coordinate 118,353, forward strand.
TATTGGACGCTCGGATCTTTGGGGAGGTGATGGAAAGCAATTGGTGCAGTCTATCCGTGAGCGCTTGTTTTGTTTAGATGATGATATTCCCGTTTTTCCAGGCCACGGGCCGCAGACATTGATTGGGTACGAAAAGAGAAACAACCCGTTCTTGCGCTAGTCGTGGTACGACTCGCCAATACCGACCCCGATACTTGCTGTTTTGAGATAGGGGTTGCGCACAGATTTTGGGGTAAGACGCTTGAGGCTTCTAGACTTGTCTGAAGCCGCGACCAAGACCGTTTCCGAGTAAATCGAAGGGGATCGCTTGCGCAATGAGCTCAAATTGCGGGTGACCTTCAAAAAATACTTCATGCGATTCTTAAATTCGCGTGAATTGTAAAAAGACCAATACGGTAATGGGCCCGACACGGAGCTGTCTCGTAGGTTTGCCAGAATCCACGCTGCAACCTTGAAACTCGTAGAGGGTTTCTGGAGGTCGGCTACAGTGAGGTGGCCAAATTCTTTTATTAGCCGTGGGTTTTTCAGCCAGCTCTTGATGATCTGGCAAATCCCGATTTCTCCCGCGGGTCCTTCGGGGAGGTCATTTCGAAAACTGCTCTCTTGTTGGGTGATCGAAATCAAAACCGATGGGTGGATGCTATATTTCTTGGCGGCACGGTGAATGCCCAGAGCGTAGGTGACGTACTGAGAGTCCGAAAGCGAGGGCTGTACCACGCTGATGCCATGGGCAATCTTGAGCACCTCTTGCATGCCTTCTTCTTTGAATGGCACTGCAAGCAAAGTGGCACTGGCGATTAGCGCAAGAAAACTGATTTTGAATCCGCTTTTCATAATTTAGACCCCCTCACCTGGAGGGCCGAGCTTATAGCCTATTGTTGCCTAGTATTGCAACCCCCAGTCCCAACCACTAACCCATTGAAAATACTTAATAAACACCTAAGTCATGAAGGCAAAACCTGTCACCTTTCTTGCCAACCAAGGCTTGGTCAGGGGCATTTACTCAGAGTTTCAAAGGGTTAGGCGAAATGGAGCGGGTCAAACAGGGGAAGGCGGGGAGCAAGGCCCCCCTAAACACTCGAAAGTCTGGACTGAATACCCGTAGTGGACGTCCGGTTCGCCCAAAACCTAGGCAAGCTTAAATAGCTGATTTGCCGTAGCCGTAGTCGCTTCGGCGATTGCCTCAAGCTGCACGCCGCGGGTTTCCGCCAGGCACAGAGCAGTGTAGGGAAGGTAGCTCGGCTCATTGGGTTTGCCTCGGTTGGGAATGGGGGCGAGGTAGGGACAGTCAGTTTCCAGGACGATCGATTCCAACGGAAGGGCTTTAGCTGCTTCCCGCAAGGGCTCCGCATTCTTAAAAGTAAGTATCCCCGAAAAAGAGATGCACAACCCCAGATCTATCGCTGCCTTGGCGTCGGGCGTGGTGCCGGTAAAACAGTGCATTACCCCGCCGCCTTTTCCCAAGCCCACTCGGGCGATGATCTCAAACAGATCTTTAAAGGCATCACGGCAATGGATGATGATGGGTAGTTCGAACTGCTTGGCAAACCGAAGCTGCGATTCGAACGCGTGGAGCTGTGTGGAGCGGTCGGCGTGATTATAAAAAAAATCGAGTCCAGTCTCTCCAATACCCACGCACTTTTCGGGAACTCCTTGCGCAAAAAGTGACTGAAGTTTGCTCTCGCACTGGGCCCAATCATGGGCCTCATGCGGGTGTAGGCCAAGAGTGTAGTAGACATCGGCGTTGTCGATTGCTGCTTGGCGGCTGGAATCCCAATTCGCAAGCTCTGTGGCGACGCTTACCATTTGAGTTACGCCAGCTTGTGCAGCTCGAGATAGGATTTCTGCTTGAGGCGCGTGGGCGAGCATGGGCAAATGCGCATGCGTATCAAAAAACTTCATTCAGCCGGCTCTTTCCATTCCAAGCGAGGGAACAGCGGGGAGGCTTTGGTGACACGCACAAATGCGGGGCCCTTGCCCCAAGCCGCGGCATCGAGTGGTTTAGGGCTGGAGAGGGTTTGGTCGCCACCCAAGTAAACCAACGCTTGTTTTGCCGACTCCGGAATGAACGGTAGTGCAAGCAGGCTTGAGATACGCAACCCTTCCAAGCAATGCACCAGCACGTCTTTTAGTTTGGCTAAGTCTTCGGGCTTCCCACTCTTTGCCAGCGCCCAGGGAGCACTGTTTTCGATGTAGCGGTTGGTTTCGCCAGTGATCCTCCAGGCTGCCGCCAGAGCTTTGTCGTAGTGAAACCCACTCAGCTCAGAGTGAAATTCAGGCACAGCGGCTAGTGCCGTGGTGTGGATTTCCGACGGCTTTTCCAGACAGGGGCGCACTTCCAATGGGGCATCGCCAAAGTATTTCAGGACCATATTGCACACGCGACTGACACAATTGCCGTAGTCGTTGGCGAGATCGGCGTTGATGCGATTGATCATGACTTGCTTGGTGTACTCACCATCTTGTCCAAACACAAATTCTCTAAACAAGAAATACCGCATGCCGTCGACACCGACTTCGTCCGCCAGCGCTAGTGGATCTACTGCGTTGCCCAGGCTTTTGCTGATCTTTCGATTTGCATCGGTGAGCCATCCATGGGCGACTATTCTTTTTGGCAACGGCAACCCAAGCGCCATGAGAAATGCCGGCCAGTACACGGCATGAAAACGCAGGATGTCTTTGCCGACGAGGTGCACAGCATGAGGCCAAAACTTGGTGTACTGTTCACCGCCCGAAAACGGCTCTAGTGCGGAAATGTAGTTGGTGAGCGCATCAAACCATACATAGACGGTATGCTTTTTGTGCGCTTTGGGATCGGGTGGGAAAGGAATTCCCCATTGGATCGTGGTCCGGCTCGCGCTGATGTCACGAACTTGGAGTTTCAAAAAACCCAGGACCTCGTTTTTTCGAGACTCGGGTTGAATAAAATCGGGATGGTTTTGGATATGCTCAATGAGACGCGGCACGTAGGCAGAGAGTTTAAAAAAATAGCTCTCTTCTTGCAGGCGCTCCACCGCTCTTCCGCAATCGGGGCATTTTCCGTCGACTAATTGGCTCTCCGACCAGTAGGCTTCGTCAGGAACACAGTACCAACCCTCGTAGGTCCCGAGGTAAATATCTCCCGAATCCATGAGCTGCTTTAGGTACTTTTGTACGACCTGTTTGTGGCGGGTTTCGGTGGTTCGGATGAAATCATCGTACTCAATTCCGTAGCGTTCCCATGCCTGAATATAGCGTTCAACAACTTTGTCAGCGAGCGACTGAGGGGTTTCGCCCACTTCTTTGGCTTTTTTCTCAATCTTCTGTCCGTGTTCGTCTGTTCCCGTCAAAAACCGCGTTTCATGTCCGAGTAGGCGGTGGTAACGAGCGCTGATATCAGCGGCCAAAGTCGTGTAGAGGTGGCCGATATGGGGTTTGTCGGTGACGTAATAGATGGGTGTCGTGATGTAGAAGTTTTCGTTCATATTCGGGCCAGCGTGTCTCTTAGGTGGCTTTCTACCAAAAGTCCGGGATTTGCATTAGATCGCAACTTCCCTTCGAGTTGAACAGCTTCATCAAAAAGCATGAGCGCGTCCCAAAACGAAGCGGATTGAAAAACCTGCGAGGGTTGTTCTCCCAAGTGTGGGTGCAAGGCGCTCAAGCGCCACTGCACTTGCAAATAGTGGACGAGCTCCAGGCATTTGTCCTTGTCCTTGAGTCGTTGAGCGAAACTGCCAAAGTCGCCGTGCTTAGCGACTTCATTCAAGAGGGTTTCCCACTCTGCACTTTCCGCCGGCGGCTGGGAGCTGCTAGGCGGAAACTGAAAAACCAAGCAACGCGACTGAATAGTGGGGAGCAACGAGCTCATTTGGCTGGTGAGCAGCCAAAAGTGTCGGCCAGGCAAGGGCTCTTCGAGCGTCTTTAAAAACGCATTCGAGCTTGCCGTGTTCATGCGGTCACAGTCTTCGATGACAGCGATTTTAGAAGCAGCTTCAACCGGGGTGAGTTCCATTTGGTGGCAGAGATCTCGAATGCGATCGATTTTAATGGTGTCGTCTTCTTCTTTGCCGATCCAGAGGAGATCAGGGTGTGTGCCGGTTTCCACGCGCCGGCACGTGGAGCAGGTTCCACAAAAAGGCGGCAGGCTTTGGCGCTTGGGGCATAGCAGGGCCTTAGCCATTCGCCGAGCAGTGACCGCTTTTTCTGCAGCGGCTGCACCGGCAAGAATAAGAGCGGGGTGCACTCTGTCTCCCGCGACATACGCCAAAAGTCGTTTTTCTACTTGTTGTAGGGTCAGGGCTTCCAAATCCCTCTCCGTTTCAATTTGCTCAACGCCATGGCTCGAATGGCGGTTTCTAGTTCAGACGCTTCTTTTCGGGCGTCGAATACGACATACCTCGAAGGGCGCTTGCGGGCGAGCTTTAGAAAGCCCGCGCGCACTTTCTTGTGGAAGCTCAGGGCTTCGGTTTCCATGCGGTCGAGGGTAGCGCCTTGGGCAGCGCGGCTGCGTACACGTGCCATGCCGGCTTCGGCGGGGATGTCCAAAAGCACGATGGTTTCAGGACTGAGTCCCCCAGTGGCAAAGCGGTTCAGAGCGGTCGTGGCTTGGAGGCCGAGATTGCGGCAGATTCCCTGGTACACAGCTGAGGAGTCTTCGTAGCGGTCACAAATGACCACGAACCCTTCGCGCAGTGCCGGTAGAATTTTGGTCTCGACGTGGTGAGCGCGATCGGCTTCGTAGAGGAGCAGCTCAGCTCTCTGTGCGACGGGACCTTGATTTTTGTCCAAGAGTAACTGCCGGATTTGGGTTCCTAACGGCGTCCCCCCGGGTTCTCGAGTGAGTAGAGTCGGAATTCCCTGAGAGTCCAGCCAAGCGTGGAGACGGCGGGCCTGGGTGGACTTGCCCGAGCCCTCGCCCCCTTCGAAGCTGAAAAAATAACCTTTTAGAGGTGTCTTGCGAGCCATGAGTGGAGTCATGATAGACAATCCGCGGTAGAACAGTTAAGAAAAAAGTCCATCTACGGACAGCTATTTTTTTGCTCGGATGGTGGAATTGGTAGACACGCAGGTCTCAGAAGCCTGTGGGTAAAACCGTGAGAGTTCGAGTCTCTCTCCGAGCACCAAAAAAGAAGGGCTCTACTCCATCGAAGGGGGCATGGCCCCTGGGCAGTTAATTTCTGATCGC
>CAZTDN010000006.1:0-48482 GCA_964611895.1 uncultured Pseudobdellovibrionaceae bacterium
CTGCTGCCTCCCGTAGGAGTCTGGACCGTGTCTCAGTTCCAGTGTGGCTGATCAACCTCTCAGATCAGCTAACCATCAGAGCCTTGGTGAGCCGTTACCTCACCAACTAGCTAATGGTGCATGAGCCCATCTCCAAGCGATAGCTTATAAATAGAGGCCACCTTTGACCCCTGTGACATGTGTCACTGTGGTCTTATATGGTATTAGCCCTCCTTTCGGAAGGTTGTCCCAATCTCGGAGGTAGGTTACCCATGTATTACTCACCCGTCTGCCACTGTACTCATGGCCGAAGCCACTTTCTCGTTCGACTTGCATGTATTAGGCACGCCGCCAGCGTTCGTTCTGAGCCAGGATCAAACTCTTCAGTTAAATTGTGAAGCCGACTTACGCCGACTTCGATTTTCTGAAGCCAGACTTCTTAAAGAAGCCTGGATTTTTAATTCAAGGGCCCGTGTTTTGCGTAACTGCTATTTAGTTTTCAAAGACCGTTCCGTCAGAGGGATAAAGTAATATTGTCAGGGCCCGCGATCTGTCAATGCTCTCTTTTATAATTTGTAGATTTTTTTCTATTATTTTTGAATCCAACCGAAGATCCTTTGCCAGAAGGCATCTGCAAGGAAGACAAAGATCGATTGGATGCGGAGAATCGCCCGTGTTTAAATGGGCACCATGTTGAAAACAGTGATTGTTGGTGCAGGAATATCGGGCCTTGTTTTAGCAAAACGCCTCCGGGCTCTGAATATAGACGTAAACGGCGTTGAAAGGGAAACAAAGCCTGGGGGCGGCTTGGAGTATGGGCATCATCGGCTCTACACAGAGGAGGGCCTGTCCCTGCTGAATGAGGATATCTCTGGTTTGGAGTGGGTGGAAATTCAAGACGCGCCCATGCAAGTCAAAAAAGGGGAGTTCTCGAGGGAAGTCGATCCGCTGTCGGAGCCCGAAGCCTATTATCTCGGGCACCCATTTTTCTCTCCCAAGGTCCCCTACAGCACCATGATTGATACTCTGGCAAACCATTGCCGGGACGTGTTCCAATTTCGCTGTGCAGTGACTTCGGTAGATTTGGAGCGCAAAACACTCGTGTGCCTGAATGGGACGGAAATACCCTTTCAACATCTCATCTGGACGGAATCGCTGGCTAGCCTGGCCAAGGCCGCAGATAGCACCCCGTTGGGCCTCGCCAAAGCTGGAAAACCCCTCGAAACGGGTGGTATTTCTTGGGACATCCAAATAGGTGAACAGCTCTTTGATGGCTCCAATACTCTGGTATTTCCATTTAGATACAAAGATTTGCGTCTAAAGGCGCTGGGAATTCAGGAGCAGCTCGAGGCCGAATACAAATGCCATTGGATGGTATTTTTGGAAGATAGCCTAATGGAGAACCATGAGGAGTTGGCTAAGATTTTTCGCGCCTTCAAACGAGAGCTCACGAGGCAATTCCCGATTTTGGAAAAAGGCCCCCTACGCGAGCGCCTTGCCTATCACCCTAGCCTCTCTGGAGTAGTCCCTGTGTCAGCCACCAGCCTGGAAGTGTTTGAGGGGGTTGCATGCACGGGAGCGGACGTTCAAACCGAGGAAGTAGCACCAGACCCACGCAAACCGCTTCGAAACCTCGACTTGATCCTGCGCAATACCTTGGATGTTTTGGATCTGGTCATTCCAAAGTGGCAGAAAACAGAGGCTGGGACGCCGAAGCCCGCAAAAACCAGCACCGCTCAGGCAGAAGCAACCTATTAACGATTTGTTAATACCAGTAAAACAATTGTATTCGCTTAAAAACCCGTGCTAGACCGGAGTTTGGAGGTTTTGGGGAACTTTGGGCGCTTCAAACGAAAAACAGCTCGCGGATGTTTCCGCCCCGAATCTTTTCGATTACTTCGACTATCGGGACTACCTACAAGACTATTACCAGTTTCACAAGAAGCGGAACTCGGCCTATAGCTACCGTCTGTTTGCGCGCAAAGCGAAACTAGGATCGCCCAACTACCTCAAGCTGGTCGTTGATGGAAAACGACGCATTACCGACCGCACTCTGTACCAGTTCGCGCGAGGTTTAGGGCTAAGCCGAGACGAAGAAAAATATTTCAGAGAACTGGTCATGTACCAGGAGGTGTCCGATCCGGACAGCAAGGAGCTGCATTTGCGTTCCTTGTTGAAATACCAGGAAAAACAACGCACGCCCACTCCACTGCGAGCCGATCGTATTAAGTTCCTTTTAGACTGGCACCACGCCGTAATCCGCGAGCTGGTGTTGAATGCGGACTTTAAAGAGGATCCCGTATGGATCGCGCGTCGCCTCGGGAACAAAATCAGCGAAGCACAGGCGAAAGAAAGCCTCGAACTTTTAATCCGGCTCAAGTTTCTTGATCGCAATAGCAGTGGCAAATTGGAACAAAAGGAACCACTGCTCACGAGTTCCGACGAGGTTCCCTCGCATGTGATTCGGAGCCTGCACCGTACTTATTTGCGCAAAGCCATAAACTCTATTTTTTCTGTACCGATGGAAAAACGGGAGCTCTCTGGCTTGGTGCTTTCCATTCCGGGCAGTCGCCTCAAAGAAATAAAAGAAGAGCTCAAAGAATTTAGAAAAAAATTAAACAGAAAATATGGGTTGGATAAAAACGGCGACGAAGTTTATTTCGTAGGACTTTATCTGTTCCCGGTAACGCAAAGAGGAGAGAACTCATGACAAAGGGTAAATGGGTACGGGGGGGGCTTTTCGCACTGATTATTAGTGCCGTTACCCTGAGTTCCCAATGTTTGTACGCTGGCTTTGAAGTCGGCAATGGCTGGATCTTCAACCGAGGCGTTCACGACAACACGTCTATATTGGAATCGTTTGAAGGGTTAGACTCGCTCCGAAACCCGAAAACAGAATTCACGGCCCCGGACTCCGACGGCGTCAGCCCCAGAACACGTGTGATTGTCTATTCCAAACCACTTTTCAGCGCAGTGGAAGACACTATCCAATCGTTTCTGGCTTTGAATATGGGATGGAGAGCGTTCTACTGGGACGGGTTCCAGGGCGTCCACCGAGAGCGAGAAGTCACCAAAGACTGGAACGTTTTCGAAATGCAGCTATTTGGCAAGTACGACAAGTTCTTTATTTCCCTTCGCGGAAATAAAAATAAATCGGTGGCCTATAAAAACTTCGCGGCTGCGCTGCTGAGTGAAATCCGCATCGAGAGCGAAAATACTCAGGTCAGCGCTTCTGAAAACTAGCCTTGAAAATCACCATAAAAAAACCCGGCTTGGGTCCGCCCAGCCGGGTTTTTTATTTCTTTGAACTATTAAGGACCTACTCGCGGACCACCCAGACTTTGGTGCTCGCCACGACATCGTCGAACACACGCACCGGAACAGAATAGACTCCCAACGCCTTGATGGGTTCATTGAGCAAAATATCCTTTTTGTCCACAGTGAATCCTTCGGCAGCAAAAGCCTTTTCGATGTCTGCGGTAGTGACCGAACCAAACAACTTGTCCTGGTCGCCAACTTTTTTAGCGATGGAGCACGAAACGCGTTCCAGTTTGCCTTTTAAAGTCTCAGCTTCCTTGCGACGTTTGGCGCGTTTCGCTTCCATGGAACGCCGAACATGCTCAAAGGTCTTGATGTTGTTTGCGGTTGCGGGAACAGCAAAACTGCGCGGCAATAGGAAGTTGCGCGCATAACCATTACGCACGTTGACCACCTCTCCAGCAGTGCCGAGGTGTTCTACATCTTCTCTTAAAATGACTTTCATCTTAGGTCTCTCCTCAAATCCTTCACTCAGGTGCCTCTTCCTTTACCGGACCGGCTTTGCGGGCGGCCCGAAAGTACCAAGGGCTTATCATACCTAACGCCAAGAGGGCATAAAAACCAAACACGACTAATAGCGCATAAATCCATGTACGGCGAGTTTTCATTACTCGGCGACGGCTCAAGATGTCCGAAAGGCAGAGGGAGCCCTGCGTAAATAAAACTGCGCTCAGAAAACGTACTAGCCCCGCTCCATAGAAGGGAAGGGGGGTAACCAGCGCAGTCAGCATTAGGAAAGTAGCACTCAACGAAACCCAAGGGGGGATTTGCAAAGTGGCCCGCATCGTTCGGCTGGACAGCTTTTTATTTGGGTTAAGCCACCCCAAATGCGCAGCCGCGCCCAGAGATATCCAACAAGACACCAGGGTAATGGAGGCCAATAAAAAAGGCGCCTGCTGGTATAGAACCCGCTCCAAAGTGTCGAGATCGAAACCCGGCTGGCCTTTCAGAAGAGTACGGACTTCCGACACCAGCGAATGGATTGTTTCCTGCCAGTACGCCATGGGCTGGGCCTGATAAAGCCGCGCCTGAAAAAGAAAAACCCCAAAAGCCACCATTAGCGCGACAAAAACAGAAAGGCCCAGCGCCCCCCAAACCGGCCGCTCGCGATCGATCTGGTCGGAAAAGACAAGCGCAATGCTAAACGCAACCGCGACCCAAGGGACCGGGGCATCCAAAACCAATACCGCCAATGCCGCCCCTAATAACGCAACTGCTTTGGAGGCAGGCTCGGGAAGTCGCCAGTTGGCGAGAAGCAAGGGCAAGGGAGCCAAAATAAAAGTAGAAAAAGCAGCCGCAGCAAAAAAGGCCAGCAATACGAGGTGAAAGGGGTCTAACTCGGGAGTTTTAGCCTTAGGCGTCCGATCGTTTACGACTTTCATGTGGCTTTTAGCGACTCAACGACGATTTTCACTTCGCTGATTTTCTGCCCTTTTCGGTTTCGATAAGCTCGCATCCAGAGTGCCCCTTGCACTTCCAAAGAAGTCCCAATGCGGAGCGATTCGGTTTGGAACTCCGCAATTTCTCCAAATAACAACAAATCAAAATACCCGATAGAGTCTTTTCCCAGAGTAGTTTGGGGAACTGCGAGTAAAAATTCCCGGATGGGTTCTCCAGAGGGCGTGTATTTGAGAGGCCCTAGCCGGCTGATTTTGCCGACTAGGGTCACCGAATTGGAATGAGACAAGTCCTTTGATCCCTTGGTCTAGGGACCTTTCTTTTTGGCTTCTCGGATTTTTTTCATTTCTTCTTCGGCTGCCGCAATCGCGGTTTTTGCCTTGGAGTAGTCATAGTCGGCCGGAACAGCAACCGTTAGAAAACGGATAACATCATTGGAAATTCGGAAGTGCCGCTCGATTTCCTCAACAACGCCAGACTTTCCGGAATAAACGACGACGTTGTATCGGCCCATGCCTTCGTTATCGATGGGGTACGCCATTTCCCGCAAACCCCAATCATCTCGGGATTTGAGAGCGCCTTCGAACTTCTCGATGACGCTATCCACTTTGGAGTGGATTGCCCCTGCATTCACATCGTTGATGCTCGGGCGCAGGATATAAACTGTTTCGTAATGATTAGATGATGGATAGGACATTCCCTTAGCTCCTCCTGGTCTTGCTGGCCCCCCCTCGACATTGAAGAGGAGCAAGGAATGGGTAGGTGCTATCAGGAATCGGCGCAGAATACAACGGGGGCGGTATCGGACACCGTAGTCGTTCCGGTAAGATGGCTTTTGGTCATCCTGACGGTGCCCAAAGCATCCACCGAACGGCCAATCCACCCTACTTGTTCGCTCAAGGTGTCGGCTCGCTCCGGCACAAGGAGCTCCAAATGCTGGAAACTCGCTGCGGTTTTTGAGAACTGCTCGGGAGCCCGGGAAAGATCCAGTCCGTTCAGCACTCCCTGACTCAAAAACCGTTTGCGCACACAGTGGAAAAACAAGGTGAGCGGCTCGGGACCAGAAAGGTCAAAACTGAGTAAACTAACCTCGGCGCGGTGGAGAACTGCTTCGAGTCCCTTAAACGCCTCTCGTAGTTTTTGAATGCTCCGTAACCAGTCGGACGAAGAAGACTCCACTCCACCACCGGCTTCGGCCGACGCCTGCACACCCCAATAGGAAAATGGGAAAGGCATGAGGAGGTCCCAGATTTCGCCCGGTCCCATAACCGGCCGTTCGGCCAACAACCCACCGGGATGCTTTCGAACTAATAAAGGGAGGCTCTGCCCCTCTTTTGAAGTGCCGAGTGGCGATTGCACTTCGACCACCCCACCTTGAACTTTCCACTCGCGCAATACCTGAGATGAGGATCGCTCTTGGTAAAGAAATCCGAATTGCTCCAGACCCAAGGCTCGATACACCTGCTTGCGGTTGCCTTCAGATACGGGAACAAGTTGGCAGCCGTCTAAGCCCGTCATGGAGAAACTCCTTCTTGATGTGTGCGAGAAAACTTTTCGAGCTCCGTCCAGAATTGAGGTGCGGGATTGGTAGGAGCCTCATTGAAGCACAACCAGCCTTTGCCCAAGGCGATGCGCGCAGCTCCTCCGGTGGCCGCAATTTGTGCTTTTCGGCCGGGGCCCAGCTTCCAATCAATCGTTGCGAGGTTTTCATCGTACTGAGGAAGGCCAAACGGAAAATAAACGGTAGTGCCCTCGTCGATCCAATTTCGAACCGTGCGCACTAACGCCTGTGCAAGGAACCTTCCTGCGATCGCTGTAATCGTTGGAGCAGGGGATTGCGCGTCCTGGAGCAAAGGCAATAACGGCACTGCAGATTTTTCGGAATGCGCTCTGAGATATTCCCAAAGTCGAAAAGCATTCGTTGCCTGGACGTTTACGTGGCCCAGTGGAGCAAAGAGGGAAGCTTGCCCCTGGACATCGCCTTCGAGTAATACCGGGTCCATCACCACTGCCCATGCCGCATCCGAAGGGGGTGCTGCGTGGCTTACCCCGCTGGCAAAGGAGAGCAGATCCACCAACGGCTCTCCAGACTGCAAGGCGAGCACTCCCTGCGCTCGTTCTTCGAGCATGCGTTCTCGACAAAACTTGTAATCATAAGCAGCAAGCCAAGGGCGCTTCTCCAGCAGCACTCGAGTCCCCTGTGCTGACGCCGCAGTGGCAAAATCCCGAAAAGTGCAATGGTAGCGAATATTGATCAGACCTGCCTGAGGATAGCGTTCCTGGAGAAAGCTTGCGAATATAGGAACGGTGCTTGCGGCGAGGTCTTGAGCGTAGACGCCCCAATCGACGGTCACACCCACCAAAGGCCCCTCGGGAAAACGGTACAGCGAAAGCAGAGAAAAAACGTCGGAGACAAACTCCAAAAAGGGACCAAAAAAATGCTCGTCATGTAAACAGGGCAAACGGGTGACCGAAAGATCATCGGCTCCTGCCTTCCACACCGCCGCAGCAACCAAACTGCTGTTTTGGCCCAGGTTCATGCTCCAATGCGGCAATGCCTCCCGACGCGCTGGAAAACCCAGAGTTGCCCGGACGGTCAAACCCGCTTCGTGCGCTAAAGAGAGAAACTTCTCCAGTCGTAATTTGGGCGACTTAGAAAAATCTCGAATACCTTGAACCGTTTCGTGCAATCCCCACGGGATGAAAGTGTGAATCTCATCTACCCCTTCTTGTTTTAGCCCCGCAAGTCGCCCAGGCCACGACGCAGAAGTATCTTCCCAATAGTGAAACGGAACACTGTACGGAGTTTTAGCCGACATAACCCCTTCACTTAAGAAAATGGAAATCAAACCGGAGCGGTCAAAGATTCTTTACCGGATGGGTCTTAGTATAGAACCCCGATCCATCAAACTCAAGGTAGGTAAAATGCTTCACCCAGTCGCCTAAGTTGTAATAGTCGCACTGGCGGCCCTGGACCTGATACTGTTGGTGATCGGGAAAATGGGTGTGCCCCATGATGACGACATCGTAGCCCCGCTCAAAATAGGTCTGAGCAGATTCTCGGTAGATACCACGAACCTTGTCCGCGTTCGGGGGCATTTTTTTTTGAAAACTCCGACTGAAACGAGAGGCGTGATCTCCTAAGCGGTAGATCCACTCAGGGGGAATACGACTCACAGCGCCATGTACTACTGGACTGCGCAGAACTTTGCGCAAGACACGGTAGCCTTTTTCTCTGGGGTTTCCTAAGTCCCCGTGCGCCATGAAAATGCGGCGCCCATTCCATGTCTCGACAAGTTCGTTGGGGTAGACTCGTATCCCGAAGTCGTCAGAGAACACTTTGCCCAAACGAAAGTCGTGATTGCCCTCGACGTAATGTACCTCGCGGCCATCTCGCACGAGTTGGGCCAACGTGTTCAGGACAGGTCCAAACTGACGCACCAAGTACGGCGAGGTGCCGGGCCAGACATCGAAAAGATCTCCTAATATGTAAATGCGCTCAAACCGGGACGCGACTTGCTGAAAAAAACGAATCATAAGCTGGGCTTTGATGCTGGTGGCATCTCGAAGGTGGACGTCGCTGAGCAAGATCGCAGACATGGTGCAGCAGACTTATCACACTCCCTGCGGGTCCAGTAGGGGGTGTTATTACCGATCGGCGCGGGCAGTGGAGTCGGAAGGAGCGGGGAGAATAATCTCTATGCGCGACGGTTTGCGCTGATCGGGTTTGCCGGAGTTGAGACGAGCGAGCGCGTCTTCCATTTGAAAAAGCTGGGTCACGGCCGGGTCGACGATCGTAGCCTCGGTACGGTAGGCGGGTTGCTGCATTGCGCGAAGCGGTAAACGCCCAGCGCCGTCTTTGTTCACCGCCAAATAGGCAGCACTCAACACCCCGACGAAAATGAAGATGCTATAAGCGTATTGAAGTAAATTCCTCATATCCCTCAGCGCAGGACTCCCCGCATCTAAGAGGATCATTACAAGGTTCGTGCCGGCTGAATCGAATTTAACTAATTGATAACATTGGTTTATTTTTTAAAACGGGTGCTTAGCTTGTCGACTCCCTAGACAACAGGCCTTCTCAGCCAGCCCTGACATGGGCTAAATGGTTGGCGTGACTCGAGATTTAAACGTCAAAAAACGAAACGCCCAAGGAATGCGCATGCGTCAAAAACCCGCGTGCGTAATCTCACCCGCAAAGCTGAATTTGGGGCTTCGTATCGTCGGCAGAAGAGGGGACGGGTACCATCTGCTGGAGAGTCTGTTTTGGCCCCTGGAACTGCAGGATGAAATGCTCTTGGCGCCGTCGGAGAGCACTTCGGTGCGAACGGCGTGGGCAAACAACGCACTTCGCCCATCGCTCGAACTGCCACCCGAGCAAGAAAACCTCCTCTACAGGGCGGCAATACGCGCGCTTAAAAGCGGCAAGGGCCTAGAGATGCATTTGATTAAACAGATTCCCATGGGCGCGGGCCTTGGTGGCGGCTCGTCGAATGCAGGCAGTTTCCTGCGGTATTTGGTGGATGTCGGTTCACTTGAACAAACCTCTGCTGAGGCTATCGCGCTGGAACTAGGAGCTGACGTCCCTTTTTTCCTCAACCCTACGCCGGCATGGGTGGAGGGAATCGGTGAAAAACGGGAACCAATAGTGGTAGCGCCCGAGGTCACGGACGGAATCCATTTTTTGTTGGTGCTCCCTCCAGTAGAAACACCTACTCCCTTGCTGTTCGGAAAATACCGCCGCCTCGGCCTTCCGTTCGCAAAGACGGCACAGTTCCCAACCAACCAGAAAATAGGGTGGAAAGAACTCAGAACGTATCTGAAGTCGGCAGAAAACAGCCTGCAAGGCCTGGCCGCAATGGAGGCCCCCGTATTGGGAGAACTCCTCGCGAAACTGGACGCACTTCCCGCGCTCTATTCGGGTCTCTCAGGCACGGGTTCGACTTGTTTCGCCGTATTCGAATCGGAAGCGGCAGCCAAAAAAGGCGCTAAAGCTCTCCAAACATTCTGCCGAAAAAACGATTGTAGGAGCACCATTACACGGAGCTGGAGACAACATGGAAATCACCGAGGTTAAGGTTTTTCCGGTCAACGAAGATAAGCTCAAGGCTTATGTGACCATCATCTTTGAAAACTGCTTTGTGGTCCGCGATCTGAAAATTATTCACGGCAATACCGGCCTGTTTGTGGCAATGCCAAGCAAAAAACGTAAAGACGGTACGTTTCGAGATATTGCGCACCCTCTCAACAGTGAAATGCGAACTCAAATAGAGCAGCGCATTTTGAGGGAGTACGAAGACGAACTCAAAAAGATGACTGCCGCTGCCAACAAAAGTATGGCCGAGTTGGGAAGCCGTCGTGATTCTCACGACGACGAGTAGGCTGCACTCAAAATCAGTGGGGACTCTCTGGGAGCGGCTCCGTAAAACGACTCCGCAAAAAATCACTACTCACAAAACTCGCTCGCCCTGGAATCGCCGGCACTACCTGTGCCGAGTTAGCAAAGTCCTGGGTTTCTAATCGTGAGTTGGAAACCAAAGTGAACAATTCGCTACCTCGTGTTCGATGACAAGTGACACAGCTTGCAGCATTGGCGGGATCCCCATTGGTTTTTTTGTGGGCAAATCGCAACCCGACGTCGCTGCTATCGGTATCATTGCCCGCCAAAGAAACAAGCTGAATGACCTCGATGCGGCGGGGAAGGGTCCCGCGATCGAACTCCCGTTCTCGTATATCGATGACGGAAATGCGGCCGTAGGGATCACGGTAGTTCCGAGCGGCATCGGAGCGATGCGATATTTGGCCAATAAGACGGTGCTGGGGCCAGCGTGCATAGATTTCTGGAGCAAGCGCGATTTGTCTTGCGGTGGCACGGCTAGAGATAAGATCCATGCCAGTGTCGATCAGCTTGTTCAGTTTCTGATCAAAAGATCGATCGGCATTATTCCACTCGCTCAACATGAAAGCGAGCCGTCCAGCCGCGATCGGATCGGATGAGACTGAGAGTGAAAGGTGAATATTGGATCCGTCCATCTTGGCCGATTCGCCAAAAAGTGCGGAGACTTTGAGAAACTGCGCCAATTGCGGCTTGGATAAATCACCAATATCCAGATCAAATCCGGTGTTTAACAATTCTGACCGCTGATTACGGTATTCACGGACAAGGGTGCGATGCTGGGGAGAGAGGGAGATTTCCGAGCGCTCCAGGGCATCGAGAATTTCGGCCGCGCGCCATTGCGCGATGGGATCGCGTGCTGACGCAGTGAGAAGCTTCTCTGCCGCAGAAAGCGCTTCGTGAGGGGTGGGCAATCGCCCCATCTCAGGGAGTTGATTGCGCAGATCAAACTGCGCGCGTGGCTTTCCTGATTCGGGTCCCAGGCTACTAAGTTTTCGGTGAGGGACTAGGCGTAGCTGAGCGAAACCTTCGGTGGCGCATTCAAATGCCCAGCTCGAACTCGGGCTGACGAGAGAAACTAGAACTATGACTACTGCAACTCTCACAAACTCCCTGCTTACTGCTAGAATCTTACCGGGGCCGCCTCAACTCGACCGCCGACATCAACCTCGGAAAAAGGGGGCCGAGCTGATCGCGATTGATCGTACCGCCATCAGAAATCAGGCCAATCAAAGCTGACTGTCGCAAAAACCCATCCTGTACAATAGCAGTTTTCAAATCCTGCTGACTCACTGCCAACAGCCCCGCGACCTGTTCGGTAGTAATTGGGAGCCCATACCTGTTTACCGACGCGGGGATGGGGTGCCCTGGTGTTTTTAGTTTTGCTCCAATATTCAGGGCGTTTCCGGGGCCATATCCCCCTTCAGCAATCATCGGATCTGTGTATTTTCCATTTGGGTTTTTGGGCAGTTTGCTCCAATAACTGCCAGGGTGATTGTGGACCTTGTCCCAGGCGACTTTAAACGCTTCGCCAAAACTTTTGTTGTGCGCTCCATCGCCTGGATAAATCTGCAATGCCGCTTGATCCGCTGGAGAGAGAGGAAGACCCAAAGCTTTTTTTGCCATGATGTTTTTGTGTACATCATCCTCAAAAGGGATATAGCCCCTTTGAAAACCATGGCAGGCAAAACACCCTGCGTATTGGTTCTCCTCGACCTGTCCGTTCGCGCCGTAGCTGATAGGGACAAAGGCTTTTCCCGGCACCATGACCAGATGATCCCGTGCTGCGGGATTGAGCCCCTGATCCCCATGTCCCACCAACCCCGCCAGAGGGTTGTTTAGAATATTATTGCCTGGTTCGTTCGCGGCAAAGTTGCGGGACTGCACCATCAAAGTCGGATCTTGACCAGCTCTCCTGCTCGGGATCGCTACGAAAGCCAATGTCCTAGGCGTGTGCGTTTCGGCGGTTGATGCTATTTTTGCGGCGGCAACATAGCCCTCTTTAAAAAAAGGAGCACCTCTCACCGCGCGTCCCCCTAGCGCCGCAACATTTACGCCGAGCGAAGCCTCGAACTGTTGTAACGTCTGGGGGAAGTTTCTCAGGCGAAGGTAGGCTTGGCCATTGAGCGCTTCATTGATGAACATGTCCGCGGGCACCAGTGCATTCAGCCCGTCGATGACGTTTTGCCTGCCTCGACCCGCTTGAAAATCTAGGGGGGCCGCCACAAAGTTGTCCCGCCTATAGACCTGGTCTTTGGCCTTGATCTGTTCGTTGAAGTCTTTGGCCAACCAACCCAAGGACTCGATGTCCACTCGAAAAACCAGCTCTTCTTTGTCAACAGGCTCAATGGGAGTCCAGTTGGGTGCCAGAGAAACGGTATTGATAACTTCTTCAAGAGCCGCGCGGTAGGTAGGCAAATACTCTTCCATCTCGGTGCCCTTGAGGTGCACCAGAGAAAAGTAGCGATAGTCCGGCAATTGCCCATTGTCTTTTCGGCGCAGGCGCATGGCTCGATCTTGAATGACAAGGTTTGCGAGTTCTACGGGCGATAGTGCGCCCTTGGTGTTGTTGGGATTCGTGACTTCGGTCAACCCGAAATCGCTTCTCAGGTCTGGAACTGGGTTTGCGGGCGGTTCCGTAGTGACTTCGCAGTAATCTTGTTTAGCTCCCCATTTCGGCATGCCGCTATTGACCCACTTGCGTAAGGTCTCAATATCATCGTCGGCCATGCGCCCGCTCGGTGGCATGGCTTCGACCCCGGGATCATGTTGAATCCTTTTAATGAACTCGTTTTTTTCTTCTGCGCTTCTCAGCTTTTTGCTAAGCGTACCTGGATTTACCCACCCTTTATCGGAGTGGCACTGGTTGCAGTTTTTTTGAATTACGCACGGAACAGCAAAAGGGTTGACCGCAGGCACAGGAGCGGGCTCGACTTTCCGTCTTTTGATAGATGCAGGCACGCGCCCTTTTAGTTGGGTCTTGGGATTGATAGCGTGCGCGTTACTTTCATCCGCGTAGCTCGGCACCGAAAAAGATACCGCAACAGAAAATAGGAAAAGGAGTCGCAACATGGTGCCTCTGCGGGTGCGGGGGATGGCTTTATTATACTGCGACGAAGCACAAAAGAGTACCCGAGACCCCAACCCCACACTGCCGCGCCGCATACAATGGCCGCCGGCAGTATGTGTTGATTTCGATCTCATATAAATCTAGCGATTCACTAGCTCCGTTCTAGGGCGCGCAGCCTTAAGATTTAGAGTGGTTGCTGGTGTGGGAGTTTCCTTGGTTTCACACATCAGTGTCTCGGAGACCCCAGTACCCAAGAAATTCTTGACGAGAATCTGAAGTGCGTACTTGCCGACTTTGCCACCGCCGGCGTCAGTTCCCCGCAATTCAACCGTCACTAAGCCGCCATTCAGAGCCCCTTCTGTCTTTCCGTTAGTGATCGACAAGGGCACTTCGCGAGTACCGAGGCTAAGCGTTACCTTGTCTTTGTCTTTGGCGATCTTGAACGGCATCTCAAGCTCGACATCGGGTTTATCCGAGGCATAGCATTTGTGTTTTTCCTCTCGAGATGTAATTTGGTCCAGACTTGGGGACAATAAATCCTCAAACTCTTTCGTGTGTTCCTGCAACTTAGTCACAGGAGTCGTAGGCGCAGTTTGGCGCTCTGGAGTGACTGGCCCTGCATTATGATTTGTTGCTGGTGGCCCTTGGACGGTTGCAACGCCGATTGGACCGAAATTAAAATTGCCGCCGGCTGGATAGGTTGGAGTACCCCCATAGGCAGATGCATTTCTCGTATTGAACGGGTCTGCACGGAGGGCTTGAGCCGTCGCAAGAGCCGGGTTTACCGGGGGAATGTACCCCTCAGCCCGTATGATATTTCGCAAAAACCGGCGAACGCGAAACTCAGGATGAGTTTGGTCGGCATCCCGCCGAACCGCCATATACCGCGCTGCGAGCTGCACTTCGATATCCCTCGCCACTTGAACAATTTGCCCACCGCGCCGAACATACACTGTTCCGGCCTGATCCATGTTGATGGGTTCTTCGCCAATAGCGTCAACTTGGCAAAAAGGTGCCCGAAAACGCAAGCAAGGCGACTGCAATATGCGAACACCCGCTAGATCCGTCTGCGTTGGCCTTACAAAACCTACTTGCTGATTGAAGAATCGATTCTCGTTTCGGCTCTGGTCATTCAAACCGATATCGCAGGTCCCATCGAACGCATCACAATCCGCATGGACCATCGGCGCGGAGAAGATTCCTAGAAGCACTATCACTGCCTGAACGGCGGCTGTTGTTTTGGAACGCATGATTCCATCCCCCTAAAATAAACTCGTCTGCAGGGGTAGAATGCAACGCGCCTGCCAAAGCCCGTACACAAGAGGAATTCAAATACTTGTAAGCACTTAGGTTTTTAGAGGGGGTGTGCGTATTTCGTCACTGCTGTCTATTTTAAGGACAATACCCCTTGAATATGGTCATGCATGAACCGAACGACCTGCGAAATGCCCATGCTAGAGGTATCCACTACCACCGCGTCGTCCGCCACCCGCAGCGGGGCTACTTTGCGACTAGAGTCCTGCTTGTCGCGAGCTGCGTTGAGCTTAAGTATCTTCTTCAAGGTGGTCCCCTTCACCCCGGACTTGCGCAACTGCGCCAGCCTACGCTCAGCGCGGACTGCCTCCGAAGCGGTCACAAAAAACTTGAACGCCACCTTGGGGAAAACCACCGTCCCAATATCCCGCCCTTCCACCACCACTGGAAAGCGCTTGGCCCACTTGCGCGCCAAACGTCGCTGACACTGCGTCAACGCAGACCGCACCCCGCGAAAACGGCTAATGTCCGAAGCTTTTTGACTGACTTCCTCCGTCCGAAGCCGACTGCCCAGATCTTTGCCACCCACCAACAAAAATTTTGAATCCGGGTCGACATCAAACTCCAAGCTCTTGGCGAGTCGACCCAGATCGGCCGAACGGGCAATTCCCTGCTGAAGAGCGAAATACGCCACGCTACGGTACATTCCCCCAGTATCCAAAAGCATGCCGTCCAGCGCTTCGGCCAGCTGTTTGCTCACGGTCGACTTGCCCGCGCCGCTCGGACCATCGATGGCGATGATGAGTCCCTTCTTGCTGTTCTTAGCCTTCGGCATGAGCTCGCTCTAACTCCCAAAGCTTGGCCCATTTGAGAAAAACGGAATAAGCCGCAGAGACTGAAATAATCAACCCAGGGAAGCCGTCTAAAAAACCCTTCTTGATCAAATAGGTCTCCAAAAATTTCGATGCGGGCTTTGTCACCAAACGCACCACCGAAAAAACCGCTCCTTGTTTTTTAAGCTTGGCTGCCCCGAGAGAAGAGTACTGGTTGTTACGAGCGACCTGATCGCTCAAACTCGAAAAAGAATAATGTTCGAGATCCGCCTGGAGCATTCCTACCACTCCCGCCGTCACCCATTTCTCATGAAGTTCTTCGCCCTGCCACCGACCTGAGTCCTTAGCAAAAAGACGTACCAAACGATTGGGATACCAACCCCCATGGCGAATCCATCGACCAAAATGGATCGTCTTTCGCGGAATCGAATAAGCAGCCACTGCTGGAGATCCACCCACAAAAAGCTCTTTGATTTCCTTCTGCAAAGCCTCGGTAGCCACTTCATCAGCGTCGAGAGAAAGCACCCAGGGATGTGAGGCCTTTTGGACCGCGATGTTTTTTTGCCCGGCAAACCCGGTCCACTCCTGAGTGAAAACCTTGTCTGTAAATCGGGTGGCTATTTCACGCGTGCGATCCGTGCTGCCGGAATCGACGACAATTATCTCGTCACAAAAAACCAGGCTCCGCAGGCAGCGCTCAATGTTTGCCTCTTCATTGAACGTAATAACCGTCGCAGTTATGGGGCACTTCACCTGACTCACTTGCGCTCCCGAACACTGTTCAACTCCCCAATGAGCGATCCGAACTTGAGTTTGGCATCAAACTTTACGATGTACTTCTTCCAATCATCGCTGAGCCAAAGCACCGTTTCCCCCGTGGGCCTGAGAACGTTGTTGATCTTAAGTGTGACTGCAAGCTTCCAACACTGAAAGGCCCCGGCCTTGGTGTGGATCATCTCTTTTCCAACAGGCATGAGAGTCGCAACCACGTTTTGTTTGTTCTCGTATATGGGGATTTCTCGCGGTTCTCCCAGTTTGTAATCCAAAACTCGCGCATAATAGAGACCGGAAAACATGTCCTGTGCGAGAGGGAGTGCGTCGTCAATACGATCTTGGACTTCATCCCCCCATTTTTTTGACAAGCGCTTGGACCAATAATGCACTTTGTTCAGCTTGTGATCGTAAACAGCCCGGGTTTCTTTCAATTGGTGGGTCTCGACCATGTGAAGCAGGAACTTATAGGGCAAGAGCCATTCTTTATCGACGTAACTCTCCACGGTGTTATCGATGTGGTAAATCGCATCGACGACGGGAGAAGACAAAACATTAGCCCAGATTTTGAACGTATCCCGGCCCTGAAACCCCAAACCTTCACGCACTTCCATACGGACTTCGCCCGCTGACAGCGCACTCCAACGAAGACCAATTACCATGCGCTCCCCGATTTCGAACGGGATCTGATCGGGTCGAAAGACCTTGGGGTTGCCACTATAACTCGGCAGCGACTCCGGCTTAATAGGCACTTTTTTGAGTTTTTTCGTAACCGCTGGTGGAGGTGCAGGGGCGACTCCCGCATTTTCCACCTGCGCGACGTCTGGGACATTCACCACGACTTCGGCCGGAATGGCGATGCCCGTGGGCGTTTCTTGCCGGGTCTGAGGGGAAGCGCATGCTGCAAGCAAACCTACTAGCAGCCCTGCCGTCGGTACCCAGTGCAGCATCGATTGCCAACGAGGCTCTCCTCGGTACGCCTTCCAGCGGCGGTGCAACCAGAGCCATTGATCAGGATATTCGCGAACACGCGCTTCGAGGAAGTCGTTAAAATACTGGGTTTTCTCGTAGAGCCTATCGTCTTTGTTTTCGGAGAAGGGGGGGAGTTTTAATTCCGGCTCAGCCACCACTCGCAGCACTCCCCGTTCATCCCTGTGCGCATACACCGGCACTATGGGCGCAGGACACCGCTCACTCAGCAGCGCCAGTCCCACGGCAGTTCCTGCTCGTTTTCCAAAAAAACGTACGGGCAGTCCTATGGGTGGGCCCATGAACTGATCGTTAGCAAAAATCACGATTTTGTTCTTACCGAGCGCTCGCAGAATATCCCTCGCGGTGCCCGACTCATACAGAATGTCCAAGCCCATGTTATTGCGCTGCCAGAGCAAAAACTCGTCTACCGCCGGGTTTTTTGTGTGCTTCGCCACCGCCTCTGTGGGGAAGTGAGACGCTAAACTCCCCGCCATCCACTCCCAATTTGCCAAGTGGAGCGTGAGTGCAAAAACGCCTTTTCCCTTGGCTAAAGCAGCTTGTAGGTGATCCAAACCGTCAAAGGGGATGTTTTCTCGAACTTTTTGGGGAGACCAGCCGATCGACAAAAGAAACTCAACCAGAATGTGCCCGTAGTTTTCAAAGTTTTTGGATGCAAGCCGGAGGATATCGGCTTCCGATTTTTCCGAACCGAAAGCCAAACGCAAATGCTCCAGCACTAAGCCGCGACGAAAGCGTAGAATATGAAACCAAAACCAGCCGATTGCCTTGCCCAATCCCAAGCGAAACACCCGTGGCAAAGCACGCAGGAACCAGGGGGCCAGAATGAGGACGAATCGGATCACTTAAGCTCCAGACGAGTCTGCACAAAGTACCAGAACTCTTCAGAAAACGTATAAACAATTCTCAGGTAGAGCAACGGCTTGGAGACCGTTCGAAAAAATGGCTCCACCTTGTACCAATCCTTTTCGGTGGTCACCCAAGCATCGGCTTGCTGGGCCGCAGAGCTGGCGGTGAGGGCATCTCTATCGGCCAAACTATAAGTATAGTGGTCGGGAAATGCTTTCCAGAAAACCACTTCGCCCCTATCGCTCACGGCTTTTTGAAATCGAGCCGGCGAAGAGATTCCACAAAAAGCGGCGAGTTTTCCCCCGATAGACACTGGTCCGTTCGCATCCCAGAACCCTTGCACTTCGGGGGTCGCTTCAAAAACAGGTATTTTAGCAAAAGTAGTTTGAACAAAGCGCTTCCATTCGGAGTGCGCGATGGAGTTTTCTCCTTTTACCAAGATGACTGCCCCCGCCGAGGCAAAAGCGCCGAGCCCCTCACGCAAGTCCCCCAAAGGAAGACAATAGCTACCCGACAAAGGCCGATCGGTCTGGACTGAGACCAAATCTAAGTCGTGGCAGAAACTGAAGTTTTGAAAGGCGTCATCAAGTAAGAAAAAACCCGCGCGGGTTTGAGATTCTGCACACTGGAGCGCTTTGCCCCGGCGGCTGCCAATGTAGACGGGAATGCCGAGCCGCTGCGCGAGCATCCAGGGTTCATCGCCGTAAAGTTTCGGACCCCGTGTCGAGGCCGGGTCTATCCGTGCGCCTAGGCGACTAAGCTTGGCGCGATACCCGCGAGATACTATCACCGGATGTCGGTCGAGGAAGTGCGAGGCAATGGCCTCGACTATCGGCGTCTTCCCAGAGCCCCCACTGTGTATATTTCCCACAACGATGGTACGGGCGCTGGTACGCACCGATCCCCGAGCGCAAAACCACCATCGCCGCAGAGCCGTAATAGCCGCCCAAACACACGCAAGCGGATAGCCGACGCTCCAAATAAACTCAAACCGGGCTGGGAACAAGCTGACGTCCCCTTTCTGAAACCCGAAGAAGAAGGCGGGACACTTCCTTCGCTGCACGCTGGCTCGCTCCCGCATCTCCCAGAAGCACTCGGCAAGCGTGCAGATCCTGCGCCATTTTACGGCGGTAAGCTTCATCCTCGATGAGTCTTACGCACTCCTCAAAAACTCGCCGCGCCGTTGCTCGCTCATGCAAAAACTCCCGTACTACTTCGCGCCCGTGGAGCAAATTTGCCATGCAAAAAAAACCTCGATAGCGAATGGCGTATTGAATCGCCCAACGTGTCAGGCGACTCATTCGGTAAAAGAGCGTAAAGGGCGTTCCGATCAACGCAGTCTCCAATGTGGCTGTCCCTGACGCCACGGCTGCTACATCGGCCCAATCGATCACCTCGCGAGAATCCACCGTAACTACTTCTACAGGACATCCCTGGAAACGCTGAGACACCTGCTCGAAGGAAAGCGTCGATGCGACCGGAATGCGCAGCTGAGCCTGTGGATATTTTTTCTTGAGTAAGTAGCACAACTCCTTAACTAGCTCTGTGTGGTGGACAAGTTCACTAGTGCGGCTACCCGGCAAGATCGCCACACGGGGTGACGAACGAATAACCTGCGTGTCCCGGTACTTCAAACGTTTCTGGACTTGCTCCAAAAGAGGGTGACCAACGAAAATAGCTGGGATTCGTAGCCTATTGTAAAACTCCCTCTCAAAAGGAAAAACAACCAGCATCTTGTCGACGAGATTTCTGATAGCTCGCACTCGGTACTTACGCCAAGCCCACACCTGCGGAGAGATGTAGTACACGACAGGAACACCTAACTTTTTAAGGTGCTTTGCCAAGCGCAAATTGAAATCTGGGAGATCGAGCAGTATCGCTGCCCGAGGGCGCCGCAGCTGAACTTGTCGTTTGAGAGCGCCAAACCCCTCCAGAACCTTCCAGAGCTTATCAAACCAATCAGTCAGACCCACAACATTGAGCTGTTCCGCGGGGATGACGACTTCGAGTCCTTGTTCCCGCAAGTGCTTCCCCCCCACACCAAAAAAATGCAACCCGGGATCCGAAAGGCGTAGTTCTTTCACCAGGGAGGCAGCATGTCTGTCGGCAGAAGCTTCGCCGGCAACTATGAGCACTTCGTTACGCACCTAGACCTCCGCAAAAGAGTTCAGGTTGGCCGGGGCAGTCTCACGTTGTTGAATTTTTGCCGTTACGATTTGAGCGTATTTGAGCGCTCGCAGACCGTCTTCTCCCGAAACTAAGGGCCGGCGACCCGCGCGAACACAGTCGACAAAATCACGCGCCTGGGCAGAAAGTGCGTCAAAACCAGCAGGCGCTTGGGTAGTTTTTTTATCTATCTCTTGCGCTGAGCGCTTTTGAAGTACCGTCCCGGAGTTTGATTGAAAGTCGAAGGAAGCATACGCAGTATCCGTAAACACGCGCATTTTGCGAACAATCGAAGCAGACACGCGGCTTGCATTGAGGTTCATGACCGCGCCAGAAGCAAACTCCAAGCGCACATTGGCCAAGTCATATTGATTGGTCACCACCCGCATTCCAATGGCGGAAACGGAAATCGGATCTTCATCGACCAGCGAAAGCGCTAAATCCAAGTCGTGAATCATCAGATCGGCCACGACATCGATGGTCGATTCGCGGGCAAGATGGGGCGTCAAACGGTGCGTCTCCAAAAAACGAGTGGGCTTTAGCACCGTGTTTTCGGCCAAAGCCGCCAATCGGAATCTCTCTACCATCCCCACTTGAACCAAGAGATTTTTTTCTCGAGCTAATCGGACTAGAGCCTCGGCATCGTCTAGCCGAGAAGTAATCGGCTTTTCGATCAATAAATGCACCCCAGACATCAATGCCTGGTGGGCAATAGATGCATGGGTGTCCGTCGGACTAGCGACCACCGCAGCGTCGACCTCAAAAAACAACTCTGCAAGACTTTGGAATGCGGGAAGAGCAAACTGCCGCTCTATTTCCATCGCCCTATCGGGATTTGCCTCAAAAAACCCCACTGCTTCTACATCAGGTAGCTGCCGAAACTTCTCCAGGTGGTATTTTCCCATTTTGCCAACCCCGACGAAACCAATACGAATTTTGGTTGGACTCGTCATGAGCAGCGAGCAATTCCTTGCTTTGAGTGCTTGATGAAACTGAGCAAGGAATCTACCTCGGGAGAAGCCTCTAGTTCGACCATCACTTTTTCTATGGCTTGAGAAACGGTAAGTTTTTGCAGAAACAGAATTTTAAACGCTTTGCGGATTCTACGAACCGCCTCCTCGGAGAAGCCCTGACGCTCTAGACCGACGAGATTGACCCCCTGAACCTGAAAGTCGTTCCCCTTTCCCGAAAGAAAAGGGGGGAGATCTTTTCGAAGCAAAGAGGCTCCGCCGATAAAACTATAATCTCCGACGGAGCAAAACTGCGTCACCCCCGAAAGCCCACCGACGACAACGAACTTTCCCAGAGTGACGTGCCCTGCGAGCTGCACACCGTTGGCTAAAATCGCTTGCTCACCCACCACACAGTCGTGCGCAATATGGCAATAGGCCATGAGGTAAGCGCCCTTGCCCACTCGGGTCGTGCCACTTCCAAACGTCGTGCCTCGATGCACAGTGACAGATTCTCTCAACGTCACTTTGTCCTCTATCACCACCGTTGTGGGCTCACCGGCGTAACGCAAATGCTGAGGCGCACCCCCAATCACAGCGAAAGGGTGCACGGTCACTTCATCGCCCAAAGTGGAGTAGTCACGAATGACAACATGGTCTTGAAGCACACAGTTTTTTCCGATGGAAACTTTCGCGTCGACAATGCAGAAAGCGCCGATTCGCGTCCCCTCGCCGATCTGAGCGTCGGGATGCACAATCGCTGTCGGGTGAATTTCAGGCATCGGCCTCGCCTCCCTTTTTGCCCTCGAGCTTTCGGACTCGCTCGACAAGCTCGGGCAATTTCCTCAGTGCCTTAAAAATGCGTGCAAAATCTCGCACCGGTGTGGCTGGCGTGAAAAAATAGGTCTGACCACCGGGCAGATTGGTCGATGTCCCACTCTGCCCCCCCAGACGAGCCCCTTCGCCGATTTGAACCCCATGGCCCAAGCCAACCTGTCCCCCAAGGACGACGTCTCGCTCTAGAACAACGGAGCCGCCCAAGCCCACCTGCGCACACAGGACCGAGTCTTGTTTGACAATGCAGTTGTGCCCAACATGGACTTTGTCGTCCATTTTTACCCCTTGATGAATGTGCGTCGTCGCTAGAGTGGCTCGGTTTATCGAGGTATGCGCCCCAAGACGCACATCATCCTCAATCACCACATTTCCCAACTGCGGAACTTCGAGATAACTCCCCGTAGAGCCGGTACGATGCAAACCGAACCCATCGGAACCCAACACTGAACCCGCGAAGACACGAACTCGATTGCCCACGCGCACGCCGCCCATGATGCAAACGTGGGGCTGGATCTCGCAATCTTCCCCCAGCTGAACGCCGGCACCGATAAACGCGAACGGAAAAATCACGCTGCCTCGCCCAATCTGAACGTCGGGACCAATCACTGCATGGGGCCCGACTGCTGCAGTTGGGTGAATGTGCGCAGAGGGATCCACCACGGCAAGAGGAGAAATTCCTTTCCAGGGAAAGGGGGAGCGCATTGTTTGGGCGACCTGAATAAAACAGGCTTTGGGATCCTCGACCAAAAGGTAAGTCAGCGGCAAATTCCGGATCATCAAATCCGAACGGGTCAAAACTACACCGCCTGCAGCAGCCTGGAGAGATCCGGCATACTTCGGGTCGCCATAGTAAGACAGACCCCCACGGCGCATCTGATCGAGCGAGACCAGGGAGTCGATATCAACTTCCGGATCTCCCACCACTTCGGCACGAAAGAGCGCCCCCAAAGAAGCGGCTTTCATTGGTAATTCGATAGTCGTCACCTCACCAACCTATACCCAAGCTTGCTGCCCTGTAAACCGCACTAAATCCTTTGCCAGCAAGGCTTTTGCCAACTCGCCCCTTAGCTAGACTCACCGCAGCAGGCAAGCCCTCATAAGGGTGCTAAAATAGAAGCTTCCCCCTATGCAAATTAGCCTCCCCACGTCGCTCATTGCGCGAAACCCTCGGTTTCGGCATTTTCTACTCGCCAGCACAACCTCTTTGATTGGCAGCAATGCCTTCGATATTGCCTTACCCCTTTATGTCCTTAAAAAAACCGGCTCCGTCATCGACCTGAGTCTCGTTAGCACGACACTGTTGTTGCCCTATTTCTTGATGGCTCCGCTGACTGGGTACTTTTCTGACACAAGTCGAAAAAGGCTGAGTTTGCTTTTGGCGGACTTGGGGCAAGTTTTTCTTCTAGGTGCGCTTTCCGCTTATGTCTGGTCGGGAGCAGAACCACTTTGGCCTCTGCTCGCCTTAATATTTTGCATTAAAACGCTGATGCTCACATTCGAAACAATATCGCAGTTCCAGCTCATCCCAGCGCTCGCCGGGGAAAAGGATCTCACCTCTGCCAACACCTGGTTTTTATCGTTTCATCGGGTAATACAAATCGCGGGCCCGCTCCTCGGAGGAGCGCTCGTGCACTACTTTGGAGTGCAAAGCTGCATTTGGGTAAACATTCTGAGTTTTGCAGCCACTCTGCATTTCACTTGGCGCTTTGGAAATCTAGACACCTTTCTCACTGAGGGCTCACACCCCGCCCACACACCGCTGAGTGCGCACGCGGTTCTTGTGCAGTTTCGCGAAAGCTTGCGTTTTATTTGGGCTTCGCCCGTGTTTCATCCGTTCATCCTGCTGATGTTTCTATTCAACCTCTCGTCGCTCACGCTGAATTCGCCGACATTGACTTACTATTTCACTGTGACTCACGCGTTCTCCTCGGCGGAATATGGACTGATTACTTCCGGATTTGGGCTGGTTGGGATTGTGGGTTTTTTACTCTCGCCCGTATTTTACCGAAAACATGCTTTCCCTTTAGTCTTTCAAAACTCGTCCCTTTTTCAAGCCGCCTTCTCCTCGCTTTGCGTGGCGGCATCTGGCTTCCCCCTCTTCATGGGTGCCCTATTGGGGATTTCGCGAGCCGGTAGTTCCGTATTGAGCATGGGGACCTACATCATTCGACAAACTCGTATTCCTAGGGCGCAAAGTGGCGCCATCAACTCCTCCCTACGCATGTTTTTTATGTCTGCTGCCCCACTGTCGAGTCTTCTACAAGGCTGGGTGATTCTGCATTTTGGGATTTACGCCGCTCTTATCGGCGGAGCTGTCTGTTTTTGGGGGACTTGGTGGTACACAAAAGCTCTAGCGCGTGCGTACCATGACCAAAGCGCGGATCCGATTTCGCTTCGAAAAAGCGCCTAAGCCGAATCTTTACCCGAGCCATCATCTGGCTCTTCTTCCGGAAGCCGGTACTCTTCCGTCGCCCACCGGCCTAAATCACGATCTCGACAAAACTTACCGCAAAATGGCCGAAATGCGTTCCCCTGCCAAACCACCTCTACTCCACAACCGGGACACGCCACTTTCATCTAAACCGCACCGTTTTCCTGAATTACCTGGGAATACAGAGCGACAACCCTATCGGCAACTCTTTCCCAGCTTAAACTCTCAGCAAGCCATTTTTGAACTGGTCCGACGCGATGTTTGCGATCTTCGACATTCATTTTTTCGCTAAGCTGGAGACACCGTACGAGTTCCGCTTCATCTTCAATACCAAAAACACTCTCAGGCAAATAGCCTTGCAAGTACTCCGCGCTACCGCTCTCTTTCGGCACTATCGGAATTCCGCCTGCGGCAACCGCTTCGAAAGGCACTCTACCAAAGGGCTCACCCTTTGCGGGATATATCACCGCGCGAGCCTCTCGCATCCAACTCAGCTTGGCCTCTTCGTAAACAGCCGAGTGAAACTGAATCTTGTCTTCGATCTTTAGACGTTTGGCTTCTTCCCTTACTTTTGCATCGTAACGTCGCTCAACAGGCCCCATCAATACCAGTCGTGATTGCCCTCCCGCCTGAAGGTAACGGGCGAACGCCCTGACCAGGAATACGAGGTTTTTGCGAGTCTCGATGCGGCCCAAGTACAAGAAATAGGGCTCTTTGGGAGTTGTCGTGATTGGGGGAACGGTCGCCGGGACTGAAATCCCGTTAGCGATCACTTGGCAACGATTGGGAGGCACAGAGTAAGGGGCCCACTGTCGAACTTCAAACTGGCTCAAGGCGATCAAGCGCCCCGCGCGGCGAACTGCCCACCCGCCCCAAACCCGGTTGAATATTTTTTTAAGCCAAACTTTTCGGTACTCCAAAAGCAGCATGCCCCGTGGTTGCAGCACAAAGGGCGTTCCCAACCTGGCAGCCAAGCGAGCCAGCAGAATATTCTCCCACCGCCAATGTCCGTTGATGTGCACAATGTCGGCATTGGAAAGAAGGTGGCGCAACCAGTGCCCCCTGCCCAGCCAAGCAAGCACGACGTCGTGAGGGTAAATCTCTTTGACACCTGTTAAGCCAAAACTAAGCACAAATTTGCGATCGAGCGCTCCGGCCCGGCAAAGAATTGCTGTCTGACTGCGAGTTTGGAGCTCCGCGCAAAGAGACGCTTCGGATACTGCTGCGCCTCCAAAACGGGGAGCTAGGGCCTGGCTAACGATGACGACATTCATCTACGCATGCCTCAAAAGTGAGGACATTATAACACGCAGAATACGTATTCTGTGTGTGCGCTGGCTCTAAGTTTGCAGACTAACCGCCCCGACTGGGTAGCCCAAGCCCAGAAGTAGTAGATGCTGTAGCGGTTGGAGCAAGTGTGCGGTTGTTGTGGAAATGGACTGGGTTGCCAGTCGTGTTATTGGTTGTTTCGTGTGGTGTTCAGCCCCGTCTGAACTGGCCGGCCGAAGTTGCTATTGAAGTCACTGACCCCGGGAAAGCTTCCGTTGCCTCAAACATCGAAAACCTAAACTCGCAGCTCGGAAAAACCATTCTGCAAATAGGCTCGGGGACTGGCTCCCCGATCTACATCAAGAGCGTTACAAGTTTTTCTTCGACTTCATCGATCGCGCAAGGAGCGGAAGTACATTTTGCCTATGTGGAATCGCCCGTCTTGCCGGGTAAAGTTCGAGCGATGGGCACCGCCTCCACCCGAATTGCAGGTCGAGCGACACTCGATGATTCCAAATGTGTGATTGAATTGGCTTCGTTTTTGTTCGAGTCGACCACAAACAACCTCTTACTCCCTGTGCTATGGCACGAGATTGGGCACTGTGGAGGATTGCAGCATGTCGACAAAGCCGGCGAACTCATGTCGGCGGTGACTTTGTCGTATTCAAAGTACTCCCAAGAACAAATTCAAAGTTTTTTTGATTCGCTCTTATCTGCTATTCGGTGAGACGGCCCATAGCGTGGGGAGTCCCTTCTGTTTTGGCTGCAGGTGTGATTTCAATGAACTGTGCTTTGCGCTGCAATGCTTTGATGTTGGATGCTCCACAATAGGTCATCCCCGAACGGATTCCGCCCATGATATCCTGAATTACCGCTTTGACCGGCCCCTTGCAGACGACATCGATCGCAACACCTTCGGCGGTTTTCCATTCAGACATGTTTCCCATGAAGTCTTCTTGAGCTTCTCGAGAGGCCATTCCTCTGAATCGCTTAAACGACAATGTTTTGCCTTCCGCGTTTTTTTTCCGGATCACTTCGCCCGGTGTTTCATCCGTTCCGGATAGCATGCCGCCCAGCATGACAAAATCTGCGCCAGCAGCAAGTGCCTTCACTGCGTCGGATGGAAAGCGAATTCCGCCGTCGGAGATGAGAGGGCGATCCGTTTTGCGACAATCTTGCAGTGCGGAGAGTTGCGGAACTCCAAAACCGGTTTTGATGCGTGTCGTACAAACGGACCCCGCACCAATACCGACTTTGATCACATCGGCGCCTGCCGCAGCGAGATAGTCTGCGCCGGCATAGGTCGCAACATTTCCCGCGATGATCAGGATATTGTCCTTAAAAGTCTCCCGTAGTGTTCGAATGGCTCGGTTGACTTCTTTGGAGTGCCCATGGGCAACGTCCACACAGATAATCTTTGCGCCCACGCTGATGAGAGCTTCGGCGCGTTCTATTCCGTCCTTACCTATCCCAATTGATATTCCAGTGCGAGCAGGGGCGTGAAGCGCCTTAAAAACAGCGATGTTCTTCTCAATAGACATGAAGCGGTGGAGAATTCCAAATCCGCCCAGCTTGGCCATCGCATCCGCCATCGCCCCATCAGTGATCGTATCCATATTGGAGCTGATCAGGGGGATCTCAAACTCCATCCCCTTCACCGAACACGTCGTGGTGACGTTCTGTCGGGAACGGATCCCGTTGTATCCTGGTACCAATAAGACATCGTCAAACGTTAAGCCGCGCGCATTTCCGATCACTGGGTCCGCCTCTCCTATTGAAAACGGAAGCCGATGAGCATGGCTCCCGAAACAGCAAACAAGCCTCGTACTACACCTGAGCGAAATTGGCCACGAACAGTTGATAAGCCTTCAATTTCAAAAGAAATACCTGCGTCCAAAAAGACCCCAAAAGCAGCAGGAGGGACGTTCCCCAAGCCTTGGGCAAAGGTGGGACCGGCGAGCAGCCCGAGACTGAGCGTTGCCGTCGGGTTGTTTTGAAGTTCAAAGACATACCAGGCCCCGGGCATTAGGCTGAAAAAGTGCCCCTGCTTACCAAGACCAAACTGAATGTCCGGCCCCAAATAGAGAGGGTAGCGGTTGCCCAAGCGAAACCGCATTAGCGCATGGTAGGAAAGCATCGGAACGCCGCCCACGATCAACAGTCCAAAACCGGATTCGATTTCTCGTCCGTAGTAAGAGGCTTTTGGTTCCAGAACGCTGGCCTGGCTAGAGATCCCCAATGCCAGCCCAAGAACGACGAGCTTCAAAAAAACACAGCGCATCGGGTTTCTCTAAGCGTTTGCAAGTGTAGGTAGGTCCACCATGTTTAGGTACATCTTGGCTTGCTTGTTCCCTGGATCGAGGGCCAGGGCATCTTTCCATTCTCTTTGAGCTTCTCGTATTTGCTGCTGAGCGTGGAGCTGAATGCCCAGCTGAATACGTGCCTCTAGACACCTGGGGTGCTGACCAATGATTTGTTTCAAAAAAGTAATGGCGGCAGACCTATCACCCATTTTTGCGAGGCTTTTTGCGATTTGAATAGAGGTGTCTAAGTTGTTTGCGTCCAGATTCAAGGCTTTGTTGAATTCGTGGTTTGCTTCAGAAAACCTTTCAAATCGCATGTACAGCATCCCCAGCTCGAAATGCTTCTGAGACAGGCTCCGATTAATCTTAGGGTCTTGTCCCGGGGGGAGATTGTCCAAGTGCTCTTTCGCCTGATAAAAGACCTCTGCCCCTTCGCGGTATTTACCTACATCATTGTAAAGACTGCTAAGCGCAATCGCTGCCTCTGTGAAGTAAGGATCCAAGTGCAGCGCATTTTGGAATGCTACGGTGGCCTTCTTGAATTTTCCTCGCTTGGAATAAACACATCCAAGCAAATGAAATGCTTCGGCGGATCGGTTGTTTAAGCCCAATGCCTGTTCTAGAGTTTTCTCGGCGGAAGAGAGGCTGCTACGCGCGATATCTTCGCGCGCCATTTTTAAGAGATCCTCTAGAGCTGTCGACCGAGACTCCATAAATCGCCTTTCGAATAGAGGCGAGCAGCAGCGAAAATCCAGGGGCCTCTTTAATTTTTTTTCTCTATATCTTCGATTAAAGACCGCGCGCTGCTGAGGTAGCCCGACTGAGGGTACTCTTTCATCAACCGGTCTAACGCTTGCTTCGCGTCGTCATACATCTGAATATTATAATAGCACTGCCCCAAACGATAGAGCGCCTCTTCATCGTAGCCAACATTAGCAAATTCTTTCAGCAATGCTGCATAGCGATAGCTTGCGGATAGAAAGTGGCGGCGATTGAAATAAAAACTGGCCACTACGGATTCATGCTCGGCCAACTTCCGTCGAGCATCAACAATCCGTCCATCGGCTTGTTCGACGTACTGGGAATCGGGAAACCTTTGCTTAAGCAAATTGAAAGCGTCGATAGCTCGGTAGGCAGCGCTCAGATCCCGTGAACTGTTTTCGGGAATTAAATTGAAATAAGACATCGCGATTTGAAATTGAACGTAATCGCTTTTGGGATAGGAAGGATGGAGCTCTCTAAAAATCTCGTAGGCACTTTCTGCCTCTAGAAAACTTTCCTGAGCAAAGTACGCATCCGCAATCTTGAGCTCGGCATCCACTGCTCGCGGGCTATAGGGAAATCGGTTTTTGATGTCTCGGAGTTTCTCAATTCCAATCAAGTACTGTTCGTCTTTGATAAGCCTTTCCGCTTCGTTGAAAAGCGAATCGGGATCTTCCGGGTTTACCTGCTGGCTCGCGCAGCTAGCGAAAAACAGCAGTGCGGTCGCCGCAATGGCCATAGCTTTAAATGTCTTAAATATCGAAAATCCCATGCTTTTTCTTCAAAATTTTCCGCAACATACCACGAAAAATCCCCTTTTGCCATCCTAAGACTTAAGCGGCGCGTTAATCCAACCGATAAACAAGAGACAGCTCGCAACACAGTGCGTTAGCGGGCGGGGGAAAGCATGAGAAATCCGCGAGAATACTGGATACGGGATTTAGAGCAGCTTTTGGACGAAACCGTCGTCCATGACGCTGTCGCTCAGCTCATGGAAAAGTTCGAGGAGGCCATTGCCGGGCTCCCTGAAAATAGCCGCACCTTGATCTCGCGATATTTCGATGGGGTGAGTCTTGAGCAACTCGGCCAAGAAAATTCCGTTTCTGCGGAACAGATGGGGGAATGGATCGAGCGTGCGAAGCGTGAACTAGCTCAGCTACTGCGCGCAAAGTGCTCAATTCCACAGTAGGTAAGAAATGAACGGGGCCAAAGACATCAAGCGAGACCTGAGCCGACTTGCCGCTCTTCTCATCGAAGATCCTTTCTGCCAAGAGCACTGCCTGGATCGCATGCCACTCAATCAAGTGGATCGTTTTGTCAAAATTCAAACCCCTCAGGAAGCGGATACGCGATTTTCGACCTTCAAGACTCTCTGGGCTCGGTTTGTATTGGAGATAGAGAGCCTCATGCTCCCCGGCGAAGAAATGTCGGATACCGTGACCATACAAGATTATGTTTATGGCTCTGCGGCCGATGAGGGAGCCGACCCCACACAAGTCACCGAAATTACGGCGGTCAACGAAGACATTTCCGAGCAGACCATCATGGGGAATATCGTCAATTTTGTGAGTGAAGAGGCACCGGTAGATTGGTCGGTCCCTGACAGTGGGGATCTTGGCCCACCCGGCCCCTCGCTCCCAGCAGAAGAAGCTCCGGGCTTGCCGGTGTCTCAGGTATCTCGAGAGTTCTATTCCCTCGGAGAATACTTCAAAGCTCAACGCCGAGCCGACTACGGGTCTATTTCGCCGACCCAGCTCAACCGACTGGAAGCACAGCAGATACTCTATGCGATCGAATCAGAGTTTCAGGATCAACTGGGAGAAAGAGCCCGTTTGCTCTGGCCTCACAGGGCGAGTAGCGCTGAAAAATTCCTGGATAAGCGCTCTCTGAAAACAGAGCTGCACCCGTCTCTAGTGGAACACTGGGAGAACGGCTGCAAACTGTCGGATTTTTGGCCCGCTGAAGATGCTTTGCCACTCATTACTTTGAAAAACACACTCAAGCTGCTCAGTTTAGCTGCTGACGATGCAAGTGTTCTGCACTCCCCTTTGGAATCCGCGATGTGGATATTTCTATTTGGGCAAGAGGCGCAAGTGGGTGAGGTCCATGTAACCAATATTCTCGGGCTTCCAGCATTGGACCTGGCCAGCTTTACCGACATTTTCTTGCGCCTGTGCCGCGTTCAACGACTAAAAACCATGCTCGCAAATCCGATGAATTTGGTCACGGAATCTGAGTGTGCAGAGCTCCGGAGCCACGCATCGCAGCTCTTTCGGTTTTCACGAATTTGGGGGGGTGGCGTATGAAATCCGCGCTTCTCAACAACCGAAGAAAACGACGCTCAATGGTTGAAACACTCCTCGAGGCTGAGCAGGAACATTATTTGGACTGCCCAAATGCCGACGTGCCAATTCGTTCGGCCGCGTTGCTCTTGGACGTTATTCTATTCTCTCTCGCATTATCGGGAATTCATCACTTGATCGAAACGGTCAAAGCTTCCATACCGCTGGTAGTAACCTCTTTTGCGCTACCTCAAAATGCTGGCGTGTTGGCTTTGGGGGTTGCCTACTTTTCGTGGTTACTCAAAACCGCCGCGCTAGTTTTGTATTTTGTGTGGAGCATCATGCGGTTTGGTGGCTCTCCAGCAAAACTGCTCATGGGCCTGCGCATTGTCGACGCAAAATCGGGAGAAAAACTCACCTACCCCAGAGCCTTTTTGAGAGAGGCCCTGGGGAAACCCATTGGCGTTCTAACACTCTTTGGGGCACTGACTTCACTCATTCGGCCCGATCGAAAGGCAGCGCACGACCTGCTAAGCGGTAGCGTCGTGAAAAAAGTGCGAGGGGACACATGATCCTACTCGTGCCAGTCACCCCAGAAGTCCCCAAACCACATGTTCCCGTACTGTGGCCTGCATTACTTTTGTTACTCATGTTGGGCGTTGGGTTTTTGGTAGGACTCGAGCGCACGCACGCCGACTTTGAGTATGTTAACCGGTTGAAACAGTATATGAAAGCCGATGCAGAGGGGCGGGCGCAGCTCACCCCCGAAGCGCAGGACTACTTGCGAAAACGCCCATTGCTGTCGATTGCACCAGCGAAAGGAGACTGGGA
This sequence comes from uncultured Pseudobdellovibrionaceae bacterium, assembly GCA_964611895.1. GTDB lineage: Bacteria > Bdellovibrionota > FAC87 > UBA2466 > UBA2466 > JAIEOG01. The sequence continues at coordinate 31,689 of CAZTDN010000006.1, forward strand.
TTTCACGCGGCTCATCGCTGCGAACTTTCTCCACGGAAGTGTTCCTCACCTGATACTTAACTGGATTGGTCTTTTTGCTGGAGCTCGGATTTGCACGACGTTTATCCCGTTCTTGCTGACACTTTCGATATTTCTTCTAGGGGGAAGCTTAGGCTTGCTTACAAGCATGTGGCTTTCGACAGAAACTTCGGCGTTTATCCCCCACATCGGCGCGAGCGGCGGAATCTTCGCCCTCATGGGGACCTATTATGTCTATAACTTTCGTTTTCGAACGCAGTACTTCTTTTGGATTCCCAGCCGGCACGGCACAATCAACCTAAAAACCTCGTGGTTCTTTTTCGTGGATGTCATTTTGTTGGAGCTTGTTCTTTCCACGGGGCAGTTCCTGCCGGAGCGCGTGGATAGTGTTGATCACCTCGCGCACGTAGTGGGATTCGCCTCGGGTGTCCTACTCGCTTTGGGTTTGCGCTTTTTTCAGCGATGGCCAAGTTTTTTGCAGACCCGCGCCGAATACCTTCACTGGTCTGCCAATCGAAAAAAACAACGTGGAGACGTTATTCAGCGCACTTATGAGAACTGTCTGCAGCTTTTGCAAATTAACCCCTATAACGACCAGGTGAAAATCGATGTCTGCCAGCTATTTGCTAAGTACCCCACAGTGTGGCAGTACGACCAGCTCGCAGAAGCTTTTCGTTACTTTTCGCCGACATTTGTCCGACTCCATTCGGAGGCGCCCGCACAAGCCCTGGCCGCTTTGATCCGCAACCGCATTCCTCCCCCTGGTTCTTGGCTCGCCGTAATACCTTATGACAGTATCATCAGGCTAGCCCAGGCCATGGCGACCACGCCCGAAAACCAACCCCTTCTCTTGGAGCTTGTTGCCAGTTACCGCCGCGCGCACCCTGAAGGGGGCCATACGGAACGCAAGCTTGAACTACTCATGGCAAAACTAGCGTCATTCGAGGTTCCCGCAAAAAAAGAGCATGCCTAATGGCGTCCGACCGGCTAAATAGTCGGGCATGGAAGACGCACTTAAAATCGATAAACTAAGAGCGATAGCGGCAGACTGCCGAGTGGACATTCTTAACATGCTTGAGAAAGCGAAATCCGGGCACCCCGGGGGGTCACTTTCGGCCATTGATATCATCGTCGCGCTTTTTTTTAGCGAGATGAAACTCGACCCCAAGCGCCCCGACTGGGATGGGCGGGATCGATTCATTCTCTCCAAGGGGCATGGCGTACCAGCACTATATGCCGCTTTGGTTGCGCAAGGATCGATTGAGCGATCGGAACTCGCCACGTTGCGCCAGATCAATTCTCGACTTCAAGGGCACCCCGACCGAGTGGCCTTTCCCTGGGCGGAAGCAAGTACCGGATCGTTGGGACAGGGGATTTCTATCGCCCAAGGAATTGCGATGGGCTTCAAGTTGCAGAATAAATCCAACCGCGTTTTTTGTCTGATTGGCGACGGAGAAACCCAAGAAGGGCAGATCTGGGAAACGGCGATGTCGGCTCCAAAGTTTAAGCTCAATAACTTAGTTTGTTTTACGGACGCTAATAATGGCCAGATCGACGGCCACGTCACCGAGGTCATGAATTTAGAACCCTTAGCAGATAAATGGCGCGCATTTGGCTGGGCAGTGCATGAAATAAATGGGCATGATTTTGGGCAGATTCTCGCGGTCTTAAAGGCTTCGCGCCAAGAGGCTCACCGGCCCACGATGGTGGTTGCTCGCACCGTCAAAGGAAAAGGGGTTTCTTTTATGGAAAACAACATCGGTTGGCACGGTGTTGCGCCCAATGCCGAGCAAACTCAAAAAGCTGTTTCTGAAATAAAAGGGGGTCGCTCATGAGCGCCAAAGCCACACGTGACTCTTTTGGAGAGACGCTTGCTCTATTGGGAAAAGAAAATTCTAAAATAGTTGTATTGGATGCCGATTTGAGCGTCAGCACGAAGAGCGTTCACTTTGCAAAAGCCCATCCGGAGCGTTTTTATCAAATGGGCATTGCGGAATCGAATATGGTCGGAACGGCGGCTGGACTCTCGTTCACCGGTTTGGTTCCCTTTCTTTGCAGCTTTGGCGCTTTTGTCGCGGGAAGATACGAAACCATCCGTGTTTCCGTCGGCTATTCTAACGCCAACGTCAAAATCGTCGGAACTCACGCCGGCTTGGGTATCGGGGATGATGGGTATACTCAAATGGGGCTGGAAGACGTAAATGTGCTTCGAGGCTTGCCTGGCATGACTATTCTGCAGCCGTGCGATCATGTCACAACGGTCGCGGCTGTGAAATTTGCCGCCCAACATGTCGGGCCAGTTTATCTCAGATTGACCCGCCAAAAACTTCCGGCAGTGCATTCCAGCGAAAATGCTTTCCAATTTGGAAAGGCAATCACCTTGCGCGAGGGAGGAGACATCGCTCTATTGGCTACGGGCGCCAGTGTTTCCGACGCTTTGAAAGCCGCCGATAGTCTCAGCGCCTACCGGCCTTGGGTGGCGGATTTTCCCACTCTCAAGCCGATAGATCGGGATTACATCGCTAGCCTTGCGAAAAAGTGTCGGCTGATCACGACTATTGAAGATCACAACGTTATCGGTGGGCTGGGAACGGCTGTCGCTGAAGTGTTGGCTGAAGAAGGCTTTGGTGGAAAGCTCCTCCGCCTTGGACTGCAGGATGTTTATGGGGAGTCTGGTGATCCAGACGCTCTATATGAAAAGTACGGGATTTCCGCGGTGCGCATTGCGGAGCAAGTAAAGCAAAAACTTTCTCACTAATTTACGATTTCTCGATAGCCCTTGAGCATAGACGTGAGTTTTTTGATGTCCGCAACATCATCGGCTTGCGGGCGCTGTTTGAGGTAGAACCTCAGGTCATCCATTGCTTTAGAAAAATATTCCATTTCACAGTAGAGGATGCCGCGATCCCTAGTGAGTTCTGGAGACTCCGGATGCAAGTGAGTCAGGACCTCTACTGTTTGTAGCGCTTCCAACGCCTTGCCCTTGAGAATATAAACTTGTTTTAGTTGGTGCGTGAGACGAGAAATCATCTGTTCCATTCCAATTTTTTCAAAAAGATTGGCCTGCATCATGCGGTGCCTCTGAAGGCTGGCACGAAATTTTCGCTGGAACTCGATGGCATTCATTAGTTTCCCCTGATCGAATGGGTCAATGTAAAAATCACCCACGTCGTCAAAGATGCGAATCAAAAAATGTCCCGGAAGCGCGATGCATTCGTGCGGAAGCCCTACCTGCTCGCAGAGGATGGAATACAAGATCGCCATGGTCAAAGGGCTGCCGACTTTGCGAGTAAGGACTTGATGTAGAAAATATCGATTAGGATCGTCGATCACGCGCTTGCTACGCTCGGTGGACTTCTGCATTTCGAACTCTTCATACAAAACATGGTTAATTGTTTGCGCCATAAGGACGCTATCGTCGTGCGTGCCTCGCGTCACATTCCAAACTCTCGCGGCAAGAGAGAGGACTTTCTCCACCATGGAGTCTGTCGTAAACCGCGGATCCTCAATTCGCCCAAGTACCAAAACTGCTTGAAGCAAATCGCCACGATTTAAGTAATGCAGAAGTTCGTCTTTGGTGGTTTTCATAGGCCCACTTGGAATTAGGCGGCACAGACCTCGAGATGGATCTGATTGGCTGATTGGAGATTTAGTTAATTGGGCTCGCCAGAACTAAAGGGAGCGAGATTTTTTTGGAAGCGTGCCCCGTTTAGAGCACCCTTTATTTAATTGTAGCTTTGTCGAATTCTCATTTCAATTCCCAACCCGGAAAATCCTCTGGCGTGGTGCGCTACCTATGAGTGATTGACAGTTTGTCACGCTCAGATACGAGTAAGTAAATGAAAGTAAAGACTCAATATATTTGCCAACAGTGCGGCCACGCTCACTCCAAATGGAGCGGTCGCTGCACCGACTGCGGGGCTTGGAATTCTGTTGTAGAGGAGTTGGCCCCGGGGAATAAGCGTGGCCCTGGGGGTCAGTCCGTGGTCACCTCTGAGGCGCCATTGCCCGTTACCGAGGTCGTCACTCTGGACATCCCTCGCTACACAACTGAGCTCACTGAGTTAGACAACGTCCTAGGTGGGGGCCTGGTCCCCGGCAGCGTCGTGCTTCTGGGAGGCGAGCCCGGGGTAGGGAAGTCGACCCTCCTGCTCCAAGCGGCGGAGCAGTATGCGAAATCTGGAAAAAAAGTTCTCTACGCCAGCGGAGAAGAATCGGCCTCCCAAATCGCGCTGCGTTCCTCTCGCCTCGGCGTGAAGAACCCAAACCTCTGGGTGGTTGCCGAAACCACGCTGGAAACCATCGAAGCTCACTGCGAGAAACTTAAACCCGACTTGCTGATAATTGACTCCGTGCAAACCGTCTATAGCAGCCAACTCGAATCTCAACCTGGGAGTGTTGGACAGTTGAGAGAGTGCACTTTTCAGCTAGTTTCTCTGGCAAAGCAAAAACATATTGCCGCTTTTTTGGTGGGGCATGTGACCAAAGACGGCGCTATAGCAGGGCCAAAAGTGCTTGAGCACATGGTCGACGTAGTGCTTTACATCGAGTCCACCCCATCACAGTCGTTTCGACTCTTGCGAGGCATCAAAAACCGTTTTGGTGCTACGAATGAGATAGGAGTTTTTGAACTCGGCTCTACTGGCATTCGATCGGTGACCAATCCTTCGGAATTGTTTTTATCGGAACAGCTTTCGTCTGTCGCCGGAAGCGTAGTCGCAGCAGCGGTGGAGGGAACCCGAGCTCTATTAGTGGAAGTTCAGGCTCTGGCAAGCCAGACGCCGCTAGCCATTCCACGCAGAACCTGCATTGGAATCGATCATAATCGGGTAGCCCTATTGGTCGCCATCTTGGAAAAAAGAGCTGGGTACCGATTCTTTGATCAGGACATTTACATTAATGTCGCCGGAGGCCTGCGCCTGACCGAAACCGCAGTTGACCTGAGCGTGCTCGCGGCGTTGATCTCCAGTTTCACAGGCCGCGCGATTGAAAAACGCACGGTGTTTTTTGGAGAGGTTGGCTTGGGGGGAGAAGTCCGGGCAGTTCCCAAAGCAACGGAACGCCTCCGTGAAGCGAGCCGGATCGGCGTGCGAAGAGCTATCGTTCCCGCCAAAATCGCCCGAGAAACGGAAAAAATACCCGACCTCGAAGTCATCGGAGTGGAACACGTACAGCAACTGGCGGACTTTCTTTAGAGCGGTTGACTCAAAAGCTTAACCGCCGCTACGGCACGGGCCCAATGCGCTAGCTTTTCCTTGCGTGTCCTGGGCGGCATTTGCGCTTGGAAAGATCCGGATGCTTGCCATCTCTTGCTAATCTCTTCGAGTCCGGACCAGTACTTTATCGCCAGCCCTGCCTGAAGCGCAGCCCCTAGAGCTGTCGTTTCCATGATTTTGCTGCGCACAACCCTTGCACCGATCAAATCCGCCTGAAACTGCATGAGGAGATCATTCGCAGAAGCGCCACCATCCACCTTGAGCCCTGAAAGCCGGGATCCGTAATCCTTACCCATGGCCTGGATCAGCTCTGCGACTTGAAAACCGATCCCCTCCAAAGTCGCCCGAGCTACATGCGCTTTTGTGGTTCCACGCGTGACACCAGTAAGCAGCCCCCGCGCCTCGGAGAGCCAGTGTGGAGCACCCAGTCCGGAAAGCGCTGGAACAAACACGACTCCATCAGAGCTTGCTACCTGAGCAGCCATAGCCTCCACCTCGGGTGAGCTCTTGAAAAGATTCAAGCCATCTCTCAACCATTGAACTGCGGCTCCAGCGATAAATGCGCTTCCTTCAAGCGCATACGTGGTCTTCCCCGCGAGCTTCCAGGCCACTGTCGTGACCATTTTATTTTTCGACAAAACTGGTTTGTCGCCAATATTGAGCATTGCGAATGCACCGGTTCCGTACGTGCATTTTGCGGAGCCTTTTTTGAAGCATGCCTGCCCAAACAGAGCCGCTTGTTGATCCCCAGCAATTCCCGTAATCGGAATTCCATCAGGGAAATCTAGAAAGTTCCTCGTTTTTCCGTAGAGAGTCGCAGAAGGGTAGATTTCCGGCAGAATATTCTCTGGGATCTTGAACAGCCGAAGCAGTTCCGAATCCCATTCACATTCCTTGAGATTCATGAGCAAAGTACGACTGGCATTGGTGACATCCGTGCGGTGCTCGCCTGACATTCGATATAGCAAGTAGCTATCAATTGTTCCAAAAGCCAGTTCGCCCTTGAGCGCTTGCTTTTGAGCGCCACCCACGTGTTTTAAGATCCACGCAAGCTTGGTCCCGCTAAAATAGGGGTCAAGTAAAAGCCCCGTTTTTTTGTTCACCCAACTGCCGAGTTTTTGCTTTCGCAATTTTTCGCACTCAGGTGCTGTTCGACGATCCTGCCAAACGATCGCCCGGTGAACAGGAATCGCGTCGGGCCCTCTGTGCCAAACGCACGTGGTTTCTCGCTGATTGGTGATCCCAATAGCTGCAATCTCACCAGGCTTTACGCCGCCTTTTTGCATTGCGTTTCGAACGCTGACGCAAACAGATTTCCATATTTCGTTTAGGTCATGTTCCACATTGCCGGGTTTTGGAAAGTATTGCGGGAACTCCTGACCTGCTGACGCTCGAATCTGCAAATCCGAGTCAAAAAGCATTGCGCGAGAACTGGTCGTTCCCTGGTCGATTGCAAGAATGTATTTCACGGAGCCCCCTGTAGGGTTTTTCTATAAGACCACGAGAATACGTCAAGTTCCTCGGCAGAGTCGCTTTGATATCCCAGGCTACCTGGGCTGGAGCATTTTTTGCACCTTATATGGCTGATTTAGGGGATTAAATGAAACTGGTAGTAAGCCTGTTATTTCTTCTAGGAATGGCAACTCAGGCCAATGCTTTGCGCTGCCCCGGTTTCAAACATCTCGCACGGCTCAAAAAACTCAATCCGTATTCTGGCAGTCTCTCCCAAGTGCAGTTCCAGGAGTTGCATCGAAAACCTCTGACCTCTTATTTTCCGACAAAAGCCGACCCCAACAGGGACAGCAATGGGATTGAGGTGTTACCTCCGAGCGAAGTCGCGGCTTTTCATCAAGATGCCGATCGCTACCTGAAGAACTACTCAATACATCGAGGCAAACTTCGCCATGGGGCAGACTTCCAAGCCTGGTGGAAAGCCAATGCTTCAACGCTGGCTACCGGACCTCAGATCCGGGCTCTCCAAGCTTCGAACACGACCTTAGGTCGGTATATTGAAGAAGAGCATATGAAGTTTCTTTCTCGGCAACCGCCGCCGCCTCGATCGGGATGGCTACCGCTGGCTGGATACCTCGGCCGTAAAGGGAAGAGCGCTTCAAGAGCGGCTCTTGGACTAGCCAAAGGGCTGCTCATTCTTGGCCCTGCGGTCGTCGTACTCAATAGCGCCTTGAGCCCTGTGATCGATCAGGTTGCCCAAGATGCCAAGCAAGTCGGGACCCGGATTTTGAGCCCAGTTTCGGATGGGTACCAATGGGTGCGTTCGAACCCAGCTAAAGCCAAGTCCGATCTTGCAAACATGAAACGCATCAATGACGAAATGAAGCACCTCATGGGCAAGATCGATAAAATGTCTCCTGAACAGTTTCAGGAGCAGTGGACCGATGTCCAAAAGGCGTTCTTTGGATACTACATGCGGACGAATAAAATTCTGCCTACTTATCTTCGCGAAGGGCGCAGTTTTGCACGAGATCTGACTGCACACTTTAGCAATAATGCGACTTCGGTTGCTGTGTTTGATATTCAGCGTATGCAATACAAAACACGGTTGGACGAACTCAAAGCCATCGAATCAGCACGCGCGCTGACGTCAGCAGAAGTTGCGGCCCGCAAGGAATACGAAACTCAGATGAGCGCTGCGGAGGAACGGATCGCATCCGGTTTAGCAATGTGGAAGCTGACGGAAATTATGTACCCGGACTATACTTTGGCGACGGACGCCGAAGTTCAAAAGGTGCCTTTGCTCGGGCTCTACCGAGCCTTTGCGGACGGACTCCGGTTCGATTTGTACAAAAAGCATTTCTCTCGGCAAATGTTAGAACAGCTTAAAAAGATGGACGGCCAGATAGGGCAAATGCAAGCTGCCATCGAGAATGCCGGCGCAGCAGAAGTGGCTGTCGTTCGTCCCTAAAGGCTGGTAAGGGTTCAGGGTGAAGCCGGACCCCATGTTCTGTGTATTGGAAGCCGCGTACCGCGACCACCATTCCCAACACGCAAAATCCCGAGACCCTGTTTCCTTGGTCCATGCCTACACCCGCCCAGCCGATCAGGAAGTGGTGGGCTTGATTGTGGCCTTGCTTTCGTACGGCGGAGTACCCACCATTTTGCGAAACGCGCAACGGGCCTTGGAACCTCTGGGAAAGCACCCTAGCCGGACACTCTTGCTTCCAGGTTTTCGACCGAACCTCGCGGAATTTAAACACCGGTTCACCACGGGGGCTGATTTGGAGGTGGTTTTTGCTTGGCTGGGAAGCGCACTGAGAAAAAAAGGGTCGTTGGAAAGCTATTTCCTAGAAGGCCAGCGACCCGAAGGCCGGATGGCGGACTTGTTGAGCAGTTTCGTGCAACGCCTGACCTCCGAACCCCTCCCACCGGAACTCTCAAAGAAGCGCGAAATGCGCGAAGCACAGCTCAAGCACCTCCTCTCCGATCCCAAAAGGGGAAGTGCGTGCAAGCGTCTGAATATGTTCCTTCGATGGATGGTCCGACCAGCTGACGGGATTGATCTGGGCATTTGGAAACGGGTGCAACCGTCGCAATTGATTTTGCCTTTGGACACTCACGTCCTCAAGACTGTCCGCGCGCTGCACTGGACTCGTTCCCGACAGGCAAATTGGAAGCTCGCAGAGGCGGCCACCGCACGTCTAGCGCGGTACTGTCCTGAAGACCCGGTCCGCTACGACTTTTCGCTCTGTCATTTATCTATGGAAGGCGGGAAGATTCTCCACTATATGGGGACGCATGGCGCGAAACTGGAACGACGACCCTTTCACAAAAAAAGCCCGTAAAGAGGATTTTGCGGCGCGTTCCGTTTACAAACTCGAAGAAATCGATCGAAGAGAAAAAATTCTCAAAGGCGCAAAGCTAGTCTTGGACCTTGGTGCTGCGCCCGGCTCATGGACCCAATACTGCTTGAAAACCCATCCCAGTGCTCAAGTGGTGGCGGTGGACCTATCGAAGATCGAAATTCAACACCCTCAACTCACGTTTCTCCATGGCGCTATCGAGGAAGTTCCCCTCTCAGAAACTCTGCAGGGGCGCAAGGCCGATGTCGTTTTGAGTGACATGGCTCCCAAAACCTCGGGACAAGCCGATAGAGACGTGGCCCTCTCCCTGGATTTGGCCGCGTTTGCGCTTGAAGTAGCTAAGAAGCACCTGCGCCCCGGGGGTGGTTTTGTGGCTAAATTGTTCATGGGAACGGGTTTTGAAGAATTTCGCAAATCTTTGCGAGAATGTTTTGACTCCGTGGCCCTATTGCGCCCCGAAAGTACCCGCAAGCACAGCAGGGAAATATTTTTTATCGCTAAGGGGTTTCGCGACAAATAAACTATTTTGAGTTTATTAGCCTCATCCGCAGCTCTTCTAGAATCCTTGCAGTCGCTCCCCAGACGAGCTCACCATCCACCTGAATAGCCGCGCTCTTAACATGAACCGCCCCTACTGGGACGGAGGTCGGCTTAAGTCCCTCTTCCAACAACCTCTGGATGGGCAAGAGTAAAATCCGATCCACTTCGGCCGGATTTGGCTGGAAAGGGTAGGGCAGTTGAAGCCAGCCTACCCAGGGGTAGATAGGCACTCCCTGGTGCGTCAGAACTGGCGCGAGCGCCCCCAATATCTTTATGTCGCGTGGCTGTGCGCCAATTTCTTCGTGGGACTCTCTAAGTGCCGTATCCACCAGGGTTGGATCGTGTGTCTCCCAAAAGCCGCCGGGAAAGCTGACTTGTCCCTTATGGTTATCCACGAGAGTCGTTCGTTTGGTCAGGACGATCTCTTCTCGCTGTGTCCCGCGGTTCCAACCCATGGGAATGAGTACGGAAGAGAGACCTCCCGTTTTGGCCTGGGGCATTACCAAACTCACCGGGTCGAGGTTTTGGCTCAGGCGTTGAATCCATTCGGGGTGCATCACTTTGTCTATCCTATCTGAGTCTGCCGCCTGCCGCTGAAAAAAGAGGGCCGCTGTTAACAACTGGTCCCGGATTCACTTAACCCCAGCTCGGTTTTGGGGCTCCGCCCATTGGCAAAAAGACTGGTTCGCGGTTAAATGTTCGGTCCAAGAGGCTCCCGTGAATAAATGTATATTCTGCCAAATCATTGAAGGAACTTTACCCAGCACAAAAGTCTATGAAAACGATCGGGTTTTTGCCTTTAAAGACATCAGCCCACAAGCACCGGTCCATGTATTGGTTGTACCCAAACAGCACATCGCCGATGTGACTTCAGCCGCCAGTTCCAATAGCCAGGTATTTCAGGAGCTATTCGAAGTGGTTCATAAACTCATCGAAAAACTCGGGCTCCAAAAAACAGGCTTCCGAACAGTCTTCAACACTGGACAGGACGCCTGCCAAACAGTGTTCCATTTGCACCTGCACCTTCTGGGCGGCGCGCAATTGGGCGGCTCGATGGTGGGTTGACGGAATGAGAAATATGCTTACTTTTTTTTCGCTTGTTTTCCCGGTTGTATATTTGTGATGGGAACTAAATTGACAGAGAATTTTTATAACTTTAATTTCATAAATGAGCACGCATCCGCTTTAACGCACTTTATAACAAGGCAGCGAAATACGTGTAGTCGCTTCAGCGCGACGAAGGGATGTTTATTCCCTTTCACTAAGCAGATTTTAGAAGTTAACGCAGTACCCTCTGAAGGGTGAGAACCTATGCAAGTCATCAAGCGAGACGGAACCAAAGAAGGCGTCAAAATAGAAAAAATTCTTCACGCGGTGAATCGTGCCTGCCGCGGAATCCCAAATGTGGAGTCGCTTGAAATCGCCAAGCGCACCATCAACGGCCTGCATGATGGCAGTACCACTGAGGAGCTGGACAATCTTTCGATCGCTACTGCGGTTATGTTGATGGCCGAAGAACCCAACTACTCTAAAGTAGCCGCCCGCATGCTGTCCGAAAATATCCGCAAAGAAGTAGGACGCAACGGTGCGTTTCGTGACTACATTAAAGCGGCCTCGGAATTGGGGGTGCTGAGTGACGCAGTCCTTGGAATCGCCAAGCAGGACGTGGAAACCATTGAGTACGCCATTCGCCACGAACGCGACGACAACTTTGAATATTTTGGTCTTAAAACTGTTTTAGACCGTTATCTGATTCGCCATCCCCAGACCCGAAAAGTCATTGAGCGGCCGCAGTGGATGTTCATGCGGGTAGCGTTGGGCCTTTCGCGCAACGTTCAAGAGGCCATTAGCTTTTACGACAATATCAGCCAGTTCTATTATATGCCCGCCACCCCGACTCTGTTCAATTCGGGCACACGGCACCCTCAAATGAGCTCGTGCTACTTGCTCACCATTCCCGAGGACAGTCTTGGCGGTATTTATAAAAACATCGCCGATTGCGCCAACCTTTCCAAATGGTCGGGTGGGTTGGGCGTGGACTGGACACCCGTGCGCGCTTCCGGCTCGCTTATCAACGGCACGAACGGCCTAAGCAATGGAATCATCCCGTTCTTAAAGGTGTTTGACTCCAGCGTACACGCAGTCAATCAGGGTGGTAAGCGCAAGGGCGCCGCGGCTGTTTACATTGAGCCCTGGCATGCAGACATCGAAAACTTTTTGGAACTCCGCAATAACACAGGGTCCGAGGAGCGTCGTACCCATAACTTAAACCTCGCACTTTGGATTCCAGATCTTTTTATGCGTAGGGTGGAAGAAGATGGACAATGGTCCTTGTTCTCGCCCAGCGACACTCCAGCTTTGCTAAAATCTTTTGGTGAAGAATTTGAGAGCCACTATGCCCAGTACGAAAAAGAGGGCAAGGCCATGCGTCAGGTTTCTGCACGCGCTCTTTATTCTCGCATGATGCAGACCCTGGCTGAAACCGGGAATGGTTGGATCTGTTTTAAAGACAAGGCCAATCTGCGCTCCTCTCAAACGGCCGTTGATGGCAACGTGATTCGCAGTTCAAATCTTTGCACCGAAATTCTCGAAGTCACGAACAACGAGGAAGTCGCTGTTTGCAATCTGGGAAGCATCAACGTGGGGGCGTTCGTCACTCCCAACCAAACATTTGATTTTGAAAAACTCCGAGAAGTGGTAGACCGTGCGGTTACTTTTCTCGATCGCGTAGTGGATATCAACTACTATCCGATTCCCGAGGCCAGTCGCTCTAATTTGAAGTGGCGCCCCATCGGGCTAGGATTGATGGGCTTGCAGGACGCGTTTTTCCGCATGCGGCTTCCCTTTGATTCCGCTGAGGCAGCAAAACTTTCTTCGCGAATTTCCGAAGAGATTTATTACCAAGCCATCATGACCAGCATGCGGCTCGCCCGTGAGCTTGGAGCATTCCCCGCCTTTAAAGACTCTCGCTACCCCGATGGAACCCTTCAAGTTCAGCTTGCGCGGAAGAGTGAAATGCAGGGATTGCCCGAGCTTCACTACGATTGGGATGATATTGCCTGGCAAGTGAAGAACAATGGATTGCGCAATAGCCTACTGATCGCCATTGCCCCAACAGCAACTATCGCGTCTATCGTGGGCTGTTACGAAGCCATTGAGCCCCAAGTTTCTAACTTCTTTAAACGCGAAACCTTGAGCGGTGAGTTCTTGAATATTAACAAGTACCTCGTACAAGATCTCAAAAAAGCCGGTCTTTGGAACGCTTCCATTCGTAACAAAATCATCGAAGCAGAAGGCTCGATCCAGTCTATTCAGGAAATCCCTGAAGAAATTCGCAGCGTCTATAAAACCGTCTGGGAAATTTCTCAAAAAGTGCTCATTGAAATGGCTGCCGCTCGCGGCACTTTTGTGTGCCAGTCTCAGTCCCTAAATCTCTTCCTGGAGGACCCGACTCTTGGAAAGCTTTCTTCTATGTATATGTACGCGTGGAAACAAGGCGTTAAGACGACTTACTACCTACGCTCTCGAGCGCGCACAAAAATTCAAAAAACGACAGTGCAATCAGAGGCAGTCCAAGCTGAGGCGGTGGCCGCTATAACGTGCTCGCTGGAAAACCCTGAAACCTGTGAAGCCTGTCAGTAGGAGACTCTGTCCATGATTCTTAGCCCAGACCTAAACCTCACGCTGCGCCCCATGCAGTACCCACAGTTTTTTCAACTTTATAAAGACTCCATCAAGAATATTTGGACCACAGATGAAATCGATTTTTCAGTCGATTTCGAACACTTGAGGGATAAAGTCGACTCAAAACAGGCCCATTTGATCAAGCGCTTAGTCGCTTTTTTTGCTACCGCCGACAATATCGTGGCGCACAATCTAGTGCTGAATTTTTACAAACACGTAAACAGCCCCGAATACAGAATGTTTCTGGGAAAGCAGCTTTTTGATGAGATGCTTCACGTCGAGACGTACTTGCTTTTGGTAGATACTTACCTGCCAGATCTGGCTGAGCGAGCCGAAGCGTTTGACGCTTATAGAAACATTCCATCGGTCAAGCTGAAGGCCGACTTTTGCTTTAAGTACATGGATACGATCGACAACGTCGATCGAACCGATACCGACGACAAGCGACGTCAGTTCGTGGAAAACTTGATTTGTTTTGCCGCGTGTGTGGAAGGTCTCTTTTTCTTTGGTTCTTTCGCGTACGTGTACTTCTTGCGCAGCAAGGGCCTTTTACCTGGCCTGGCAACTGCCACCAACTGGGTGTTCCGAGATGAAACTCTCCACATCCAGGGGGCTATGGCAGCCATCGCGGTCATCCAAAAAGAGTACCCACAGATTTTTGATGCTGATTTGGAAAAGCGCGTGGAAACCATGATCGCCGAGGCCTTGCAGGTCGAAATGGCTTTTTGCGAAGACGCTCTTCAGTTTGGGATCAGCGGCATGTCCGCCCCGATGATGAAAGAATATTTGGAGTACGTTGCTGATCAGCGTTTTGTCCAGCTGGGCTATAAAAAACGCTACAATGCCCGCAACCCGTTTGCGTTCATGGTGCTCCAAGATGTGCAACCACTCACCAACTTTTTCGAAAAACGCGTCACCGAGTACCAAAAGGGCTTCGGCGCTAGTGGTGGCGCAGTTGTCTTCAACGAAGCCTTCTAGACGGACGGATTTCTTTACAAGATCGCACTTCCATGGCATGTCGAACCAAGCACATTAGTGTTACGGTTTGGGGGACTTATCATGGTACGGTGTTTTTTTTCCTGGATCCTTCTGGCTCTACTCACTGGCTGTAGCAGTGAAATCGGAAAGTTGCAGTCTTCATCTAAAGTTCCCGCGTCCATGGACCTTTACGTCCTGGTAAATTCTTCCTACTTCCCCAACCCGCTCAAGCAGGCCATCTACGAGAAAATCCTGGGCGGCGAAACGATCCTTTATGGCGAAATCACGCAGGCGCTCATGAAAGATCAGTTTGCGAACTGGAAAGAACGCAATAGGAAAACCGAAAAACCAGAAATCCAAGACACCTATTCCCGCATTCAGAGCTTTAGCCCAGCACTTCTCAGCGCTCAGCCCGAAGATATCAAAAAGGCTTTTGATGAGTCGTTCATCAAGAGTGTCGGCAAAACACTCACCTATAACAGCCAAGCGATTTCGGTGGTGGACACCTTGCAAGACGGAAAGCTCCAAAGCTACTCAGGGACCATGCTCCTCATGCTCGCGCTGCGAGAAGCTTGGGGCAAAGACAAACTATCCGCCTCCAATATGGTGGCCATTTATGAGTCTGGCCACGTGTTGCCAGGGTACGTTGTAAAAAAGGACGACGGCTGGCATCTCTACGGAATCGAAACTACCGTTGAGGGCGCAGGGCGAATTGTGTACGGGCCCATTTCTGCTGCGGTTAATGAGCGCATGCTTCGCATCGTCGATGCGGACTACTTCGCCATTGTCGACCTGTTTAAATTCGATGCGGACAATATTGTCGACTTGGCGAATGAAGCCCTGAGGAAAACTGCCGAAAAGTACGAAATCCCGTCCCCCCCGTATCTCGTAGCACAGCGTTTTCGTCGAGAAACCGACTACGGAAAGATCGCCTGGTCACCCTTCAGCTTTGGCTCTCCGGACGTCGGCACAAAAGATCGTGTACGAGTCGCCCTCGAGGAAAGCCCTCGAAGTAAACTTCCGCGCACGAATCCCAATATCACTATTATTCACAAACCCGCGCCTCCGAAACCCGAAGATCCAGCCCCTGAAGAGGAGGAGGGTGAGGGGGCGATGCCAGTAACACCCACTTTGGGGCGAGTCTCGAAGTACCCTCGGAGCCTGTTGACTGCCTCAGCGGACGAAGAAGCGGCGACTCAAAAGATCGAGGTCCCTACGTATCCCTATCGCCAGATCCCAGACCTGCGAAAGGAAGGCGAAGTACGGTTGCAATGTTGGAACTATGACCGAAACCAGTGGATGGACATGCCTCATGAGCTTATCGACGAGGTGTATTGGATTCACTTCAACCCTTGCGATTTGGGCAAGGGCGCCTACGAGCCTCTTCCAGAACAGATCAAAATTCGAGCCGTCGTAAAACGCCGCCCCCGCTATGGATATGGTGGTTACGACTATGACGACGACTACTATGAAGACTACTATGGGGAATAGCCTGAATTAGTCTGCTGGCGCGGAAGGCCGGCTGCGAACGCCAAAAAGTACAGCACCATCACCGGCTCAATAAAAAGGTACTTAAACGTCACCGCCACAAAAAGCATAAACCAGGCATAAACGAGGGCACCCAGCCCCAGAACAAAAATGGGATCTTTGTTCTCGTTTTTCATTGCCCAATAAATACCCAGAGCCAGCCCTCCGACTTGGAGTGGCAGAGCCAGGGAATCCAGTCCTGTAATTTTCAGTACGCCCAGCAGGCCGTGCCACGCAAGGGTCACTTCAGCGGGGGTTTGAGCGGCCACCGACGAATAAAAGAATATCCCTCGAAAAAAACCGTTGGCGTCCAGAATCAAAAACGGGAGGGAGATAGCAAGAGCCAGAACTAAGGTAATCAATAGGGACTTGCGCAACCGCCGACCCTCTCGTTTGCCGAGCCATATCCAATAGGGAACCACCAACAAAAAGGCTGGCTGCCGACTGAGGATCAAAAAGGGTATCACTACGTCCGTTAAACCAGGGCGCTCCCTCAATATGGACCAAAGAAAAAGAGCATAGAAAAGCCAGAGCGCGCCTGTTTGAACATCGTACACGTCACGGATCGCTTGTTTAGAAAATAAATGTAGCGACAGAACCAAGAAGAAAACGGTGGAATCCAACCTCCAGCCCCAGCCGAAAACCACTTTCCGCCTTAGATAACATTCCGTAATTAAGACATAAAAAACCAATTGAGCCAGCAGATTTAGAAAACGTATATCCACCCCCAACATGAAAAACGGAATGAACGGTCCCCACAATGCGGGCCAATAACATCTAACAACTGTGTGCGCACCGGGGAGCAGGGATTCTCCATAAGGGCTTCTTCCGGCGAGAAAGTCCTGAACTTGGCTCAACACCGTCGGAAGCATGTCTGCGCGGGCTGCATCGAGAGGGAATTGCTGCATCGCCTGTACCCTCAAGAAAACCGCTCCGCTTACCAACACCATCCAAACCAACCCGAACATCCGGATGGAATTTTTAGTCAAAAACGGTTGGGCGGGAGGACTCGG
>CAZTDN010000006.1:48492-92430 GCA_964611895.1 uncultured Pseudobdellovibrionaceae bacterium
ACTCGGTACGCTTTTGCGGGCCGACCAAGCGCACGCCAATAAGAACGCAAAAATGCCGGCTCCCACCATAGGTCCGTGAGCCAGGGAAAGACCCAGCTGATCAAATAGGCTGTTGAAACTTCCTCCCAGACCTTTGATGGCGAAAATGATAGCTAGAACGGAAAGAGGGGTTAGGTAGCCAATTGCTCTAGACATAATACAAAGAGCGGCTGAAAAGTCAGTGTGCCCAGAGACGGAATCTCACCGCTTGGTGATTCCTCTGAGTAGCTAAAATTCCGCATACATTCAAGCTTTATCCGCATTGCTTTCAAATATCATACATAATCGCTGAACAATCCAACGGCGACGCATTCGCTTGGGTAACTAAGAACAGATACCCTTCCACTACCACCGACTTTGTATTCGCTACTTACTCAGGAACCATTGGAGTTAAACAAGCCAATGGCTTTGATAAGACGCTTCCTATTTTTGTAAATTTAGATCCAATGAATGCTTAAGGGCTTTTTTGAAATGCCGACACAGAAAAGATGTGATTACTTTTCTGACATTTTAAGTGGAGATACAGCACCGACTTTTTTGTATCTCATGGTTTCTTTTCCATTCCGTCCTTGATTTTCTACAGAGATGACTCCATTACCGTACTCGGTCACTGGTAGATTTGAATCTTCAGTCACCTTTAACTCTCCCTCGACTGAGGAAAGCTTAAGCGGGCGAAATATCTTTTTACCGTCCTTGCCCGTTTTGACAACAAAGCCGATAGCAGAGCTAGACTTACTACTTGCGTTATCTACAGGGCACTGGATAAAGACTTCCTTGTCTTTTGCGCTGACATTCGAGCGATAAACTTGAAGACCTTCCACTGAATATCTATGGCCGTTAGCTTGACCCTCAACTTCGTATATGCCTTCCATATTAGCATCAGCTGCCGCTCGACCCCGTACAGCATTCCCCTGAGGTGCATGCTCAGCAAGTATTGGAAAGCTCAAAAAAGCGAAAATGAACAAAGCGTATTTGGCAGCCATTTTTTTCTCCCCGTTTAAGCCCTCAATTATCCGCTGAAAAGCGGTTTGGGTCAATGTCAGTATTCAGTAGAGTCTCCTGGGAGACACAAGAACAAGCAGAATCCGTTTTTGAAATTTCTTTTAAAAACTCGTGTCACTCCTCAAATCAGTCTTACTTTTTAAGGGGATGGGGGATTCTTTTGTTTATGGCATTGGGGCCTGAAGTACTCTGGGTGTTGTAGAGGGTGGTAAAAAACCTTCCCATTCACCCCTTCTACAAATGGGACATCGCTACTATTCGCCCACTTATCTCACTTTGTTTTTTGACGATAAAATTTCACAATTCACCTAAAGGATCGAACTTGATCAGGAATCCCTTGCAGCATTACTGAAATTGATAACGAACGTGCTTACATGAGGGGCGAGGTAAAACGAGTACCCTCAACATTCAACAAAGCAATGAATCTCGCTCTAAATAAAAACCTATCTACGGACGATTTATTTTCCATTTTTGATCTGTGGTTGGATAGAGCAGGGGCTTTTGTCCCTTCTTGGAACATAGGGCTCCCACAAGAGTTTTGGGATGCCTATAGAAAATCGAGTTCTGACGATCAAAACTCCAAAAGTGCCTTTTTCATAGACTGGTTCAATCACATCGCAAGAACAAGAGATCCCAAAGATTTAAATTTGTTAGTCGGATTTCTTTCTAATCTCCCCGCTGAAGAATTGGATAAGTCTCTGGCTTTAGGTGAATTGTTAGTCGCGGTTAAGAACAGGAAAAAGGGGTACCGAAATACAGATCCCAAGAAATCAGACTTAGAAAGCATCGAAGAACAACCTCAGGAAAAACTCGCTACGCTTGTGAGTCAATCTCCCCAGCTAAAAACCGAGCTATCTAAGTTAAAAGAATCAGAAGCCATTAGTGGTGCGTGCCTTCGGCTATTGGGACGCCTGAAGAAAAAGTGAGTTATTCAAGCCCTCGGGGTATTGTCCTAATTCGTATCACTCGTTTATGCTAACGGTGAGTTTATTGAAAAAAAGGAATGTGGAGCTGCTTAAGAAGTTAAAAGCTTCCTAATAAAAGTGAGGATCTTATGGACCATGACAATATGGGGCTTCCTGATTCGCCCTCCACTGGAAATACAAACCCTGTCTGGGATAAAAACCCCAAATGGAAATTTTGGGAGATCGCCGTTGTAGTAATTATTGCCTTAGCGATCGCTTTAACTCTTGGAGTCACTTTTTTTGGTTAAGCGACACAGGAGACACGCCGTGTCCCACGAAGGGTATTACTTTTCGGACTATATGGGCAAATAATGGGGAAGAGAACTAGGCGCTTTTAGATATTGAAACGGGTTCGCTTTTGGAAACCAAAGCAATAACCTGGTCAACATGGACCTCGAACCTACTAGCCCAGATAAGCCCCAAACCATAACTATCGATAGAAACCTTATTCCAATCACCCGAATTTGCCGGAAAACAAAAAACCCCTGAGAAAGAAGAGAGATCGGAGAAATACCGTTTGCCGTCTGAAGCTTCAATTACCACCTTCTTAAATTCCGGCGTAGAAACTTTTAGTATTACTGGAGTGGGCTTATCCACGGGACCTCCTTACCTTTGATCGCAAAATCCCAAGCGCTCTTCAGCTGGCCCATCCAGCTTGAGATAGCCACAAATTCATACCCCACAGCATCCATCAAATTCACAAATTCTTTCATTATGCGCAAAATTCTTCGAGCGTAGTCAGGGCTCAGAGAACGCCTTTCAAGTTCGGCATAAACTACCGTGACTCTTTCATACCAGTCGCTTGGTTCTAAATTGATTTCAGAGATGACCTCT
Organism: uncultured Pseudobdellovibrionaceae bacterium; assembly: GCA_964611895.1. Classification (GTDB taxonomy): domain Bacteria; phylum Bdellovibrionota; class FAC87; order UBA2466; family UBA2466; genus JAIEOG01. The sequence continues at coordinate 51,333 of CAZTDN010000006.1, forward strand.
ATGGCCTTTCGCCAGTGTGGCATTCCCAGGCTTTTTTCTGGAATAATTTTCTGCTCAAACTCTGAAACCACGTTGGCCGGTAAATAAGCCGAGCGAGTCAGATGCTGTTTGTGGAGGCGTTCTTCGATTCGATTGCGCTTTTGAGCTTCCTGCTTTATTTTTTCTTCCGAGTTCAGCTTATCCCGAACGTGGCAGGCTTGTTCGTAATTCATCTCTCTTGAAACCTTCTTGATCGTCCGATGAGTACGTTTCTCACTTCCGCCGTCTTTTGAGAAAACGGCAATCCATCCTTTTTTATCCTTCCGTGCCTGCGTACTTGATAAGCCATAACTCACCCTTCTTCTCATAGGGTATTGGCGCGCGCCGCTAAACCGCTAAGATCTTGTTAGCGGTGAGTTGTGTAATTATTTGATTTTCCTATCGGTGGGACTAATGAAGTGCCCAGAGACGGAATCGAACCGCCGACACGAGGATTTTCAATCCTCTGCTCTACCGACTGAGCTATCTGGGCCTATAAATCGGTAAAATCAACGAGCCTACGAACCTAGCTGTGAGAACTCCGCTGGTCAAGCCACTCGCCAAATAGTTTCAAGGCCTTCGCGCGATGGCTCACGCGGTTTTTGGCCTCAACAGAAGCCTCCCCAAAACTCACTCCCAACTCCCGACTAAAAACCACAGGATCATATCCAAACCCCCCCTTACCTGTAGGCTGGGCAAGCACGTGCCCTTCGGAAACACCTTCAAAGTAGTGGCGTTGGGCTCCGTCAAAATAGCATAGGACACAGCGGAACCGAGCGTGCCAGGGTTCAGCCGATCCCGATCTCAAAATCTGATCCAACAAATAATCCCAGCGTTGGGGCCAGGAAAGATCTGCTCCCCCATAGTAGGCGGAATGTATTCCTGGAGCTCCTGAAAGGGCGTCGACCTCCAGACCTGAATCGTCCGTTAGAACTGGCAACCCGCTCATCCGGTAGTACGCTTCCGCCTTTTTCCAGGCGTTTTCAAAATAGGTTTTTCCGTCCTCTATGACTTCAGGAATTTCAACTCCGAGATCGGCCAAACCTTGAACTAAAACTCGAGGGCCTAGCCATACACGAAGCTCGGCGATTTTTCCGGGGTTGGTGGTTCCGAGAAGAAGTTTACTCACAAGTTTAGACAGACAGGATCTTGGACTGGAGATCAAAGAGCGTTCTCAGGCCGTCGGTAGCCAGATCTAGGAGCGCGTTAAGCTGTGCACGATCGAAGGGCGTGGACTCCGCCGTTCCCTGCACTTCGATGAACTTTCCTGTCCCCGTCATGACAATGTTCATATCCACTGCAGCGTCCTTGTCCTCGAGATAGTTTAGATCCAGCATCGGAACTTCACCGACCATTCCAACAGACACCGCTGCAACGGCAGTCTTTAAGACATTGCCTAACGCTGGGGTGTTTTGGGAAAGCTTTTTCAGCGCGAGACCCAGCGCCACATAAGCACCAGTGATCGAGGCTGTCCTCGTACCACCGTCGGCGTCCATGACGTCGCAATCAATCAACACCGACCTTTCACCCAACGGAGCAAAGTCAATACAGGTTCGAAGGCTTCTTCCGATGAGCCGCTGAATTTCCTGGGTGCGCCCCCCTAATTTAGATCGTTCCCTCTGAATTCTCTGGCCCGAACTTCCGGGTAACATGGAGTATTCGGCTGTGAGCCAACCTCGCCCAGAACCTTTGAGAAAATGCGGCACGGAGTCTTCCAGGGTGGCACTGCAAATCACGCGGGTATTGCCAAATTCGATGAGACAGGACCCAGGGGGACTGGCTAGAAAATGCGGGGTGATTTTGACGGGTCGGAGTTGGTTCGAGCTTCTGCCATCGTTTCGTGCCATAGAGCGAAGCTTTATCACCACCGCTTTGATTTAGGTAGTGCGTTTATTCGCCGGGCGCACGGCCCCAGAGCGACTAATACGGCGCATTTGCAGAGCGAACCCCAAAACTCCTTCTGCAATTCCAGTTGCGATTCGATTTTGATAGGCAGGTCGCGCCAACGCCGCCGCTTCTTCTGCGTGCGTTAGGTACCCTATCTCTATAAGCAACGCCGGCATTTGAGTTCCCGATAAAACCGCGAAGGGTGCCTGGCGCACCCCCTTGCCGTTGGGTCGCAAGAGTGCGGCGAGTGATGCGTAGACAGACTCGGCGAATCGACTGCTTTCTAGAATATGGGTATTCGTCTTCAAGTCAGAGAGAATGGACAAAACCCCCGGAGACAGGTTCGGGGTTTCGGTTTCGGCGTTTTCTTGGCGAGCTATTCGCGAAGCTTCGGCATCGGATGCCTCATTTGAAAGAAAATATACTTCAAACCCCCGCGCTCTTGGTGCTGGAGACGAATTCGCGTGAATGCTCACAAAAAGATCCGCTCCCCAGTCGTTTGCACGCTTGGCTCTATCGCGCAAGGGCACAAAATGATCTGCGTTTCGCGTGAGCTGAACTTCTATTGGAAAGTCCGCTAGACGAGCAGAACGGTCTAAACGAGCTTTTACATGAGTTGCAACACGTAGGCACAACTCTTTCTCCATCACTCCATGAAATCCTGGAGCGCCAAAATCATGCCCGCCGTGTCCTACATCCACCAGCACTTTAAACTTCTTTGGAGCTGGCAATGGCGCTGGAGACTCGGGACTGGTCCCACCCCAAAGTGATGCATGAAAACAAATGACACAAAGAATGAAAGAGAACTTTTTCATGGTAAGATTAAACAAGCTTCTTAGTTTTCCTCTTTTTCAGAAAATCAAAATCCATGAAAATCCGAAAAAAAGAACTTCTAGGTTTAAGTATTTGGTTTGCGACAACGCTGTGCGGGATTACGACGGCCTCGGAAGGCTCGAGCGTCTGGAACTATTCTCAGTTTAGCACACCCATCCGAGTGCTTCTACACAGGTCGCGGGGCGCGGTGGAATTACTCAACGTGCTACCAGCTACGGTCCGAATCGATTCCACCTGGAAAGCACCGAAACTTTCTCAGGGCAGGCTTCTGTTTGGTGCGCAGAGCCAATCGCAATTGCGAATGATTCGCATTCCTTACAAACCCGTAATCGCCGACGAAATCGAAATGTCCGTGCCGGAAGAGCCACCTGGCTTCCTCGTAAACGCTGCGCATTACCGCGGGCGCATGCGCCTGCGCGTTATGAACGGAGAGCTCTTCCTCGTCAATGTGCTGCCGCTGGAGACGTACCTCAAAGGCACAGTCGGTGGTGAAATGAATCCTAGCTGGCCCCTCGAAGCGCTTAAAGCGCAGACGGTAGCTGCCCGAAGCTATGCTTTGTACAAAATGCACCATAGTCGCCACGCACTTTATGATCTCGAGAACACGACCGAAGACCAGGTTTACGTGGGCAGCAAGGGAGAATCTCCAACAGTAATACGCGCTGTTCGAGAAACGGCGGGGATGTACCTGGCTGGAGATAAGGGGGCTTCGATAGTTCACTACCACTCGAGGTGCGGAGGTGAGACACAATCGGCATCCGCGGCATGGGGAGCGACAAAATCTGAAAGCCGCGCAGTGCCGTGCGCTTTTTGCCGACAAAACCCCTATCGTTGGACAGCCAGTTGGAGCCCGCAGACCTTTTACAAAAAACTAGGTCTCCCTTTTGGTTTGGGCGCGCGGTTTTTGCCTGCACGACGCTCAATCTCCGGTCGTGTTCAGGAAATAGATGTTCTTGCAGGCGGGCAACGCCATCGAATTACCAGCGAAGCCGCTCGGCGCTTGCTCGGTTATGAAAACCTCAAAAGCACCTTTTTCGAGATCAGGGAATCCGCAGACGAAATCCGCGTCCATGGAGTGGGCGCAGGGCACGGAGTGGGCATGTGCCAGTGGGGGGCGAAACACCTGGCCGAGCGAGGCATGGGGTTTTTGAACATATTGCGCCACTACTACCCCTCAGAAAATATTGCCCGTTGGATACCTGCGCCACCCGCTCAAAAAAACTTGGATCCCCATCGACTTGCTGGCATAGGGTACGCGCATGCTCGATCTCCAAGACTACAATTTTCCGCTACCGGAAACTCTTATCGCCCGTTTTCCCGTCTCGCCCCGTGATCAGTCGGCCCTCTTGTGCGCCCATCGCCAGAACCTTGAGCTCGCCGACCATAAATTCTCCGACTTAGATACCCTGTTGCGCGCGGGCGACACGCTCGTGCTCAATCAAACCAAAGTTCTCAAAGCCCGTGTCTTTGGACAGAGCGCCTCCGGCCGACGCTTTGAGGTTTTCTTGCTGGGACAGAGCGGAGTTCCTGAAGTTTGGGAGTGCTTGGTGCGCCCTGGAAAACACATCAAAGAGGGAGGGACCGACCTTTTTTTTCCTGGTGGGATGCGGGCGTCAGTCTGCCGCGACCCGCATCAAAACAGACAGTTCCTCATTCGCTTTTCTACTTCAGGAGCGGGGTGGTTCGATTGGCTGGAAAAAACGGGCCAAGTCCCCCTGCCTCCCTATCTCAAACGCGAGGCCGACGAATCGGACGCGATCTCCTACCAAACTGTTTACGCCAAAAATCCAGGCTCAGTCGCAGCTCCAACGGCTGGCTTGCATTTTACTCCGGAGCTTCTGACCCGACTGAAAAGTCGCGGCATCCAAATCGAGACGCTCGACCTTCAAATCGGTTATGGGACCTTTTCGCCCATTGATCCCAGCACACAGGTTCTGCACGAAGAACACTATTGTATCAGTCCGGCTACCGCGCAACGCCTGAGCGCGGCGCGAGAGCAGGGCCGCAGAATCGTCGCAGTGGGAACGACTGCTCTGCGCGCGCTGGAGTCGGCTGCGTCGGGGAAACTGGAAGGGCAAACCAACCTGTTTATTCGTCCAGGGTATCGCTTCACCCAAGTAGACGGACTGATAACGAACTTTCACCTTCCTCAGTCCTCGTTGTTTATATTGATTGCTGCGTTCATGGGCAGGGAGAACGCACTGCATGCCTACGGCCATGCGATTGACCGGAAATACCGCTTTTATAGCTATGGGGACGCGATGCTGATTCTTTGACCCCATCTTATGTCTTGACGGGCTCGGTCAGTCGTCACTAGAGTAGCGATTTTCTAGGAGATTGGTTTGCCCGGACTTCGAGTAAAAGATAACGAACCTTACGATAGCGCTTTGCGCCGCTTTAAAAAGCAGTGCGAAAAAGCTGGCATTCTTTCAGAAGTGCGCCGCCGCGAATTTTACGAAAAGCCTTCCGTTCGCCGGAAGAAAAAGTCGATCGCTGCCCGTAAGCGCGCCATGAAACGCCAAGATCGTCGATAGATCTCATTTCTATGGACCTCAAAACTCAGCTACAAACTGATATGAAGGACGCCATGCGCGCCCAAGACTCAGTGAAACTGGGTGCGGTGCGAATGCTCATTTCCGAAATTAAAAAGCGGGAAATCGACAAGCGCTCTCCGCTGGAAGAAGCTGAAATCCATAAAGTTATTCAGACTTTGCTCAAGCAGCGTGCCGACTCCATCGAGGCCTTTCTCAAGGCCAACCGAACAGATCTAGTGGATAAAGAACGCCGGGAAGTCGATGTACTTAAAGTCTACCTCCCCCAACAACTCTCGGCCCAAGAAGTCGAAGCGCTTGTCACGGCGGCGATTGCCGAAACCGGGGCCAATAAACCCGCGGATATCGGCCTGGTCATGAAGGCTGTGCTGGCCAAAGCCGCTGGACGCGCAGACGGAAAACTCGTCAACGAACTTGCTCGCACCAAACTTGCCCCAAAGTAAGTCGCTCAGCTGAAGCTTTTTGTTCCGGCCGCTTTCGTTGTATCCGTGTACGAAGTGCGCTGGGTTTGCTGCGTCTGAGGGACTGTGTTTTCAGAAGGGACATTAGCCAGTATCCGGGAGCGGATGAACATTGTAGACTTGGTGGGCGAGTACGTTCAATTGAAGAAGAGCGGGCAAGCCTACCAGGGGCTATGCCCATTCCACTCTGAGAAAAGCCCTTCTTTTTACGTCCACCCCCTCAAGCAGGTGTTCCGGTGTTTTGGGTGCCAGAAGGGCGGCAACGTATTTTCTTTCTTGATGGCTATCGAGGGAATGAGCTTTCCGGAAACGGTCCAAAAGCTCGCCGACCGCACGGGTGTGAAGCTCGAACAAGTCGATCGGCACTCGCGGGTCCCCAACCCCCTCGAGAACGCCACTCGGCAGCTCGCCGCATTGGATTGGGCTGGAAAATACTTTCATTACCTCTTGAATGAAGTCCCGGACTACTCGTTTGCCAAAGACTACATTGAAAAACGCGGTATTCGACGAGAAACCGTGGATCGATTTCAGATCGGTGTGGCCCCCCGCGGGTGGAATACGCTGTTACGTTTGTTGATTAAACGAGGGTTCAGTCTGGGAGAACTTGTGCAGGCAGGCCTGGTCGTTGAGCGGGCGGAATCCGAGAGCGGGGGTTACGATCGCTTTCGTGAGCGATTGATGTTCCCCATTCGCAATCGTGATGGCCAAATCGTCGGATTTGGGGCCCGAGCCCTTAAAGAAGGCGATCAGCCGAAATATTTGAACTCGCCCGAAAACCCTATCTTCTCCAAGCGCCGATTGCTCTACGGCATGTACGAAGGCCAGCGCGCGATCCGACAGATGGGAGAAGTCATCCTGGTCGAAGGCTACATGGATGTCGTGGGGCTTCATCAGGCTGGCGTGCAAAACGCTATCGCCACCATGGGAACCGCTCTCACCGAAGACCACTGCGCCGAACTCAAACCCCTTACACGAAGAGCGGTAACGGTTTTTGATCCTGACAATGCGGGCAAGGAAGCGTGGCATCGATCGGTCCACCTGTTTTTAACCTCGGGGTTCTTCGCCAAAGACCTTTCGTTGCCTAACGGATTAGACCCGGACGAGTTTGTGCAGCAACACAGTGCCGAAGAGTTTTACCGACTTTGCGCCGCAGCACCACGTCAGGTGACCAAGCTGCTCAAAGAGATTGCTCAACGAGGCCCTCTTTCTGAAAGTGAGATCTCGCAAGCCTTGACCGATCTTACCCCTTTGCTCATCGCGAGCCGACGACTGCCCGATCGTGCAGTACTTTGGGATGACATCAGTTTGGTTCTGGGTATTTCCGTTCCAGTGCTGACTGAAATTGCTGAGGCCGCTATCAAACGGGCTGGGTCCGCCGACCCATCTGCACCCCTACAGAGCCCCAAAACCCCCAATCGCCCGAGCAAAGAAAAGGGCCTAAACCGGATCGAACTCCAGTTTTTTGCTGCTTGTGTGGAGTCTCCCCAAAGTTTTTTGGCTCTGGAAAAAGCTCGCTGGGCCGGCGGAATTGCCGACCCCGCCATTCGAAGCTGGTTGGAAAAGCTTCATGAATGCGCTAACCCATTGGAATTTAGAGAAAAACTTGGCTCTCTTATCCATTTGGGGGGGCCGCAGGAACTGACGGCCGCTGCCGCCGGTGGTGTATTTGAAGAAACCCCACCCACTCAAAATGGGGGGGTTTTTCAGGCCATCGCCGATAGAGTCTTTCAAAAGCAAAAAGAACAGGAAATCAAATCCCTCTCTGCCCAGGTGAAACTGACCGCCCGGATGGGGGACACGGCAGAGCAAGAAAGGCTCCTAAATCGGCTACAAGAATTGCGGGCTCAGCCGACTCCCCCCACAGAAGAAGGTAACGCTGGTTGACCCCGCCAGATAAACGTCTATAAATAATAGAATTGCGAGGGCTTGGCGTGGTGTGTTAAATACTTGGGTTTGATCTCGCTTGCCGCAGCAGTTGCGTCCTTATACTGACGGGGTGCCTTTAGAATGCCAAAAGTTGATAAGAAGAAAGAATTACAGAAGCTCATCACTACCGGAAAAGAGAAGGGTTTTCTCACTTATGAGGAAATCAACGAAGCGCTGCCAGAGGATATCACTGAGTCCGGTGAGTTAGATGAAGTAATGGCGTTGATCGAGGACGCTGAGATCGAGGTTGTCGAGAGCGAAAAAGATCTCAAGGGTGGCACCGCCAAAAAAACAGGCACCGGCACCTCTACAACCACTACTACCGCTACCGCTGAAGCGGCCGAAGAAGACGACTCGCTGACCCGGGGCTTAGATCCCGTTCGCCTCTACTTGAAAAAAATGGGGTCAGTGGCTCTGCTTACCCGCGAAGGTGAGATCGAAATTGCAAAACGTATCGAAGAGGGAGAGGCCGAAGTTCTCGACGTCATCCTAAACTCCTCGATGGGGATAAAAGAGTTTCTCGCCATTGGCGACAAGATCGAAAAAGGAAAGCTGCGGGCGCGCGATGTAGTCCGCGGAGGCGAAAGCGATTCTGAAAACTCCGAAGAGGGCGGAGGCGCCGAAGCCACTGCCGCTCCGGAGGGTGGAGCGACGGAAGAACCGGCTGAAGAAGAATCCGAGGAAACCCGCGAAGCCAACCGCGAACAAGCTGCAATGGCCGCTGGTCTCAACGAGGCCGAGTGCCGAGAGCGCATCCTAGAAGGGATGAAGCTGGTTCACAGCTTTGAAAAAGTTCTTCACGGCGTGGAACAGAAGCTCTTGAAGGCAGGGCAAAACGCAAGCGAACGCAAAAAACTGCGAGAGAAGCTTGCGGATAACCGTCGAAAAATCGTCACCACCTTCCAAGAAATCAATTTCAACCGCAAGACAATCAATAAGATCGTCGCAAAATTTAAACAACAGGTTGGCCGTATTGAAGACGCCGAACGCGAAAGCGACATGCTTCTACGGCGCGTGAATGTGGATGGAGTTGGAAAACTTCGCAAACACATCAAAGAAACCAAGAAGAACAAAAAGTTCGAAGAGCAAATGAAGCTCAAGTACGGCGTGGATTACGCCGGCTTGATGGAAATCGACTACCAGTTAGGTGAAGTCAGTAAAAAAATTGCTGTCGTAGAAGCCGAGACCAACTTGCGCGCGCGCGAGCTCAAGGACATGTACGAAGCAATTATCGCAGGGGAAAACAAGTCCGAGGCCGCGAAAGCCGAACTCGTAGAAGCCAACTTGCGCCTGGTTGTTTCCATTGCCAAAAAATACACTAACCGCGGCCTGCAGTTCCTGGATTTAATCCAAGAAGGCAATATCGGCTTAATGAAAGCCGTCGATAAATTCGAATACCGACGTGGATATAAGTTTTCCACTTACGCCACATGGTGGATTCGACAAGCGATCACTCGCGCCATTGCCGACCAAGCTCGCACCATCCGCATCCCGGTGCACATGATCGAAACGATCAATAAACTGATCCGCACCTCGCGCTACCTCGTTCAAGAGCTCGGGCGTGAACCCACTCCAGAAGAAATCGCAGAAAAAATGGAAATGCCGGTCGATAAAGTACGAAAAGTGCTCAAGATCGCCAAGGAACCAATCTCTCTGGAAACTCCAATTGGTGAAGATGAAGATTCCCACTTGGGGGATTTTATCGAAGATAAAGCGATGATTTCTCCGTCGGACGCGGTAACCAACGTCAACCTCTCGGAACAAACCCGAAAGGTGTTGGCCACGCTGACCCCTCGCGAAGAAAAAGTACTCCGCATGCGCTTTGGTATCGGCGAAAGCTCTGACCACACCCTGGAAGAGGTGGGTCAAGACTTCAACGTTACTCGCGAGCGCATTCGTCAGATCGAAGCTAAGGCGTTGCGAAAACTTCGGCACCCTAGCCGCAGCAAGCGCCTCAAAGCTTTTATCGAGAACTAGACACTCTTGTTCGCGGGCCCATAGCTCAGTTGGTTAGAGCAGTCGGCTCATAACCGATAGGTCCCAGGTTCAAGTCCTGGTGGGCCCACCAGGACTTGGCGGGTTAGGTGGACAAACAGGGGGAGATGCACTACCTATCCGACATGCCTTCTTCAATTGAGACCCAATACGAATGCCTAGCGGAACTTAGGGAAATCGAACAACGCATTTATCTCGTTGAAAGAGATGCTTTGGCCATTCCAGACGAGCTCAAGCGCAAAGACTCGGAAATCCTTCACAAAAGACAGGCTCTAGATTCAGCAAAAGCGCTGTTTCAAGAAAACGAGAAAAAACTCCGCGCTGCGGAAAGAGACCTCAAAGAGAAAGAAGACGCGCTCTTCAAGGCTGAAGGCAAAATGATGGAGGTCAAAACCAACGCCGAGTACCTGGCCGCCACCAAAGAAAATCTGATTCAAAAAGACGCAAAGAGCGCAATGGAAGATGGCGTGCTTCAGCTGATTACCTCACTCGAAGAGATAAAATCAAAAGTCGCAGTCATCGAAGCGGACTTCAAAAAAGATGAGGCTGTCCTTCTGGCGGAAAAAACCAAGCTAAACGCAGAACACCAGGAACTCCTTAAGACTCTCTCTACTCTTCAGGAAAAGCGCAAAGGACTCACTGCGCAACTGGACCCGGCGACCGCCGCAATGTTCAACAAACTCGTCGCAATGAAAAAAGGCGTCGCCATCACTCAAACCGAAAATGGACGTTGCTTAGGGTGCAATATGGCCGTACGTGCTCAGATTTATAATGAAGTCCTTGGCCGAAAGACCGTACACCGCTGCCCAAATTGCGGAAAAATACTCATCACAAGTAAACGTATTTTAGAAACCGATGGCGTAACAGCCTGAATCGGCGCAAAATGCTCCCCATGTCTCGAAGCCTCACTTTGTTTTGCGACGGCGCAAGCCGGGGAAACCCTGGCCCTGGATCCTACGGGTTTGTGATCTACGAAAATGGCATTCTGATCTCAAAAGAAGGGCGCGCGCTGGGGTCCGTAACCAATAACGTGGCCGAGTACGCCGGACTGATTCAAGGGCTGGTAAAGTGTATTGCTCTCGAAGCCACACAGCTAACAGTAAAAAGTGACTCCCAGGTCCTTGTTCGCCAACTCAACGGCCAGTACAAAGTTAAGGCCCCCCACCTCCAGGAGTTGGTTCGAGAGGCGAAGGAACTTCTTAAAAACTTCAATTCCGTCCAGATCTTGCACATCCCTCGCGAAGAGAACAAAGAAGCCGATAGGGTTGCAAACGCAGCGCTCGACGGAACGCTCTAGCCGATATATAGCCCGCTTAAGGAGGGGCCCATCGAAGCGCCATCAAATCGCTTATCCCGGCTGCCAGTCAGCTGCTTGGCTGTGGCGCTGGCATTCTTTTTTTGTTCGTTTGGATTTCATTCAATAAACGGAATATTGATTGATAGTTACTTTCGGACATTTCGCTCCACTCAAGCAGATCCGCAAATCCGGCTGGTGGCGTTTGACTCCGGCGCGGCTTTCCGCGTGCAGCCATTGATTCCAGCCGACGCCCTGGCGCGCTTGCTCAGAAAAATAAATAAAGAGAAACCTCGGGCCATTGGGATTTTGGCTGACCTCAATGACCAGAACTATTCTGCTGCAGACCTAAAAACGTTCGTCTCATCAATCGATAGCTCTATCCCAGTTTTTCTCGGTTACTTAAACGAAATGGAGTTAAGTCGATCCGCTCCAGAAGCTTTTGGCGATAGATTGGTCTACGCCCCGGGCTTGATCTCACGTGACTCATTTAACTATGGCGCTGACTCGGTCACTCGCCGAGTCATGGTTCAAATCGACCATGTGCCTACTTTCTATTCACGATTAGCGACTTTCTTGCGTGGCAGCACGCCTGAAAGCATCGATACCTTAGGCACTTCGCGCCATGCTTATATTCGCTGGCAAGGCCCCCCGGGCACTTACCCGATTCATTCTGCTTGGTCTCTTCTCTCTCCCGCTCCACCCGACCTGCACCTTGAAAACAGCGTGGTGATCATTGGGCAAGTTCGGCGTAATCAACCCACAAGAGATGCGGTATTCACTCCTTATTCCCGTCGCATTGGCGATACGACTGCGCTGGAAGCTGCCGCCCATGGTTTAGTGACCCTCGTGCGCGACGATGGCTTGCGGCGGCCTCCGACCTGGGCAGTCGTCTTGCTTACGGTGATTGTCGGATTGCTCACCGCGAACCTAGTTGCCTTGCTCACCCCCATGAGGGGAGTCGCGTTTCTGGTCGCTATTCTCGCCGCACTCTGGATTTCTGGCTGGATTGCGCTCAAGTGGGGCGGCTGGTGGCTGGATCTTGCCCATCCAGCGATTACCGCGATCGCTGCTTACTACATAATTGTCCCTTTTCGTCTGGGTTTGGAATATCGACGACGCTGGCACTTTCAACAGATGAGCGAAATGATGGAACAGCTCGAAGCACTTAAGAGCAACTTTCTCTCCCTAGTCTCTCACGACCTGAAAACGCCCATCGCTCGAATCCAAGGGAATGCAGAGCTACTCATGCGCGAAACCCTCTTGGACCCAAAAGCCGCCAAAAGCCTGGCGCAAATAGTGGCAACCACCGAACACATGAGCGACTATGTGGAAACCATCCTCGACCTCAACCGGGTGGAAAGCGGCAAAGTTCAAATCCACCCTGAGAGCCGCGACTTGAATGCCACCATTCAGGAGGTTGCCGAAGAAAAATCCGCCCAAGCCTCTGAAAAGGCAATCACACTCATAACCCATCTCGAACCCCTGTTTTCGGTGCGATACGATGTCCGGCTAATGAAGCGCGTTTTTGGCAACCTGGTCGAGAACGCCATCAAGTACTCACCAGAAAACACTGAAATAACAATATCTTCCAGGGAAGAAGGGGGGTATGTCCTCATCGAAGTAAAAGACCAAGGGTTCGGAATCGCCCCTGAAGACAAAGAGAAAGTCTTCGGTAAATTTTATCGGAGCGAAGCCATGGCTCAGACTGGTATAAAAGGAACCGGATTGGGACTCTTCCTTGTCAAATATTTCGTAGAACTGCATAAAGGGGGGGTCCGGTTGGAAAGTGAATTGGGAAAAGGGAGCTGTTTTCAAGTCTCCCTTCCGGTGTGAGGGTTCCCGAGTGAAATCGTATCAAGTCCTGATTGTTGAAGACGACGACGAACTGCGCGGCACTATTCGAGAGGCGCTCAACCTGAGCCACTTTGTTGTGCGGGAAGCTCGCGACGGAATTGAAGCCCTGGAGATGATCCAAAAGCAGCGCTGTGACCTTGTCCTGCTTGATGTAAACATGCCGCGTTTAAGCGGGCTCGATTGCCTGACTAAGATCAAAGAATACGATCCATCCATTGTCGCCATCGTGATGACCGCCTACAGCACAATTGATGACGCTGTAAAAGCGATCAAGGACGGCGCCTATAATTACGTCGCTAAACCCATCAAACACCACGCGATCGTAGAAATGGTCGAACGCGCTCTTGCCGCAAAGCAAATGATACAAAGCATGGCGTTCAGCGCACCCGTGGTAAAGCTGGACACTGGTGAGTTCGTAGGAACTTCGAGCGAAGTGCGGCGGATTTTCAACATCCTCTACAAACTTGCAAAAGTGGACACTTCCGTCCTCATCCGGGGCGAAAGCGGAACAGGCAAGGAGCTCGTCGCACGCGCGATCCATTACAATTCTGGCCGAAAAGACGAAAAACTTGTCGCGATAAATTGTAGCTCCATCCCAGAGACTTTGTTTGAGAGTGAACTATTCGGGCATGAGCGTGGCGCTTTCACTGGGGCGGATCAGCGCCAAATTGGCCGCTTTCAATATGCCGCCGGTGGAACAGTCTTCTTGGATGAAATTGGGGATCTTTCCCTCGCCATGCAAGTAAAGCTTTTACGCGTTTTGCAGGAAAAAAAGTTCACCCCGGTTGGCTCCAACCGCGAACTCGACATGAATGCGCGAATCATTGCAGCAACCAATCGCAACCTAGAAGAAATGATTCAAAAAGGGACCTTTAGAGAAGATCTTTTTTATCGACTCAATGTGATTCCCATTTTCTTGCCCCCATTGCGAGAGCGGCGGGACGATATCGAAAAGCTCGCGTGGCACTTTATTGCCAAGTTTGGAAAGCTTCATGGCAAAGAAATCAAGGGTATCCTTCCATCGGCCATGACTTTATTGCTACAGCACAACTGGCCCGGAAACATTCGCGAGCTAGAGAACGTCGTGGAACATGCTCTAGTTATCGAGACCCAAGATCAAATAAGTCCGGCATCTCTTCCAGGATACATTCAGGGCGAAGACTTTTTCGGCACTCGGCTACTGAATCCGTTGGTGGCGTTGGAGTTAGAAGAAACCGATCGCCTGGGAGACGGTACTTTCACTAATACCCTGAACTACAAAAGCCACAAGGAACAGTTTGAACGTGATTTCATTGTCAAAGCGCTCAAAACATTCCGCGGCCGTATTAACCAAACTGCTTTGCACGCACAGATTCCCAAAAAAACGCTGCTGCGCAAACTCCAGAAATACAACATTCGCGCTGAAGACTACCGCGGATAATTCTCTGCGGTCTCCGTGATAGAATATAGTGGTGAAGCACCCCTCACCACCGCTCTATAAACGCGTCCTCGCGCTCGTCATCACTTTTTTGCTTATTGGAGAAGTCATGCTTTTTAGCGCGACGGGAGTTCTCGGACTAGAGCGCTATGGATCGGAATTTTACTACTTCGTTCGGCACTCTGCGGCAGTAGTTCTGGGGCTCGCCATCATGCTCGTGGTCTCAAGGGTCCGTTACCAAAACTGGGCCAAAATCAGCCAACCGATTCTTTGGATTCAACTCGCGTTGGTGGCTCTTACGCTTTTTTCTGCGGTGGGCCACACAGCGCAAGGTGCAAGTCGATGGCTTAAAACCCCCTGGCTTTCGTTTCAACCTAGCGAACTCGCCAAAGTGAGCGTCACGCTTTATTTCGCGTCCCTACTTAGCCGCGCCGATTCACCGGGGGCTTCTGAATGGGTAAAGCGCTTGGTGCCGGTGATTTTATTGCTTTGCCTTTTTCTAGCGCAGCCCGACATGGGGACTACTATTTTGGTTTCATCGGTCATTCTTGGAATGCTTTTTATTTCCGGCATGCGTGTGGTGTACTTTTTTTCATTGCTCAGCGGGGCAGCCGTTGTATTCGCCCTGACCTTAATGCAGTCAGAGTACCGACGCAGGAGAGTCTTTGCGTTTCTCAACCCCTGGGAGGACCCCCAAGGCTCGGGGTTTCAAACCATCCAGTCTTTCGTTTCGTTTCACTGGGGCAAGCTCTTTGGAGTTGGGCTCGGCAACGGAAACAGCAAACTTTTCTTCTTGCCCGAAGTACACACGGACTTCATCTTTGCGCTGATTGGCGAGGAACTCGGGTTTGTCGGCGCCGTCGCGCTCCTATTACTCTTTGCTGGGTTTGGGTACTGGATTTTGAAAGGCGCGCTTAGCGCTCCCGACCCACTGGGCCGCCTCATGGGGTTTGGAATCTCCCTTGCCCTGATCTTGCAAATTGCGGTGAACCTCGGAGGAGTAACTGGCCTATTCCCGCTCAAAGGTTTGCCGCTTCCATTCATTTCTTGGGGCCGCTCAGCACTTTTGGTAAATCTATTTGCGATGGGCATCCTACTCAACATTATCCGCCAATCGACTCCTCCTCCCCCTCGGACAGCGGAATGAAATCAAAAATCATCATCACAGGTGGGGGTACCGGGGGACATGTTTTCCCGGCACTTGCTATTGCGGAGGAGCTCCAAGCCCGGGGCCATGCCATTCTCTATGTCGGTTCGAACAGAGGGTTAGAAGCCCGCCTTGCTCCTCAAAAGAAAATAGCCTTTCTGCCCATTCACACCGGACCAGTAAAAAACCAAAAGTTCACCCGGATTCTGAAAACGCTCTTCCAACTCCTCGTCGCTATGGCATGGTCAGTGCGTCTAATTTACCGCGAGAAACCCTCTGCTGTTGTTGGTGTCGGGGGGTACATTTCTGTTCCCATGTGCTTGGCGGGGTTTTTAATGCGTGTGCCTGTTTTTCTACAGGAGCAAAATGTTTCCGTCGGCATCGCAAACCGTTTTTTGGGAACGCTGAGCTGCAAGGTGTTTCTGGGTTTTGAGCAGGCAAAACGGTTTTTTAACGCCCGCAAGTGCGTAGTCACCGGAAACCCTATTCGAAAAGAGTTTTTTGCCTCTACTGCCGTTTACAATCCTCAGGGGAAGAGTTTGCTAATTCTCGGCGGGAGCCAAGGGGCGAGGTCCATCAATCAAACTATCCTAAATGGTCTGGACAGAATTCCAGCCGATTGGAGCATACTCCACCAAACGGGAGCTTCTGATTTTGAGTCCACACGCTCTGCTTACGAAGCCAAGGGCAGGCAAAACGTTCAAGTGGTTGCGTTCATCGAAGATATGGTTGCTGCGTTCGAAAATGCGACTCTCGTTGTGTCACGTTCTGGAGCCCTCGCCGTCTCCGAGTTAGTGCAAATAGCGAGACCGAGTTTGTTGGTTCCTTTCCCTAGGCAGGGTCAGAACGATCAAACCGACAATGCCCGCTGGCTCGAAAAAGCGGGCGGGGCGGTGGTTGTAGAACAAGGTGAGGGTTTCGCTGAGAGATTTTGGTCTGCCTGGGAAAGCCTCTCCTCGGCCGATGTCCGACAGAAAATGCAGCAAAATGTTTCCACATTGCGGCGTCCACCTGCTATTGCTACCATCTGCGACCGAGTTGAAGCAGACATTAAACGGTAGGGTAGCTTCCTAATATGTATAATAAAATCAAGAACATACACTTGATTGGAATTGGTGGAATTGGCATGAGCGGCTTAGCGCAATTGCTCGTCCAAAACGGCTACCAAGTTTCCGGGTCCGACCTCGGCCGGGGCGAAACCGTACGTTCTCTGGAAAAACAAGGGATTCAGATCTTCCTAGGCCATGACCCCCTTCATGTGAAAGGGGCAGAACTCGTCGTTTATTCGTCGGCAATTCAGAATTCGAACCCAGAACTCGCTCAGGCACGAGCCCAAGAAACCCTCTGCATTACTCGTGGAGAAATGCTCGCGGAGCTGATGCGACTGAAATACGGCGTGGCCGTCGCTGGTGCTCACGGCAAAACCACGACGACCTCGATGGTAGGTGTTGTTCTAGTGCAAGCTGGATTAGACCCAACCGTAGTCGTGGGCGGCCGGGTGGACAATTTTGGCGGGACCAACGCTCGTCTGGGACAAGGGACCTTTATGGTCGTCGAAGCCGATGAGAGTGATGGCTCATTTAATAGGTTGAGCCCTTCCATAGCCGTAATCACCAACCTCGATCGCGAACACCTCGAACACTACGGCTCCATGGAAGCGCTCGAAAACGCGTTCGTTACGTTTGCCAATAAAGTTCCTTTTTATGGGCTCACTGTCTACTGTGGTGACGATTCCTATCTCAAACGGCTAGCCCCCTTGATTGGCCGTCGCAAAAAAAACTACGGTTTTGATCCCTCCAATGCTTACGCTATCGAAAACTACAACTCGACTCCCGAGGGGTCTTGCACAGTCGTTAAGATCGGAGCGGAAAAAATCACGCTGCGCCTACAGGTCCCTGGTAAACACAATGCTCTTAATGCCGTTGCCGCCCTCGCAGTCGCTGATGAGCTGGGAGTCAATCGCTCGGTAACCATCGAAGCATTGTGCAGCTACCGAGGAGTAGCTCGCCGATTTCAACCTCGCGGTGAGAAAAATGGCGTTCTTTTTTACGATGACTACGCTCACCACCCCACTGAAATTCGAGCCACACTGAGCGCCGCAAGAGAGCGTTTCCCTCACTCTCGTATCCGAGTGGTATTCCAACCTCACCGCTACACTCGGTTTGCAGACCAATGGGCGGGGTTTTTGGAAAGCTTTGACTCTTGCGACGGCGTTTCGGTGACAGATGTGTACTCTGCTGGAGAAGCTCCTCTCGAAGGAGTGCACAGCACTCGTTTTGCTCAAGAGTTGTCCCAACGACATCCCGAACTGGTGCATAAAGCAGATTCGGCCATCAATGCGGTAGAACATTGGCTCTCCGACGCTCGAGCTGGAGATGTGATTTTTACTCTAGGAGCCGGGGACTTGCCCAATGTCTACCAAAAGCTCTTTTGAGATTCGCCATGGCCGCGGCCAAGTTACCTCCGAAGTCCGATCGCTGTTTCGCCAAGAGCTGGGTGAATTCGTCCGCTTCGATGAGCCGCTTGCTCCCCATTTAGCCTACCGTATTGGCGGCCCGGCAGATATTCTTGTTTTCCCTCGAACGCCTAAGGACCTTTCGTGGCTCGCGTTGGTTTGTGAAAAATTTGATTTGCCGGTTACGGTTATTGGCACCGGAACCAACTTACTGGTCGTCGACGGCGGCCTGCGAGGCGTAGTGGTATCGCTCGCCAAGGCGTTTAGAGAAATCGAACTTCTCGATAAGGCGGATGGGGGCGTCCACATACGCTGCGGCGCGGGAGTAGAAAAACCGCGGCTTTTGGAATGGGCCATCCAAAAAGGTCTGTCCGGGCTAGAATTTAGCGCTGGGGTTCCCGGCACGCTTGGTGGCGGGATTTACATGAATGCCGGCACAAAATATGGCTGCTACGCTGATATTCTAACTGAACTTCAGCTTTTTGATTTCAAACATGGACTCCGAAGCCTCCCTCGGAACGAACTTTATTTTGGCTACAGGGAACAAACCGCCGTGGGAAATGCTCTCGTGGTTTCCATGGTCTTTGCTCTCAAACCAGGAAGCTCACTCCAGATCCGCGGTGAAGTGGATCGGATCATTGCGGAACGCGCAGCGAAGCAACCCCTCGATTACCCCAGCTGTGGCTCCACTTTTAAAAACCCACCTAACGGCCTTTCAGCCGGTCGCTTGATCGAAAAAGCCGGGTTAAAGGGTACGGTCATTGGTGGAGCGGAAATCTCCCTCAAACACGCGAATTTTATTTTGAACAAAAACAATGCCAAAGCCGAGGATGTATTGGCTTTGATCGATCTCGTGAAAAAAACTGTGCTCGAGCAGTTTCAAGTCCAGCTCGAATGCGAAGTCATTGTTCTCGGACAGCGCTGATTTCCTTCGAACCTCCAAACCTTCAAACCTCTGGTAAGATAGCGGCAGAGGGTTGCATGAGCACAAAGAACAAAGCAAACCACCAAGTGCGGTTTTCGAAAGCTGGGCTTGTTTGTAGTGGTGGAGCAACTAAAGCGGCGGCTTTTCACATCGGCGTCTGCCTAGCGCTACGCGACAAGGGTTTTTCGTTTGTAGGAGGAAAAGATCCGTCCCCTCCACCGATCAACGCACTGCCGTACCCACCTCCGAAAAGGCACCCTTTTGAAATTGGCACCTACGTTGGATCGAGCGCGGGTGCACTCATCGCTTGTCTCCTAGGTGCGGGCATCAGCATCGAAACTCTGATCAACTCTTTCGCCAAAGATACCGAGTTTCGGGTCCCCGGCGACTTCCCCGAAATTCCGCGCATTACCTACCGGGATATGTTGGCAATTCATTGGATGAAACCATCGCAGTTTCTAAAAAGCTTTCGCAGTTCTCCTATCATTGGGAGAACTATGGAATCCTTTTTCTTAAAAAATCTGCGGCTACCCGGATTTTTTTCCACGCGTGGCTTGGCGGCCTATCTGAGAAAAAACATTCTTCCCACCGAAAGTTTCCACGAACTCAAATCAGACCTGTTCATTGTTGGAACCCAACTGGATCACTCCCGCAAAGTGATTTTTGGTCGCTACGCTACAGACAGGTTTTTTGACACCTATTCTCAGTACGCATCGAGCGCTAAGATTTCCGACGCAGTAGCAGCTTCTATGTCGTTGCCTCCCATCTATGCCCCATACCCAATACAGCACTCCGGAGGTCAGGAAAGGTACTACATCGATGGGGAAATCCGCGAGACAATGTCGACTCATGTCGCTTCTGACAATGGCTGTGACTTGATTATTTGTTCTTACACGCACCAGCCTTACCATTATCAGGAAGAAATCGGATCGCTTTTTAACTATGGCGTCGCGGCAGTGGCGATTCAGGCCGTATACCAATCCATTGAGCAAAAAGTCTATCGATCGCGCAAGTCTCACGAGGACAAACTAGAGGCCCTGAAGACCATTCGCGCATTTTTCCGCGAATACAAATACCCAGAAGACCACCTCGAAGAATTGAATCTCCGCCTGGAAGAAACTCTCGGTTTCAATAGCAATTTGAATTATGTTTACATCCATCCCGAACCCAAAGACCAGGAGATGTTCTTTGGGGACCATTTTACTTTGGATACACGCACGCTTCAGAATGTTGTCGCCATTGGCTATAAACGGGCAATGGCGGAACTCCGCAAGTATGAATTCACACCGGTGATCTAACCACTCGAATCCCTGGCATAGACCTTGCTCTGTTTCCAACGGGATGCAGATTCCGCAAGGCTTTGCCCTGCGCAATGTCTAGCTTCTGGTTTGGTTGCCGTAGTTTGGCACCCATGGCCGCTGTCCGTGCGTTGTAGAGAGTGGGACCCGTGCTAAAGACTCATGCCTTTTATAGAGCCTGTATTCTGATCGCGTTGCTCGCGCCCTCAAAGCTTTTGGCGCAGGAGCCCTCCTCTAAAGGCTGGGACTACTTTCTCCCGGCATGGAAAGAAGCGCAGGGATTACCCTTTGATGCCTGGAAGTTGTCGGATCATAAACTCGAAGCCTGGCTAGCGGATCCCGCCGGCAGAATCGAGCCTGAGTTTAGGGTTCCTTTGGAGTTAAAGGAACGCGTGCTTTTTTGGTTGAAGATTCATACCCAGTACAATACTGCGGTGCGGGTGATTCACGATCGCAACAACCCAGGGCTTATCTATGGAATTGCAGATTTTTCTCGATTATTCACCCCTGAACGAAGCAAGGCTCGCGCACTGACATTGGCTTACCGACTAGAAAGGCAGATTTTAAAAGAACTTAGAAAACGGCTCCAAGAAGCAGCCGGATTGATTCACAGCCAGAGTCTTTCTCCCCTCGAGCGTTTGGAGCTTCGAGGATTTATTTCAAGGGCGGGCGCGCTGGGAAAAAGCGAGTCCATGGAGTTGGTAACGTCTATTCGTTCTCAGACGGGTCAGAGGGATGAATTCCTGGCTGCACTCTCACGGTCCCAACATTTATTACCTTATATCGAAGCAAGCTTTAGGACTTACGACCTCCCCATCGCTTTAGCTAGAATCCCTTTTGTGGAATCTTCTTTCAACCCGAGAGCAAAGTCTAAGGTCGGGGCAGTGGGAATTTTTCAGTTCATGCCCATTACAGCGCGGCAGATGATTAGTGCCGATCCCAACCTATGGGCGGACCCTCTGCGACAAACCCGCGCAGCTGCACGCATGCTCGTTATTTTTCGCAGTTTATTGCCCGATTGGTCGACTACAGTGACCGCGTATAATTCAGGCGTGGGAAGGCTGGGCAAACTCTCAAGGCGATACCGCGCCAAGAGCATTGTGCCACTATTAGAGACTAAAGATCCCACAGGACTCGGTTTTGCGGGAAAGAATTTTTATGCGCAGTTTTTATCGGCAAACATCGCGGAAGCTTACCGTTACGAAATTTTTTCAGCTCCCCAACCGTCGGCTCCGGTTAGCAACCTAGAAATTGCGAAGCGGATCGGCACACCAAAGTCGCGCTAGTTTACGGTGATGGAATCGCGCCCCATTCCTACATGAATGGTGCGAGCGCCGAGAGCCACCCCAGAATGGTTCAACCACTTCAAAGAATATTCGCCGGGAGGAAGATTACGATAAGTGAATCCGGGGGAACCCTTGATCAAACACAGCGACTGCCCGTAGAGACTATCACCCACAAAAGGAAACGGCCCGTGGATTGCGTCCACACGCTGTCCGGAATCAACAGACCACAGCTCCGTTTGCAAACAGTTTGGAGACTGTGCCAAAAGCGTATTGTGCGCACCACCAATAACATTGCCCGTCTGCGCGTAAATGCCTGAACTGGAGCTCGGGGCTGTCCCTAGGCTCGCCTCGACAAAATGATCCTGCACCAGAAAAAGGTCCTGAACCTGACTAGACTGCCTTGGATTCCAGGCAATCGTGTGCCAGGAAAGTCGGTAACCCGGACCATGTCCCTTTGAACGAGGCACTTCGACTTCTAGCGCAAGCGCGCCTGCCGGAAAATCGATACCCGGGATCTCGAACTGACCGTCTGAGCCCGAAACTGTTGAAAACTCAGGGTCTCCCACCAGACGGACGATAGCTCCTTCTACATTGCCTAAGCCGCCTCCCAAGTTCGGGTCAGTCAATCTACCGCGTAATGTGTGCCGCCCGTCGCGCCCCAGCTCTACATAGTATGCGCTGGATTTTCGCACCGGCAGACGGAATGCGCGTTTGGTGTTTTCAGGACGCGCTAGATAGCGAAATGCTGCAGCCACATTGAAAAAACTAAAAAATCCAGTTGGGCCAGTACGATGAAGTTCTCCAAAAAAACTCGTGTAAGCGCCCCGAGATTCTTCGTGATCGATTAAATCCACTCGCTCCCCCTCAAGTGGGTTGCGCGTTTCGGGATCGAAGACTCGGCCCATCAATACAGACGTCTCGTCGATTTGTCGCACGCCTACCAAAGCGCGCGCCATCGTTTGAGTTTTTTCTTTGGACACCATGTACACCGGCATTGAAAAGTCCGAATGGTTGACCTGAATGTTTTTGAAAGTGCGAAAGTACCCCTTGGCGCGAGCTTCAATCACATAATCAAAAGGTCCGGGCAAAGCCGGTATAATCAAATTGCCCTCCGCATTGGAAACCAGAGTCCCAAATTCTTTTTCGTAACCAACGACACGCACCTCTACTCCGGGTATTGGATGTGGTTCCCGGTAGTCGGCGGCAGCGCCCTCAAAAAAGGAAAGAAACACTTTCGACTTACGGCGCCCGTTTTGATCGGAGTTGGACACTGGTTTGAGGTCAGATTTGCGGATTGAAAATTTCAGGTGCTGACGTGCGGTGTGGGCGTTGACCTCGGTCGGGTAGACAGCCTCGGCGTAGGGAGCGTCTACGTCTTGCGGACGATAAACGCTGGCGATCAACTGATACCGCCCCTTAAGCATCTGCCCCGGCTCTCGAAAGTCGGTCGCTGGGTAGTGATAAGACAGGTAACGAGTCCCTTGAGGATCTCGACTGCCCACCGGTTGTAAGTGCAGCTCGATGTGCGCTTTTTCTTTTTCGAGCCAGTTCCGCACGGAATTTTCCAGATACAAGCGACCAAAAAGATCGGATTCGAAAGGAGTGTCTTCAAAAGCGGCTTGCAAGGCGCGTTGGGTAGAAGTGGCGATTTGGCTATCCAGAGATTGAGTAGTCACGGGTTCCCCGGTTGCAAGATCGCGGGACCGGGGCAATGGAATTTCCGTGATTGAAGCCAATGCAGGTCCATAACTTTGCGCCGACAACGATGAAGGTGCACTTGGCTGTGAGGGCGGTTTCACTTCAAAGACCGGATCATTTGGTTTAATCGATGAGAGATCCGCAGGCGTCTTGGCGACCCAGACCGTTGCGGGATCGATCGGTGGGGCGGAAGGCTGGGGAGCCTTCACAGCCGCTATTTTCGATCGGGTCTTGGGACGTCGAACCAGAGTGGGCGCGGGCTTTTCTTTCCACTCGTAAAACTCTGGGTTTTGAAGCTTCGCGAAACTCTCCCGTATTTCAGAAAAAGTATTTTGCTCATAAATACCGGCCACTTCACGGTACACCTGCTCGGTAGGGAAACTCAGCCCAACGGCAAACTCCACATCGACCTGCGCTTCGGACGTCTCCCGACGCGAAAAGTCTTGGGGCTCCAGAGCGGCTTCGTTCAGGGCCGATATCAGAGGGTCGGCTTGCGCCACCCACCCATTAGTGACAGTCGCCTCTATGGGAGAATCTGCATTGAGCTCCGACTGCACAAAGGCCCAATCGATAGACGGGCGAATCGCTCGGCGTTTAGCGGTCGCGGGGCGCTTTGCGCGCGCAACCACGGCTTGAACTGCAGCCTGAGGCGCCTGCAAAACCACCGATTGGCTCGGTTCCAAGCGAGGGAAAACCGGTTTTTGAGGCGCGGCAATCGGTTCACGCATGATCAGCGTGCTAAGCAATGCCAGGCTCGCGCAAAGCGCAGTCGGGTGGTGCGCTTTAAATACAAACCTCTTCGCTGTGAGAGAGATTTTTTTCATTACCTTGTATGGGAGACGTAACAAGCGGGGATACTTTCAGTATAAGGTTCGGTTTTTTTTTGGCAAGGCTAAAGCACTAATAAATCCTTGAAAATACTGAGTATTCCGGCTACTCTCTTGAGTATCCATGAGGCCCCCGATGACTACCCTCGACGATCGACTCAGTCGTTGGCTTTCCGACTGGCTATCCAAAAATCACCTGAGCCCAGACTTTCAGGTGACCCCACTCGCGGGCGACGGATCTCCGCGTCCTTTTTTTCGGGTTCACGTAACGGGACGATCCTTCGTGCTTTTGAGTGAACCCAACTGGACACTTAGCAAAGACTACCCCGCCCATCAAGCTTGCTTGAAAAAAGCCGGCATCGCCGTTCCTGGGTTTTTCGCAATCAACACTCAGCTCGGTGCGTTGCTCATGGAAGATCTTGGCGATGAGCTTTTGCAATCCCGACTGCTATCCGACAAGAGCGCAAAAATGCCCTGGTTAGAAAAATGCGCGGCGTTGTTAGCGAAATTGCACGGTGCAACTTTCCCGGTACGCACCGACTTGCCGGTCTCCACTCGACGCTTTGACGCGAAGAAGTATTTTGAAGAATTTCAGTTTACATTTGAGCATCTGCACAAAGGGTTGTTGAAACAAGGGGAAATACCGCCGGAAATCCTGGAAGAAACGCGTGTTTTCACCCGCGAAATCGAACGCTTTCAGCCTGAAGTTTTCAGTCACCGTGACTATCACACTCGCAACGTCTTGGTTTTTAAAGACGAATTGGTACTCATAGATTTTCAGGATGCCCGCCTGGGCCCGGCGGAATACGATCTGGCAAGCTTGTTTTATGACGCCTATATTCCCCTAAACGAGTCCGAACGCGAAACGCTCTTGGCGGTGTACAAGACGGCTCTGGGCCATTTCCCGCTAGCAGCACAGATTGACTGGCACCTACTTCCCCAACGCCTAGATCAAATTGCTTTTCAACGAACGGTAAAAGCCGCGGGTAGTTTTGCTTCCTTTTTCACGCGATACCAAAAGAAAACCCATTTACCGTACCTGATCCCCGCGCTAACCGCTGCGAAGTCACTTCAGAAAAAGCTCGGCTCCAAAGTGCCGTCTCTCCCCATCGAAGAATGGCTAGAGCAATGTAAGCAGGTGCAAAAATGAAGAAACAAACCGGAATTCGAAAAGCCATGTTACTCGCGGCGGGGCTTGGGACGCGCCTGCTTCCAATTACGGAAAAGACCCCCAAACCTCTTGTACCCGTTCTGAATGCCGCGAATGTTTTGTACGGGCTCTTTCTGCTCAAACGCAGTGGAATCGAAGAGGTGGTGTTAAATCTGCATCACTTGCCGGAAGCAATCGAAACTGCGCTGGGCGACGGAAGCAAGTTTGGCCTCAAGATCCATTATTCCCGCGAACAACTGCTATTGGGTACCGGGGGTGGACTAAAAAAGGCGCAGCCTTTTTTCGGAAAGGAACCACTGGTTCTCGTGAACTGTGATTTTATTACCAACACGGATCTACTGCCCTTTATCGAAAAACACCGTGCTCAAAAGTCGCTGGCGACAATGCTTCTATGGGAAAATGCGCAAGCTCAGGCCTTTTACTCCAAGGTCGGAGTCGACGGAGAGGGCCACCTCTGTACGCTCCCCTTACTCTCCACGGGAACTCCAGCACGAACGGGAATCTTCACCGGGATCCACATCCTGGAAAACAAGGCTTTTGATTATCTGGAAGAAGTTCCGAGTGGAATTAACCAGGTCCTTTATCCACAGCTGATGAAAGACGAGCCCGAACGCGTATTTGGTTTTTTTCTAGATAAAGCCTATTGGTACGACACAGGCGAACTTCGGACATTGTGGTCGACATCCATAAAACTTCTCACCGCCCTCAAAAACGGCGAGGGTTTATTGCGAGAGTTCATGAAAACATTTGGAGGCTATGAAGAAAAAAGGCCGGGTGTCTGGGCTCCCACAAGTGTAACCCTTCCAAAGGAAGCCGTTTTCCACGGACCTGCTGTTATCGGAGAGAATTGCACGATCGGCCCACGGACCGTCATTGGCCCCTATGCAGTGCTAGGCGACAACAGCGCCGTAGCGGAAGAAGCTCAACTCACACGCTTTGTGGGGTTGGCCGGCTCAAAGATTGCTGCGTACCAGGCTTCAGAATGCGCGTTACTCTATGAAGATCGCCTGATCCCGATGGACAAATCGCTAAAAGCCTAAACCATTGGACTGATACCCAGCACGAAGTTCTTGAGGAACCGTTTTGGCATTCCCGCCCACCGAACGCAGAGCTGCTGGGCCGCTGATGCCTTCAAAACCGGAGCTCATGTTGGTCACTGAGGTGGTCCGTGGAACACTGGTCACGGCCCCTGTGGGTACGGCAGCCTGCTGACTGAAGAGTCGATTAGCAAACACACCACCACCTTGAACGCCCATGGCCGGATTGAACTGCTGTGCGCTTTGCGCCTGCAACTGGTTGATCAGGGCTGTTTGCGCTTGAATGGCTCCGGCTTGTTGCGCCTGAAGAATTGCGTCTGAAGGCGCTGTTCTCACCGGTGCAGTCCGGAAAATATCATTCCAAGCTGGAGATGGGCCCATCTGGTAAACAACTGGCTGTTGGGCCCGTTGCTGCTGCTGCTGCTGTTGTTGTTGCTGTTGGCTAAACATCTGCTGCATCATCCAGTTATACATTTGAGCCATCATCCCCTGGTTGGGGTCTTGCTGCGGCATCATGTTCTGCATCGGATCTTGCTGCATCATGGGCTTTTCTTTTGCCATTGGTGCTGGAGCCGGTGTAGCAGCTGGTTTTTCCATCTGCTTGGCTTGTTGATTGTTTTGCTTGGCCAGTTCTTTCAACAAATCATTCTGCATTTTCTGCCTTTGCGCTGCCAAGTCAGCTTCTCGACGAGCCATTTGGTCCTGGCGAAGCTGTTCCGCTTTTTGCTGCTGGAGCTGCATATCCATGGTGTCTTTGAGCGCGTCAAAAGCCTTTTTGGTTGCCGCGGTTTGCGCGGCAATTTCATCCTGAAGTTTTTTCGTTAAGTCCTGGCTGAGCGCCTTGAGAACTTCCTCGGGCTTTTCTTTCATTTCAGGCCCAGGTTCTGGCTTCATGGGTTCTTCCATTTCATCCATTTCTTCTTTTGGTTGTTCTTTCTTGGCTTCAAAGCCGTCAAAAGCATCTTTTTTCTGTTCCGCCACTGCGGGAGTCTTGGGCTTGAGCGTGCAAATGTCCGCGGTGTCCATGGACTTGAACTCTTCTATCGCCTTTGCGGTTTTTTCTAAACCTTGCTTAAATCTCGTGTCTTTGGCCGGATCAAATGCGGCTTTGCGGGCCTCGGGCTTGGGTTCCGCGCCCAAAAATAAAGAAAGCGTTTCATCCAACCCTGCTGCGGTTGTTTTTTCCCATTCGGTGGACTCTCCGCGCGTTTTGATGAGATCTTGGATCTGTTTAGTGAGCGCCACAAAAGATTTTTCGTCAAACTGGCGCTTACGAATAACCGCTCCGGTTTTGAAATCTCTGGACTCGAACAAGGCCGTGCCTAAAGCTTTGTGGTACTCGTCCACCAATTCGGCGAGCCGATCGGCTGCTGGGTCTTGGTTTGGGCTGCAAGTAGCCAGTCGAGCGCGCAATTGCACATTTTGCTCGACGAGCTCCTGCAACTTTTCATAGGAAGCTTTTTCAAATTTCCTGTCGCTGGTTTCCCCTTTAGCGTTGGTGATGTTTACCTGAATGTCTGTGGCTTTTGCCTCGGTGATCCGGCCGTACTGGGATAGACCGTCCGGAAGTTTTGGCTCCACTATTTCGGGCCGAGTGACGGTTCCTTGTGGCGCAGTAACATTCGAATGTTCAGCGCCCATATCGGCATCGGCCTGCGCGGGCACCGACATACTCAGAATTAAAGCACTTACCAAACCAATGCGAAATCCGGCCTTACCCATAAAACCACCTCTGGGGAGACATCCCCCACTCCGAACTCACTGGAAGTGCAATGGCCATTCCAGAATAGGCATTAGGCTTGCGGGAAGCCCTTGGTAGGGTGAGCACTCGCTGTGCCCGGCGGAGCAGGGTGTTGGGGAGATCTACAATTTCGGGACAGGGTCAAAGCACCGCCAAGAAATCATTAGGGAATTTTTTTTAAAGCGGCATAAAATGGAGTTGTCTGGATTTTAGACAGCCGCTGTGACGATTCCGGTATACACCCAAAAACCTAAGGATAATCACGATGAGAACACTGATCCAGAGGGTAACGAGTGCACAGGCAGCCGAGACCTCGGTGCCAAATAAGAGCATCGCATCAATCGGTGCGGGGATGGTGATTCTAGCCGCATTCGAAAACGAGGACTCTCCAGTCAACATCGAGCAAATGGCTCAAAAGATCAAATCTTTACGCATTTTCTCTGACGCGGCTGGCAAGATGAACCACCCTGGGCCGGATGTCGCCGCGAGCTACCTAATCACTTCGCAGTTCACCCTTTTTGCGGAGTGTAAGTATGGAAACCGCCCCTCTTTTTCCCAGGCGGCCGACAAGGCTCGTGCCAAGGAGTATTATGAGCATTTCGCAAAAACCCTGCAGCGCCTATTGGGAACGGAAAACGTGCAATGGACTCCGTTTGGATCGGACCTGCAGCTCACTTTGACCAATGATGGCCCTGTCACTATTTGGCTCGATAGCAAGGAAGTGCTATAAAGCTCCCCATGGCCGAGAAACTTGAACGCTACGAAGACAATGTCCCAGGGCGTTGGTACGTAGATAAAAAATGCATCCTCTGCAGCGTATGCTCCGAAGCGGCCCCAAAGAATTTTCGAGAAGCTGACTCCAACGACCACGATGTCGTTTACAAACAACCTGAAAATCAGGCCGAAGAAGATCAGTGCCTGGAAGCCATGGCTGCGTGCCCTGTCGAAGCCATTGGAAATGATGCTGAATAACGCCTTTTCCTCTCCTGCTTAAAACCTTGCCGACCTCGGCCTGTAGAGAATACAAAGTACTTTCTTTGTGTGAAGCCGGGGCCAGAAGTGCCCTACTTTGGGGGGTCGGATGTATTTTGTTTCATTTGCAATATTTGTCGCCGCTTGCTTTTTGGGCTTTCCCTGTTTTGCAGAAATACCCGCTCCGCCCAAAACCGTTCCTCTCGTTATGCAGTTTTCGCCAACAGTGCGAGCGCAGTTCTCTGAGGAACAGCTAAAGACTCTCGACGCGCTGACGGATCAGTTAGCCCAGCAGGTTTCCATTTATAGCGGATTTGAAATCCAATTGCCCGAGCCTCACTTGCAAGACGGGCCTCGACTCGTAGATCTCCGAGCCAAGTTTGATCTGAACACCCCAGAACGTCTTCAGAGATTGGCTTTCCATGCTGATGGCGAGCGCCGCGTCCTAACCGAAGCCGAAAAAGCCCAGTTTCAGTTCGACTCCACATTTCTCAATGAAGATCCAGCCGCTGCCGGATCGTACGATCTTTGGACCGTCCGCTGGAAATTCGCGCATAAGGGGGAGAGTGCCATCCGCGCTACTTTTCAAACGGACATGGCCTCTGGATTGCGGCGGTTGTTCGTAGAAGTGCCTGAGTCGCTCGTAGGGCACACCCGATCGAGTGTCTTGGTGAGTCTAAAGAATATCGCCCTTGGAGCCCGTTCCACCTTGAGCAAACTCGTCGGCCTGCCTGAGTCCAAGCGCAAATACTCGGCCGAGGAAGTACGTACTTTGCTCCTGCAGGAAAGGGCGGAATTTATCGGGGGAGCAAATGTGTATCCCCAAGAAGATCTGGTTGAAGAAGAAGTCGATACCCATTCCCAGATGGATCCTTTTGTCTGGCCTGCCGATGCGATCCTAGCCAATAGGGCCGTGATTGAAAAAGCGGAACCCATTTTGGCAAAACTCTGGAACCAGACGGATTCAGACAAGAGGTTTTCCACTGCTGGAAGCGGAAGCTTTGCCACAGCAGTGAGGGGCCGCAAACAAATTCATTTCCTCTCGTTAATTGAGCAAAACCCCGAACTGGAGAATATATACCCAGGGCTAGGGCTGGAAATCGCTAAACATGCGGCCGTTTTGGGCATGTTAGAAGAAGCCAAGTATGAGCTTGCAGAGCGCGTGGCTCAACGCAAGGCGGATTTCGAAACGACACTCAGGGCCCAATACCCGATCCGCTCGCGTATCCCTGAGTGGGTCGAAGCCCGCGTGGAAGCGGACGCGCAAGAATATTTTGAAAAGCTTCGCGACTCTCGACTGGATCAGCTAGCGCTTCGACTTCGAACAGCGGAAGGAGGTCGCTTCAAAGAGTTTGCTGGCTTTATCGAATCCGCAATGCTTTTCACGCAAGAGGTTGAGGCGGGAGTAAAGCGAGACCTAGAAAAAGAAAAGGTTCCTGCCAGCAGCCACACTGTGACCAGTCGCATCTGGCGCTTGAAAAACTGGGTCGTTACCAAGTCAGTGAACGCAGAGGGCGAAACCGTATATACCGGCGGCCCTTACAAAAGCTTTGCGGAGGTCCACTCCAACACGTATTTTTGGCGCCTCAAAATAGCGCTTCAACGATCTTACTCGGCGTTCAAGGAAATGGGCCACTTCGCTTTTTATCGTCATCTGTGGGCAGGGCCGTTAGGTATTCGTTCGTTGGTCGAGGCAAACCCTTTTCCATTTACATTCATGGTCGACCCCGAAACCGGCAATATCATCGAGAATCCCCATCGTTCTCAAATGGGAACATTGCTTTCCCGTTTTGTCGAAATTCAATCTAATCTCACTCAAGTACGGGAAGAGTTTAAAAACCGTCCGGACACTGCCGAGTTTTCAAAATGGCTCTTGAATTATCCCCATGCCTTTTGGCACGGCTTAGTGCGACGGATTGCAGAGCCGCTCTTTGTAAATGGAGCACAGCTCTTGGGCTTTTACGGAGTGAATATCGCGCTGCCGTACTACCTGGGTACACATTACCCGGTCGAAACTCTAAGCGTTCTCGCGGCACTGCCGTTCGTTTACGGTTTTTTCCCGCAAGCGAGTGAACTGGCAAAAGAGTCTCCAAAAATACTCCATCAGCTTGGTCCGAAAGGGGTATTTTCTGCTTTTTACCAAGGACTCAAAGGCATTGCGTGGAACGGGCTCACTGTTCCTTTGGCCCATTGGCTCAAGGGAGTTTCTCATTTTTGGGTTTCCACTAGCAGAGATTTTCTGGTTCGCAACTTACTTTTTAGCTTGCAACCCAACATGCCCGGTCAAAGCCCGAGTTATTTTTTCCAGCGCATCCAAGGCCCTGGTGCAGAGGGCGGGTACGTGTTCGAGATTTCGCAAGCAATCGCTTTGACGGCTCTCGTAGCGAAACTCGAATTGACTGAATTAGAGCAACACCGGTCGGTAGTGGCGCGTTTGCTAAACCAACCCGAGCGTGAAGTAGAAAAGTTCTTTGCTCCGGTTTTCCAACTCACCCAAGGCCATCCTAGCGCTACGTTTGATGACGGAAATCCGCTTGTCGAAAGGGCTCGTTTGTTCGCTCAAGCCCAGTTGAAAGAGTTGGATGAGCTTATTTCCGAACGCAAACACGTATTGGATCGCGCTCTCCCCGAGAGCCCGGCACCTGCCGCGTTTAAGCTCCCCAAGGCGGATCTGGAACAAGCCGTTTCCAAGGGCATTCGATTGACAAGAGCGTTTTTTGAAAAAGGTGTCTTTGAGCAAATGATCCCGGAAGAAATCGCCGAGTTTTGGCGAAGTCGATCGTTGGAAGAGGGTGATTGGTCTGGTCTAACCACTCTGATGTTGGCCCAGGTGTTTGGAGAGGGTGTTCTCACTCCCATAACCACCGAAGAAAAAAAGTTCAGCGCGCAACTCAGTACGCCCAACACGAACACACGTTCTATTCCTCGTTCCGAACTCACTTGGACGGTGGAAAGATCTCGATCCTCTGCCCCAGAGCTAAGAGCCGTGACCAGCCAAGAAATTTGTTCTTCTTGGCTCGCAGCGTACGGAGAAGGGTGGGGAAGATACCAGGATTTGGGCTATCAACCCTCGGCCCCGAGACCCGGGAAAGTGCTACCGAAACCACGTCGTTCACGGGGCTGGTTTAGCGGGTTGGTGGACTAGACTACCAAAGTACGATTGAAAGTTCGGCAGAAGTGCTGGAGATAAGACTCCTTCACTTCGGCCAGAGAAGGGCAAGACTCCCGGAGTTCAACGGCCAGAGATGTCATGACTTCGCTCGGAAATCCGCAGGGACGGATCTTAGCAAAACCACTGAGGTCATTATCTACGTTTAGCGCGGTGCCATGGTAGGTCACCCAAGAAGAAACAGCCACACCAATACTGGCGATCTTCTTTTGCTTGCCGGCAATCCAAACACCGGTTGCTCCCGGTCGACGTTCTCCCTGCAATCCGTAATCTGACAGGACATCAATCAGTACTTGTTCCAAGCGGCGTAGGTACTTGTGGAGATCCCGTTCGGT
This sequence comes from uncultured Pseudobdellovibrionaceae bacterium, assembly GCA_964611895.1. Taxonomy (GTDB): domain Bacteria; phylum Bdellovibrionota; class FAC87; order UBA2466; family UBA2466; genus JAIEOG01. The sequence continues at coordinate 83,635 of CAZTDN010000006.1, forward strand.
TTCTTGCAATTTGAGAATTGGGTAGCTCACAAGCTGCCCAGGGTTGTGAAAAGTGATTTGCCCACCCCGTTCAACCGAGACCGTTGGAAAGGCCTGATCCGTCTCCTGTTGCGACGATCGCCGGCCAAGAGTGTAAACATCAGGGTGTTCTACAAATAGAAGCCGATCAAAACTCAAATGCCCGTGTTTCCGCCGAGTGAGCAACTCGAGCTGGTACTGATAGGCCTGATCGTAATCTCGGACGCCGAGATCTTCGAGCAAAAGGCCCTTTTCCAGCGTCGACTCAGACGCGCGGTGGGGGTGCGGTTGCAGAACGACCATGACCAGCTCCTGCGGCAGGTGCCTTGTAAATGTGGATCGGCTGGAATACCGCCGCTTCCACTGCTTCGGGGAAGGCCTCGGGCAAAGTCGGATGCGTATGAATTGTGCGAATAATATCCTCAGCGCACGCACCCATTTCGACTGCCAGATTCGCCTCCGCGATTAAGTTGGATACTTCTGGGCCAACCATGTGGACCCCCAGTACGGTCTCCCCTTTTTCAGCGATGAGCACTTTTACAAAACCATCTGTTTCATTGGTACTGAGCGCGCGGCCGTTGGCGACAAAAGGGAACTTACCCACTCGATAAGCAATGCCTTTTTCTTTACATTCTTTCTCGGTCAGGCCGCACACAGCGATTTCAGGGTCACAAAAAACCGCCCAGGGCACGCTTTTATAATCTTTGAAGGACTTTTCGCCCGCGATAGCGGCGGCGACCAACAACCCGTCCATAGAAGCGCGGTGCGCTAGCTGAGGAGCTCCAGCGACATCCCCAATAGCATAGACGCCCGGAACGTTCGTCAGACTCTGATTGTTGGCTAAGATATTTCCTCGCGCATCGAGTTTGACACCGAGTTTCTCTAAGCCCAGCCCATCTGAGTTCGGTTTTCTGCCGGCGGAAACCAAAATATGAGTGGCTTCCAGCACCTGCTTGCTTTTGTCGGCTGCCTCGACCTCCAAATGCAGGGTGGCCGATTTTGCCGGGTCCGACTCCTTTAGCCCCATCGCTTTGGTATTGGTCAGAATCTTCATCCCGAGCTTCTTAGCTTTTTTCTCCACGACCTGGACTAACTCCGGATCGACCGAAGCAAGTAGCTGAGGTGCCGCTTCCACGATAGTGACTTCGCTTCCAAGCTTTGCGTATACCGTCCCGATTTCCAGCCCGATAAACCCTCCACCGATGACCAAAAACTTTTTGGGAATCGTCTGAAAATCCAATGCTCCTGTGGAGTCGACGATATTCTTTCCGTTGTATTTGAGAATAGGAATTTCTATGGGCCGAGAACCCGTAGCGATGACGATTGCAGGTGCGGTAACGGTTTCTTTACCGCCGCCTTCTAGTGTGACCTCTAAAGTCTTGGCATCTTTAAAGACCGCAGTTCCCTTAATGGCCTCGACTTTATTCGACTTAAGAAGCCCCGCTACTCCACCGGTGAGTTTTTTTACCACTCCGTTTTTCCATGTCTGGAGTTTTGCCCCATCGACAGCAACACCGGATACTTTTAGCCCCATCTCTTCAAATTCGTGGTTGGCTTTGTGATATTGGTTTGCTGCGTAGATAAGAGCTTTGGAAGGGATGCACCCTACGTTTAAGCAGACGCCTCCCCAATACTCTTTGTCGATTATCGCGGTTTTTTTTCCAAGTTGCGCCAAGCGAATTGCGCAAACATATCCCCCGGGACCTGCTCCAATTACAATTGCGTCGAAGTTTTTCATGCAAACACCAGCCTTGAAGGTTCAGACAAGAAGTATATCAGACGGTTCATAAAACGTGCGGCATCCGCGCCATCCACCACCCGGTGATCCACCGAAAGCGAAAGGAACATAACATCGGCTATAACGATTTCGTCGTCTTTGACGACGGGGCGCTTGCGAATGGCATTGACACCGAGAATTGCCACTTCGGGGTAATTTATCACTGGAGTCGCAAAAACTCCTCCGATGCTCCCGGCGTTCGTCAAAGTGAACGTCCCGCCTTTGAGGTCTTCCATGGCGCTCTTGCCAGTTCGTGCTCTTTCGGAAAGCGTCGTGATATCACTCGCCAGTTCCCAAATGCTTTTAGCGTCCGCTGCCTTGATAACCGGTACCATCAAACCATTCGGGGTGTCTGTAGCGATCCCAAAGTTGTAATCCCCCTTGAGAATAATTTCTTGGCTCTCGTCATCCAGAGAGGCGTTGAGATACGGAAATTCCTTCAAGGCTGGGACCAAGGCCTTGATGATGAAAGGCAAGAACGTCAGCTTAAGGCCGCGCTTTTCCGCTTCAGGAAGTGCTGCTTTGCGCATAGCAACGACTTCGCTCATATCGACTTCTTCGACATAAGTAAAATGCGCCGCCTTGTGCTTGGACAAGGACATGCTCTCGGCAATTTTTTTCCGAATACCACGCAGAGGGATTTTTTGTATGGCTCCCCTTTGTACCGCCGGAACGGGCGCGATAGGGGCAAGGCGGGTTTCCTTGTTCGCCGAGGGAGTCGGGTGCGAGCTGCGTGGGGCGGCCGCCTGGCGCCCTTCGTACGCCAGCTGAACGTCTTCTTTGGTAATACGTCCATTGGGTCCAGTGCCCGAAAGCTCGCCCAGTTTGACATTCAGATCACGCGCCAATTTGCGAGTGGCTGGAGTGGCCAAAACATCAAACGGGATTTCGGGTTCGGCTGCGGTAGTAGGAACAAGCGTTGGGCGTCCGGCGGCCATTGCCCCCGCTGGTTCTGCTTTGGCTGGAGCCGGCTTAGCAGCAGCCGGGGACTCTGCAGGTTTCGCCGCGGCCTTGCCTTGTTCGGTAATGCGCAAAATCACTTTGCCGACTGGAACAGTTTCGCCTTCTTTCGCGTACAAGCCTTCCACAACACCCGCAACAGGAGCGGGTATTTCCACGGTGGCTTTATCAGTCATGACCTCCACCATCGGCTGATCCGCCGCGACGGTTTGCCCTGCTTGAATGAGCCATTTGGTAATCTCGCCTTCGTGAACGCCTTCGCCTATATCCGGTAGTTTAAAATCCATGCTTCACCTAAGTCCGACTTTCTAAAAGTTCTTCACTTTGCCTACAGCCAAAGCCACTCTCTCTGGATCTGGCATGTAAACATGTTCCAACGTGTACGGGAAGGGGGTGTCAAAGCCCGTCACCCTCACTATTGGGGCGTCTAAGTACAAAATCGCCTCTTCAGCGATTATTGCGGAGAGCTCGGCACCAAAACCACAAGTTTTGGGCGCTTCTTGCACAATCACGACGCGCCCCGTTTTTTTAACTGACTCGAGAATAGTCGATTCGTCGAGAGGAACCAAGGTGCGCAGGTCGATGACTTCACAATCCGCGCCGCGAGGAGCAGACAGCTCAGCAGCTTGCAAACAAACGGGAACCATGGCCCCCCATGCGAGGAGAGTAACATCTTTTCCTGGACGCACGATATTGGCCTTACCAAGCTCGACGGTGTACGCGTCTTCGGGCACTTCGCCCTTTACCGACCGGTAAAGCTTTTTGGGCTCTAGGAACATCACCGGGTCTTCGTCTCGCATAGAAGCGATGAGCAATCCTTTGGCATCGTAAGGATTGGAAGGCACCACCACTTTCAAACCCGGGGTATGGCAGAAATACGCTTCGGAACTTTGAGAATGGTAATGGCCCCCGCGAATTCCTCCGCCGTAAGGCGTCCGAATTACCATCGGACACGTAAAACCGCCGCCGGAGCGGTAGCGGATTTTGGCCACTTCGCTGACGATTTCATCAAATGCCGGATAAATAAAATCCATGAATTGGATTTCGGGGACAGGCCTCATTCCATTGACTGCCATTCCCATGGCCATTCCGATAATGCCACTTTCGTTTAGGGGAGAATCCATTACACGATCTGCGCCAAATTCTTTTTGTAAACCTTCAGTGGCGCGGAATACTCCGCCGTTATGACCGACATCCTCGCCCATCAATACAATGCGCTCATCAAGACCCATTTCGGTATAAAGAGCGTCCCGAACCGCCTGAACTAGAGTAAGTGTCGCCATGGGTTCTCCTTAGAGGGGAAAAGCTTCGCTGGTGTTTTCGAACTTGCCACGTAGTTCGCCTTCGTGCACCAGAGCTTCCATTTGCCGTTTTAACTGGGGCGTCATCTCAGCGTAGACATCTTCAAACATCGACTCGAGAGAAGGAGGTGGCATGGGTTCCGCTTCTTCAATCGCTTCTGCGATCTGCTTTTTAAGTTCTTCTTGAAGCGCTTTTTCTTTGGAATCGTTCCACAAGTTTTTGTCGGCTAGGTACTTACGAAACCGCTCAATGGGATCGCGTTTTTTCCAAGCTTCATAGAGTTTTTCGTCTCGATACCGAGACGGGTCGTCAGAAGAAGAATGCGGTCCCATTCGAAAAGTCAGACACTCGATAAAGCTAGGACCTTCTCCACGGCGCGCTCTTTCTGCAGCTTCTTGAGCGGCCACATAGACCGCCAAAACATCGTTCCCATCGACAGCGGCACCGGGCATTCCGTAACCTGCTGCCTTAGAAACCAAGGTGCCGGTAGCACACTGCTTGGCCAGGGGAACCGAAATCGCATACTGGTTATTGGTACAGATAAAAACCGTGGGTGCTTTGTACACGCCCGCAAAAGTCATCCCGGTGTGAAAATCATTCTCTGAAGTCGCCCCGTCGCCAAAATAGGTAATCGAGATTTCGCCGGTTTTGCGCAAACGGCCCGCGACTGCCGCTCCCACGGCTTGAATGACTTGGGTAGCAATGGGGCTTGAGACACTGAAGAGTTTCAAATCGGCAAAACTGTAGTGCACCGGCATCTGGCGGCCCTTAGCGGTATCGCCTGAGTTTCCCCAGAGATTGGCCAGCATTTTAACCATCGAGGCGCCGCGGTAAAGAAAGAGCCCTGGCTCACGATAGCTCGGAAACGCCCAGTCTTTTTTTGCCAGCACCGCGGCTGTTCCTGTTTGGATGGCCTCTTGACCAAAGGACGGAACGTAAAAACCAATTCTCCCTTGGCGCTGCAACATCATGCCGCGTTCGTCGAAAGCGCGGGTAAGAGCCATATTACGGTACATGGCGATCAAGGTTTCTTTTGCAATCTTGGGTTCTTTTTTCGGATCGACTGAACCGTCTTCATTCAAGACGGTGTAACAATCTTCACGAAGGACTGAAGTGCGGGCTTTGGCTTTCACAGATGTATTTTTCTTTTTGTTCAAAACTGCCTCAGTGTTTTCTATCATTTTTTTCTTAAAAGCCCTTCCAAGAACTTTTCCCCCGCTCGGTAGCTGCTCCGGACGAGAGGCCCGGACGGGACACACAGAAAACCTTTTCGAAGGCCTAGCTCTTCCAACGCTTTAAAAGTCGCCGGTGAAACGTACTCGTCGACAGGCAAGTGCCAGTTCGACGGGCGCAAGTACTGTCCAATGGTGAGGATCTCCACATTCACCGCGCGGAGATCGTCCATAGCTTGGCCGACCTCTTCGGTCGTTTCGCCGAGGCCGAGCATAATCGAACTCTTAGTGTAGGCCGAGGGACGGTGTGTCTTAGCAAATGACAAAACGTCGAGCGATTGGCGGTATCCACAACGCCCATCGCGCACCCTCTTTTGGAGGCGCTCGACTGTTTCGATATTATGGGCAAAAACATCGGCGCCCGAGTCCACCACGCGTTCGACGGCTTTGAGATCGCCACGGAAATCAGGAACGAGAATTTCGACCAAAGTCTCAGGGCGTTTGCGTTTGATAGCCTCCACGGTTCGACCAATATGATCAGCCCCTCCGTCGGGGAGGTCATCGCGATCTACCGAGGTCAAAACGACGTAAGTCAGTCCTAGTTCTGCGATCGCACTGGAAACATTTTCCGGTTCGGCGGGATCGAGTGCTCCGCGAGGATTGCCGGTTTTCACATGGCAAAACTTGCACCCACGCGTACAGGTGTCCCCCATGAGCATGACCGTCGCGGTCCCCCCGCTCCAGCACTCAGCGACATTCGGGCAAGCGGCCTCTTCGCAAACAGTGTGAAGCTTTAATTGCCTTAATAGCGTCTTGATCTTCAAATAGTTTTCGCCGCCAGGAGGGCGGATTTTGAGCCATTCGGGCTTAGGAGTCGTTTGTGGTTGCGCCATGATAGTAAGGGTCAGTTCTAGTAGAAAATGGAGGGGTAAGCAACTTCGCCCGCACTAAACGCGGAGCAGTTACAGATAGAAATTATACGCCGCGTTGATGGGGCCCCCAGATTTCTTTGTGCATTTGAACCTGCATTGTAACCGGCGCCTGCGCATCCAAGATCCAACGGGCAAGGTCGGCTGGCTTCACCTTCCCCGCAACTGGCGAATACAAAACCGCGCATTTTTCGATGAGCCCGTAGCGTTCGCACGCATTCTGAGACCACTCAAAGTCCTCTTTGGAAGCAATAACAAATTTGAACTGATCGTGGGGTTGAACCAAAGCGCAGTTGTCCCAAACCATCGTGTCCGCTTCGCCACTATCGGGACACTTCAAATCGACGACTTTAATTACTGCCGCGGGCACTTTTTCAATCGAGAAACTGCCGTTCGTCTCTAATGAAACGGTATAGCCCTCTTTCAAGAGCCTATCCATCAGTGGGTAGATTCCCTGCTGCCCTAAGGGCTCGCCCCCCGTCAGGCAGACGTAGCGAGTTTTGTGGTTCCTAATCTGGGACAAGATCGCGTCTAGGGCCATCACCGTACCATGCCAAAAGGCGTAGCGGGTGTCGCAATAGGTGCACCTCAGGTTGCAGGTCGCTAGACGGACAAAAACCGTCGGTTTTCCTACGAGCAGACTTTCGCCTTGAATGCTGTAGAAAATTTCGTTGATTTTGAGGCCCTGGTCCAGCATGGAGGCGGACTATCTCACACCCTGGGACGACTGAGAAGCCTTTACCAGACTGGCTCTAGAGCTGCTGCCGAGTGATGGCGCGTTCGAGTTTGAGCTGGTACTTACGCATCTGTTTTTCATCCAAAGAGGTCGAGAGGGCCTGTTCCGCTTTTTTCTGTGCGGATTTTGCTCGGCTCTGGTCAATCTCCCCGGCCTCTTCGCAAGTCTCCGCCAGAACGATGACCTTGTTCTTGCGAACGATGGAAAAGCCATAACTCACCGCAAACTTGCGCTCCGCAGCCGCGGTTGGGAAGCTCATGACCCCGGTGGACAATATCGTGACGAGATCCGTGTGACCGGGCAATACCGTAATCGTCCCGCTCTGTGTAGGAAGCGTGATGCGTTCAACTTTCACGTTCTCCAGTATGCGTCGAGCAGGGGTTACGATATCGACTTCGATCACGCAGCACCTCGAAGTTTTTCTGCTTGAGCAACGGCTTCTTCGATCGTTCCAACCATGTAGAACGCTTGCTCAGGCAGGTCATCGTGTTTGCCTTCGACGATTTCTTTGAAGCCTCGAACCGTGTCCTTGACCTCAACGTATTTGCCCTTATTGCCAGTGAACTGCTCCGCAACGAAAAACGGCTGAGACAAGAACCGCTCAATACGACGAGCTCTGGCAACGGTGACTTTATCGTCTTCGGACAATTCATCCATCCCAAGAATTGCAATGATATCTTGCAGGTCCTTGTAGCGCTGGAGCACGCGCTGCACTTCGCGAGCGACTTTGTAATGCTCCTCGCCCACGACTTCCGGTGTTAACAGACGGGAGGTCGAAGCCAGCGGATCCACCGCTGGGTAAATCCCTTTTTCCGAAATGGCTCGTGACAAGTTTGTCGTCGCATCCAAATGTGCAAACGCCGTTGCCGGTGCCGGATCCGTGTAATCATCCGCAGGAACGTAAATCGCCTGCACCGAAGTGATAGACCCCTTCTTGGTACTGGTAATACGCTCTTGAAGCTGCCCCATCTCCGTTGCCAAAGTCGGTTGGTAACCTACTGCGGAAGGAATACGGCCAAGCAGCGCCGAGACTTCGGAACCCGCCTGAGTAAAACGGAAAATATTATCCACGAATAAAAGAACGTCCTGGCCTTCTTCGTCTCGGAAAAACTCCGCTGCGGTCAAAGCCGAAAGAGCCACTCGCAAACGCGCTCCTGGCGGCTCATTCATCTGTCCGTAAACCAGACAGGTCTTGTCGATGACGCCGGACTCCTTCATTTCCATCCAGAGATCGTTCCCTTCTCGGGTACGCTCTCCCACGCCAGCAAAAACCGACAATCCGCCGTGCTGGGTGGCGATGTTGTTGATTAGCTCCATGATCAAAACTGTTTTTCCGACGCCGGCCCCACCGAACAAACCGATCTTTCCGCCCTTGGCGTAGGGGGCTAGCAAATCGACGACTTTAATGCCGGTAACTAGCATTTCCACCTGAGTGCTCTGATCTTCGAACGACGGGGGTGGGCGGTGAATGGGGTATTTCTTTTTGGCTGCGACGGGGCCAGCCTGATCCACGGGCTCTCCGATCACATTCAAAATTCTACTCAACACTTCTCGTCCCACCGGCATGCTAATCGGGCTCTTGGTGTCGCGTGCTTTCATTCCGCGAGTCAATCCATCGGTAGAGTCCATAGCGATACAACGAACAACGCCATCTCCTAAGTGCGCTGCGACTTCCAACGTGAGATTGTCCTGGCCTTCGCCCAAGCTCGGGTTGGTGACTTTAAGCGCATTATAGATCGGGGGTAGGTTTTCCGGTGCGAATGCCACGTCCACTGCGGGACCGATTACCTGCGTAATTTCGCCAAAAGTTTCCATATTCACTCCTATTTCATCGCCTCAACGCCGCCGATGATTTCCAAAAGCTCTTTCGTGATGCTCGCCTGGCGGGCCTTGTTATATTCC
>CAZTDN010000006.1:92440-106830 GCA_964611895.1 uncultured Pseudobdellovibrionaceae bacterium
AAAAGATCGATCATTTCGGACGCATTATTAGTCGCGTTTTCCATGGCGGACATTTGTGCGCCAAACTCACTTGCACGAGACTCAAGAACCGCCCGGAAAAATTGCGTTTTGAAATGGCGGGGGATCAACGCCTCTAGAACTTCGTTCTTGGAAGGCTCGAAAAGACTCTGCCCAAGCTGAGCTTCCTCGCTAATAGGAAGAACGCCCGCGACTCCTTCGGGAACCTCCGTAGAAACTGGGATCAATCGCTCCACGGTGATCTTCTGCTGAATCGCCGACTTGAACTCGTTGTACACCAAATAGACGGCATCAAAACCACCGGACTCGAACTCAGCCAAAATACCTTCGGCTACTTCGCCGACGTTGGAGTAGACGGGCCTGGATAAGAGACCCTCGTAATTTTTTCCAAATGCGGGATTCTTGCGAAAAAACTCAAACGCCTTCTTCCCGACGGTATCGATGACGACTTCAACACCCTCGGCCTGCTTCTGCTTCGTAAATCGACTCGCCTCTTTGAAAACGGATGAGTTGAAGGAGCCACAAAGACCGCGTTCGCCGGCCAATGCCACAACACGAATCCGTTTTTCCGTTCTCTTTTCCAAATACGGGTGCGAAACATCCGGCATCCGAGAAAGTGAAATCAAAACAGAATAGATCCGATAGGCATACGCCCGAGAGTTTAGAATCGCCTCTTGAGCGCGGCGCAACTTAGCTGCTGCCACCATTTTCATGGCGCGCGTGATCTGCCGCGTGTTTTTCACGCTACCGATCCGCTTTTTGATGTCCTTAAGGCTCGCCATTATGCAAACGTCGATTGAAGGGTTTCGATGATCGTATTCAAAGTGGCCTTCAAACCATCGTCCAAAGTCTTTTTCTCCCGGATGGAAGCAAAGACTTCTGGGTGCTTATTGTCGATCAGATCGTAGAGCGCTTTTTCAAACTCGGAAATCCGCTCGACCGGCAGCTTATCCAAGAATCCACTCGTGCCAGCATAAACAATGACGATTTGCCTTTCTACGGGCAGGGGCATGTACTGTCCCTGTTTCAAGATCGCCACCATGCGCTCTCCGCGCGCCAACATGTTCTGTGTGGCCTTATCGAGATCCGACCCGAACTGAGCGAATGCCGCCATCTCGCGGTACTGTGCAAGGCTCAGTCGCAAGCTCCCCGCAACTTGGCGCATGGCTTTTACTTGAGCACTACCCCCCACTCGAGACACCGACAGACCGACGTTAATCGCCGGGCGGACGCCGGAGTAGAAAAGGTCCGTATCCAAAAATATCTGCCCGTCTGTAATCGAAATAACGTTCGTGGGAATGTACGCCGATACGTCGCCTGCCTGAGTTTCAATGATCGGCAACGCCGTTAGGCTCCCGCCGCCCCGTGCGTCGGACAACTTAGCAGCACGCTCGAGCAATCGACTGTGTAGATAGAAAACGTCTCCGGGATAAGCCTCTCGGCCTGGAGGTCGACGTAATAGCAAGGACAGCTGACGATAAGCCTGCGCTTGTTTAGTCAAATCATCATAAACGATCAAAGCATGCTTTCCGGAATCCCGGAAATGTTCTGCCATGGTAACGCCTGTGTAGGGAGCGATAAACTGTAGTGGCGCCTGATCGCTTGCAGTAGCAGAAATTACCGTTGTGTACTCCATCGCACCGGAGCTGCGTAACTTTTCTACCACCTGAGCAACCGTGGAGGCTTTCTGTCCTATTGCGACGTAGAAGCAATAAACGCCCAAGCCTTTTTGGTTGATAATCGCATCGATTGCGATAGCGGTTTTTCCGGTCTGGCGATCTCCAATGATCAACTCACGCTGGCCGCGGCCAATGGGTACCATGGAATCGATCGCTTTGAGACCGGTCTGCAAAGGCTCTTTTACCGACTGGCGATCTACAATACCAGGGGCTTTGATTTCAACGTTACGAAAGGCTTTGGCGTTTATGGGCCCTTTTCCGTCGATAGGTTGTCCCAACGCATTTACAACTCGACCAATCAGGGCCTCTCCAGCCGGCACCTGGAGAATTTTTCCGGTGCGCTTTACGGTATCTCCTTCTTTTACAGAAGTGACATCACCAAAGATTGCTACCCCGACGCTGTCCTCCTCAAGATTGAGTACCACGCCAAACATTCCACCTGGGAACTCAACCATTTCACCGGCCATGGCGCTTTCCAGACCGTAGATCTTGGCAACTCCGTCCCCTACGCTTAGCACCGATCCGGTTTCCGCAACCTGAACCTCTTTATCGAATTCCTCAATGCGTTTGCGAATTATCGTACTAATCTCGTCGGCCCGAATCTCCATTACACTTCTCCTTCAACCAAACGTTCTTGCAAGCTATCCAACCAACCAGAAACCGAACCATCAAAAGTTCGGCTGCCGGCCACGACTTTGAGCCCCCCCACTAAACCCGGGCGGGAACGGTAGGTCGCTTCAACTTTCTTGCCCAAAACTTTTTCAAACTTTCCTTCAATGCTTTTCTTGTCGCCCTCGGTTACCGGCTGCGCGGTCCAAACCAAGATGGGCTGAACGCCTTCGTTCTCCCGCAACAAAACCCTCAGCCGTTCCACAATCGGCGCGAGCTGGGCCAAACGGCCCATTCTAGAAACGGCATTGAGAATTTGCACCGCCGGTTTTGAAAGGCCCATTTTTGAGGCTACATCCAATGCGACTTGAGTCTTGTCCTCTAGCGAAAACCCAGGAGAGGCGATTAAGAGACCTAGCTCTTGGTGCGTTTTTTCCAAAGACGAAAACTGCTCCAACTCCGCTAAGACAGAATCCGCGCCCGGCGTCCCTTTGAGCAGGTCAAACAACGCCTTGGCATAACGACTCGCTACCTTACCCGACGTGGCCATCAGCAACCCCTTCCAGGTAATCAGTAAGAAGTTTTTGGGAGTCTTTGGCTTCGACGTTTTGGCCGAGATACAAACGTGCCTGTTCGAGGCTCTCCTCCACAATCTGACGGCGAAGAACACGCTTTGCTTTTGCCGACTCCGCAGCAATCACTGTCGCCGCTTCTTCGCTGATTCGCTTGGTCTCCATATTCACTCGTGCAAGCGTGGTCTCTTTGAATTTTGCCATCGAGGCCTGGGCGTCTTTTACCTGAGCGTTGATTTCTGCCTGAGCGGCATCAGCCTTGGACTTCCAATGCGCGAGATCCGCTTTTGCGCCTTCGGACAAGGTGCGGGCCTCCTGAACTGAGGAGCCAATGGCAAGACTACGGGCCTGGAAGCCCTCAGCGATCGGCTTGCGACCAAAATGCCAAAGAATGAAAACGACAACCGAGAAGTTGAGCAACGTAGAAAGAAACTCTGTGGAGGCAGGGTTCATGTGGGCACCGCCGTTTCCACGCCTTTGTCTTGTTTTGAAACGGAAGGAGAAACCTGCACGCTTCGGCCCAGCATTTTGGATACAATCGCACTCGAAAACTCCAATACCGTACCATCCAAACTTTTACGGGCTTTTTGGGTCTCTTCTTCAAGAACCACTCTAGCAGCTTCGCTCGTTTTGGCCGCGGCATCGCGGGCGGACTGGATCCGGCTTCGCTCTTCTTCTTGAACTTTTTTCCGTTCCTCATCTGCCCAGGCACCGATCTTTTTCCGCTCAGACTTTAGAAAGGCCTCATAACTCGCCTTCAGCCTTTCAGCTTCGGCCCGATCTTTTTCCGCTGCCGCTTTCAATCCAATAGTTTGTTCTCGGCGCGCGCGGAGCAGGGCGAGATAAGGCCGATAGACCAAGGAGTCCAAAACAAAATAACAGGCAAAGAAAATCCCCACCTGAATTAGAAGCGTCATGTTGGGAATAAGAACCGGCTCGTGGTGCATAGTATTTCTTTTTTTACCGCTCTATTTACCGGAGGCTCTCCGGGTGCGGGCGCGCCAGAACAGCTATCACGCTGGTAAAAAGAGTGTCAAGGCAAGTGGGAGAGCAAATCGGTTTATGTAGAAGCGGAGCTGCGCAACGCGGGAAGGGGGCCGAGCATCTTTGTCTTACCTTCAAAGACAGCGCCTTCGTCTACTTGAAGAATGGCTGTCTGGATCGTTCCACGGACAACAGCGGGAGCTTGGATTTCAACTCGCTGCGTAGCGAAAACATCCCCGGTAAAATGGCCGGAGATCACGACCACATCGGCTTCGACCTGGCCGGTGACCTGAGCCTCGTCCCCAATGACCAAAATGTCGGGGGTAAAAATTTCGCCTTTGAAATGACCGTCGATACGGGCGGTCCCCTCAAACTGGAGACGCCCTTCTAAGTGGCACCCTTTTTGTAAAACGACGGTAACGTCGTGGCTTACAGAAGGGAGATCAAACGGATCCGACCGGCGTAGGAACATTTTGCCCTTTGAGTACGTCTACCAGCCTCATCAATTCGGCGGAGTTTCCGTACGAAATCTGAATAAATCCATGGGAAGGTGAGCCCACCATTCGCACGGGCGCCCCCAACACACGGCGCAAATCCTCCTCGAGCGCTTTGAAATTAGCGTCGGGGAGCTTTTGCTCTCCAGGTGCTTGGTTCTTCGAACGCAGAATCTCATTTACCCTACGCTCCGTGTCGCGAACGGAAAGCTTTTTCTTCAGCACGAGTTCTCGCACAGCGAGCTGGTCATCCATACTATCCAGAGCCAGCAATGCGCGCGCATGCCCCATGGTGATTTTACCCGAAGTAATGTCTTCGCGAATGGCGGACGGCAGTTTGAGAAGGCGCAGTGTATTTGCGATAGTTGCCCGGTTTTTGCCGACGCGCGTCGCTATTTCTTCTTGAGAGAGCTGAAACTCGTCGATCAGCTGTTGATAAGCGATGGCCTCTTCGATGCAGTTTAACTCTTCGCGTTGTACATTCTCGATAATGGCCATTTCGAGTGACGGTGCGTCACCAGAAATATCCTTCACAACGACGGGGACCTGTTTGAGCCCCGCTTTTTGTGCGGCGCGCCATCGACGCTCCCCAGCAATCAGTTCGTAATGTCCGTCGCGCTGCCGAACGACCAAGGGTTGGATGATCCCATGCACCTTGATGGACTCGGAGAGCTCTTCCAAAGCCTCTTTTGCGAAGATTTTTCGCGGCTGGTAGGTATTGGGGACGATTTTCTCAATGTCGCAAAGGAAAAAGCCCTTTTTCCCAGAGCCATCCAGAACGGGTTTTTCCGCGCCGGGGGCATCCGGAATCAGGGACGCAAGGCCCCGGCCCAAAACGCTTTTTTTCTTGTCGATTTCAAGTGAGGCCATTGTCGACTCCTGTTGTTTCCGCATTCATTCCCGATACAGGTACGGGAATCGAAGCGGCAGTCGCTGCGGTGACTTCGGTAATCTCTTCTTTGGTTTCCAAGCGGTGCATCACTTCTTGCGCCAGAGCAAGATAGCTTTGCGATCCTGTGGAACTAATGTCGTACAGAATAACCGGCTTCCCGTGGCTGGGACTCTCGGAAAGCTTCACGTTACGGGGCACAACGGTTTCAAAAACCGACCCCTTAAAATGGCTCTGGACTTCTTGAAGCACTTGGCGCGAAAGGTTGTTCCGCGAATCGTACATCGTCAATAAAATCCCCAGCTGCTTCAGCTCTCGGTTCAAACCTTTGCGAACGAGTTCTGCGGTTCGCAAAATCTGGCTCAGCCCCTCCATCGCGTAGTACTCACACTGAAGTGGAATCAGGTAGTAGTGCGCAGCGGTGAGCGAGTTCAAAGTCAAAAGCCCGAGGGAAGGAGGGCAGTCGATGATGACATAATCAAACCCGTTTGCCCCCAAGCCCTGAAGATCTTCAAATGCGTTTTTAAGTCGGGTTTCCCGTGCGATGGCCTGGACAAGTTCGACTTCGGCGCCACTGAGATTGTTGTCGGCGGGGACTACCTTGAGGTACTCCAGCTCCGTCGAGTAAATCGCCTCCCGAACTGGGAGCTCATCTACGAGCACATGGTAAATGTTTTTTTCGGCGAAGGAAGCTCGATCCAAACCCAGTCCGCTAGAAGCATTGCCCTGGGGATCGAGATCGACCAAAAGCACCCGTCGCTCTGCTGCCGCCAAGCAAGCCGCAAGATTAACAGCCGTTGTGGTCTTTCCTACGCCACCCTTTTGGTTGGCGATCGCGATGATGTTTGTCATAGTTTTTTGGAGATGCCTGGTATTTTTATCACATAGATCCGCCTGTATTCAAAGTATTTCTCTTCGCTTTGAATATTCCGAATACTCTCGACTAATCGACGGAACTTCCGGCTGACCAACCACTGAAAAACGCCAGCTCTTTATCGTTCCACGTGGAACAAATCCTCCGTGGGTTTGTTTCACGTGGAACGATGCTCATACACCGCGATTTTACGATTCCCAGCACCCTCTGGCAGTTCGTAAGATCCGGTGGAAAGGAGTCGATAGGGCTTAGGTGCCTCTGGAATATCGACACCGCCACCGAGACTCACGAGGAGGCGGCCGCCATTGCGAAAGTGGCGATGCATAAACGGGAAAAGCTCCGGAACAGGGAGCACCGCACGGGCAGTAAACAGATCCGTGTAGAGCTGGTCTGGAAGGGCGCCATACAGCGTGACCCTGCTCAACCCCAGCTGGGTGATAACTTCTTGTAGAAACAAACGTCGCTTGGCCAGCTTTTCATAGAGGCACACCGCCACTTCGGGGAAACGAATCGCAAATACCAGGCCTGGAAAGCCTGCCCCAGTCCCCAAGTCCCGCAGAGATCTTCCTTCGAGACACTCAAATGCTTTTTGGGCAATCCATACACTATCCGCGAAGTGGTAGGCGAAAGAAGTTTCGATCGATTTGCGCGACACAAGATTGATTTTCCCGTTCCACTCACGCAGGAGAGCGAAATAGGCATCATACATTTCCACTTCTTCCGGCCGAACGCTGGGAAGCGAAGCCGCGTGGGCTTTGAACTTTTCTCTAAGCAGAGGCGGACTCCTTTTGGCGCAAATGAAATAGAAGAGCGGTCAAAGCCGCGGGCGTAACCCCCGGGACAGACGAGGCATCCGCAAGGCTAGAGGGCCGGGCTGAAGTCAGCTTTTCTCTGACCTCATAGGAGAGCCCTGAAACCCGCCGAAAATCCAACTCAGACGGTATTGCCGTATCCACCATTCTTCGCAATCTCTCGATTTCCTGCCGCTGGAGCTCGATATAACCCGCATATTTAACCTCGATTTCGAGCGTTTCAGCGGTTTCGGCCGCTAAATCTCGAGAGAAAAGGCTTGGGCAGAGCGAAAACAGGTCTTCCAAACCGACCTCTGGGCGCTTCAAAAGCTGAAGAGCCGGCTGGGACTGAGACAATGGGGATGAGCCTAGAGTAGCTAAATAGGAGTCGACCTCTTGGCTAGGCTTGACGATCGCTCTACCCAAGGCTTCTTTTCCAGCGCTCAAGGCCTCCTGCCTCTGCTGAAACCTTTCAAATTCGCCATCACTAATGAGTCCCAGCGCATGGCCATAGGGAGTGAGTCGCAAATCCGCATTGTCCTCCCTCAAAGAAAGCCGGAACTCCGCACGAGAAGTAAACATTCTGTAGGGCTCGCTTACCCCATGAGTAGTCAAATCATCTATGAGTACTCCCAAGTAAGACTCTGCACGTGAAAGGGAAAAGCTGGGTGCCCCCTTGGCTCTCAAAGCCGCATTGATTCCAGCCATCAGCCCCTGAATCGCCGCTTCTTCGTACCCAGAGGTCCCATTTACCTGACCCGCTAGGAAGAGGCCGGGGAGATGCTTTGCTTCAAAACTCTTTGAAAGCTGCCTGGGATCGATGCAGTCGTACTCCACGGCGTAGCCGTAGCGAGCAAAACGGGCATTTTCGCAACCCACGATAGTACGAACAAATGCCTCCTGCACATCGGCGGGGAGGCTAGTAGAGATTCCGTTAGGATAAATCCAGTCCGAATCCAGCGCCTCGGGTTCAAAAAACAAAGGGTGGCGGTCTTTTTGGGGGAATTTTACAACTTTGTCCTCGATGGAAGGGCAATACCTTGGGCCTATTCCCTTAATTTGGCCGCTGTACAAGGGCGAGCGGTCTAAACTTGCCCGAATGGTTTCATGCATCTGGGGGTTGGAATAGGTCAGGTGACAATCGACCTGGGGAAGCAAAACCCTTGTGTCCCAAAAGCTAAACTTCCTGGGGGGACGGTCGCCTTCTTGCCGATCCATCTTAGAAAAATCAATGCTCCCCGCGAAAAGCCTCGGAGGCGTGCCAGTTTTTAGTCGCTGAATCGTAAACCCCAGTTCTCTTAGGGAATCGGAGAGGCCTAATGAACTCTTTTCTCCAAACCTTCCTCCGGGGTTCTGTTCCCCACCACAATGCATAAGCGCCTTCATAAAAGTGCCTGAGGTAACTACAATGGCGCTGGCCTCGATGAATTCGATTGAACCACTCGGAGTCCTCACCTTGGCGCCCGAAACCTTGCCATTGCGAGAACAGATCTCTTTCACTTCAGCGACCAGAACCCGTAGTCCGCTCTGTTGGGCCACGGTCTTTTGCATTAGCAGGGCGTATTGCTTTTTGTCGGACTGACATCGAGAGCTTTGAACGGCACTCCCTTTACGCGTATTCAGGCGCTTAAACTGGATTCCTGTAAAGTCGGCGGTCCTCCCCATCTGCCCTCCCAGGGCATCCAGCTCCTTTACCAACTGACCCTTGCCGACCCCACCAATGGAAGGGTTGCAGGACATTTCACCGATCTTCGACGCATCCATTGTGATGAGAACCGTCGGAACCCCCATTCGAGCACTGGCAAGGCCAGCTTCTATCCCTGCATGGCCACCACCAATGACAAGCACTGGAGGGGGCTGGGAATCAGCGGTTGTCTTAGCGATTTGTTTCACGTGGAACATTGATTCATTTTCCTATGCAAAACTCAGAGAAAACGCGATCGAGAACTTCTTCGACCCCTACTTCTCCCACCACAGACTCTAAAGTCCGAAGAACTGTCCGATTCAACTCCCCCAGTACCTCTGGTGGAACTGAATGCGCCAACCCGACCTCGATTTCCCCGAGAAGCCCGGCGGCCTCTCTCAAGCGCTTGCTTTGAAGGGACGTTGGTAAAGGCGCGGCAGTCTGCTGAAGTTCGGCAGCTCGCGCCTCTAAGAGTGCCACTAATTCCAACACGGAGTCTCCGGTCAAAGCTGAAACGGGAATCTGCCGGGAGCTCCGATCCGCCGGGAGACAGTTAGGAAGATCCTTTTTGTTCCAAACAACAAGGTGGGGGGTTGCCCCATATTGTTCAAGAAGCTGGTGTTCCGATTCGGAAATGCCTTTGGTTCCGTCAATCACCAAAATCCAAAAACTGGCGGCAGCAAGAAAATCCGCCCCGAGCTCAATCCCTTGCTGCTCGGTCCGCGAGTCTGCAACCCTCACTCCAGCGGTATCGACAAGCTTCCAACGTCGACCGCCTAGCTCTATATCGTCTTCGATAACATCTCGGGTAGTTCCTGGCATTTCATGCACAATGGCCCGATACCGACAAAGCAAGGCATTGAACAGAGAAGACTTGCCCGCATTTGGCCTACCGGCCAAAACCAATCGTGGAACACCACTCCCCGATCTAAAGGCTTCATATCTACCAGCTATCTCAGTGCATTTTGTTTTCGCTCGAGAGAGGGGCTCTAAGGACGAATGCGCCACGTGACCATACTCTTCAGAAAAATCTACCGCTGTGTCCAGAATCGCCTGGAGCCGGGTTAGATCTTCCTTAACCTTTTGGATTTCCGACTCTAAACAAGCGTCCTTTCGCAAGAAAACCCGATTGAGATCAGCTGCGTCTCTGGCCAAAAACAAGTCTCCCAGGTTCTCCAACTCCGAAGCATCCAAACGTCCATAGAGGAAGGCGCGGTAGGAAAACTCGCCTTTTTCTGCGGTGCGGCACCCAAATTCAACGAGCTCGCTCTGCAACTTTTCGACGATTGCCAAAGACCCATGGCATTGGATTTCAATGACATCTTGTCCTGTAAAGGAATTCGGGGCTACGAACGAAAGCAAAACCACGGAGTCAATTTTACGGCCCAGCGCGTCAAGCACAACTCCATAAGCCATTCCGCGCTGCGGCATCCAACTCCCTGCGGCAGCCCGAAACCGTTCCTGTACATAGGCAAAAGCGCGGGGCCCTGAAAGGCGCAAGATCGCAACGGCGCAAGGCAACCCTCCGCTAGACAACGCGAAAATGGTGTCTTCTAAACTTAATGCGCTGCGCTTAATAAGACTCATTCACTCCTGCTTACTTGCCCCGAGAGGGCTGAGCAGCAGCGATCAATGGTCCTTTAGGCTTCTGCTCTCGGTTCATTAGAACTTGCTGCAGTATGCCAAGAAGAGTGCTCACAAAAATATACATTGTTAACCCCGCCGGAAGGCTAATGGTCACAAAAGAAAAAATGAGGGGCATGAAAAGCAAGATTTTCTGTTGCGCGGGATCCATCCCAACAGCCGGCGTCATTTTCTGTTGTAGAAACATCGAAATTCCCATCAGTGCCGGGAAAACATAATACGGATCCTTAGACGAAAGATCCTGAACCCAAAGAAAAAACGGCGCGTGAAACAGTTCGATCGAGTTTTGCAACACCGCGTAGAGCGCAAAGAACACGGGCATCTGCACTAAAACCGGCAGGCACCCTCCGGCAGGATTTACTTTATGCGCTCGAAACAGCGCCATTTGCTCCTGCCCAAATTTTTGAGCGTCGTCTTTGTATTTTTCTTTGAGTGCGTTGATCTGGGGCTGAAGCTTCTGCATCGCCTTCATGGACTGATAGCTTTTAAGGGAGAGGGGGTAAAAAAGTATGCGCACCAACAAAGTCAGCAAAATAATGGCCAACCCATAATTGTGTACAAAGCGATTGAAAAACCGTAGCAGTTCCAGGAGCGGGTATGCGAGAACAGAAAACATTCCGTAGTCTATCAGCCCTTTTAAGCCAGGCACTTTTCCCAGCTCAGAATACTCTTTAGGACCGGAGTAATTTTTTAGTTTGAACTGCAGAGAGCGAGAGTCTGCTTTGACAAGCAGAGGAAACCGAAAATAAACACCCGCAAAGTCGCCATTTTTTTCAAACACGACATCTGGATTTATCGTCGATTCATTAATCACAACATTGGAAAAATACCGGTTACCGAAACTAACCCACTTCGTGTCTCCCTGAACCACCTCGCTGCCTTGCTTGATACTCCCTAGGGTTTTTCGAGAAACAGAGTCGTTCTGAAAAGCGACTGCCTCCCACGCCTGCAGCGGATCTTCTACCTGCTCCGTGAGTTCTCGCCCACCTACAGGAACGTAGAGATAACCCCAGTCCTTGCGCTCCCCGGGTGGAAATGAAATCTGTATCTCCTCGTCGACAAAATAGCTGTTCCCTTCGAGAGAAAATGATTTTGTTACCGAAACGCCGGAATGCGTTTTTTCAAAAACTACTTTCCCGCCAGCTCTCTTCTGCGCATAGACTCCCACGCTAAAGTCAGCCAGCGAACCTTCCGTAAATAAAGTGCCAAAGGCGTGCGGCATGCGCACCGGATCGACGCTCTCTATCTTGGGAGAATCTTTTTTCAGCGTCTGATTAAAATCCAAAAGTCGAACCGAAGCGATCTTGGCGCCAGACGCGGCCAATACGGTTTCTTGAACGACGTTTTTCAGCTCCAAAGCACTTGCGCCCGGAGCCGCCGGCTTGATGGAAAAGGGAGACCCCGAAATCCCGGCGCTCGAAGGGACACCATCCCCCTGAGTCAAAGTAGATTTTGCCGGCGTTGAAAGAGCTGCGGCCGGAGCACCTGCTTCTGTGGGAGCTACTAGGGGAGGGGGGGCGAACCACCGCATGTACCCGAACCAAACCAAACAACAGAGTGCGACCGCTAACCAAGTACGATTTCCCATAAATTCCCTCTATTTAGCCGGCACTGGATCGTGTCCAGACCCACCCCAGGGGTGACACCGCGCTAGACGAACACACGACAGAGCAACCGCTCTGAAAAAACCGTGTTTATGAAATGCCTCAACCGTATATTGAGAACACGACGGAGCAAATCGACAGCAAGTGCCGGCACCCGTCAGGGCATGCACCGAACATGAAAGCACCCGAACAGTAGCGCCCGCTACGGCCGCTGCAGCGCCATTTCCCACCGATGGAACTCCTTTTCGACGCCCTCTTTGCTGAGAGCTGCCCAGTCTTTTTTGAGCTCGTCACGACCGATAATGTGTAGATCCACTCCACGAAGCTCAGATCGTTCCTGCCGAAAAACTTCTCGCAATAAACGCTTTACCCGATTGCGGGCAACTGCATGTCGAAGAACCTTCTTGGATAGAGAGACCCCCAGCCTCCCCGAGCCTTCACGACTATAAAAAAATCGAAAATGCGGGGTGTGAAATCGTTCGCAGGGCTGAAGAAAAAACTCTCTGCTCTTGAGAAGGCGAGCTTCTTTCGGAAAAGACTTCGGCTGAACCGCGCTCATTTCTTTCCGATGGTTACAACCAGTTTTTTGCGCCCTTTGCGGCGCCGCCGGGAAAGAACGAGCCGGCCGTCTTTACGACTCATGCGCTTACGGAAACCATGTTTTCTTTTCCGCTTCACACGGCTTGGCTGATAGGTTCTTTTCATAAAATTTCCTCAAAAAAATAGTCCGTCGCACCATAATGGCTGACCATAGCTAAGTCAACGGCTGCCGCGCAGGCTTTCGGCGCTTCTGCTTCGTTGCCAAAGCATGAAGCGCTTGTTAGATATCTGAATCTTTACAACAGCATGGAAGACTCACTTTGGGATAGGGTTCGGGGGAAGCTAAAATCATACCTTCCACCCCATATTTACCACTCGCTGGTCGAGGGAACCTCGTTTGAAGGCGAGGCGCCCGGGGTCCTCGAAATACGCTTCCAAGACCAGTTTTCCAAAGAGAGCTTTGAGCAAAAATGTCTGCCCGCCCTCACCACCGTCCTTAAAGACTTTAAGTTGCCCCAAACGCGCATAGACCTATACGTACAGAATGATGGGATTCCGGTCCAAGGGTCGTTTGCGGTGGAATGGCAGGGGGGCAACCCATTTGATGGGCAATATTCCTTTGAAACTTTCGTCATCGGCACTTCAAACCAGTTCGCTCACGCCGCATGTCAGGCGGTCGCTAAACAACCCGGCCTTTGTTACAACCCGCTTTTTATTTTTGGCGGCGCCGGTCTAGGAAAAACCCATTTATTGCGAGCCATCGGCCACGCCATTTATAAAGCCAATCCTCAAACGCGTATACTTTTTCTCACGAGCGAGAGCTTCACTAATGAATTGATTCAGGCCATTCGAACAGACCGCATGAAGGACTTTCGGGAAAAGTACCGAACCCATTGTGATGTGCTGTTGCTGGACGATATCCATTTTTTAGCGGGCAAAGAACGCACTCAGGAGGAGTTTTTTTACACCTTCAATTATCTCCACGAGGCACGGAAACAAATCGTCATCACTTCCGATCGCTACCCAAAAGATATTCAAGGATTGGAAAACCGACTTCAAACTCGTTTTGAGTGGGGATTGGTGGCCGACGTTCAGCCTCCGGAAATTGAAACCAGGATCGCGATCCTAAAAAACAAAGCCGACAAGGAGCATATTGAGCTTCCAGATGCAGTGGCTGCTTACATCGCAACTCACATCACGACAAACATTCGCGAGCTTGAGGGATCCCTTCACCGACTACAAGCATATGCCGCATTGACCAATGTGCCCGTATCGGAGGACCTCGCTCGACAGACACTCAAAGACATTTCCCCCAAGATCAAACACGAACTAACTCCCGACGCTATTCTCAAACTAGTCGCGCTGCAGTTTAATATCCGAACGACGGATATTCGGTCGGATAAACGCACCCGCAAGCTCTCCGTTCCTAGACAGATTTGTATGTATTTGATGCGGCGGCACCTGCTCATGTCCTATCCAGAAATCGGGAAGTTCATGGGGGGCAAGGATCACACGACCATTCTTCATGGCGTGACACGAATAGGAGAATTGATGCGAACCGATCCTGAGATCCTCAAAGCAACGACGAACATCGAGAGTTTGATTAGATAAATCTCCGCGAATATCCGCGGTACCCATGGGGGTTTTCCAAAAGTAACCGCGTACCAGAATTAAGGACGATGAGTTGCGGGAGCGGAAGAACGGACTTGGTGTTTTTCCATTTGAGCGAGTTCGGTTGCGGTAAAAGCTGGAGTCAATGGCAGCTCATTCTCGACACAATCCACGACGTTTGGACATTTAACGACTTCGCGTCCATTTAGCTTCGTGACTCCATCCCCTTCAAAAGCAACGATAAAATGTTTAGGGCCACGATCGTAATTATCGCAGCTGATGGGGGTGGCGCAGAGCCAGTCAAATCTGCCGGGCACTTTTTCTGAACGTCTGCTTAATTGCAATGGCTTGTCGGCATACTTACACTCTCGGCCCCACTTATCCACTACTTCGGAAA
>CAZTDN010000007.1:0-2171 GCA_964611895.1 uncultured Pseudobdellovibrionaceae bacterium
TTATTGATCTGGTGGTAGAACTCCAAGTTAGTCAGGCCTTTGGATTCGTCCGAGTATTTTTTAACCAAAGCCTCTAGATCTATCTTGAAGAGGTTTTTCTTATAGTCGTACGGACCGTAGTGAGAATGGAGCATCGAGCCAAGTTGTTCAAAATCACTTGCTCTTTCTTCGTCCGTAATCGTGCGGGCGTTGGCGCAAATACCTAATACAACGGCAAGCACGAACGCGGTTCTTGCGAAACCCATGTAACCCCCTGATTTTGGTACTTCTGTTAGTAAGGCTGGAACAGGCTCGAGTTTAGAACGCAGGGTCGAGAAGTCAAAATACGGTGTGTCACCGCGGGCCCGACACCTGCGCCAGAAGCGGTGACACTTCTTGCTACTGGAAACTGTTGGGGCTGCGCGTTATAATCCTGGAATTCCAAGCAGGTAGCCGGGGGAATCATAACTAAAGCATTGAAATTATTTGCTTTTTATTGCATTCTGCATGCGAGCAGCGCTTTGCCTTGCGCCACTCTCTTGCTGGAGCGAGCTGTTATTGAAAGCGCCCAGGACCGCTGGGAAGCGCTGAAGGGCTCGCCCGAAACTCGGCTTTCCCCGGTGGAAAATTCCAGTCGCAGTCATTTGGATAGGCCACATACTCAGAACGTCTCGGTAAAGGGAGTGCCCAAAACAGCGGTTGTAGCTCCGGCAGGGGCGCGGGTTTTTCGCAACTACTTGCCAGCGACGGCACTTGAAAAAACATTGAGCACGCAGCGGCTACCTTCAGCCCTCACCCCCTATTGCCAGGTGTCGCCAGGACACGAACGCAAAATCTTCGAAAACATCACGGGGCTGTTTCTGACCTTTCCTCAGTTTTCGCCGGACGGGCTGCTGGATACAGGGTATCAGGAAATGGCCTTCGTAGACTTTCAACTCGCTCCGGAGACACCCGTGCTCCAACTGGAGCCGGGCATTAGTGTGGTGCCTTTGCCCAAACGCTACCCCGCGTGGATAATTGAAAAGTGTTCTGCCTTAAAGGCAGGGATTTCCAGTGGAGACGCTTCGATCGACTCCATGTGCCAGACACTGCTAGAAGAAGGAGCGGACTTTACCCAAGTGGCGGAAGTCCCCATCCAGATCATCGCAAGTGGAAAGTACGATCCTGCTAGCCGTTAGTGCCTCACTCCTCTTTCAGGTGTAAAATTCGGACATGGAAGAAGCTGCATGAAGCGCAAGCTAACTGATTCTGTTCGCCATTTATTCACGGCGGTACGTGATTTTCGCCATGTGGCGAGTTTGTTTCCGAGCTCGCGCTATGCTATCCGCTCCGTCCTTAAGCAGATTAGTGTTGATTCAGAAATCGCCATCGAATACGGACCTGGTACAGGGGTTTTTACGCATGCATTGCTCAAACACCTCGCCCCAAGCAGCCATTTGTATTGCATTGAGATCAACCCGGGTTTCATTGCACAGCTGCGCAAAACCAAGGACCCTCGGCTGACGCTAGTCGAGGGAAGCGTATTGGCAGTTCTCCCGTCGGTGAGAGCGCGTTGCCCTCAAGGAGCCGATGTGGTGCTTTCTGGCATCCCGTTTACGGTGATTCCCAGTGATGAGCGCGAACGCATCGTCGAGGAAACTCGCAAAGCGCTGCGAAGTGGTGGGAAATTTATTATCTATCAAAACTCTCGATTAATGGTGTCCTTGTTCCGCAAGTACTTTGCTTCCGTCACAGTGAAATTCGAACCGAGAAACGTGTTCCCTTATTTCATCATCACCGGAAACGTGGACTAGAACTAAGCGTTCCGTCTACTTTTCGGCCATGAAATCTTGCGGCCCCTGATCGACCAGTTCTGCCCACGTGGTGAAATACCCTTGGGGCGCATATTCCGAAGCCCCAAACTTTTCTAAAATACGGTGCGCTTGCTGGTTTTCCATCAAGGCTTCTGCATCCTCGAGTGTGGGAGCCTTATCGAGAAGCTCCGTGGACCAAGGAGGCGTGCGAACGGGATCGCTAAAGCGCCCCGCAAAGGTGTCTGAGGACATCAGGTTCCGATAAACGATAAACACCGTCGGCAAATCTTCCTTGTTGAGGTAGTTCATCTGTTTCGCCGCCTGCGTTTGCGCAAACTCACCGGGGCCCAAAACCACGGTGATTTTCCCATCAGCGTCTTTTTTCAGGTCTTTGGAAGA
>CAZTDN010000007.1:2271-17760 GCA_964611895.1 uncultured Pseudobdellovibrionaceae bacterium
ATGGGCTTTCCAGTTGCCGGGTCGAATACTTCGAGCTCTGGAATGGCCACGCCGCCATTTCCATCTCGCAAGGGCTCATAAATCCGGTACCAAAGCTCAATGGCTTTTTTTTCGGTGGGCGATTTTCTCAAGGGCAAGGCAATAGAATTGACAAAGTCTTTCTTAAACTCCGTAGGAACGACGTGAACGGTAAAACTGCGGTTCGGAGCAAAATAGTCGCTTTTGGGAAGATACGGATTAATCGAACCTTTATCGGGAAGGATGGAAACATCAGGAAGCGAATCTCCCCGATTTTTTGCGTCCTGATCGTAAACATTAAACGATGTATAGGTGCCGTAGGGAAATTTGCCTTTAACCCGAATTCCAAACCGGTAGTCCTGAGGGATTTCCACCGTGTATCGCCAGTAGGTCACGTGGGTGTCGAGCAGGGTCGGATCGACGCCTGCCGTATAGGTTTTCCAACCGTTGTTGACCTGCCCCATCGAGCACTTGCCAGAACTCAGCAAATCCGCTGACGCCCAAACAAGCGGAGAGACCACCAAAATCGCCAATATTAATCGATACATCGTGCCTCGCTAACGTGAGAACCGGCGATGGAAGAACGACCAACGCCCATTTACCTGTTAAGCGAGGTAAACCATAGTATTGCGGTTTTTCCTAAAGTTTATTTCGGTAACCCTAATCCACCGTTGGTTCTTCGGCTGGTTTCTCTTCCTTGGCTTGCAGAAGCTTTTGAAAGAGTTTGTTGGTCAAACGCCCTAAGGGTTCCAATACCTTGGAAAGAGTTCGATAGTATCCGTATTCCACCAAGGGAACTGTCGAGTTGAGTAGAAGTGGCCACCTCCAAATTGCGAGGCCGTTCACTGCGAGAACTCCCAACGCGATCTGCGCTCCATTTAAGCCGATGGACATCTGTGTGAGCGGAATCGATAGATCTACAATCGGCTGCATGGTGCTGGCCAAGATCAGCAGTGGGGAAGTAATCGTGAATACCGAACCAAAGAGTACTGGCGCCGTCCTTCGAACTTCGGCATTGCCCTCTGGAGTTCTGCTTTTGATCTGATCCCACAAGTAAATTCCAGAAAACGTTGTGGCAAAGAAAATGCCGTGATTCACCATGCTCGGCCACTGGGTCACAAAAAACTCTCGAACCGCGCTGGCTAGCGGCTGGGACCCGCACTCTTGCCAGTTGGCGCCGGTGTAGTAGCAACCGCTAGCGACCATGCTCACCAGAGTTTCTTTGCTAAATTTTTCCCAAAACCGACCTGTCGATCGGTTGATCCAATTCCCCATGGAACGGCGATATACGGTAAGTGGAATATTGTGCGCCAAGCCTGCAACGATGAGCCCTGCGGCTACGGGTTTTGGAAAAAAAGCAAACGCAAAAACAGCTACGCCTGTTTCAGAAACAGCCAGAGCTCCCAAACCGCTGGCAACTTCTGTTTTGACTGGATCTTGATAATCCATGGGGTGGGGAAGCAAGTAGCGCAATTCTTCCACGGCTTTTTGAGCTAGACCACCGCCCGGACGAGGAAGATTGCGAACATCGGGGTCCTTTATGCCATTCGCCTCGAGCGTCTCGCGCAACGCTTTTAGAAACCCCTGGCTCTCTCTCCCATATAAAGGAAGGCCGACCACCATCCAGCGGCCATCGGGCAGGTGGGAAAGTTCCTTCAGTGCTTCGTCGAACTTTTTGATATCGAGAGGGGCAAAGGACACGGCATTCGTGTCGTCTATCACGCGAACCCCACCTACCTGCGCTGCTTCTGCAAGATAAATAGCGCAAGGAATGTGACGATCTCGAACTCTTACTGCATCCGCAGAACAAGCTAGAGTTGGAGCCAGGAACACCAGACTCACGATGCGAACGAAGGATAGTTTCATGGCGCGGTCTATAGCAGAAAGGAGCGCGCAAAGCTCAAACTTTCGCCACCCCAAGCGATGGGCAGTGTATTGTATTTAAATTACAGGTACTTATTCAATTTATGAGACCGCTAAGCAGTGCGTACGGGACCGTAGCGATCTGAAATTTGCCGACTGCGATCCAGGCTCTCAACGAATGGAACGGGCACTTTTGCCACCGCTTAAAGGCAATCCCCGCATCGAAATCCCATATCAAACCAAGTTCCATCGGTGAGTTTTATGGTCATTTCAACCCAATAGGGTTTCGCCAGTCTCAGAAGATTGCTTTTGCGAGTCAGGTAACCATTGCTTAGTCCAACTTCAATCCACCTCGGATCAACGGCTGGAGGATCCCTATCCAACAAAGCTTCCACTGCCGCCACAGCTGCCGGAGAGCGATCGAAAACCATGGGAATAACTGGTTCGCCGTTTATGCCAGCTTGGGCCTCTCCCTTAAACTCACCGGGAAGAAGAATCAGCCGCCCCTCTCGCTCCGCTTCCGCCAGCGATTCATAATATTGCGGAAAAATCTGCAGGTTACCCTTTGACCTAGCCGCGGAAAGCACGGACAAAACCCGATCAAGGGCCGGCCGTGCCTTTTGCAATAATTGCAATGCACACCGACTCGCCCGAGTCTCGTACCCTCCGGATCCAAACGCCAAAAAAGGCAAAATACTTAGAATTGCGACAAGCCCTAGAGTTCTTACCCCCCGAAAAATCATCCGACCAAATAGACATTCAGCGCAACCTTAGTCAACTGACGATCGGGTTCAATGTCCTAGCGAGCGAATCGCAGCCACCCCAAATCCAACGCAAGAGCGCCGGACTCGAAATCCATTTTCGTCGATATCGGCTTATCGTTGACAGTGACCCTAGCCCCTCTTTCGAGACTTTTTGGTTCGGCATCAATGCCTCGAAGGGCTACTCTACTGAAAATTGCTAAGGCTCTTAAATTGAGCCGGGTCAATGGGACTAGATGCTTGGCGCAACCATAAGTTACCGCGCAATGTTGCCTTCAAAGTGACGATGATGGAATCTGCGTTGGAGTTGTGCCGACAGGGCAAAGCAGTGGCCTATCTTCCGGATTTTGTCGTGTGCCTTCAAAACAGCGAAGTAAAAAAGGATCTCGTGCTGAAGGAGTTAGATTGCCCAATCCCCAAAAAGGAGCGTCTTCAAGGCGTTTTTATTGTTCAACCAAGTACCGACGATAAAATACCGCTCATATAATCATTGGAGAGGCTGCTGCGCTCGCTCGGTTAAAAGCCAGCTTAAGAACGTCGAAGGAACTCTCATGGTGGGGCCTAGCGCAAGTCCAACAGAGAGGTTTCGCTGGGAGCTTTGCCAAAGTTTGGTGAAATACATGGTCGAAAAGCATCTTTCTCAGGTGGACTTAGCGAAGGTTTTGAAGATCGATCAAGCTCGTGTGAGTGAAGTTGTAAACCACCGGATCGATAAAGTCTCGACCGATAAACTTATTTCCTACAACGAAATGATAAATCCCAAGGTTGAGTTTAAGATCGCACGCTAGGTCCTAGACGACGGATAAGTGGGATAAAGGGCCATTTCTGGTCGACGGATAATCACCGTAACTAAATTTATCACTAATAACCACCGCGTCAAAAGGGTTCGCTACCCACTAACGCTGCAGGACGTTCTATATACGAGAGCTTGTACTCAATATCTAAAATGAACCGGACAGCAGTGTAGCGGTCACCCAAAGGGCCTATTCTTTTTCAAATTTCAATTTAGCCGCCCAGTCAATGGCATCGACGGCTGATTTCGTAGCACGGGGAAATTTTTTCATCAGCGTAGCAGGAGTGAAGCAGTCGTCTGAGGGCTCAAGTCCAAACCCATTCCCACAGCTGTAAAAGACTTTAAACGCGGCCCCGCCTGTTTTGGGATAAGTGGCTCTGAGTTTGACCAAATTTCCATGAGAGTCGGCCAAAGTAAAAACGCGTGCAATCCGCTCCGCCCTCATATCGAAGTCGGCGGGAACAAAGGGGCCCATCATGAAAGCGCCAAAATCTCCATCGAGCGAGCGAGTGCCGCTCATGAGTGTTTCGGATTTGTCCCAGCTGTTTCGGCTAAAGCGAACAGGAATAAAAGCAGCTTGTTCTGAGGGGTGCTTTTCTGTAGCCACTCCCGTCCAAGTAAGCGTCTTGTAAACCGAGCCTGTGGAGGAGGGGGATTCCAGAGGGGATTGGGTGTGCGAGGGCTTGAGACTTCGCGCAAGCTCGCTATACGTCTCAGGCGCTTGACCGGGAGCCGGTTCATCACTTTGTTCTGCCGCATATCTAAGCGATAGCTTGTTCCCATCCACTTTGGCCTGCAAAAGCAAAGCATCTTCCGAATCTCCAAAACGACGGGTGGCTGCTTTGCAGTTTTTGAAAGCAATGGATTTGGAAAAAGTGAAGTCGCCGGATCGAGATTGGATCGACGATCGGATTTCATTTCGAAGTTTGATTGATTCGGGAAGCGGGTTTCCGTTTTCAGGCCGCGAGATTTTCGTCTGAGCTGTATCCGGACTAGAATGCTTAGGTGGATTTTCCGCTAGTAGGGTGGATAAACAAAAAAACAAGGTGATTAAAAGAATGCTTCGCATTTAAGCCCTTTCTTTTTGTTTATTATAGCATGGAGGTGCCTGTCTGATCGGCTTTTACGAACCAAATGTTTAGCAGCGTCAAAGTTGCGTTACAGGTTCAAAACTGATTCGGAGACCTTCTGCGTTTTAAGGGGTTTGCAAACTGAGGGAGGAGAGACTGTAAATGGTGCGGTCGGAGAGACTTCCTACTTCGCTCGCTTTGGCTCTCGCCAAAGATTCGCTGCGTAGGCTCCCCTCCACTTAAAAACGCCAAATTCAATTGGCGTTTTTCTGCCTCGTGCTCCCCCTAGGTCGCACTCGGCACCGTTGCGCTTCGAGTCTCTCGTCTCATACCAAATAAAAAAGGGACCTAAAGGCCCCTTTTTTTATTTGGTGCGGTCGGAGAGACTCGAACTCTCACGCCTTTCGGCACATGCACCTCAAACATGCGTGTCTACCAATTCCACCACGACCGCACAGACAGAAACGAGTAACTACTTTTTTTCTTCCGGCTTGGTAGCCGCCGGAGCTTTTTCGTCACTTTGTTTAGATTCGACCTTTTGGGGCGAATCTTCTTTAATGACCGTGTCATCCTCACGGGATGTACGCTGCCACGTCAAAATAAAACTAATCAGAAGATAGGAAAAAGCGCAAAGCGCCGTGAGCTTGGTGAGAAAGTTTCCAGCTCCTTTGCTACCAAAAATACTTTGGCTAGAACTTCCAAACCCGATACCTGCATCCCCTTTACCCGGCTGCAATAAAATGACCGTCACCAAAAAGAGACAGACAATCGAGTGTATAACAATAAGAAGAGTCACTGGAGTCACCTCAAAATCAAGGGGTTGACCTTACCCCATTTCGAACCAATTCGGCAAATCCCAAGGGGTCCAAACTGGCTCCTCCGACCAATAGCCCGTCGACGTCAGGCTGGGAAAGCAGCGCAGCCGAGTTGTCGGCCTTCACGCTACCCCCATACAAAACACGCATAGCGGCTGCTACCTTTTCGCTAAACTTATCGTGAAACCATTGGCGAATAAACGCATGCGCCTCCTGGGCCTGGGCAGGAGTCGCTGTTTCGCCCGTGCCGATGGCCCATACTGGCTCATAAGCCACCACCACCCGGTGGAGCAAGGGCGCCATCGCCGGTACCAGAATACCCAGCTGTTCTTCGAGCACGAGGAAGGTCCGCCCTTCTTTGCGTTCGACCAATCGCTCACCAATACACAAAACAACGTTCAATCCGGCATCAAGGGCAGCTTGGAGCCGTCCCTGGATAAGGGTGTTGTTTTCGGAAAAAACCCACCTTCGCTCAGAATGCCCCAACAAAACCCACTTCACACCGAGCTCCCGCAAGGACGCCGGGGAGTTTTCTCCGGTAAACGCGCCAGAAGCGGCTTGCCCACTGTTTTGAGCCAAAACCTGAATCGGGGTGTTTTTAGTCTTATCTACCGCTAACCCCAAATGTATCGACTGGGGACAGATCCCGATCTCGGTATCCTGGGCAAAGTTCTGCGCTAAGT
Organism: uncultured Pseudobdellovibrionaceae bacterium; assembly: GCA_964611895.1. GTDB lineage: Bacteria > Bdellovibrionota > FAC87 > UBA2466 > UBA2466 > JAIEOG01. Next base: position 8,275 of record CAZTDN010000007.1, read on the forward strand.
CCGAAAAGGCTGCAAAGTAGGCAGCTACTTCAGCACCGTTCTTGTGCATTTTCCAATTGCCGATAATGAAACGCGTGCGCATCACTCCGCCCCACGTTCCACTGTTTCTACAGCTTTCAAACCAGGAAGTTCTTTGCCTTCCAAAAACTCGAGTGTCGCCCCTCCGCCAGTGCTAATAAAGTCAAACTGGGCCTCGCAACCCGACTGCTCAATCGCCGATGCAGAGTCTCCGCCTCCAGCCATTTTGCGGGCTGAAGTCGCCGCGATGGCTTTAGCCAAAGCAAAGGTACCTTCGGCAAAAGCGGGCGTCTCAAACACCCCCATGGGGCCATTCCAGAAAATCGTCTCGGCGCCCGCTAGCGCAGCGCTAAACTTTTGAATCGATTTTGGCCCGATGTCCAATGCCATCCGATCGCGAGGGATCTCAGGGCCTTCAGTGACTCCGACGCCCACCGTGTTGTTAAGATCTGTCGAAATCACGTGGTCTACAGGAAGGATGAGCTCCACGTTCCTGGCTTCCGCTGACTTGATAAGACGACTGGCCAGCTTCACCTGCTCCTCTTGGCAAAAGCTCTTGCCGACCTCTACGCCGATGGCCTTGAGAAACGCATAGGCCATCGCGCCGCCAATAAGAATGCGATCAACCTTAGGCAAGAACTGATCGAGCACTCCGATCTTATCCGAGACTTTGGCGCCACCCATGATCAACACAAAAGGACGGGCGGGTTCCGCTCGCAGAGGCTCCAAATATTCCAACTCTTTTTGAACCAAAAGCCCGATTCCGCGTTGATTTGCCAACCGAGGAAGCGCGGCTGTGGAAGCGTGAGCTCGGTGCAAGGAACCAAAGGCATCCGTTACATACACATCAGTAAGCTCGAGAAGTTTGGCCGCAAAATCTGGGGCGTTTTTCTCTTCGGCTTCGTGAAAACGCAGATTCTCCAACAAAAGCACATCGCCATTGCGCAAGCGCTGCGATAACCCCCGGGCCCCATCCCCGATACAATCGTCCGTAAGGATGACGTCTTTGGAAAGCAAACCACTCAAGCAGCGCCCCACGGGCTCCAGGCTGTATTTTGGATTGGGTTGACCTTTCGGGCGCCCTAAATGTGAGGCCAAAATACAACGCCCCCCCTGCTCTATGATGTAACGAATGGTGGGAAGGGCCCCTTCAATTCGCGCTGGATCGGCGACTTCCCATTGGCTACCCACTTCTTTGAGAGGCACATTAAAATCTACGCGCAAGAACACTCTCTTGCCGCGCAAGTCCATCTCTTGAATGGGAATACGGCGTTTCAAAGCATTCTCCTACAGCTTGGAGCCCATGAAGGCAGCTAAGTCCAACATCCGACGCGTAAAGCCCGTTTCGTTGTCGTACCAGCTCAGCACTTTGACCATGGTGCCGTCGATGACCATGGTGTAGGGGGCGTCGACATAAGAAGAAATTTCACTGCCGTTATAATCCGACGAAACCAGCTCCGCCTTTTGCACCCCCAAAATCCCTTTGAGAGGTCCTTCGGCAGCTTTGGTCAAAACTGCGTTCACTTCCTCAGCCGTAGTGGCGCGGCCCACGTCGGCTACAAAGTCGACCAGAGATACATTCGGGGTCGGAACCCGCACAGAAATACCGGTCAATTTGCCCTTCAATTCGGGAATAACCAAAGAGACCGCCTTGGCAGCTCCCGTGCTGGTGGGAATCATGTTCAATGCGCCCGCACGCATCCGACGCAGGTCGGAATGCCCCAAGTCTAGAATGCGCTGATCGTTGGTGTAGGAATGAATCGTAGTCATCAGACCGCGCTGGATCTTGAAGTTTTCATGCAATACCTTGGCAACCGGCGCTAAGCAGTTGGTCGTACAGCTCGCATTGGAAACAACATCTGTCGTCCCGGCGTTGTACGCTTCGTGGTTGATCCCGTACACATAGGTCGGAACTTGCTCGTTCGTATCCTTGGTGGGCGCCGATAGAATCACTTTTTTCGCCCCTGCTTTGAGATGTTTTGAAGCGTCGTCTTTTTTCAAAAACACTCCAGTGCACTCAAATACCAAGTCGACCCCGAGCTGGTTCCAAGGGATCTCCACCGGATCCCGCTGGGCAAAAACTTGCACTGAGGTCCCATCGACTTTCAGGCAACCAGGCTCAGCCTTAACGTCAGGCCCCCAGGTTCCATGGACGGAATCGTATTTGATGAGGTGGGCGTTTTGAGCGAGGGGAGTCAGGTCATTAATCCCCACCAATTCAAACTGCGGGTCCTCCCAAAGCAAACGCATTGCCTTGCGGCCGATCCTGCCAAAACCGTTGATACCTACCCGAATCTTTTTCATTTTTTCGCCCTCTGAAAATGACCGCCAAGTTGTATAGCCAAAGCCCCTGAGCTTCAAGGCTTGTTTGACTTGGGTTACCCCCAAAGGTACAAGCTCGCCCAAATGAAAAGGTTTTTTGTATCTGATCTCCGCCCCCAAGACACCGTCCGCTCAACGTTTTTGGTAAAGAGCAAAGGCCTTATGCAGGCAAAGAACGGCAAGCCCTATCTTGCGATGATCCTGGGCGACCGCACCGGAATCGTAGACACCCGCATTTGGACTGAAGACGTGATAGCGTTGGCAGATTCTTTTGCTGAAGGCGATGTCGTTGCCGTCTCGGGCAAGGCTCAGTGGTTTCAAAACCGGATGCAGCTCATCGTCGACAACCTGGCCGCAGTCGAAGAACAGGTCGCCCTGGAAGACTATGTTCCCAAGGCTGACATGGACTCGCTGGCGAAATACCAGGAGCTTATCGGAGTTTTTGAAGCGCTAGATTGCCCGTGGACCCGAGCGGTGTCGTTGGCTTTGTTGAAAAACCCCGAAGTTGCGAACCGTTACCCGCTCTGTCCTGCCGCAAAAACGATTCACCATGCTTACCTTGGCGGTTTACTCACCCACTCTCTCCAGCTGATCAAACTCGTGGAAGCAGTGCTGCCGGGGTACCCTCGACTCAATCGCAATGTCGCTCTATTCGGGGCTGCGTTCCATGATTTTGGAAAGATTTTTGAGCTCTCCTACGACGGGATGTTCGGCTACACCGATGAAGGCAAACTCGTCGGCCACATCACTATTGGGACTATTTTGTTGGACCGAGAAATACGCAAGCTCGAAGGCTTTCCTGCAGATTTGGAATACCAATTAAAGCACATGATCTTGAGTCACCACGGGAAGCTAGAATACGGCTCTCCCGTTCGACCTCAGACCTTGGAGGCACAGCTCGTTCACCATCTCGATGACATGGATTCCAAACTCAATAGCATCCAAGAACTGATGGACGCAGAAAAGAACCAAAGCAATTGGACCTCACTGCACAAGGCTTATGGTGCTAGTTATTACAAACCGAAAGCCCTCCAATGAACCTGTACGAAGATGCTCTGGAAGAAGCCACAGAAATAGTCGAGCGTGGAGCAAGAGTCGCCCTGTCGTACTTTCGACAACCCTTGCTCATTGAATGCAAGGCCGATCAAAGCCCAGTAACCATCGCCGACAAGAAAACCGAAGAATCCATTCGCAACGACCTGGCTTTGGCTTTTCCCGATCATGGAATCATAGGCGAAGAGTTTGGCACACAGTCCAGTGACCGGAGGTTTGTTTGGACTATCGACCCTATCGACGGTACACGCAGTTTTGTTCGAGGCATTCCACTTTTTGGCACGCTGGTTTCTTTGCTTGATAATGGTGAACCTGTGCTGGGAATTGCCTGTCTTCCCGCTCTCAATGAGACCTACGTTGCTGCCAAAGGATCGGGCGCCTATTGTGACGGCGCCGCACTTAAAGTGTCCAACACACAAAGCCTCGAAGGAAGCTTCGTGTGCTGCGGCGATACTTTAGCTTTTGACGATGTCGGCAAGAAAGACTACCGCGAAGCACTCTATAGGCAAGCGCACCTGGTGCGAGGTTACAGTGATTGCTTTGGCCACACATTGGTACTTCGTGGAGCTGTGGATGCCATGGTCGATCCTTTGGTGTCGATCTGGGATATCGCTCCCCTGGTCTGCCTAATTCAGGAGGCAGGGGGCTGCTACTTTGGTTTTGATGGAACCAGCTCTTTGGAAAACAAGAGTTTTATTACCTGTAACCCAGCTCTCAAACCTGCTCTACTCTCGCTCGGCTAGCTGCGCGACCTTTTCCCCAATCGCTAGAGCTGCAGTAAGACCGGGGGACTCGATCCCTAAACAGTGTATCCATCCGTCGTGGTTTTCGAGAAGAAAGTCGGGATGCGGTTTCCCGTCGATAAACAACTTCGGTCGAATGCCAACCGTTCCCGGGGTCAGATCCCCGGCACTCAGATCCGGGATGAGTCTCTGTCCCGCTTCCAAAAAGCGGGGGCGCAAAGTTTCCCAGTCACACTGGTAATGGGCCAGTATCCGATTTAAGTCCGAGTTGGAACACCATTCGACATCAGGACCCAATCGCGCAAACCCACCGGTATCGATAGTCACATGCACCCCGAGACCGTCTGCTTCGGGAATAGGGTAAACCAGGTGCGAGAATCGATCACGGTAGCGGTGCGAGAGCTGAAAATACCTTCCCCGGCAAAAACGGTGTTCAAAGTGAGACGTGGTCAGCGCCTCATTGCTCCAATGTGCAGCCGCCAAACCCATGGCATTGACTACCTGCTCGGCCACTACGATCAGCGGACCGGCTGGCGTTTCCACATTTAACTCCCAGTTTGCACCCTTGCGCCGCACACCTGTAACCCGGTGCCGGTACAGCAATAGAGCTCCCTGCTCAACGGCTCGGGCCTCAAGCGCTGCCAAGAACTCATGGGAGTTTACAATGCCGGACTCTGGAAAAAAAATCTCCCCAGCCGCCACTCGTTCGCTAGCGACACCCAATGTGCGGGCATGCTGAAAAATCTGTTCGAGCCTTGGAAGCTCGGAGGCTTGAGCCGCCTGTACGGATTTTCCGCACTTTCGAAAAGTAACCGCGTACCTTTCGCAAAAAGAGTAGAGGAGCGAGCGGCCCCGTAGGCACAGAGTCGTTTTGAGAGAATCGGCCGGGTAATAAATACCGCTATGAATGACTTCGCTGTTTCTAGACGAAGTCTCTCGTCCAAAACCCTCATGGGCTTCGAGTACAACTAGATGAGGAGTCGATTTGGAAAGCTGCGCAGCGGCAGCGAGTCCCACCACACCTGCCCCCAGTACGAGGGCGTCGCACTGAACGGTTTCGCTCATGCAAGAGCCGCGCGGATCGCCTGAACCACTTCCCACTGGGTCGATGCGGAAATCGTCGGCCAGATCGGCAAAGAAAGCACCTCTTTGGACGCTCTTTCTGTCTCAGGGAGAGCCAAGTGGGGCCGATTGCGGTAGGCACCCGAAAGGTGAACAGGAATCGGGTAATAGATCATGGTCGCGATCCCCGTATCAGCCAACTGCCTGTGCACATCGTCGCGTCTTTCGGCAGGAACTCGAATAGTAAACTGGTGATAGACATGGGTGGTTCCGGGTTGCTCCGCGGGCAAACCCACCTGCGGGACACTCGCCAGCATCTCCCTGTACCGAACCGCTGCGTCCCTGCGCCCTTGGTTGGATGCGTCCAAATGCCGAAGCTTAATCCTCAAAAACGCCGCCTGCATCTCATCCAACCTAGAGCAATAACCGACTTCTTCGTTGTGATAGCGTTTATGGGAACCATGAACCCTCAACCGACGCATGCTTTGGGCTAGCGCATCATCATCGGTCGTCATCAACCCACCATCCCCAAAGGCACCCAGATTTTTGGAGGGAAAAAAGGAAAAGGCCCCGCACTTTCCCCACGTCCCAAGCTTTCGATCCCCCACACTGGCGCCCATCGATTGAGCCGCGTCCTCTAAAATCGCAATCCGCCGTTCAGCTGCCCACTCACAAACACTGGTCATAGGGGCCGCGTGCCCGAACAGGTGCACAGGCACCACGGCCTTGGTTTTGGGCGAAAAGCACTTCTGGGCTTGTTCGGTCCCCATGCAATAGGTCGTGGGGTCGATATCCGCAAAAACAGGAGTTCCACCCACCAGGCTCACGGCCTCGGCGGTAGCGAAAAAAGTAAACGACGGGACGATGACTTCATCTCCCGGCCCCACCCCCAAGGCCCTAAGCCCGATCACTAAAGCGTCGGTTCCGGAGTTGCAGCCAACGGCGTGTTTGCAACCCAAATAAGCGGCGATTTCACTTTCAAATGCGTGGACATTGGGGCCCAGGATGAACTGAGTCGACTCGATGACCGCTTTGGCCGCAGCGGCGTACTCAGCGCCGTGTTCTCGAATATCATCGCTCAAATCCAAAATGGGAATGCGCATAAACCGCCCTAACCTCGAATCGCTTTGAGTCGCTCCAACCCTCGGGCAACCCGGTACCCCCAAGATAACCGACGTATCCAGATTTTGTATAGGGCCACAAGGCCGTAGCCGCTCGCTAAGCTAAAGTGGCCGTCCGTGGTACTCCAGGCCTTGTTCTTCGAGTCAAAGCTCACCAAACTCCCCCCTTGCTTCATACGCAAAACCAAATCGACGTCTTCCATTTCGCCCCAATGGAGGGCGGGATCGAAACGGTGCCCACCCAACGCACGTGCGTGAATCACAAATAGCCCCCCGTCTACGAGTTGGTGCGCATTGTCTTCCTTCCAAGTTAAGAAGTAGTGGTTTTTTTTCAAAGTGGGATACCCCGCAAACCGAATCCCAAACTTATCCAAATAACGCCGCCCATCCTGCGTAAAAAGCCCACAAGTGTAGAGATCAAAAAACCGAGCATTTTTGAACAGGCGCTGCACCCACTCCGCGTGCAAGCGAATTCGCTCGTGTAAAATCACCACTCGCTCAGCATCGTTTTTGTCGAACGCGAGATTCTTCTTCTTGGAGATGGGGAACCGAGTGTCGGCAGAATAAATCGAACTATCATCGATCCATTCCCACTGCGGGTAAGCTGAGCGTAATTCTGCACTCGCTGAAACCTGTGCTGGGCAGATCACTCTTAAGACTGTTGCCGGAGCGCAATACACAGACAGTGCTTCCAATGAAGCCCGCAGCCGAACGAGATCTTTCCCATCAGAAACGAGGTAGATGCCCAGCTGATAAGAGTAGTTAGGTAGATGCCGAGATACTTGAAATCGCCTCCAACCAAAATGCCTCCCGCGGCGGTACCGACTCTGTACCAACTCTGGCCCAAACGTTCTTGAAAGGGGATAAAGATAATCTTCCCAGGGCGATTGGTTGTTGCGCTTCCACAGCGTGATTTGAAAGCTTTCTAAATCAGAGTGAAAGATCGCTCTTAAGGTACAAAGATAGGCTTTCCCGGTAACGCCACCGTACACGTAAATTCTTTTGGGTTGCAGAGAATTGAACAAATCCGTGATTGGCGAAAAAAGAGCATTACGCGAATCGAACTCAATAGATTTGTTTCCGCGCCCAATCCACAAAGTTCCTCGAGAAAAAGAATAATTAAGCAGGGTCATGACTTGGCTCGCGATTGGCCGAGGTTATAGACCGCGAAGTCGGCCAGCACAAGCAGCACAAACGCACCCGTCTGGAGCCAGACCATTTGGTAAATCGAAACTTTCAGCGCAAAAAGAACTGCCAATACCGCTAACATGCAAATCGAAGTCATAAACAAGAAGCGCAGCTGCCCCTGCTTTTGCAAGTAAACACCCATAATTCCATGCACTTGAATCAGTAAAGAAAGGGGTATGGACCAGAAGATCAAAGAAAAATGTGCTTGAACCAGCTGTGTTTTCAATAGCTCATAAACGATGTCTGCCCCTGCCCATACCCCCACGAAGACGGCAACCATCATTGCGACATTTAGAATCACGAATCTGGAAATATAGCGTCTTTCGGTTTTTTCGCAGTCGCGGTATTTGCCCACCCGATTCAACGCCAGGCTCTGGGCAAAACCACCGCTCATTTCTGCGGCTAGGCCCGTTACTTTACAGGCCATCATATAACTCGACGATGTCGTCGATACACCAAACTTGTGCAGAACCAAGATTTTCTCAAAGGACCCATACATTTTCCCGATCAAGGTAAAATGAAACGACTTCAAATATACCGACCAGTACCATCGAAGTTTCGCCCACGGATCAGACCACTCCATCACCGAACGCAACGTGCTCAGATTATAAATCTGCACTGCGCCCAGCGTGCAAATCCACATCAAGAGGTACCCCTGCATTCCGAAGTCCGCCCCGACAAGTTTCGCTAGGTAAACCAGGGGAATCCATAAAAAGTTCCCGAGAAGATCGTTAACGGTAGCGAGCGAAATGCTGCGGTAGGCAACGTAAAACCTCGAAAACAGCAAGTTCATCGTTTTCAGGAAGGTAAGAATGAACAACAACACAAGACTCATTTCGACATTGCGCGCGCCAAAAAACGATTTAATCCAATACAAAAAAAACAAACCCAACAAAAACAACGACTCAAAGGCAATGGCGGAAGCCAGGCGCTTTTCGGACCCACCCTTAAAAGAAAAAGCAGTCAGCGTCCCACACCCAGCCAAAGTGGAAAAAATATCCGAATAATAAATGTAGGTGTTGTAGAGGACAAACTCCAATGGGGTGGTTACCCGAGCAATATAATAGAAGAGGCCCGCACGGATAAACACTGCGCCTGCATAAGCACTGTACTGCCTCAAGGCTTCGCGCTTTTTCATGGCGGATCCATTCGACGATACAAAACCATCTCTGAGTTGCTTTGTACGATCTTCAATCGCCCCACCCGAACAGCATGCTCTATCAAATCCAAGAAAGCCGGGGAATAGTACTGCCGCACGTCACGAATCCGAACTCCCCAGTGCCCCCCCTCGGGCGCTGGCAAATACTGAGAGGAATGGTTTATCAGAAAGTACCGAAACTCGCCCACAAGATGATCAAACCCTTCCTGCGTTACTGGGGGTTCCCAATGATTCCCTGGAAACTCACAGCTCCACAGGTAACACGTCGGAGTGTAGATCCCATAAAGGTAGTTCAGTGGGTAGGCGGTGATGGGATCGGTAAAAAGCGCTGGCTTGGGCTCTGGGGCTCCACAATCCCGTGGGATGAGCGGCGCCACCGTGTCCAAAAACGGCGAGAAAAAGGCTATTCCCTCAGCTGGAACAGCGGGCCGAAAGAAATCTCTCCCGCGATCATATCGACCGAAGAACAACATCCACAAAATGACGACCCAAGCACCCCATACCAGTACTTTGGTTCCGGCTTGGCCTCGCCTCCACAGCTGCAGGGTGGACCACGGAAAAATCAGAACGACTAGGCTTGCATAGATCAATCGATAAAAAACTGCGTCGTAGAAAAAAAAGGACAGCATCGTAGCAAAAGGTGGAAAAAAACAACACGCATACACTCCCAACGACAACCAAAAGGCGAAGCCCCAGGGTTGGCCAACGGTGTCTCGAAAACCTTTTTCTCGCTTGCACCACCAGAATAGCGCCGCCGTAGCACTCAGGAACACCCACTGCGGCCCCTGAACGAGCGATCCCAATCGATAAGAAAAGGGGT
>CAZTDN010000007.1:17770-94047 GCA_964611895.1 uncultured Pseudobdellovibrionaceae bacterium
TCCCACAAGGAACTTTACTGGGCCCCAGCTTCCCAAGAAAACGTATTCGCTCCGCAAGTGTTCCAAACCCTGGATCCATCTCCCCGAAAGGACTCCCCATACAATCAGACCAACAATACTTGCCAACGCTCCGTAAAAAACACGGCGCGTATGCAGGGCTAAGGTTCCCAGTGCAAATATCCCCAAAAACAGCGCTTCTTGTTTATGAAAAAGAGCGGCCACGCAAAAGTAGACCCCGGCTACCAACCAATAGACCACGCGCCAGGGGTTCGCCCGCATCCGAAAGAGCAACCAAGCGCCGTCTAGCACAAACAATGTGTTCAAAAACCCGGGGGCAAAAGTGTAGTGACGAAAATAGGAATACACCTGAATGCCGGAGCTAATTTGAAAAACAAAAAGCCCGGCAAGTCCCCAGTGGCGGCTTTGAGTAAACCGATAGGCTGCGAGGTAAACCGCCCAGCTCAGTAACAACGACTTACACCAAAAAAGCGACTCCACTGCCGCTGTTCGAGACGCCGACCCCAGGGACACAGCAATCGCGTCGGAAAGATACCCCCAATAAGAGGTAGAAGCGAGTAGGGAGTGGCGCCCCCCGTAGGTTCCTATCGTTGGACAGCGCAGCCAATCCCCGATTCGAAACAAGTGCACACCCACAGCATCCGAAGGAACTTCCAAATAAGCCCCTTGGAAAAACAGGTATGCTCCGTAAGGTATTAGGTAAAAAATGAAAGGGAGATGATAGCGAAGCTGGGGACCTAACCCGCCTAGGTCCTTTAGAAGTGAACGTCGAAAAAAGATAGCTGTGAGAACCGTCCCGGAGAGCACCACGAACCCCACACCTCGAAGCGTGGGAATGAAAAGAGCCAATGCAACAGCGAAGAGAGAAGGAACAGCGTAGCCCAAAGCGAGACTAAAAAAACCGAGCTTAAAATACTTCGAGGTGAACCAGGACCAGAATACAAAAGCGGCAAACCAGACGCACAACATCAAACTTTACGAAAAACGGCAGAAACAGGTGTTCCTTGAACGTCCCCGGCAAGAGTGCCCCTGAGCAATGATCCTTTTAATTTCTCCAAAGCAGATAGATACACCCGCAAAGTGAAGTCGATATCTGCGTTGGAATGACTGTAGGAAATGTTATGAAAACCTACGAAAAGAACTCCTCGGCGAACACACTCTTGCTGAAACAAAGACTTCATCAGCAAAACGTCACTATCCTGGCCTACGAAATCGATCACGCTGCGGCACGGATAGCCCAAACAACGAACTCGATCCGCTAAACCCAACTCCTTGGCGAGTGTATTGAAACCATCTTGCAACCTCTTCCCCTGTTGCCAGGTGTGCTGAAAAACTGGCTTCTCTTTAAGTTCAGAAATAGTCGCATGCGCTGCGGCGAGTGAGGAGGCTTCACCGCCGAAAGTAAACGAAAAGAATATCTGGTCAAATACCTGCATCACATCACGTCTGCCAGCAACGGCTGCAATCGGAAAACCGTTTCCTATTGCTTTCCCAAAACAGGCCAAGTCAGGAACGACCCCAAAAAACTCTTGCGCCCCGCCAAGTGCCCATCGAAACCCTGTGATCATTTCATCAAAAATAACCAATGCTCCGTGATCATGGGCCAGGCGCTTGACGCCTTCCAAAAAGCCGCCCTCAGGTGGCGTGCTAGTGACCGGCTCTAAAATCACCGCGGCAAACTCCCCACGGTGTGAGTTTAGAACGCGTTCCAGAGATTCCAGATCATTGTACTTAAAAGTAGAAGTCAGCTTTTGGACTTCTTCGGGCACTCCGCCATTTCGGGTTGTGGTCCCGATATACCAATCTTGCCACCCATGGTAACCGCAACACGCTATTCGAGAACGGCCCGTAAATGCCCTGGCAACGCGCACCGCGCCTGAGGTCACATCTGAGCCGTTTTTGCCGTACCGGACCATTTCCGCACACGGGATGACCTTTCGTAGCTGTTCCGCAACTTCGACTTCAATGGGATGCGGCAAGGAAAAACTCGTCCCTTGACGAACTTGTGCACAAACGGCGTCTACCACTCGCGCATAACCGTGCCCCAAAATCACCGGTCCTAGCCCCATGGAGTAGTCGATAAAACGGTTCCCATCCACGTCCCAGACCGAAGACCCCGAAGCTTTCTCCAAAAATGCCGGCGCTACGCCCTGAACAAACTGAGTGGGGCCCTTACTAAAGGTTTGGGAAGCAGAAGGAATCAACTCCCAAGCTCTGCTCAAAAACTCCTGCGACCGTTTCAAATTCAATTCGCGCGGCTCAACTCTTTCGTCTGCTAGAAGCGAACGATAGAAGCCCTCATTAGAAACCGCGCTCGCATTGAGCTTTTGAAGCCGTGGTTCATCAACGGTTGTTTGCATTATATCCCTCCACCCAAAGTGGGCTCCCTTCCTATCTAGGGTACGATGATATAGCTCTCGGATCATGTCCAGGTCTCGAGGCTCATCCACAGTCCAACGGAGCTCGCTCAACCCTTCGCCGCCGCTAGTAACACTAGTCTTTTTGAACTGCGGTGAATTACGAATAAACGGCGTGACGTGCTCCCGATCCGAGGGCTGCGAAGCATTGGTCCAGGCGTGAGCCAAAGCCGACATGGAAAAAACCTCGACATCGAGCCCATCAGGAAAGCTATACACGATGTTGTTTGCAGCGTAGTCCGCGGCCTCCGAGAAATAAGCATTCACAACGGTGTCAATGATTTCTGGGTCCACCAGAGGGCAATCCCCCGTCAGACGAACCACTACATCGGCGCCGTGCTTCTTGGCCGCCTGGTAAAATCGATCCAGGACATCAGACTCACTTCCCCTCTCACAGGCAAAGCCATGTTCAGTGCAATATTTCTCAAGCACATCATTTGAGGCCTCGTTAGAAGTGGCCAGAAGTACTTTGGACACTTGCTTTGCTCGAGAGGCTCGTCCCAGCACGTGACCGATCAGCGGCATCCCTCCAATGTCTGCCATGACTTTCAAGGGAAGGCGGCTCGAACCCATTCGAGCTTGAACTATGGCTACGACCCGTGGGGTATCCATGGAGTCTCCTTGCTCAACTCTCGTTCTACTAACACCACCCAAATGCCGGCGAAGGCAAAAAAGATAACAAACCCAGAAATAAAATAAGGGGCCATTTTTTGATAAAACAAAAATTGTGCCCCCATCAAAGCAAGGGCCGCTCGACGACACCGGGTTTCCAGGGTGGTGGCTTCCGTGGCGCCCCGGATCAAACACTGTACAACGCGGCTTAGGATATAGGCTAAGATAACCGAGTAAATCGCCACTCCCAGCGCACCATGGTTCACCAAAGCTTTTATGAAATCGCTCTCCGTGGGCCCCGTATACTTGGGCGTAAAGATTTGAATTGGAAAGCCGAGCTGTTCGGACAGTCGCTGGTACAGGCATAGAAAAAGAATGTATGCCCCGGCCCAGAGATATTGGCCGCGCAGCAGAATCAAAAGCAGGGGAAGAGTCAGAAGTCCAATATCCCATGCCCCGTCGTAAAAGATGCGCAAGCAGCGGCTCACAAAAGAATCGTCTGAATGAGCCCGTGTGGCTTTGCTTGAGTTAGCACGCTGTAACGTACTCGCTTTTTGTTTTAGCCAGTTAGAAAAATAGGTGGGCGCTTGCAAGAAATGAATTCGCCTCCACGCCTCTTCGGGTACCTTCGCCCCAGCGTCCAGCATGAGGCCCTGGTTGGGCAATCCTTGTTCCAAGACAGCGTGCCCTATATTGGAGGGGGTTCTGGGATCAAAGAGCGAACGGAACAGATACTCACTGCGCACTCCATACGCACCCACCAGACAGATAAGCGCGGCCAATAGAATCCGCCGCTCGCTTTTTGATTGCGCATGCCTGAGCCAGACAAAACCGAGCACACATAGCCCCATTGCGAGGCAGATCAAGGAATTTACTCGGTTGAGCGTGAGAAAAACGCTTACAGAAAAGAGTGTAAAAAATACCACTTCTGTCGGAGTGGGTTTACGCTCTGCTTTAAGCCAAATCACCAGTGCAAAAACCAAAAAATAAAAAATCAAGGTGGAAAAAACCACTGAATCGCCAAACGGCAAAAACAAGGAGGAAAAGACTACGTACTCCCCCTCTCTGAATCCCAGGCGATAAAACGAGGACCCCCAGGTCAGGCAATTATAAAACTCGCGCTCAGTCACGCTCCCCAAAAAATATTTTGCACACCGATACTCATTGTTTGCCAACAAGTATGGGTACTCCGTCCAAGTGTCTTTTAAATCGTGTAACAGGCGAAAGAGCAAATCCAGCGAGCCAACCGCCACAAACGCTGCAAGACCCCGTGCGAGGAACTTCATCGCCTTGGGGCCCCAACGTTCAAATGATTGCGAAATGACTTTGCGGTAGAGAAGCAAAACACATAAAAAAAACAGCGGCTCAAACAGATTCTTAATTCCAGTGACCCCACCGCATATAAAAACCAATCCTAAGACCAGCAGACCGCAAACGAAATGTACCCTGCTGCTCAAAAGAAGCAGTGTCAGCAAAGTGGGAAGGATCAAAATGTCCTTCAGACCGATCAGAAACAAATTCATGTAGGGTGAAATGTGAGTTCCCAAGGAAACGCTGGTGATGTTGATAAAATAGAGCAGAGGGTTATGTAAAAAGGGATATACCCCCCCCAGAAAAAGCAGAATACCCAGAAGCAAAGTCTGGCATGCGTCCTTGGAGGAAGAACTAAGAGGGAAAAAGCGGGCAAACGGTCGAAATAAAGCTTTTTCCATGCTTTGCAGAAGGTAGCTTCCGGCTCTGAATGACGTCAACCGAAAGCCTCGACAAAGAGGCTTCGCTTGAATTCTGAAGCCCCATATGAAACCCTGCTGGGCGAAAATGGAAGTACTTAGCCACCGCGGCTTCTGGAACGAGCCAGCGGAAAAAAACACAACCACTGCTTTTCGCCGGTCTTTTGAACACGGTTTCGGAGTGGAGACTGATGTGCGAGATTGCGCAGGCAAACTATTGATTTCGCACGACTTACCCCGCGGAACCGAGCTGGAATTCTCCGCCTTTTTGGACCTGTACTGCAATTACGGCCAGCCAGGAGTGCTTGCCCTCAACATTAAGGCGGATGGCCTGCAAGAACCCGTGGCCCAATGTCTGAAACAGCGCGGAATTGAGCGGTATTTTCTTTTTGATATGTCGGTCCCCGATATGTTGCGTACCGCCCGGAGCGGATTGCGGTTTTACACCCGACAGAGTGAATTTGAAAAAGAACCACTGAGCTTATACAAGGAAGCCGAAGGAGTTTGGCTGGATTCCTTTGAGTCCGACTGGATAGAGCCCGGGGTGGTGGCAGCGCACTTGGAATGTGGAAAGCGAGTTTGCCTGGTGTCTCCAGAACTGCACCGACGGCCCCAGGAGGGATTTTGGGAAAAGTTTGTGCCTCTGTCTAAACTCGCCGGTGATAAATTGCTGCTTTGCACAGACACCCCCTTAAAAGCAAAAGAGTATTTCCGTGGCTGAGAGCACAAAAATCAGAGCCGTTCTTTTTGATATGGATGGCGTGTTGATCGACGCCAAAGAATGGCACTACGAAGCCCTGAACAAGGCCCTCTCGCTTTTTGGATTCAGCATCAGCCGTTACGATCACCTGGTCACGTACGATGGCCTTCCCACCGCCCGCAAACTTGAAATGCTGAGTCTTGAGCGCGGACTGCCACGCCGACTTCACCGATTTTTAGGAGAATTAAAACAACAGTACACGATGCAAAATGTGCACAATAAGTGCCGTCCGGTTTTTCAACAAGAGTACGCGCTGTCCAAACTGCGCCAAAAAGGCTTTCGCCTAGCGGTTTGCTCAAATTCAATCCGTTCCTCCGTTGAAGCGATGTTGGAGCGGAGCAATCTATTGCCTTATCTTGAGTTTTTTTTGAGCAACCAGGACGTCGAACACCCCAAACCACACCCCGATATTTATCTCAAAGCGATAGCGCGCTTGGGCCTGCGCCCAGAAGAGTGTCTGATCTTGGAAGACAACGATCATGGCATTCAAGCAGCAAAAGCCTCCGGCGCAAAACTCATGGTGGTGGGTTCGGTCACCGAAGTGAATCTCGACAACCTCTTTAGTCATATTCGACGCTACGATGAGGGGCAGCTATGAAACCCTCACTGAATGTATTGGTCCTCATGGCGGGCGGAAGTGACCCATTCCGAGAGGCTGGGTTTCTCATGCCAAAGAACCTTATCGAAGTGCAGGGAGTCCCTGTTATCCAGAAAGTCATTGATAACCTACGCTCCTTGGACAAACACTTTGAAACTCGCCTGCATTTCCTGGTCAACCGGGAAGAGTGTGCTCGATACCATACCCAACTAGTCATCAAACTTCTGCGCCCGAGCGCGCAGGTGCTAGAAGTCGCGGGCCCCACTGCCGGTGCTGCCTGCAGTGCGCTCTTGGCGATTGAACACATAGATAATTCTACGCCGTTGTTGGTTCTTAATGGGGATGACGTCCTTTTGGCCGACTTGGGAGAGATTGTGCACCGCTTTCAGACTTCGAGCCTCGACGGTGGAATCGCTGTTTTTGAGTCAGTGCATCCACGTTGGTCTTACGTGAAGATCAATTCTGATGGCCTGGTTGTGGAAGCTGCTGAAAAAATGCCGATCAGCAACCTAGCTACCGCGGGCCTGTACTATTTCGCTAAGGGGTCGGACATGGTGATCGCCGTTTGCGAAATGATCCGTAAAGAAGCCAGTGTAAATGGCCAGTACTACGTTTGCCCGAGTTACAATGAACTCATTTTGCTCCAGCGAAAAATCGGAATAGAAAGAGTGTCTCGCCAAAGCTATTTTTCTCTTAAAAATCCCCAGGGATTGGAAGAATATCAAGCGTACCTGCGCCTCCAGTCCGAAAAACGAGACTCGAATGAAAATCGCTCACCTTGAGAAAATGACCAAAGGCTGGTTTGTCGGCAATTTTCAACCCTCATTACTGCAAACTGACGCCGTGGAAGTCGCTGTCAAACATTACAAAGCGGGCGACTATGAAGAATGGCATCACCATAAAGTAGCCACGGAAATCACCGTCGTTGTATCGGGAGAAGTGGAAATGGCAGGGCGGCGCTACTCGGCTGGAGATATCATCATCATGGAACCCGGTGACGCAACAGACTTCAGAGCAATTACTGACGCGACAAACACCGTCGTCAAAATCCCCGGTGCAAAAGACGATAAATACCCTGGAAAAGCATGCTAAACATAGTCATCCCCATGGCGGGCAGAGGTTCGCGTTTCGCCCAAGAAGGATTTACCTTGCCCAAGCCGCTCATTCCGGTTTGTGGCAAGCCGATGATCCAGCTGGTAATCGACAACCTACGCCCTACCCGGCCTCACCGCTTTATTTTTATTTGCCTTGAAGAACACCTAAAAGAGCACGGCTTAGCGTCCCTGCTCAGGGGTTGGGCTCCGGGCTCTGAGATTCTTTCGCTTGACCACGTCACTGAGGGAGCCGCGTGCACGGTGCTACTCACCCAGAATTGGATCGACACCGCCGAGCCTCTGATGATCGCCAATTGCGATCAATGGATCGACGCTGACATTGAAGAATTCCTCACAGTCGCCGAGTCTCCTGGTGTCGATGGAACTATTATGACGATGCGTGCCTCCGATCCAAAATGGTCCTATGTGCAATTTAACGCAAATCGATCGATTTCGGGGGTTGTTGAAAAACAGGTGGTCTCTGACGAAGCGACTGTTGGAATTTACCATTTTAGAAGAGGTTCCGATTTTGTAAGCGGGGCCAAACAAATGATCGCCCAAAACCGGCGGGTAAACGGGGAGTTTTACGTTGCCCCTGTTTACAATGAGCTGATTGCAAAAGGGGCAAAACTTGCCCTGCATAATATTGGCGAAGTCGGCAATGGAATGTACGGACTGGGAATCCCATCCGACCTGCACTCTTTTTTAGAAGCGTCCAAGCTGCTCTCTGGGAGAGGCTTACCCGCCTAAAACAGCGCTGGGAGCGAAGGCGGCGCATCGAGTAGCTCTTTGGTCAAGCTTTCGAGTTCAGGGCTGCGACTCG
The DNA here is from genome assembly GCA_964611895.1 of uncultured Pseudobdellovibrionaceae bacterium. Taxonomy (GTDB): domain Bacteria; phylum Bdellovibrionota; class FAC87; order UBA2466; family UBA2466; genus JAIEOG01. The sequence goes on from CAZTDN010000007.1 coordinate 25,823, forward strand.
CGCGGACGAAGGGGACGCGTAAGAAACGAGAGTCTTCAAACAAGTTAAATGGCTTCGTGTGCAGGTCCGTGTTCACGAGATAATGGTACTTCTTGTAATACCAGTACGTGTACCGCGCAGCTAAATCCTTGTCGGCGGCCCAACCCTGTGGAGAGCGAACCGCTTCTTCGAGTGCCGTGAAATAGGCCGACTTAGAATCAAAAGTGTGAGTCAGGCCTTTTTGAATATAGTGCGTCCAGGCAGCAATAAACACCGGTTTTCCAACAAGCGCCGCTTCTAACCCGATCGAAGAACTATACGCCAAAACCACCTTGGCCTGCTCCACTAGACCATAACTATTTTTGCGCTCGTGAGGTGGAATCACCGTAACGTTCGGAGGCAACTCGGCAAACGTTCTTTGGATAAAAGTGAGCATGCGTTCGTCGGACTTGTTATAAGTCACATTCGTTTCGGCTGGATGGATGCGGACGGCAACTCGAATTTCCGGGCGCGAGCGGGCCCAAGAAATGACTTGCTCTATCCAAGCAAACTGCCCTTCAAAGATAGTATCTCGATCAAACGCCGCACTATCCCAAACCACATTGGTAAACACTGCTACGTCCAAGGGGCCGTCAACCTTTATGGCGTCGTGGACGTCGACATAAGCAGATACAAATCGTTTGCGACGCAATTCGACAAAGTCCTTCACTTGTTCCTGAATATTCTCCGATCGCGGGCCAGACTCCAGCCATGCGGAGAATTTTTCTCGAACGTCGTGCCACAATACCGCGATCTGGTTCACACTAAAGAAGAACCGCTCTTGTTCGCTCAATTCGTAAGTCGCGTAAGGAATCCCCTTTTGGGCTAAGATCGCAAGGGGGATATTGTAGGTTGCATAGCGCCCATTAAATATCAAAAATCTGGAAAACTTCTCTCGTTCGAGCAAACGCGTAAACGCGGAATGCAAAGTCACCGCTGAAACCAGAAACTTTTTATACACCGGCAGGTGATCGGGCCCCAACCCCAGCCGAAGAAAATACCGACAGACACTCAGTCGCACCATACGACCCACCGGAAGTCCTGCGTATTCGAAACGGGTAGCTTCATCGATCGATTGAATGGAAGCGATAATCTGACGCTGGGATTCCACTTCTTTTGAGTCGACATACTCTTCCAGCCATAGAGTTTGGAGCTCATTTCGGCTGTAGTACAATCTATTTCGCAGAACGCAGTCTTTGCAAACCGTTGGATTGTTGTCTTTGTTCGAGTCTTGAAAAAGAGTGTCACACACTTCCAAGACTCCACGGCACAAGATATGGACCGAAGACAAACCATGACGTGCAGCGGCCTTGTTCACCTGAGTTTCGAAAATGTTTCCATGCCAAAAAATCGGGCGATACATCGACAGAACGCCCAATTTACCGTTGTCATCGAAACGCTGTTTTGACCGACGCTCGAACCAAAACATTCGGAAAAGAATATCTAGATTTGCAAGGTAAAGCGTGACCAAGAGCAACCGCGATCGCAGACGAAATACCCAGCCCGAATCGGTTTTGGATTTTATCCAATTGAGGATTTTTACTTTGTCCATTTTTCCCCGATTGATTCCAACGCTTCGCAGACCCGCACCGTCCCCATCGCGTCGACTAATTCCGCAGAACGTGCGCCCATCAAAGAAACCTTTCCTGGCTCGGCACAGGCTTCCAACAAAGCTCGACTTAGCACCTGTGGGGTTATTTCGCTTTCAAAGCCGAGGTAGCAGTGAAAGCCGTCTTTATCCATTTCTTCAGAGGTGCGTCTTTGATTTTCCGCAATCGCAACCACTAAAGAAGGCGCTCCAAGAGCGCACCGCTCCCATGTGGTGGATCCGCCTGCGCCAACCACCAAATCGGCTTGAGCCACCCACTGAGAAAACTCGGGACTGGCGTTGAGAAGCTGTACCGAATCCAATTGTAAGGCTTTATCCTCGAGTCGCTTGCGCAATGGGTTCCACTGCCCCACCACGACGTCAAAACGTACTCCTTCTAAGTTTAAACCGGCTATCGCATCTAGCATTCGGTCCGTGAGGCCTGGCAAATCGACCCCCCCAAAAAAAACAAGAACTTTACGGATTTGCTCGAAATGCTCCTGACGAGGGTGGAGGGAACGTAGCTGCCGAAATTCCTTTCTCAACAGGGCGTAGCGCGGACCGCGTAGCTCTATTCGCTCAGGATTCAAACGGCCCGGAGCTGAATTAAGCGAACTGAAATAGTTTTGATTGAGCAGGCCTTGGGCAGAATGTGGCCGGTCTTCCAAATCATCTATAGCAAACACCCAAGGGCGCGCCGAATGCTGAGCAATAGCGGATTCCCACTGAGCATCCAGACCATAATGGTCTACCAACACCCCGTCCACAGCCTCCCCTTCTAGTGCGCTCAGGGAATCGTGGATATCTGATTCCACCGAGGTGCTCAGCCACTCATTGGCGGGCATGCGGTCCACTGCCACAGGAAGCCAACGGATGTGCAAACCCTGGGCTTCTAACTGCGAAGCTTGAAGGGCATCCGGCTTACGGCAGAGAAACCCCACACGATGCCCACGCTCCTCCAACGCTTCTGCCAATGCGGCACAACGGTAAAAATGCCCGGTGCCAATCCGAGCCGAAGCATCGAGGCGTATCCATAAGTTCTGGCTGACCATGCTTGCCCCTGCATACCTTGCGGGAGGCTTCCTTGACAACCCGAACGCCCGCACCGAATAGTGGCTGCCTAAGGGGTTTTTGATGAAGCAAAATATGGCCATTGGCCGCCACCCGGTGGGTACGGACCACCCACCTTTTGTGATCGCGGAGTTGTCTGGAAACCATAATGGCTCACTGGATCGAGCTCTCGAAATCGTAAAGGCTGCCGCCCAGGCTGGCGCGCACTGCCTAAAACTGCAGACCTACACTGCAGATACAATGACTTTGGACACCGACCAGTCAGATTTTTTTATCAGCGATGCCCAGAGCCTCTGGAAAGGGAAGTCTCTCTATCAGCTTTATCAAGAGGCCAGCACTCCATGGGAGTGGCACCAGCCGATTTTTGATCTCTGTCGCGAACTGGGAATGGTGGGAATGAGCTCGCCCTTCGACGCCACGGCGGTGGATTTCCTCGACAGCCTGGATGTACCAGCATTTAAAATTGCCAGCTTCGAAGCCGTGGACCTGCCCCTCGTAAAGAAAATTGCCGAAAAGGGAAAGCCCGTCATCGCCTCAACGGGCATGGCAACGCTCGAAGAAATCGACTTGCTCGTCCAAACTGTACGCAGCACTGGAAATGAGCAGCTCATATTGCTCAAATGCACCAGCAGCTACCCAGCCACTGCTACACACGCAAACCTTAAAACCATTCCACACCTGCGCGAAGCCTTTGGGGTACCTGTGGGACTCTCGGACCATACCCTCGGAATCGGAGTGGCGATCGCAGGGGTCGCCTATGGCGCTTGCGTTATCGAAAAACACCTCACCCTGAACCGAACTGAGGGCGGTGTAGACAGTGATTTTTCGTTGGAACCGGCCGAACTGAAGTCGCTAGTCGAGGAGTCGCGTCGGGCATGGGAAGCAGCAGGGTCGGTTCAATATGGCGCGAGCCACTCTGAAAAGCCCTCGTTGCGCTTCCGGCGTTCAATCTACGCGTGCGCCGACATCAAAGCCGGAGACGAATTTACCGAAAATAACACACGCATTATCCGGCCCGGTTACGCGCTGGCCCCCCGTTTTCTTCCGGTAGTCCTAGGAAAACGTGCTAAAAAGGACCTGCGCCGTGGCGATCGCATTACTTGGGAAGTTTTGTAAGGACATCGACAGGCGTATCCCAACCTAAACTCAAAGTGCTCCACAGCGGTGTTTTGTCGGCGAGGCGATGCCACGTCCCCCCACATGCCTGGGGTATTCCAGGCATGTCGCCCTGTCGAATGGCAGGCCAATTCTCAATAAACAAGGTTTCGATTTCACGCTTTAGCACGGAGTAAGAGCTAGCAAGCGTCTGCGGCCCTTCAAACGACACTTCTTTTTGAACGAGAATATCCCCCGTATCGACACCCTCATCCAAAAAGTGGATAGTCACCCCTTTAGGAGTAGACTCCACAAAACTCCAAAAATTGGGATCGGCACCCCGGTTCCAGGGTAGCAAAGAAATGTGCAGATTAATCGCCCGACGCGGGAAGAGATCTAGAACGGATTTCTTTAGGATGTGCCGGTAACCGTAGCTGATCAAAAAATCGTACCCAGCCGCGGCGGAAGCGCTGATTCGATCTACGCAAGCCTCGGCTTCATCACCTTGAGCACGCAAGTACGGTACCAGCCGACATTCCGCCGGGCCCAAAAAGAGGATTTTCATTTCAGCAGACCTTTTTCAACCATCAGTCGGGCCGGCTCTTGGAAAGCACCTAAAGGCAGGCCCGAACGCTCAGCAAGGTCAATGAGGTCCTGTTTACCGTCACAAAAACCCATCAAATAATCGTAAGGAAGGCGATCTTCGTCTTTTTCAACTTTGGGAAACAAACCATACCCAGACAAAAAAGGCTCGCCTTTGAAAGTGTGTTGATAAACACGATTTTCTTCCAGAATTCCGAAAGCCATAACCAGAAAACGGACCGCTTCAGCAAAACTTTCCCCACTCACAAATTCCAGATTGTCTCGATCGGTATCATACTCCGGATACTTCCCCAGCTGAGTGCGACGAAAGGCAGATACAGGGAGCTGGATTCCCAAAGAATTGTAGGCCTTTTCATTACCGCATTCGCCCGTCCGCACATCATAGTCCGACACGGTATGGCTGTTCCGACTCAGTTTCAGCGCGTGCACAAATGCCTTGTCGACGACGGTGTTGCCAGGTCTGCTGCGCTTAAAAGTAAATGACTCTCCCCGGTCGGCAAGATTTTGCAAGTTCACTCCACCGACAACCTTCCGCGTCAGACTGGAAAAATGGTGCGCAAGAGCGATCGGACCCAACGTTTCTGGGGTGAACAGAAAAAGGTAACTGTAATGCCGGTTAGCGCGGGACCTCATCGCTCTGTAAATTTCCACTGCCGCCGCCACCCCCGTGAGGTTGTTCGCAAGTGCTCCGCAGCTTAGGACAGCATCGATTAAGATGGTTTGCTCCGATTGACCCGGCAAAAATGCGTGGCCCAATGTCAATCTTCCAGGTCTAAACTCCGCATCGATCGAAACCCGGTACTGCTTTTCGTTCAAAGTGCGTAGCTGCCTCTGCGAAAGGCTAAAACCCCAACGCCTTTTATAATAAGTGACTACGAATGGAACCGCGTCCTCGGCAGCTGCTGTAGCAACGTGCTTTGAGACCAAGGTTTCACGATCCACTACCCCCTCAAAACTGTCGCTGTAACTCCACAACGCTTGGGGGGACAGCACACCATCTACTAGGACCGCGCCATTCATTGTCATCAATTGCGCGCGGTGCAGTACCCACTCCGGAGGGACCTCCCAGCTCCCGCAACGCACCCCCGAGTCGACTGAATCCACACAGAGGTCTAGATCCTGGCGAAGACGTTCCAGAGACAGCTCAAAACCTCGGCCCAAGAGCGTTCTGGGAATCGCCATCAAGTCCGCGAGCAGGCGCCAAGAATCCACCAAAGATTCAGCCACGTCCGTTCTCCCGGATTTTGAGAATTCCATGCTTTGCCAACAGTTCGGCGGCGGAATTCAAACTCCGCAAAGTACAGCCGGATCGTTCCGCAATGGCCAACAAGTCATGTTCTCCATCGGAATAGTTCAGCACCCACCAGAGCGCGATCTCGTGGTCCTCCCGCTGTTTTTCGGAAACAGTCCTGAAAATGCCCCGAGGTCCCAACTGGGGTTCTCCGTACGGGAGCAGGTTTTCCCAACTCCTATTTTGCTCTAGGGCCAGCGCCACCTGCTCTAGCAGAGCGGTAGTCTCGCTCATTTTCTCAAAATCCATGAAAGACTTGTTATCAAGCGAAGTATGGTACTCAGGAAAGTCGGTGTACATGGTACGCATGACGGATCCCACCGGGAGATTGAAGCCCGGAGAGCAATACTGCCGCTCATCGCTTCCGACGGCGGGATTAAACCGTACTGTTTTTAAAGCTTCGGTGGCCCCCAAAACGTGGAGAGCCGCACGATCCGCAAGAGTGTTCTCCCGTCGAGACATCTTGTAGGTCAGGTTTCCACCATCTCCGATACAAGTGAGTACATACCCGGCTCGGAGTCGATCTCGAAAATGCTCTCCACGCCGACTCAAATACGCTACCGAACCTATCGTCTCGGGTAGCACTACGAAACGGTAGGTATATCGTCGATGCTTCCACTGTTTCATTCGATCATACAAAAAACTGAGCACTAGAGGACCCGAGAGCTCATTGTTCGCCATCGACGGATGGCAAAGATAGGAAGAAAACAAAATCTCTTCGGAAGTCTCTCCCGGCAAGATCGCCTCTCCCACCACGAGCTTACCAGGAGTAAAGCGAGACTGGATCTGCACGAAATAGTCGCCGTTTTCAGGCATTGCATTCCATTCGCGTTGAGACAGACATAGTCCCCAACGCTTGGTGTAATACGAAGTGACGTAAGGAATTGCTTCAGGTTGGTTGGGCAACGTGTAGACGTGTTTCTGGAGCTCAGATTTTTTCAACCTGCCTTCAAAGGGCATCGAATAGCCCAATAGATGCAAGTTATTCGTCGAAAAATCTGCTCGTCGAATTCCATTTGGATCTACGAGGTAGGCGCTGAGCGGTTCCCACTCTTCAGGCACGGTCCAGTCTAATATTTTCTCTCCAGTCTTAAACTCCAACTGTTCAAACGGGACGACCTCACTGAGAATATCGAGCGACTGGCGATAGTGTGGCCCCATAATGCTCCGGCAGAGCGGCCAAAGACGGTCAAAATAGCTTTCGATGCGAGGCGCCTGTGTCACCGGGGTGCCTCTTTCCCAAGAATAATACCGTCTTGAAATTTCCCGTCGCAGAGCCAGTGGTTCTTTAAGATCCCTTCTTGCACGAATCCAGATTTAAGAAACGCTTTGATACTACCCTGGTTTTCCAGATAGGCTCCCGCTACGATTCGGTTCAGCCCCAAGGTTTCAAACCCGAAATCTGAAAATACTTTTATGGCCTCAGACGCGTAGCCCTTACCCCAGCAGGATCTTTCTCCCAAGATCAAACCCATCTCCGCAAACCGGTGATGGTGGTTGATCGGGCCCAGTTTGATGTTTCCGATGTGCTGATGTGTGGCCTTGATGAAAATTCCAGCCAAAACACTCGTGCCGTCCTGAAGCGTGTGGTCAATATAGGAGCGGATATCTTCGATAGTATAGGATCTAAATCGCGATTCCAGAAAGCGAGTCACCAAGGGATCGTTCATCCATTGCACGTAGTTCTGTGTCGCGTCCCCGAGAGTCAGGTTACGTAAATACAGCCGCAGCCCTTCCACTTGAAACGGCTCCCCAATTTTCCAACTTTTGACCGTCATAGCTTCACCGGCCCCCGGTCGGTGTAGGTGACTCCGCCCAAAGCTTCCTCCAAGAATTTCTGGGGTGTAAAAAACCGATCTCCCAATGCAATTTTATCCAGAATATCCACCCCGGCCTCGGATGCTACCCGGCCAATGCGGAGGGCTCCATCGGAAAGCGCTACGACGACACCGTGTGACTCTTTGCGGATTACCAGACCGCGAGTGTAGGGGTGAAAGGAACCCTCCTGCTCCAGACGTTGGACATCTTTCAAATGCACCCGCCGACCATTCCATAGTGTCGAAGCGCCAGCGTAGGGCGCATCAAATGCCTGAATAAACCGACTGACTTCCAGCGCAGACCACGACCAGTCCACCCACCCATTCAGCTTCGTATTCAAAAAAGGAAAATAGCTGCTCTGCGCCTCCTCCAATGAAACTGCTTCAAAAACCTTTCCGTTGAGCGCCTCGTGGATGAACTCCAAAATAAACGGAACTTCTACTGGAACGGCGGTTTCAAAGTACTTTTGTGGCGTATCCGCCCGCTCCGGAAACTGGTAAGTCTTACGTGCGAGAACTTCACCCCGGTGAAAGCTTTGGCTCCCGCCGTGGACAACTTGGATATTGCAAGCACCCTGACGATTTCCATGCAAAATCTGCCAAGAATAATGCGCCCCGCCTCGATACCGCGGAACATCTATTCCCATAAAATCGAGAAGCGGCCCAGCGAAACGAGCCGCAAACTGAGGTTCGAACACCCAAGCAGCACCGATCGCCAAACCCAAAGTACTGCCGCCTGAAAACGCCAAGGCCTGCGGATCCGTGTTGATATCAGAGGCAGTGGAGTTAGGAATTTCTAACCGACCAAGTACCGTCGCTAAAGTCTCTCCATTGGCGTTGACGATGTCGCCAAGGTGTCTCTCGGAGGTAAAAACATGCAGCGGCATCTGCTTGCCTCGAAGTGCCGGAAGCAATGCCGCCAGCACCCATGATCCGCCAAACAAAGCGAACTTTTCAACCGGGGGGAATTGAATAGGGGAAGTCTTCAAACTCAAGTCTCCAAACGAATTGGCAAACCCGCATTTTTAATTCGAGACCGCGCCTGCATCGGGTTCTCGTCTTTAAAGCAAAAGAATGTGCCCGCTGCAATCGCATCCGCGCTCCCTTGGGTGAATCCCTCTACAAAGTGTTCAGCTCGGCCACACCCTCCAGATACAATCACTGGAATGGAAGTAGATTTGGCAACCTCATCTGCAAAGGCAAGGTCCAAACCCTGGCGCATCCCATCGTGCTCTATCGATGTTAGCAATATTTCCCCCGCCCCCAGACGTTGCGCTTCGAGCACCCAATCCAATGGGTCTTTTCCGGAATCTACGCTGCCATTTCGCCTGTAAACTCGACGTCGACCATCCGCGTGCACCCGGTAATCGACACTCAAAACAACAGCCTGCGAACCAAAGGTATCGGCCAAGCGGGAGATCAAGGAGGGATCTTCTAGTGCTGCTGAATTGAGACTGACTTTATCGGCGCCATTTTGGAGCAGGCGCCTAGCCCCCTCTACTGTACGCACCCCTCCGCCCGCCGTTAGCGGCAAGAACACCTGTTCCGCCACTCCTCTCAAAATCTTAAGTACTCGATCATCGGATTCTACCGACAAATCCAGATCCAGAAACACCAACTCATCTGCAAGCTGTGATTCATAAACCCTTGCCTGACTCACGGGATCCCCGACAGGAATGGATTTTGAAAACTGGACAGTTGTCACCAACACCTTTCGTGTACTTGAGCCAAAAGGAATTTCTTTGAGCAAAAGCTTGGGAATGATGCGGCGATTCAGCATGCACTCCACCGCAAAAAGTTCTCAAGGACTTTTAATCCGTTGCCGCTGCTTTTTTCCGGGTGAAACTGCGTAGCAAAAACATGGCCTTTGCGAACAGCGGCGGTAACCGGCCCACCGTAATCGGTGGTCGCTTCTCTCTCCAGCGCGTCTTGTTTGAATTCCATATGGAAGGAATGCACAAAATAGTATTCGCTTCCTTTGCCCACCCCAGCAAACAAAGGACTACCTTCACGAAACTGCACTTGATTCCACCCGACGTGCGGGACCTTAAGCCGCCCATCCAGAGGTCGAATTCGAACTACGTCGGCATCAAACCACCCCAAGCCTTCGGCCCCTCCAAGTTCGTCGCTCCGTTTTGCCATGAGCTGCATCCCCAAACAGATCCCCAAGATAGGCACCTTGTTTTCATTAACAGCCTGGTTTAAAGGTCCGACCAAACCTAAGCAGTGCAGCTTTTCCATCGCCTTCGAAAAGGCGCCCACACCTGGAAGAATCAAGCGCTGCGCTTTTAAAACCCCGTCCGGAGTAGAGACCAAATCCGCGTCAAATCCGCAATTTTCGACGGCATTTCTAACGGAAAGCAAGTTGCCAGCGCCATAATCGATCAGGGAAACTTTCATAACTGCGGGCTATTCGCTCGCTTCCAACGACTGAGCTGCCTTTCCGCTTCGGCACGCGGCATTGCACCCTCGCGAGACCAGGCCTGAAAATCGGGTGTCTTCCGACCCGGCTGAATCGAGGCAGGATCATGTTGATGTGGCGAAACTCCATGGGACATGGCTACCTGAATGAATTCTGCCTCCGTCAGTCCGACAAACTCCAAAAACAAGTCCAGACTGGGGGGGCGTTTACCCTCGAACTCGCGGATGAGCGCGAGCGCCTCGTCACGAGTTAAGCGGTTGTTTCGAATATCAATAGAGGCCAGGTGGGTGGGCCGAGTGTATCCACGCTTAATGTATTTAATGTAATCTCGCACGCCCTGCATTTGGCACTCGATCTTTTCATAATTGTAGTCGGAAGGAACATTCTCAACTTGATCCCCTTTCCAACCCAACTCTCTTTGAATGATCGCCACTTGTTTTTTGACATCCCATGGGACAAAAGACCCCAAACATACTGAACGGTATCCCAGGCGTTTAAGGTCTTTGATGGGAGGGTAGGTAAAAGGTTTGAGATCCCTCTCGTCGACATCGCCTTCCAAGCGAACGGCCATGTCTTGAGCGGTAATGCCTAGATTCACAAAACGATTAAAGCGTTTTTCATCGACCTCTTCGACCTGATCGTAGCTGTAATACGACGTGTACTCCGCCGAGGGTTCCCCCCAGAAGATGAGTGGCACAGTCTCCCTAAGCGCTACCCACATCGGATAGGAAAAAATTCCTGTATGGCAATGCCAACAAAAATCCCCTTTTTCCAAAAAACTTTGAAGCATGAGTTTTTGGACGACTTTCCAATTAGGGGTGAAGTGATGAAAAGCGACTCCCAACTTTCGCAAGATGCGTTGGGTGTTCTCATGCAAATTTGGCCGCAAAAACCCATGATCAAATCGAACCACCAGGGGCTTCAGTCCGTATTCTTTTACCAGGTAGTACAAAGTCCAAACGCTGTCCTTGCCTCCACTATAAGGCACTAGACAATCGTAATCGTACTTGCCCTTATAGGCCGCCACGAGTTCATCCAGATCTCTTTTTTTTGCCGCCCAATCCACCTGTGTGTTTTTGACATCCTGCTGGACGCAGATGCTGCACACTCCTTGGCCGTTAAAGGTAATAGTTTCATGGGTTTCGGGCGTTACGCACCTAGAGCAACGAAGCAGTTCGGACATAGAGGTTGAACACTACCTGGGCAGGCGCTAAAAAGACAAGTGCCCTAGAAATGAATTAGAGAAAGGCTCTCCAACGATGCAAGAGGACGCGCTCAAACAAAGCCACCAGCTATTCAATGGCTCCAACATACTCCTCACAGGTGGAACCGGCTCCTTCGGACATGCGTTTGTGGAGCACATCATTCAAAACGCTACCCCCAAAAAACTCATCGTTTTTAGCCGAGACGAACTTAAACAATACGAAATGGGGCTCAAGTTCCCCCAGGAAAAATACCCTTTCATTCGATATTTTGTGGGAGATGTTCGCGACCTAGATCGTCTCAACCAAGCCATGCGCGGAGTAGACTACGTTGTCCACGCGGCTGCGATGAAACAAGTCCCCACCGCTGAATACAACCCGTTCGAATGCATCAAGACGAATATCCACGGCGCCCAGAACGTCATCCAGGCCTCCATAGCCAACAAGGTAAAACGCGTTATTGCGCTATCCACTGACAAAGCCGCCAACCCCATCAACCTCTACGGTGCAACGAAACTCGCCTCGGATAAACTTTTTGTGGCCGGCAATCACATGAGTGGCGAAGGTGGGCCTCGCTTTGGCGTGGTGCGGTATGGGAACGTCGTGGGCAGCCGAGGCAGCGTTATCCCCTTTTTCCAGAAAATCATTGCGAGCGGACAGTCTGTAATACCCGTAACAGACCCCCGGATGACTCGCTTTTGGATCACTCTGAGCCAGGGTGTGGGTTTTCTGGTGAGCTGTTTTAGCCGCATGCATGGGGGAGAGGTTTTTGTTCCCAAGATCCCAAGCATGAATATTGTGGATTTAGCAAAAGCGCTCAAAGCTGACTGCGAAATCGATATCGTCGGGATTCGATCTGGAGAAAAGCTCCACGAAATCATGGTGCCTCGAGATGAGGCACGTAACACCCTCGAGTTTGAGAACCACTTCGTCATTCAACCTTCTTTTAATTGGTGGGACGGTGGGCAATACAAAGACAGTACGGGTGGTACTAGCGTTGCGGATGACTTTGAGTACAGCTCAGAAACCAACCCCCAACGACTCACCCCGGGAGAGCTTCAGGACATTGCTTTCGGCCTAGGGAAATAAGTGCTTAGCTATAGCCGACAGACCATTGAAGCAGACGATATTGAAAGCGTTCTGCGAGTCTTGACGGCGGATTTTCTCACCTGTGGCCCCGAAGTTTCCGAATTGGAAAAAGAAATTGCTGCCTATTGCGGCAGTCGTTTTGCGGTTGTTTGTTCCAACGGGACAGCCGGTTTGCACTTGGCAGCGCTGGCCCTAGACCTTCGGCCAGGGCAATCCCTTTTCACTTCTCCTATTACGTTCTTGGCCAGCGCCAACTGCGCTCGCTATTGTGGAGCAGAAGTCGAGTTTATCGACGTAGATCCGCAGTCCCTCGGCATCGTTCCCGCACAGTTGGAAAGAGCGGTGGTGAGCTCGCGCTATCGACCGCGGGCCGTTGTCCCAGTGCACTATGGCGGTGCCGTGGCCGATTTGGCGGGGGTGGCGGCGGTCGCCAAGCGCCATGGGCTTTTTGTCATTGAAGACGCCTGCCATGCGATCGGTTCCACCTATTCGGATCCTCTGAGCGGTAAGACGGTGCGCGTAGGCAGTTGTGAACACTCTGATCTGACCGTGTTTTCTTTTCACCCCCTCAAGCACATCACTACGGGCGAAGGCGGGGCGATAACGACCAATGACGAAAAACTTTACCAGCGATTGCTCCGCTTGCGCAGTCACGGCATTGAGCGCGAACAGGGAAAATGGGCCACAAAAGAACAAGGATTTTGTGATGCCCAACCCAACCCCTGGTATCATGAGATGCAGGAACTCGGCTTCAATTACCGGCTGACGGATATTCAATGCGCCCTGGGACGCTCCCAGCTCCGCAAGCTGGACCGCTTTATAAACGCGCGGCGGCGCCTTGCAGATACCTATCGTACACTTCTCAAAGAAACTACCAGCGCCGCTCAACCCGTCTTTGCCCAGCCCGGTACCGGCAATAGCTATCATCTTTTCCCAGTGCGTATTCCGTTTGAAGAACTTGGAACCTCTCGGGGGGAAGTGATGCGCAAGCTTGCTCAGGCAGGGATTTCTACTCAAGTGCACTACATCCCTGTGTACCGACAACCGTACTACCGAGAAAAGTATGCGTATGCCCCAGACGCTTTTCCGAATGCAGAAAGGTACTACGCACAGGCATTGAGCTTGCCACTCTACCCGATGCTGACTGATCACGATTTGATCCAAGTCGTGGAAACTCTAAACCGAATTCTATGAAAAAACCCTTCCTCACGTTGGGCACGGTCCAGTTTGGGATCCCCTATGGGATTCGACGGTCCGAAGGCCTGCGTAGTACGGAATCCGTTTTGGAACTCCTTCGCTTGGCTTCCGAGATCGGGATCAAACATTTTGATACCGCGCAAGCTTATGGCCTCGCGGAAGAGAGGATCGGCGACGCAAGTCAAAAAGGGGTGTTGCCCAGCAACGCTACCGTCATCACCAAAATTTCTCCTGATATTTCCGCCGAGACCGTAGACAGAGCAATTCAGCTGTCTCTCGCCAGGCTTCAAAAGCAAAGACTGAGCGTGGTCCTATTGCACCGTTGGCAACACCGGCATGCTGAAGACGGGCGGATCTGGAGAATGCTTGTGAAAGCGCAGGGTGAAGGGCGCATTCATGAACTGGGCGCTTCCGTGTCCACTCCGGAAGAAGCGGTTCAAGCCGCCCAAGATCCGCAGGTTAAACATCTTCAAATTCCCTGCAATATCCTAGACTGGCGATGGAATGAGTGTGAGCTGCCTCAGATTAAAAAAGAACGACCAGAACTCACCATTTATTGCCGTAGTGTTTTCCTCCAGGGAATACTGACGGCAAATGCACCAGCGTGGCCCTCGATTCCGGGAGTTGTGCCGGATTCTTGGATAGAGAAACTAGAAGCTGTGTGCAAAAAATTGGAACGCACTCACCGCAAATCCCTTTGCTTCGCCTATATGCACTCGCTGCCTTGGGTCGATAGCCTCGTCGTGGGTGTCGATAATGCCGAACAACTGCGTGATTTAATCTCACTCCAACGTGAGCCGGCGATCAGTGACGAAGACATAGACTGGATTCGGCTTCAACTTCCCAGAGCGCCAGAAGCTCTGCTAAACCCTGCGCTGTGGGGGGGCAATGCGTAAACTCCACATTGTGTTTACCACGCGGCAGTTTTTTCCCTGTATTGGGGGAACCGAAACTTACCTTTACGAAACCGCTCGACGTCTGGTTTTGGCCGGACATCGGGTCACCGTGATCACGCTAAATCGCAACATTTGGAATGGAGAAAAACTCACCCCAGAAAGCTCGGTAGAAAACATTCGAATATTACGGGTGCCTTATATAAACCTAGGCCTACGACCCCTACCTTTGATTAACCCGATCAAAATATTTTCCCTTTTGTCTTCCGCTGACATCATTCACAATCACGATATTCGGTTCTTGTTTGAGTCTTGTTTAGCAGCTCGAATACTTTCCGGAGTTCCGCTCATTATTGGCTCTCATGGATTTATTCTACACCAGAAAAAACTGCACTGGCTTAAGCGACTTGTGTTCGACTGGTACTACAAACCGCTCTTTCGGTTAGTGGATAAACTGCATGTGGTAAGCCTTCAGGATTTAGAAAAAGTGCAAAGCTGCTTGCCCAGCGATCGACTCTGCCTGATCCCGGGCGGCGTGGACGCCAAACGATTTGAAAACACGTTTCGAAAACCGGTGGCACAATCTCTGTTTTACTTTGGACGAGTCGACACGCACAAAGGTCTGGATTTGCTTTTTGCAGTGCTGAGCCGTATGCAGCCGCGCCCCACCCTACGAATCGCTTACGCTTCCTCTCGTCAAGAGTGTGAAACCGCGCTTCGTCAACTCGCACAAAAGCTGGGAATAGAGAATCGAGTAGAATGGTTGGGCCGACTTTCGGACTGGCAAATTGCCGAGGAGCTCGGAAAAGCTAGCCTAGTGGTGTTTCCTTCCCGCTACGAAGGATTTGGACTGACCACTGTTGAGGCCATGGCTGCCGGAGCGGTAGTCGCGGCAAACACCATAGACGCCTTCAAGAACCTCATTTTGGAAGGGAAAAATGGTTTTCTTCTTCCTTTTGAAAACCCCACAGAATCGGCCAAAAAACTCGAGCAGCTGTTGGCTCTCGACGCGAGTGCGTTGCAAACCATTTCAGAAAACGCAAAACAATCGGCAAGGCTCCAAGACTGGAGCGTGAGAAGCGCGGCTATGCTCGATTTGTACGCCCAAGTGACAAAAACACCCGAGCCAGATCTGCGAGCGGTGTACGAATAGCCAGACCAAGATCCCTAAGTCCGCTTGTCCAGCCATTCTGAGTAATGGCGGCGCTCACTTCTTTAAAGTGATAACCCAATCGCAAAGGCCAGAGCACCAAAGATCGCGCCATTACTCCGAACCGATAATCTGCGTAGACCTTCCAATCATAGGTGCTCGGAATGGGCACCTGGCTAGCGTTCGGCTTACCAAGACTTGCGACCATCCAGAGCTCGTTCGCATCACTTTGATAACGCCAATGATCGACGATAAAACCATTTTTCTGAAAGAGCGCTGCGAGCGTTCGGTGAGTAAAAAGATAGTTATGCGAGAGATTCTGCCAAGCATAAGCTTCCCAGCTCGAATTTCTAGCGTAGGTAGGAACACAGGTAAAAACGCTGCCGTTCTCGACTAATGCCTCAGCCATTGCGCCCACCACTTGCTGTGGATCTTCCAAGTGCTCAAACACATGGTTGGAATAAAAGAAACTCGCGCTCTGAGGTGCAAGCAGCCCTTTGCCAAACAATCCAGTGCGGATTTCAATTCCGAGCTGTTTGCGCCCCAGCGAACCAATGACCGGATCGGGTTCAATCCCGAAGGCTTTTAGACCAGCTTTGTGCATCAATTGGAGACACCCCCCAATGCCACACCCTATATCCACCGCAAGCGCCTCCGAGGGGACCCCTGCTCGTCGGTGACGGAGCGCATATTCAAGCTTCAAGGAGTGCTTCCTGGAGGCCACGCGCAGCAAGCGGTCCATCGCCGCCGGATCCGACCCAAAATATTTATTCTGTTGGTAAAATGCCTCGATGACCGCTTTGCTAGGTCGAGGGTTTTGAAACAATAACCCGCACCCTTTGCAAAAACACCAGCTTGAACGCGCAACATTGAGCCCAAACTTTTTGACATAGATATCGGTTCGGCTCCCGGAAACGGGCCTCAGAGGGGAATCGCCATTGCAGTTCGGACAAACGGTGTTTTCAAAAGAAGGGGTCATAGATAGTGCATGCTCTCTTCAGGAAGCTCCAAATCCCACCTGTCCGACAAAGGGCGGTCGGCGGGTAAGAAGGTAAATTGTACGATATCGCGATAGCGGCCCAGAGCCGGAATCCCAGCGCGGTGCAAACATACCGTGGGGTTTGCTATAAACGAAAAACCCACGTTGCCTTCCATGACCTGCTGCGTGGAAGTATCTTCGACAAGTTTTCGAGCAGTGCCAAAAATATGCGAACGCCGGAAAAACCCAAATGACCGCATGATCCGCCGGGTCGCAGGAACGCCGTGCGCCCGGAAAGCACCGTTCTGCGCGGTAATACCATCAGTAAAATACACAAAATACTTCACCACATTGGTATCAAACTGGTCGTTGTGCCACTGATTGGAAAAAACATTCGCTTGAGTATCAATTCCCGGTACGTGGTGGTTTCGCCAGCAGCGAACGGTTGCTACGCGAAAGTGGCTGCCATAATAGCCTTCCACAATTCGAACTACTTCTGGGGTCAGAAGGCGCCGCAACTCGGGGATGCGTTCGGTCGGCTTCTGGATCAAAACATGGGCTTTTTGAAATGGCGGGTGCCCCTGTTCTAAAGTCGCTGCCGGGTCGACCATGGAAGCAAGGATCTTTTCTTTGATCTTCTGGGTAAGCTCGGGAGAGTGGGGGTACCCTAGCCCCACCATTCCTTGCTTTCTAAATGGCGACTCACGGGACCACGTGACTTTACCTTTGGCAGCTACTTGATAACGCTTAAGACGGAGAGGAGAGATTACATTGTTCACCGGACCAGCGTTATTGCCAAAAACTAGCCGGGGAACCAATCCTAAAAAAGGTAGGAAAACAAACTCGTCCAGACGAGAGTAAACGCCTCGCCAGATGCGACGCAAAAGCTTCATGAGACTTACTTATCCATTCTACCCAGGGTTTGGGAAGGGAAATCCCGGCCCCATAGCCTCCAGGATACCGCCGCACTCAGCACCCTAGCTAAAAAGAGAAAGTTGCCCACCACATACCGTTTGAAGAGGCGCCTGGGTTCAACTGCCAAGCGAAAAAGCCACTCCCAGCCCCTCTGCCGCATCCAAAGGGGGGCCCTGGGGACTCTACCGCTAACGTAATCCAAAATCGCCCCGCCATTCACTAGCAAGCAAGGGACCTGGCTCGAAGCTCGCAATGCCATGGAAACCGCTTCCTGCTTGGGCATCCCCATGGCTAATACCACCAAGTCCGGGCGGGAAGTGTGAAACGAACTGACGTATTCAGACATAGACCTAAATCCATCTACTTGGGCGACCACTTCCACTCCGTAACGACTCTCCAGCACTTGTGCTGCCCGAGAAAGATAGGGCTCGCGCGTTCCAAACAGAGCGACTCGGCGCTTCTGATAGCGCGCGATTATCCTCGGGATGAAATCTGTTCCATTGAGATTCAAACCCGGCGCCAACCCGAAAAATCGCTGGGCTATTTCCACCCCTTTGCCGTCTCTCAATAACAAATCGGACGCGGCCAGGTTTGCAGCAAATTCGGCTTGTTTAGCAGCAAGATTCACCGCATGCGCATTCAAAAAGGACAGAACGGTGGCCGCATGTGGTGTGGAAAGTCGGTTTAGGATGCGTTCGACCCCAGCCTCATCTTCCACCACTTGGAGTTTGGAAAAAACTCTGTGCACGCTATTAGCGCTTTGGCTCATCACTCGCGCAGAACTAGCACAGGCGGTTCCACCACGAAAGAAAACTTAATTTGCAGTACCCTTTAGACTAAACGCCGCACTGGCGCAGGATTCGTCTCTTGCTTTGATGATCATCTGATCGGCGTCCCCGTGCCATTGGACCGCACATCGAAAGCCGCCCTCCATCAGGTGATCGGCCCCCATATCTATTCTGAGTTCATCTATTTCACAGGCCTTAACGGGACCAGATCTCAGCCCCCCTTTTGCAAATTTGACCACGTAACGCACCCCGCGTTTGAACTCAAATTCCCCCTCAAATCGCGAAATCGGCTTGTTAAAAGTAAAAGCAATTCCCTCACGACAAAATGAAAGGGGCATGGGGACGCGTTGCAAATCAGACGCGGAATCGATTGCAAAAGTTTTTCCCACCGGAAATCCCAAGAAATGGTGCGTTTGGTAGAGACTGACCGCCAAAAGAAAAACGACCGTTACCGAAGGCACCCACTTCCAAAACGGGGCAAAATCACCCTCTGAAACTGGGCAATCCGGAGGAATACGAAACCTCTCAATCCCGATAGCCATCAGCAGCAAACAGATGGCTATCGGGAATTCATTGAGACACCGGATTTCATCGACCATACCCACTTTGAGCATGAAGACGAACAACACGGGCAAAAACCAAAAAAGACGCACAAAGAAGGGGTCTTTCAAATAACGGTAGTTGAACACCACCAAAATCAGGGAAAACCCTCCCAGGCCCAGGAAAAAGAGCCAGAAATCGAACCTCAAAAGAGTAAAAAAATTGAAGATGAGTACCCAGTGCCTCATCAAAAAGTTGAGACGAGAAACGCTGAGAGTTTGCTCAAAGCAAAACTGCAAAGCAAAATAAATCACCATGTGCATTGCGATATGACGCCATTGGGTTTTGCGGGGAACTCTTTTCCAACTCGTCACTACATAAAGAAAAAGCAGACTCAACGCGCTTTCTCTCACCATAATGCCCAGAGCAAATACCGGGTAATACCAGGCCCAATTCTGTCGATACTGAAAATAGATGCCCCATAAAAAAACGAGCATGATCAGACTGTCGTATGGGTAGTAGATGCTCGTGCCCTGAGCGATTTTTTGGTATTGAACCACCCAAAAAAAAGACAACGCGATCACAAAGCTAAAAGCACTTCGTTGAAAGAGTCTCGCTCCGATTCGCCAGAGAGAAAGAGTAATAAGTGAAAGCAGTAACCACTCGTAAAGGACTACGGACACTTGAAGGTCTTTGGGAAGAGTAAGCGCCACCGGGGTGTGATAAAAAACGTGGCGAATTTTCCCTGTCGGAATTTGAAAGAATCCGTTTAACCCGAAGAACTCCCAATTCGAAGGGCCGAGATCCGCGATTCGCGACAATATCCAAAATGACAAATACCGAAACTGAAGAAGATTGTCGTGAACCCCCTCAAAAACATACGCTAAAGACACAGTGTGGTATGCCGAGATTCGCGATAGAAAATGCAGGGAAGAATAATAGGAGGCGAGCACTAACAACGCCCAGGGAGCACTTTGCAGCAAAATTTTCTGTAGTGCGGACTTCAGCTTTCCCATACGCCAGCGAATTAGGACTATTCCATGGGTTCCCCACCGCTAGCAACCCGATAGTTCTCAAACAGCTTAATCTAGGGTACTTTTCCGCTTCATGGCTCTCTTAGACACGCCCCTCATCTCTGTTTTGATCCCCGCAAGATCCAGCAGCCATTGTCTACAGCCAACCGTGGAAACCCTCGTTTCTCACCTGAAGCCCCGTTACAACCAGTTTGAAATCCTTATTGTTTGCAATCGCGCTCCAAGTGAAGCGGACGATGGGACTGAAACCTTGGCAGAGGCTTTGGCGCAGGCCCACCCCGAAGTGCGAAAAGTAATCCACACCGGCCCACCCGGCAAAGGAATCGCACTGAAAACCGGTTTTCAACACTCAAAAGGTGAATGGGTATTTTTTACGGATTCAGACCTGCCCTACGACTTGGCCTTTTTTGATGCGGCGAGCAAGTGGCTACTTCACGGAATGGATTTTGTTTCAGGCAACAGACGCTTGTATGAAAGCACCGTAGAATGCCCGATTCCCCTCTTGCGGTTTGTAAACAAACGTCACCGACTTGGGATGCGATTCAACTCCTTGATCCGATTCTTTCTAAAGATCCATTCCACTGATACCCAATGCGGCATCAAAGCGATGACCCGTCGATTTGCTTTGCAGGCATTTCAAAAGCAAACCTGCCCTGGGTTCCTATTTGATTTGGAAATGTTCCTCGTGCGACAAGAGAGTCGCTTTAGAGGCACGGAATTGCCCGTGCGTTATCGAATTGAAGAACAAAAATCCACCGTTCAAATCACCAAAGAAGCGTTTCAGGTGTTTCGATGGATCCCTCAGATATTTTTTCAGAAAAAGCGAGGACATTACCGTGCCCCCATCCAGCCTCTTCACTGCAGGTCCATCTACCAAGCCATTTTCAGAAATCGCTGGAAAACAGACCCCGGCACTCAGTTCTTTTTGCTCCTACGGTGGTTCTTCACTCCATTTGAGCATATCTTGTCGTTCTTGCCCCGAAAGGGAGTCATTCTCGATCTGGGCTGTGGTCACGGACTATCCACATTAGCCTCCGCTCTAGAAAATCCCGACCGCACATTATTTGGCATTGACCACGACGAGATCCGAATTGAGGCAGCAAGAAAGTCCGCCGTAGGGATTCAAAATATCACCTTTCAGGTCCAAGACATCCGCGAAACCCTGCCGTCAGCAGATGGTATTTTGATTGTAGACAGCATTCATTATTTCACTCCGGCCGAACAGGAACGTCTTTTAAAAAATGTATTTACTGCCCTCAAGCCCGGCGGCGTCTTTGTCATGCGAGCAATGGATCCTTCTCTGGGCTGGATTTCTAAAGTCAACCAGGCCTATGAATGGCTCGCAATGAAGAGTGGCTTCACTCGCACACAAATAGTGCAAGACACCCCTCGCGCACCAGAGGCCTGGAGAGCTTTGCTCTCTGAAGTAGGATTTAGTGTAATTTCAGAACGCTGCTCGAGTGTGTTGTTCGCCGATGTCTTGTATGTCTGCCGCAGAAAGCAAGATGAGAAAACCGCCCAAATACCACTCTCACACCCACTCATCACCGCCGATGATTGGGGAATGACCCCCGCCATTAACGAGGGGATCTTGCACTTAGCGCGAGCCGGAGTGGTCGGACGCGTCTCGATGATGGTTGATGCTAAGTTTCTGACTCATGGTTTAGATCAACTAAAATCCATTCCCCATATCGAAATGGGGCTACATTTGGATTTCACTTCGCAAGCGGTTGGAAACCGAACCCCACGCTTTCAGACCCCATGGAGTTTCCTTGTTTATCTTTTGAATCCCTTTATTCCCCGTAGCCAGAAGCACCACTTGGTTGAAAGCGAAGTAGAGCGTCAGCTGTCACTAGCCGAGGCCCACGGGGTTCGTATTTCCTATTTGGACAGCCATCATCACGTCCATCTTTTTCCACGAATGATTGGATGGGTGGGTCGCTCACTGAGAAAACGGGGCATAAAACAGATCCGCCTTCCTTACGATCCCAGCCTCTGGCTTTCCAGAAAGTTTCCGCTTTGCCTGCTGGGAGTATTTGCGCGCCGAAATATTATTCTGCATGGCTTTGCCTATGCCCCATGTTTTTATCCACAAAAAAAGCACTTTCGATCCTCAGGCATTTTAAAGAAAGCATTGGATCGGAAGTGGGACTTTGAGGTCATAGTTCACCCAGCTCTCAGAGATGACTTTGAATCTGCTGGAGTGAAAGACTCCTACCGCGCCGAAAGAATTAAAGAGTTCCAACGCCTCTGTTTTGTTCAGTAAAATCAGACACAATTCCTTAACAAAGTTTTGGTCAAATAAAGCTTGTTTCGGAGGAATGCATGAAAAATCTGGCCAATAAGAAGCCTGCTACGCAACCACAAGAAACCAAGTGCGAATTGGCCGTCTCCAACCATGACGGGCACTTGCACGCCGCCAACTGTGGCCATAAATCTTATGTCCATGCCGGCCACATTTGCTATGAGCACGAAGGCCATTTTCACCACATGCACGGTGACCATGCGCACAAGTGCGCTGGGCCTTTTGTACAGCCACACATCACCCGGCTGCCATCAGAGCAAAAACCGAACGGACGGCCTGCTCAGATCATCAAACTAGACCCGAGCAGATCCAACAAAAACCAGAACAAAAAGAAATAGGCTATCGGATTAATTCTTCGGGAGTAAACACCCGAGCAATCTTGAGGCGTTCCTTTTCGGGAACGCCTTTTTGCTCTTCGGCGAGTTGCTTTTCCATCGCCTTAGCATCGGCGACCAAAGTGATCCACCAACCACTTGGCGTATGGTGTTCTGCGAGTGCCTTCTTTATTTTATCGTTGCTGACTGATTCAATCGTTTTCTTAAACTCGCTGGGAGACAGCAGCGGAACACCGTAGAGGTGGCAGTACAGCCGCTTAGAAAGGCGCTTATCAGCGGATTCAAAGTCAAATGGGTAGGAGTTCACTACGCTCTCGTGGGCTAGCTGTAACTCCTCTTTTGAGACCCCCTTGGCCATGTATTCGTTCCACATCTGCATAGACTTTTGAATCGTTTTCGTCGTGAATTCCACGGATGGAGTCGACACTATCGCGAACAACCCTTTTTGAAATGAAGAAGCACCCATCACTCCATAGGTCGAGTTGACTGAATACGTGAACCCCAGTTCTCCGCGTACAATGCGGAATAAACGGGACACCAAAGGTTCTCCACCAAATGAAAAATTGCCCACATCCAATGCAAAGCGATCCCCATCTTGAGCGGTAATCCCCCCCTGACCCATGATGACCGTACCAGTAGCTGTTCCGGCCTTGTTTACGACAATAAGTGTGGGTTGTTTTGCCAAGGCAGGTTCGAATGAGCTTCTTTCCGCTTTCATCCCCTCAGGCAAAGCGGCAGTCATTTTCAGGATCTGATCCCGAATCTCTTTCTCCGGAAGTGGCCCAGAAACCCCGATCACCAGATTCGAACGCGTGTAGTTCTGCTTATAGTAAGCAACAAGGTCTTTTACTTCGGTTTTCTTGAGGGTAGAGAGAGAACCCGCTCCCGAGCGCTCAAGTGGGGAACCTTCAAAGACCACTTTGCGCAACGCCAGCCCGGCAAGAGCCCCATTGTTGTTTTTGACGTGATTGATCTCAGCCAAGGTTTCGGTTCGCAGGGATTCGAACTCTTTTTTACTAAATGCCGGTTGAGTCAGCGCTTCCTGAATGAGCTTGAAAAAAGCGCCGGTATTCTCTTTGATCACTTCGCCGCTATAAATGATCTTATCGTGAGATGCAGACACATCGAACGCGGCCCCCATGCGCTCGAGAGCTGACTGAAACTCGCCTCGGCTTTTTTTCTTGGTGCCGCGCATTAGCAGCTCCGACAGGAGATTCGCTACCCCGGCTTTGCCCTTAGGATCGGCAACGGTTCCGGTGGTAAAAACAATCCGCACCGTGGTTGTGAGGAGTGTGGGATCCGCTTCATAAAAAAAAGTTGGCTCAACCGCTTGCGCTTTAGGCATTAAAACTCCCTCGATCAAAAGTATGATAAAAATCGACAACCGCGTAAAAGCCGCTCTCCGCGAAGTCACTTGGCCTTGCCCTGCTTTTCCGGAGTCACCACAATGACCGATCGGTTGCTCGAAACCAGATGGCGCTTGGCGACTTCCTGGATGTCTTTGGGTTTGATTTCATCAAAGGCATCAATAATCTCAAAGCCCCTTAAGTAGTTGCCCGAAATCATCAAGAACTCGCCCAAACCATTGGCCAGTTCAGAATTGTCGGAGATTTCACTGTAGAGTTTGAGGCGCTCCTGATTGATGGCCCGATCCAAGTCGGACTTGGTAATAGGCTTTGTCTGAAGCGCTTTGACTTCCTTATCCAATATTTTCAACGCGTCCTTGGCCGTGTAACCCTCGGCTAAGTCGACCACAAACTCAAACAAGTCGGGCTTTGCCGATGCCCCGCCAAAAGCGGAAACGGCAATACCTTTGTCCACCAGAATCTTGCGCAGACGCGCTTCCCGCCCTCGAGACAAATGAGTGCTTAATAAAGAAATGGCAGCTGTTTCGGGGGAATCCACCGACGGAATATGGTACCCCACCATCAGTATTTCCGAGGTCGCCTGCTTATGACTCACGGTCAAACGGCGCTCCTCGGTTTGCTTTGGCTCAACGGGTAGTTTTAGCACTGGGACCGTTTGAGGTTTCATTTTTCCATAATACTTGACCAACAAAGGCATCAACTTTTGTTCAGTTGTATCGCCGACAACGATCACAGTCCCGTTATTTGGCGCGTAGAATGTCTTGTAAAAATACTGGGCTTCTTCGAGTGTAAAGCCCTTGATTTCTTCTTCAGTACCCAAAACCGTATAACGAAAAGGAGCTACCTGGTACGCAGTACGCATCAGTTCATCCCAAGCCAAACGTCGCGGGCTGTCATTTGCACGACGCAACTCCCCTACGACTGCACCTTTTTCTTTTTCTATAAGGCCGGGATCCAACTTGAGAAACGCCATGCGATCCGATTCTAATTCGATGATGCGTTCAAGCTGTCCCGAAGGCACACTTTCGTAATAGTTCGTGCGATAAAAATACGTCGTTGCATTTTGCTTTTCCGCCCCAAGCCGAGAAGTAATCTGATCGAAAACTCCATCTGGATATTTTTCAGAGCCGCGAAACATCATGTGCTCAAACAGGTGAGCCAAACCTGTTTTTTTCAACTTCGCATCCATCTTTTCATTGAGAGATCCGACGTCAAACCAGATTTGGTATGTCAATACCTCGGCTTGGTGCCTGGGGACCAAAATGACGCGCAGGCCATTCTTGAGCTTAAACTCCTGGAGGGTGTCTCCATTGAAAAGCTTGTGTGTTTTAACTTTTTCGTACTCTGCAGAGATTCCCATATTTGACCACGCGATAAGAGTGAAAAGAATTAAGTGCCTGTTTGAAAACTTACCCATCATGCTAATGCCGGAAGGAAACCATTGTTTCATTTTCTACGCTGCTTTTCTGATTTTGACTATGAGGTTGTTCGACTGCGGGCGCCGCCTGAGAATCCCCGCCGGGAGCGGGGATAGGGGCGACAGGATTCGATGTCTCCTGAGGAACACGATTGCCCCCCGACGCTGCGGGCGTTGTCTCGGGTTGCACTGTGACGGCCGTAGCGGATTCCACAGTTGGGCGCGCGCCGCCAAAGCCAAAAGCGAGCCGAAAGGCGATTCGTCGACTCGAAACGCGTCCAGGCAGTGCGGCCAACTCCTCTGCATAAGTAGCAAAATCAAACTTTACGAAACGCGCGTCCAGCCCAACGCCGAGGGTAATATTGCCCTGGCGCAGCCCCATTCGAGCATAGAGCCAATTCCAAAAAAGCGCTTCGGCTCCGAGATTCACGTGTTTCCAAAAACTGCCTGTTCGTGCCCCTAAGTCCGAATTACTTATCCCGCCTAGAGCAAACTCGGAAAGGTCGAGCAATACGTCTACATATTGAAGCGCCCCGGTTCCTTGGATGCGGGAAACCGCGCCCAAACTCAACATGCGTGGCAGTGCTGGTGGAGGACCAAAATTTCCCACTCTAAGGAGGGAGAGACTGCTCGCGAGCAGATTGTTCACCGCGAGAGAAAAGCGCGTCGCAACCCCTGGGATCAAATGGGGAGCCTCATAGCTCACTCCCAAATCGATATCCACACCAGCTCCCGCACCGCCCAAGGTAGTGAGATCGCCCGAAATACCGGAGTTTTGGGCGATGTCCAAAACCGAATAGGTCTTATGCCCACCGGCCCTAAAAACTCCCTTGAGGTTGGCCGCGCCCACCCAGCCCGGAAGGATCTGCCTCGAGTACCCAATAAACAGTCCCGAATCTGAAATTGCCGTCAAATCTACGGTGGTATCCAAGCCTCGACCTAAAAGGGCGACATCCACTTTTGTATCCGCAAGCAAGAGCCCGACGGAAAAATTCTTTTTTAGAAAGTAGATCGAAAGCGGAGCGACATTTCCATAAATCGGACTTCCCTGAAATTGCTCAAGATCCGCCGCCAACTGCGCTACTGTTCGGCTTCCACCGCGTAGCAGAGTAGAGATAGCCGGTAGAAAACTGGTTGCCCCATCCGCCTTGATAGAAAACATAAAACTATTACCGCCCCGATAAGCGTTTAATCCAGCAGGATTGAAGAACAGGGCGTTCTCGTCGTCTGATTGGGCATAAATCGCCCCGCCCATTCCCAAGGCTCGAACGCTCCGGGAAAGGGAATAATATTCTTTCACTGCATGTGCCGGTGCTGGTGTCAGCCCGGCAATCAGAGCGGCGATAGGAACCAGTAATTGGATTGCGTACTTCAATTGACCCCCGCTTTGCTTTTTACGGCATCGACTGACCGAGCGCTTTTCGCCCTAAATCGTCGGCACCCGCACCATAAACAGAACTTAGACTCAGAATATTATTTGCAATGTCGCCCAGCCCACCTGCACTCAGAGCGCCCGTCAGCGCCGCCGCATCATTCAGATCTTGCAAACAGGCGTGCACGTCCGCCTGACACATTCCCGGATTTCCCACGGAGAGGGCCCCGGTAGCGCTGTGCCCACCGATGTCAGACTGAGTGATTAGGCCGTTGGAATTTCCAGCGGTGGTGGAATTGCAGGAGGTCGTCCCCCCATCGGAAGTGGCTACCAAAGTATCGGTTTTTGCGACGCGCACGGAACAGTCGACGAGATAACTCAAACTAGCTAGTAGCGTGGCCGTGTCCCCTGAGACCGCGGTCGAGTAGGCTTCACAAGCTGTCACCGCCGCCGCTCCTGCAGTCTCTTTTTCTTCTGAGTAGGGCAGAAGCTCTTGAGCTATCTCCCCCACAATGGTGGCCCCGGTACCTGAATTGGAAATAATCTGTACCAGCTCGCTGACCCCTAATCCAGCTCGCGCCATATTCACCAAGCAAAGACGCTTGTTTTTCTCGTTGGTGCTTGAAAGTTTGTTGTAATTCACAATGGCGCATCCAAAGTCTCTGTCAGCGAGGCACTTTTGTGCTTCCTCTATGTATTCGCTGTCCGATCCGGGGGCTGCGAAACCGCTGTACATATTGCAGGAACACAGCAGCAAAGCTGAAAGTACTATTCCGAACGCATATTTTGTTTTCTGCATGGCTTAGTCTCTGGAAGAAGTTGGAAGTGAATCCCAACGGAGATTTTCGGCGGCTTAGCTAAATAAAGCATGGGCCCCAGCGTCAAACCCTTCCACAGAAGCGGCAACACAGCTAAATTGCTCTTAATTTCAAGGGCTTATATTGACCAACGTCTTGCCACCAGAAGTATACGCAAGTCGCTGCGGGTAACTCCTCGTAATCGAAATTCTTTTCTCATCCCCCCACCACGGCCCCGTACAGAATCTCGGTTGCGTATTCGAAGCGCATACAGCCCGATGAAGCCTGATGAAAGCTGGCAAAGCATTTGTAATTGAAACCTTCTAGGGGGACACCATGCACCGCTACTTTTTCTTGGCAGCTTTGCTCGGAATTGCGCTCGCTGGCTGCGGCCGCGCTTTGGATAACCAAGACGGAATGTTGGAATCGGCAGATTTCATTCGAGCTCAGGATGGAACTCTCTACTCAATCGAATGCCTTAAAACAGAAGGCCCCAAAATCACCGCGGGAGTGCCCGGAGCAGGAAGGACTTGTGCTGCCGATAAACTAAATGAATCCCAGGTGCGTGGGATGTACCAGGCAAAGAAGAAAAAGAAACAAACCTACCTGCAGACTTTGACGCCGGAAACCTACTACGGCGGGGTCAACTCGGGGCAATTCTGCAACCAGTACTTTGGTAGCGGCAGTGGGAATAGCTGTTACGGATGGTTGGGCTACGGCCAGAATTATTACAATAGCCAAGCCTACCAACCCACCTGCTCGAGTTGTTGGGGAGGAAGCGCGCAGCAAAACCCCTTTGGTGGGTATGGTGGCTACCCTCAACAATCCCAATGCGGATCGCCCTGCTCTACGTCCATGCCGTGGGCCTCGCAGCCTTTTTATCAAAACTGGAATAACTGGGGCTGGTGGTACCAGTGGTAGGCTGTTTCCGATAGAACGGTGTGTAGCGAGGCTGTGCTGCGAGTCCGCCATTCGGATCTCGCAGGGTTAGCAGGGAGCTGTAATACGGATCTCGCTCCAGCACCCCCTCCCAGCGTGTGCGCATCCACTTGCTCTCCCGTTCCAAGCGTAGTCGATTGACTCCACTTTCATCGCTGCCTCGATTGGCCGATTCCAAATGCACCAAAACCGCATGAGGAGTCCAAAGATTGCGGTACCCGGCCTCTCGAACTCGCAGACCGAAATCTACGTCATTGTAGGCAATCGCAAGGTCTTTTTCGTTAAACCCGCCAACCTCAAAGAAAATCGCCTTACGCACGACCAAACACGCTGCTGTTACCGCTGAAACGACTGAGGGTACTTGCAAACGGCAATGAGAGACATTCGAATCACCAGGGGCAAATCGGTAACGGTGATCCGCCACACCGCCAATCCCCAAGGTAACACCAGCGTGCTGAATCCGCCCATCAGGATACAGCAGCTTGGCTCCTACGCACCCCACTCCTCTGCGAGCTGCGAGCGAAACCATTTCATCTAACCATTCCGAACTCACCATTTCCAAGTCGTTGTTTAAGAGCGCAAGAAACTGCCCTTGCGCTGCGCGTGCCCCCAGGTTGATCAGCGCGGAAAAGTTGAACTCTGCCTCATGGCGCAAAATACGAATCCGAGGATCGGATTTAAGCTCTCGAAAATACGCAAGGGTGGACGGGTCCGTGGATTGGTTGTCCAAGATAATCAATTCCCAGTTTGGATACTGAGTAGTCTCCCGCAATCCTCGGACCACACCCTGCAAAAGATCTTTGCGATCACGCGTCGGAATTAACACCGATACCAAGGGCGCTGGGGACGGCAGCTGAAATCGAACCCGATGTGTAAAACCGTACCCAGGCTCTACATGGACACTTTCGCCCCTGCGCGAGTAGTACTCCCGAATGGCGTTCCGAGCGCGCTCGTGAGCATAGGACTTTTGATTTTCGGAGAGAGCAACGGAGCCAGGGATGGCGCGCCAATGGTACAAGACTTCAGGAACATGACGAATGCGTTCCGGTGAAGTCTGTTCACTAAAACGGAGCACCAAATCATAATCCTGACTGCCTTCAAAACCCTTACGAAAACCACCGATTTTGCGCAGCAGGGAAGTGCGGTAAACACCCAAATGCGAAATATAATTTTGAGCGGTAAGAAGTTCTGGGTTCCAACCAGCCTTGAAATGCGGATCAAAGCGCCGACCAAAAATATCGATCTTATCCTCATCAGAATAGATTAAGTCGAGATCGGGTTTAAGGGTGATTTCTTGCGCGACTACCGCTAAAGCGTGCGACGCAAGCTCATCATCGTGATCCAATAAAACGCAAAAAGTTCCCGTGGCTAGACCGAGCGCTGAGTTTGAAGCCTCAGAAATATGCCCATTCTGGGTACGCCGAACAACCTTGATCCGAGAGTCTTTCCGACTGTACTCCTCCAAGACGCGCACCACGTCTGAGGTAGACGCATCGTCCGCAATACAGAGTTCCCAATAGGGATAAATTTGATTCACTACCGACTCAATCGCTCTTCTTAGCCAGGCCTCTGGGGAGTTGAATACGGGCAGCAATATCGAAAACACCAAAGGCGAATCTATTTTTTTCACCCAGGCTTCGATACTCTTGCGATCGGAACTAGTCAGGGCGCCCTGATTCTGGAGCCAGGCTCCGTACGCATCCACAACTGGGATATTGAGCTCTGCCCGCAAGTAGGCAGGACGTAGGAGCCGTGCCCAACGAGCCCAGGGCAGAGATCTCAACGCCGCCTCGAATCGGCTGATGCGTCGAACGCGGATTCGAGGTTCAGCCAGCGAACGAACGCCGATTAATACCAAGCTTTCGATAGAAACCCCTGTCTTGAGAACAAGGTGATTTTGAGGGATTCGAATTTCTTGCTGCGTAAACTGTCCATCCACCCGAAAACCGAAGCGGATCGAAAGCGGCCCGGGTGTCCCAATACACTTAAGCAGCAACCAGCCTTTGGGAAAAACTGTGCAACCCGCCGTGAACTCGCCTTCGTTACCGGCGCTGATGGTTCTTAGAACCAGAGGACGAAAAAAAAAAGCGCTCTGTTGGAGAGCCGCTGAGGCGTTTTTCACTTTCCGGTACACCCGGCGCAAAAATGCTCCCGCCCTGGGAATTGCCAGAACCCGCCTTCGAATGGCCTTGCTTAGGCGATGTAAAGTCCAACGCGGTTGTGGGGATCGCAATGCCGATTCCACCGCGGGAACCCGAGGCAGCACACTCGGACCCAACGCCTGATGAAACAGCCCTTTTAGCTGAGCATAATGATGCGCCTTATCCCCGCGCGTCACAGCCGCCTGCATTGCGGCTTCTCTTTGAAGGTCACCCTCTAAATCGGGAGTTACTCTCAACGCCGAACAGGTCTGGTGGTAAAAAACGGCAAAGCTCGGAAAAGGCGCCCCTTTAGTAAACACCACTTGCTCGCGAACCAAGTTAAAGACATTGCGCAGGACAAACCAGCTCGGCCTCATAGGGCCTTTAAGGTTCCACTCCTGATCAAAAAGGGAAAATCCTTCCGGGCTCCACCGAGCGTTTGTAAATACCGCATCGACGGCTGGACCACGCCCCAAACTCCAGCGCAAGAAATCCGACCATAGACTTTGAAATCGTTCCCAATCCTGAAAATACGCATGACGTGCAAAGAGCAGACGCAGGGAAACCCCTTTAGCTGCCGCTTCACTTGGAATAGATGTCCACTGCAGATCACCTACGCCCTCGACAGAGTACATTTTGCAAGTCTCGTCTGAACTCTGAAGGCGTTTGGAGATAGAAACGCCTCCGGGGCTAGAGACGGAAAACACCGTAGCCGTTGCGTCCCGACGTCCCTGACCATAGTGCCAAGCAAATTCCTCGCGCTCGATCTGTGCCCTCAGTAAACGCTCCCGAATCGGAGAATTGGATTCACTTCCCACAAATAAAAAGGAGTTTGAGAAGTCAGCAAGCAATCCTGCGCGGCTTAGGTTGTCCGCCGCCAACGAGTCGGGGAAATACTTGATAAGTGGGTACCCCAAGTAATCCCGATACGGCTCCACGGTCGCCAACTCAGCTGCCAGATCCGGCGCCTTCTCAAAAAGCGGCTCGCTCACTACGGTCGTCGGTACTTTATAGTCTGGAAACGGGTAGTAGCGATCTACCTGGCCAAACCCAGCTCGATTCAGCAGCTCGGTGAGCTCCTTTTTGGAAAATGTGCGCGGTGTCGGCGAATCTGGGTAGCCTACGATTCCGTCAAACAGCGTCGCACGGTGATCTTCGGCAGCTCCTGACCAGTATTTGAGGCCCAGGGCGTTTTCGATGGCAACCACCAGAACTCCGCCCGGTTTAAGAAACTGCCGACAATGTTTGAGCAACCATAGATGGGAAGACCCCTCTGCCCGTTTGAGAAACAGCTCGGAATACTCCAAAACTCCGATGAGACAAACCACATCGAAACGGCGTTCAGTCTGAAAAGACTCAAAATTTCGGACCTCGCCATCCCAATTACCCAGTCCCGCTAGACGTTCCCTCAACACCTCGAAGCGGGGCTGAGTCCC
Organism: uncultured Pseudobdellovibrionaceae bacterium; assembly: GCA_964611895.1. GTDB lineage: Bacteria > Bdellovibrionota > FAC87 > UBA2466 > UBA2466 > JAIEOG01. Next base: position 57,624 of record CAZTDN010000007.1, read on the forward strand.
CTCCACGACGTAAAGAGACCGGGCTTTTTCCGCCAACAGGCGGGAAACCGCGCCCATTCCGGCACCCAATTCGAGAACATCCATGCCTGAAAAGTCGAAGGGCCGAAGTAAATTGGCACGTTCCGGACAAAGATGGTATCGAATCGGCCAAGCCTGCGAGTAATACTCCGAGGCAATTGCGTGTTGCGAGCTTCTGTCGGAAGCCTGGCGAATGAGGCGGAGAATCTGCCCTTCTACTTCTTGGCCGTCTGAATAGTCGATGTCCATGAGTCCCTTGGGGTTAAACTACCCGCCGGGCAGGCTACCCTTGACAGTAGCAAATCCGCAACTGGAAGATGGGCTGTCATGTGCGGAATCATTGGATATATCGGCAATAAAGACCCCAAGGGGATCTTACTCGACGGGTTGAAACACCTGGAATACCGGGGGTATGACTCTGCTGGCATCGCGGTATTGGAGCCCCAGGAGGTACAGCTATTTCGGTGCGAGGGGCGCATCCGTAGCCTGGAGGACCTCCTGGGCGACCGAAGTTTTGAAGGCACATTGGGAATAGGCCACACTCGCTGGGCCACCCACGGAGCTCCCACAGAAACCAATGCCCACCCCCATAGAGTGGGAGCGATCACCCTAGTTCACAACGGGATCATCGAAAATTACATGGAGTTGCGCGCTCGTTTGCAGGCGTTGGGGCGGGCCTTTACCAGTGATACCGACTCTGAAATAGTCGCCCATCTTTTTGATGCGGAAGTGCAACAGGGCAAGAGCTTGCGCGAAGCCGTGGCGACTATTGTTCCTCAACTCAAGGGTTCCTATGCGTTTGTGGTTTTCAGTGACCGCGAGCCCGATAAAATACTGGGCGTGCGGGATGGCGCTCCATTATTGCTCGGTTTAGGAGAGGGCGAAAACTTTATAGCTTCGGACGTTCAGGCTATTTTGCACCAAACCAAGAAAATTATTTATTTGAAGAATCATCAGTTGGCTATTTGCACTCGGGATGGCGTTGAGGTTACCGACACCCAAGGAAGAAAAGAGTCTGTCGAAGTTAAGACCATTTCATGGAATGCCGAGCAAATGGAAAAAGCGGGATACCGCCATTACATGCTCAAAGAAATCCACGAGCAACCCGAAGCGATTGCTCATACGATCGATGAAAACGTTGACCACGCAAGAGGCATCGTTTCACTGCAGGCATTAACCTATACCGCTGAAGAGCTGCGCCGCTTTCGGAGGATAAGCATTGTGGCCTGCGGAACTGCTCGCCACGCTGCCTTAGTGGGGCAGTATTATTTCGAACGTTATGCCAAAATCCCTGTGACTGTGGATTTCGGATCCGAGTTTCGTTACCGCAACGCGATCCTTGGTCCTGAAGACCTGTTAATCTTGGTTTCGCAGTCTGGGGAAACTGCCGACACTCTTGCGGCGCTCCAAGAAGGCAAGAACCAGAAAGTTTCCACTCTATCTATTTGTAATGTTCGAGAGAGCAGCCTTACCCGTGACGCCGACCAAGTCATTTATACGAATGCAGGGCCTGAGATTGGTGTAGCATCGACAAAAGCATTTACTACCCAACTCACGGTTCTCTACATGCTGGCAGTTCAAATGGGCCATGCTCGGGGTTCTTTGAGCTCAGATTACGCGCAAGAACTGACTCAAGATCTTTTGGGTTTACCCATCCTCGTTGGAGCAGCTCTCGAGCAAGCAAAAACGATAGAAGAGTTGGCAAAACAGTTTTTAGACCTGCCGTTTTTCTTTTATATGGGCCGAGACGCGCAGTACCCTATTGCGTTAGAAGGTGCGCTGAAGCTTAAAGAAATCAGCTATGCACACGCGGAAGGTTATCCAGCAGGAGAGCTCAAACATGGGCCGATCGCCTTGATCGATCGCTCTACTGCTATCATGGCATTAGCGCCGAGCGACCTTGCGACTCAACGTGGCCCTGTTGAAATGAATCATACCTCTAGGCTTTTGTACGAAAAAATGATGAGCAACCTCCAAGTCGTTAAAAGCCGTGGCGGAAAAATCGCAGGTTTTGTGACTCAGGGGGACTCCCACTTTGTAAACGAATCTGAGTTTTCTATTCAAGTTCCGAGCGCACCCTGGGGAATAAATCCGATCTTATTCACTATTCCCATGCAGTTGTTCGCTTATTATATGGCTCTGCACCGTGGTACTGACGTCGACAAACCGCGGAACCTGGCCAAAAGCGTTACCGTGGAATAAAAAACCTATCCAAAAAGTTCTGTTTCTACGCAGCCGCAAAGGGTGTGATAGAGGACCATGTGTACTTCTTGAATCTGGCTGGTTTCCGAGCCTGGGGCAATGACACAGTAATCCGCGAGTTCACGCACGATGCCTCCCGAATGCCCCGAAAAAACGATTGAAGGAACCCCGAGCTGCTTGCACGTCTCTAGTGCGCGAACAATATTGCGGGACTGTCCGCTCGTCGTCAAAGCGAGAAAAGCATCGCTCGAAGTGGCCTTGCCTTGAAGCTGGCGCGCGAACAGCTCCTCAAAACCAAAATCATTTCCAATCGCCGTAAGAGTCGATGTATCCACGGTCAGCGCTTCTGCAGGCATAGGAGCCCTGGGTTTAGCAAGCTTGGCGACAAACTCCGCAGCTAGATGCTGTGCGTCTGCAGCCGATCCCCCGTTGCCAGCAATATAAAGGCGCCCACCATTGCGATAAACTTTGACCAAAAGTTCAATGGCAGCCCCAAACGCCTGCAGGTCGGAATCCCTATGAAGCATGGCGGTTTTTGCTTCAATTGAAGCGTTGAGATTTGCCTGTAGTTTTTTGATGAACTTTTCCATATCCACTAAGCGTTATCTCTCGCCGGGATCACTCGGATCAACTGCTTTTTTATCCATGGCTTGATCGGGTTCAACCACCGCGAATACTTACGGAAAAACGCTCGAAAAACCTGCTCCAAACTGGCTTTCACAGAGAGGTCCGCTCCTGGCACTCGGTTTATTCCAAAATCCGATCGGAGCATCTTTTGTAAAATATCGGGGTAGTCCCTCTCGATGCTGACTTCTTCCCAGTATTCGTAAGTTGCTTTACCACGCGAAGCCCCCTCGGCATGTCTGCCAAAATAGTTTCCCAAGTACAGGTTCTGCTTTCCACGCCGAACGGCCTCAAAACAAAAAGCCACATCTCCGAACCCATTAACACAATCTGTCTCTCGTAACCCTCCAACGGCATCAAACGTCTGCCGGGACACCATGCAGGCAGCAAAAGTATTTGCATAAACGCTGTGGACCCGAGCACTGAGAACATCGGAAGCGTGGGAGTTTCCAATACGCACCAAGCGCGCACCACCACCGAACCAACCGCGAATGCCAGCATGTTGCACACGCCTTTCATCAAAACGCAGTTGAATCCCCACAGTACCGATCCCTGGGTACAGCGCCCAACGAGCCCAATTAGCAAGATCGACAGACTCGAGTTCTACATCGTTGTTTAGAAATAAAACCGCTTCTGTTTGTACATACTCTCGCACCGCCCAGTTGTTCATCCGGTTAAAATGAAAACACCCCGGAAATGAGACCAATCTCACTGGAACTTCAAACGTCGAAAGCATCGCCTCCACTTGAGCGCGCTCGGCAAGATCGGAACCGTTATCCACTAAAATGACTTCCAGTACGACGCCAGACCGATTTTCTATCAATCGTCTTAAGCAATTCAATGTCAGCTGGGCTTTATCCCTAAAGCAAATTACCGCTGTGACGCGGGGGAGCTCGGGAATAGCTGGTGAGACCCGAATCTGTCGATCTGCAGCCCTTTCAACTTTCAACGAGAGCATCGCCCGACTCAATGCTCGATTAAGCGCGAGCAAAAGCGGTTCATCGGGAATATCCCAAACACGACTTTGCAAACGGTAGTAAAGATACAAAGGCACCAGACGCAGTGGGGACGAGAGCCCTGCCAACAACAGAGCGAGGTGTTCGTCTTGACCACTGAGCAGTGGCTCAAACTCAGGTAAAACTGAGCGTTCCACAACCCAAAAACGTCCCACCCCATTCCAGTGCAATTGGGTGGGCAAACTCCAAGGGGCTTTCGATAAAAAATCGAGGAGGCGCTTACCCTTCCAATGCAGGGTAACCTCGTGGGTAAAAAATCCTTTTGCAGATTCGTCCCGGTTGATTTCCCAGGCCATTTGATAGAGGGCCGCTGGGCTAAGAACATCACCAACGCCGACAACCCCCACCCACCCAGATTCTATGTGGCCCAACGCAGTGTTTTTGGCTTTCCATGCTGGGGTGCCCTCAGGCACAGCGACAAATTGAAAGCGCGGGTCGTCAGGCAGCCTGTTTGGAACATGACCGACAAAAAGTACCCGCCAATTCGAGTAGGACTGCAATAACAGGCTTTCCCAAGTGCGTTCCGCTGCCACGGATCCACCGGGAGTTTCATCGATGGCGATGAGGTTAAAAGTGGGGTTGCATGCAAACAGCCCACTCCGGGAACGCTGCTCCTGGATTTTTTCAAAAAACTCCGCGGGGCATTCGGAACGGCCCAAGGTGGCCCAAGGGAAACGCGCGAGCCATTTAGGCTTAGGGAGTAAGTTCGACACCAACCCCTCCTCCCCGGCGCGAGAGTTCTTGGTAGTAGGCGATGCCATCTTCGGGTGTCGTATCTGCTTGGATTTTACCGTTTGCTAAAACGATTACACGATTGCAAAAACGCGAAACATACTCCATTTGGTGCGCCACCAAGATGAGAATACGAGATCGGTTTACGAACGCATCGAGACGCCGATTGGCCTTCACGATGAAAGCAGCATCGCCGCCCGCATAGAGTTCATCCAAAATGAGAATATCAGGCACGACTTCGGTGGCGATGGTAAAAGCCAGGCGCAAGTGCATTCCCGTTGAATAGTATTTCACGGGCATATCGAGAAAATCCTCTAGTTCGGCAAAAGACACGATCGATTGCAACCGATCCCGAATGGTTTGCTTTTTCAGACCAAGTATCGCGCCGTAGAGATAGGCATTGTCACGCCCAGAGAGTTCGGGAATAAATCCGGCGCCGATTTCGATAAGTGGTGCCAAACGTCCATCCACCCGCAATGTCCCCTCTGTAGGCCGATAAATCCGGCTGATTATTTTGAGCAGAGTGCTTTTTCCTGCGCCGTTTGGCCCGATGATCCCTAAGCGATCCCCCTCTTTCAAGGAGAGCGATACATCTTTTAGGGCCCAAAAATCCGATCGTGTCGGCGGCCGCGAAGCGGCCCAGGAGGGCTTGCGAAAAACTCGCATCATTGCTTCTTTGAGATCTCCGCTTGCACCGTGGTATTTGCGAAAACGAAGACTGACTTTGTTTAGTGTCACCTGCGTGGTTTGCATGGGTATTTTCTCGAGCTCACATGCGAAAAACGAGATCTTCCTCCAAGCCAACAAGTACAAGCACACCGGCACCCAGGCTTAGACCCGCGGTAGCCACCCCCATGGACCACTCAAAGACTGAGGGAATCGTGCCGTAGTACACCAAGTGGTGAAACAAATTAATCTGCCAGTAGAGCGGGTTCAATTGAAGATAGGGGAGATAGTTCGCAGGTAGCGCGTTTTCTGGATACAAAATCGGCGTCACAAAATAGAGCAACTGCAAAAAAACAGTGAGCAGATAAACAACATCTCTAAAATAGACCGTCGCCACAGCAACAACCATCGACAAACCAAGACCAAATATAAATAGCAACAAAGTCGCCACCGGCACCAACGCAAGTGTCGCGTGAAAAGGCATTTGTAGGATCAGGCCAATGAGCGTTAGCGCTAGAAACGACAGGCCAAAGTCCAATGCTCTGAGATAGATTTTGGAAAGCGGGAAGATGATTTTGGGCAGGTAGATCTTCTTTATAAACCCTTCGTTTTCCAGAAGAGAAGACGACGATGCCATCAGAGAACTATGAAAAAAACTCCAAGCTATCAGTCCCGAGAATAAATACAGCGTGTAGTCTTTCATACCGCGACCCACAAAATGGGAAAAAACGATCGAAAGTATCGCAAGATTCAGAATCGGATTGAGTAAAGACCAGAAATACCCCAAAAAAGTGCGCTTGTACTTGAGCTTAAGCTCCCGCGCAAAAAGATTGGAGAGGACTTCACGGTAGCGAATACAATCTTCGAGGGCGGTACGAATTCGGGTGGTTAGCATGCCTGCCGGCAGGATAAAGCAAATCCCTGCAGAATCAAGGTTGGCAAGCGTTCCGGCTATAGATGAGTTTGCCTAGACACAGGCAACCAATGCGCAAACTCCACCACACTTGCAAACATCTGGTGGGCCGCAGAAAGCATGATTTCGCGCGTGGCAGCCCCCTTGCCAGTAAGCACAAGACACGGAGCAGCTCCCAACGCGCTAGCAAGCCCCATATCGGGGACATGATCCCCCACCACATAGGACCTGGACCAATCGATCGGAACCCCACGATAAGTACCGGGTACCAGACCCACCCCAGGCTTTCGGCAAGGGCAGTTCTCTTCTGGCGCATGAAAACAGTAAGCAATCTGATCAAACTCAAACGCGTGCTCTTTCAGAGCATCCACAAAGCAGCGATGCACTTTTTGAAAATCATCGTCTGAAATCAAACCTCGTCCCACCCCCGACTGATTACTCACCAAAAACAGCGGGTACCCCTTGCTGCGAATGTCCTTAAGCGCTTGAATGGCCCCAGGGTAAAAGACCACGTCGTCAGTTTTGTTGATATAATGACGATCTTCGATCAGCGTGCCATCGCGATCCAGGACAACAACCGAAAGACTCATACTACCTTGGCCCGCAAGAGATCATGCAAGTGCACTACCCCCAGAAGATTCGCACTTTCATCTTCTACGAGGAGTTGTTGGATGGAGTTTTTCTCCATCAGCTCCCGTGCCTCGACGGCAAGTGCGTTTGGCAATAACCGCTTTGGGTTGCAAGTCATGAGCTCTTTCGCTGTCAGAGCTTGATTGACTCCCCTGGCTTGAAACGCGCGCCTCAAGTCTCCATCGGTAATCAACCCGACTACTTTTCCGGCTTGAGTGACTAAAGTGTGTCCCAAGCGCTTCTGGGTCATCTCCAACAGTACTTCCGAAAGCCCGGCATCGGGCTGCACTTGGGGGATTTCAGCACCGGAATGCATCAGCTCACTCACGCGCAGCCAAAGGCGCCGCCCCAGGGTGCCACCCGGGTGCAGCTTGGCAAAATCGGCTTCGGAAAAGCCGCGCATCTGCATCAGAGTTACCGCTACGGCATCTCCCAAGGCCATCATCACCGTTGTCGAAGTTGTTGGTGCTAGGCCCAAGGGGCAGGCTTCTTGCTGCACGGTCATTGGCAATACAATTTGGGCTTGTTTTGCCAAGGAGCTGTGCCGATTTTGAGTGATCGCCACGCAAGGAACCTGAGTCTCGCGGGCATAACGCAGAACCGACCCCAATTCTTCGGTCTCACCGCTTAAGCTGAGAGCCACTAGAACATCGGCAGGACGGAGCAACCCCAGATCGCCGTGAGAGGCTTCGGCGGGATTTAAAAAATAAGCCCTCGTACCTGTACTCGCCAAAGTAGCCGCCCACTTGCGTGCTACAAGCCCTGACTTTCCCATCCCCACCAAAACCACGGTTCCCTGACACCCAAAAAGAAGCTCACATGCCTTGGAAAAGCCTTCGTCCAACGTCTCCGCAAAGGCTGCTAGAGCTTCGGCTTCCTGACGAACCGTTCGACGTCCTGCCAAAGTCAGATCATTCTGGATGGAGGTTTTACTTTCCATGAGCAGCTTCCGCGATGCGCGTTGTGCGCTCCATCAGGGCTTCCATGTTTGCCAGCGGCCACGCATTTGGCCCATCAGAGAGGGCTTTTGATGGATCGGGGTGCGTTTCGGCAAAAAAACCCGACACTCCCGCCGCCGCCCCTGCGCGTGCCAGATAAGGAATAGCTTGTCGGTTTCCGCCGGTCGAATTGCCTTCGCCACCAGGAAGTTGAACACTGTGAGTAATATCTAAAATCAGATCTGCTCGCGCCGACTCCATTTCCGGCCAGGCAGCAAAATCCACCACCAGACGCTGGTAGCCAAAGCTTACTCCGCGTTCCGTGATCCAATACCCTGCAGCATCAAAGTGATTCAGCTTTTCTATGAGATTCACTACATTTGACGGCGCTAAAAACTGTCCTTTTTTCACATTGATCAATCGCCCTGTTTTTGCGGCCGCTTCAAGCAAACCGGTTTGCCGACACAAAAACGCGGGTATTTGTAAAATGTCAGCCACTTCTGCCACAGCAGCGCATTGCGTGGATTCGTGAACATCTGTCAAAACCGGCAGACCAAATTCTTTTTTAACAGCGAGCAGCGCCTCTAAACCGGCGTCCATTCCCAACCCACGAAAACTGGTATGGGACGTCCGATTGGCTTTGTCGAAAGAGGCTTTAAAAACCAATTGCAGGTTCAGACGCCGTGAAATTCCAGCAAGATGATCCGCCACGCGCAAAACCAGATCTTTGCTCTCGATCACACAAGGCCCGGCAATCCAAAAAGGACGCTTTTTCCCGCCTGAACCCAGGCGAACTTTGAGTGCAATCGATTGGGGTGTAAACATGGCAGGAGCGAGACTATGAAACTTCGAGAGCAAACGCAACCTGGGCTAGCGTCGCCGAGATTGAACCAAATCCAAAAATTCCCGCATGGCGATTTTCCAACTGCCCATGGTGGGGATGCCCAACGCTGCCTTGAGTTTGGTGTTGGAAAGCACGCTAAACGCAGGACGCCGCGCCGGCAAAGCTAACTCTTCGGTTTTTTTGGGATTAAGCTCCACCCCCAGGCCCCAATGCTTTTTCACAAATTCAAAAACATCTGCCCAGGTCGCAAAATCATCGTAACTGTAGTGATAAAGCCCAGTCGCCCCAGTGCCCACGAGTCGGGACAGATCGTCCGCGACATCTCGCGCCCAAGTAGGACAACCCCATTGATCGGCAAAAGGAGAAAACTGTTTTTTATCCCGTAGAACTGTAAATCGATCCTTCTTGTATCCATAGAGCCACTGGACGCGCAGGACCAGATTGCGGGGGTCCTCAAGAACGGCAAGTTCGCCTTCTAGCTTGGTCTCTGCATACCAGTTGCAAGGATTCGCCTTATCGGTTTCGGCGCGGGGCCGGCTCGACTCCCCATCAAAAACCTGATCCGTTCCGAAATGGACAAGCTGGACTCCTGCCTTACCGCATGCGTCGGCCAAATACCTTGGAGAGAGTGCATTCAATAGTCTTGCCTGTTCACGTTGCTGCTCCGCTTGATCGACTGCGGTAAAGGCCGCAGCGTTGAGCACCCACTGGGGCTGGTAGGTCTCCAAGGCTCGAACGATCGAGTCTTTGGAAGTAATATCCAGTTCTTTCTTGGAAAGTGAGGTGATTACTGCCTCTGGGAAAAAGTCTAAGAACGACTTGCGCAGGTCATACGCAAGCATCCCGTCAGCACCAGTAATCAGTACATGAGAGAGGTTTGCAAGCGGACGCGTGGGACGATTAGAAACGCGTGTGGGCGACATCTGGGTTAGTCACACTGAAAAGGCGAACGCGGATCATCCTCATGCCTAATCTCGTCGATAGGAGACCGCTTTCCTTCGCCCATAAAAAGCTGATTTGGGAAGTTATGCACGACGGCGTTTTCTTGGCTCACATTGCGGTACGCATGCACTACACCAGGAGGAACCAATAACCGAATCGGGTTGTCCTGCCCACCATACACAACTTGTTTGTTGAGGTAGGTCGGGGATTCTTTTCTGTTATCCCAAAGCCAGATCTTAAAGTTCCCTGGGCCAATAAACAAAAACAAGTCGGATTGATCCACGTGTTCGTGCGGCCCACGTGTTACACCCGCTAAGGTGACCGAAGTATAGGACATGACTGGAAAGTATTTGGATTCCAGCTCATCGTGCCGAAAGGTTTCAGCTAACCAGCCCCGTTCGTCGATAAATTTTTTGACTGGAGTAATCAGGGCGCCATCCACCGGCCCCTTCTTAAAATCCATCATCGAAGGGCCTCTTCACGCGACATGAGATCGTTTGCCGCCTTGAGGGACTCAAAGGTCCCGGCATCCGTCCATTGGCCCTGCAAAACTTCATAGGTCATTGTGCCCTGACGGATAAAAGCATTGTTTACGTCAGTAATCTCCAGCTCTCCTCGACCGCTGGGGCGGAGAGTGCGAATAATTTCAAAAACGGAAGGGTCGTAAAAATAAATTCCTGTAACGGCCAAATCGCTCTTGGGGTTCTTGGGCTTTTCTTCAATGGAAAGAATCCGCTCCCCTGCTAGCTCAGCCACCCCAAAGCGCTGCGGATCACTGACCTTTTGAAGGAGAATTTTGGCCCCTTTTTCTTGCTCATGAAACTTAGCGGCGCTCTGCTTCAAGCTATCAGTAAAAATATTGTCCCCCAGAATGACAGCTATCTTCTCGCTGCCCGCAAAGCCTTCCGCTAGCCCTAGAGCCTGGGCGATCCCGCCTGCTTCATCCTGAACCTTATAAGTAAAGCGACACTGAAAATCTTTTCCTGAGCCTAGCAACGTAACCACGTCGCCCATGTGCTCCACGCCTGTAACAATTAGAATTTCCTGGATGCCCGCTTCAACGAGCTTTTGCACGGGGTGCAAAATCATCGGCTTGCGACCCACGGGTAAAAGGTGCTTGTTGGTGACTTTGGTCAAGGGGAACAAACGAGACCCCGTCCCGCCGGCTAAGATAATGCCCTTCATAGCGAGACTCCTGTGTCACGGAATTTCGAATTGTAATTGGCTTGATAATAAGAAAAATACTCTTTGTCCCGAACCTTTTTCCACCAGGCATCGTTTTTGAGATACCAATCCACAGTTCGAGCAATCCCCTGCTCAAAAGAAACAGAAGGGGACCAGCCTAAGTCGCGACGAATCTTAGTCGCGTCCAGCGCGTAGCGTCTGTCATGCGCCGGGCGATCTCCAACGTACTGAATTAGCTTTTCCGATTTTCCCAAAATACCAAGAACTTTTCCCACCAGATCAATGTTGTGCCGCTCTTCGTTGGCACTGATATTATAAATTTGACCCGAAACGCCGTAACGTAAAACGGCGTCGATACCCCGGGCGTGGTCCAAAACATAAATCCAGTCACGAATCTGTTTGCCGTCACCGTAAATAGGCACGGGCAGGTCTTCGATAGCGTTTGCAATCACTAGCGGGAGCAGTTTTTCGGGAAACTGGTACGGACCATAGTTGTTGGTGCAGCGGGTAATCAAAATATCCTGCTTAAAAGTCCGATAAGCCGCCAAAGCCATCAAATCCGCCGAAGCTTTAGAGGCCGCATACGGCGAATTGGGATCCAGCACAGACGTTTCGGTTGAACGGGGGTCGCTCGGAGACAAAGTTCCGTAGACTTCATCTGTCGAAACATGAACAAAACGTGGACCTCCGACCGAACGGGCTGCGTCCAATAGGTTCTGGAGCCCAAGCACATTCGTGCGGACAAAAGCTCCCGGATCCAAAATACTGCGATCGACATGAGTTTCGGCCGCAAAATTCACAATGGCATCGAACCCACCTGCCCTCACGGCGTCGGCAGCTTCGCGAGACGCGATGTCCAGCTTAAGGAAGCGATACCGATCGGGCGCGAGCCGAGACACATACTCAACCGTGTCGGGATGGGCTGCGTACGTTACAGAGTCCATGCACGTAATGCGGAGCTGAGAATAAGACTCTAAACTATGGGCAATAAAGTGCGACCCGATGAAGCCGCAACCACCAGTGACCAGAATATGTTTTGGTTCCATGGAATTCGGGATTATTGGGACAGCTCCAGGCTTTGTCAAAGGTTTACGGACCCAACCTCCTGGGATAGCATCCCCTCCCAGTGAAACACCTAGTGACAGGAAGCGGGGGTTTTGTCGGAACCCACCTGCTCAGCCACCTCCGCGCCCGGCAGCCTAAGGCCGAGCTCGTCTCAGTGGGACTTCACGCACCCCGTGACCCGTCCATCCGCCACCTAAACTGCGACCTAAGAGACCCTGTAAAAACTACCCAGTGCCTCGAGAGTGAAAAACCGGACCATGTTTACCACTTGGCGGGAAGCGCTCGTGTCTCGCAGGAAATCGGCATGCCAGAATACTTTGCACACAACACGCTCACTACCCAAAATCTCATTCAGGGTTTGATGGCCGTTTCGAAACCTTTTCGGGTCTTTTTTGCCAGCTCAGTTCACGTTTATGGAAACCAATCTTCGGAAGCTGATGAGTCCTCAGAAGTCACGCCAGAAGGCTATTATGGAATGTCCAAGTATCTCAGCGAACGCGCGCTTGAAGAATTTGCGAAGCAACGCCCTGATATTCGGGTTGTAGTGGGACGCCTCTACAGTTGCATTGGCCCAAATCAACCCCCAGGTTTTGTCACTTCGGACCTCACTACCAAACTAGCCTCGCTCACAAATAACAGCCTACTAGAAACAGGCCCGCTGTCTGCCTATCGTCGATTTCTAGATGTCCGCGACGCCGTCGAGATTTTGGTTCGCTTGGTAGAATCGGACCAAACCAACGGCTTTGAAATCGTTAATATTGCTTCGCCTTTTGAAATGAAAGTTCAAGAAATAGTAGAAAAGCTCGTCGCCGTATCGGGTAAGAAAGTACGCATTCAAAGCAGGGAAACGGATCAGAACCCTTTCAAAGGCCTAAAAATCAGCCTAAGAAAACAGGAGAAGTTGGTCCCCGGATTTTCATTTCGACCACTGGAAACGACACTTCAGGATATTTGGAACTCGGTACACATAAGGGAGTCAGCATGAACACCGAAGACTTGATCATTATTGGTTCCGGGCCCGCTGGATATACAGCCGGCATTTATGCCGCCCGCGCAAACCTCAAACCACTTCTGTTTGAAGGCTTTCAATCCGGTGGACTGCTTATGCTCACCAGCGATGTGGAGAACTTCCCAGGATTCCCCAAAGGGATCGAAGGCCCTGAACTAATGGGCCATTTCCGCGCACAGGCCGAAAGGTTTGGAACCCGATTCATTCAAAAGGACGTTACCCGAGTGGATTTTTCCTCTTCTCCTTTCAAAGTGTGGGTGGGCAAAGAGGTGTACCAAAGCAAGGCCGTCATTATTTCCACCGGAGCGGCAACCAAGTGGCTGGGAATCGAATCCGAGAAAAATCTTTTGGGAAAAGGTGTTTCTAGCTGTGCTACCTGCGACGGGGCGTTCTTCCAAGGAGTCCCCTTGGTAGTCGTGGGCGGAGGGGATTCGGCGATGGAAGAGGCTCAGTTTCTCACTCGATTTGCAAGCCACGTGACCGTAGTGCACCGTCGCGATACTCTGCGTGCGTCGAAGATCATGATCGAACGCGCACAGAAAAACCCCAAAATCAGCTTTGTTTGGAACAGCGCTGTAGAGGAAATACTAGGCGAAAACGCTGTCACCGGCGTTCGGCTGCTCAATCTCGTCACCAAAGAAAGCCAAGTTCTGCCCTGCGAGGGCGTGTTTGTTGCGATTGGCCATGAACCAAATACGGCGTTTCTCAAAGGCCAAATCCAACTCGATGAAAAAGGATACGTGGTTCTTCCGCGACGCCCCACTACGCACACCTCTGTTCGAGGGATTTTTGCCGCCGGCGATGTGGCTGATACAATCTACCGCCAAGCCATTACGGCAGCAGCAAGCGGGTGCCAAGCAGCGATCGACGCGGAGCGCTTTCTCGAATCCCTACATTAGGGAGTAGAATGAGGGATGGCGTTTAAAAAGACTGTTTCCTCTGCTGTTTTGATCCTTATCACCTTCGTGAGCCCACTCGAGGCTCGGCAAACAGGAAAGACAAAAATGAACTACAAGATGTCGGTCCCTCGATATGATGCCTCGGTTTCCGATCTGGAAAGTGCCTGCAAAAAGGAAGAACAAGCCCTACTTGCCAAACTCGAAGTGATTGGAAAACTAGGTGAGAAAGCCCAGTTTAAAAATGCGTGCGTTGCGCTAGAAAAAGCACTCACCGATCTTCAACAAAACCTAACACCGCTGCTCTTTCTGAAATACGTTTCTGACAAAGCTCCGATGCGAGAAGCAGCGGGAAAATGTGAAACCGCCATCGAAAAGCTGCGTGTTGACGTATTTGCGCGGGAAGACCTGTACAACGCCCTAAAAACAGCAGCCAAGAACCAAAACCAGCTTGATCCCATCGACAAACGGCTTTTGGACGAGTTCTTACTCGCTTTTAAACGCAATGGACTCGATCTGACGGCGGATAAACGCAAGCTGTTTATTGAAAAACGTAAACGCATCGTTGAGCTCGAAACCGAGTTCAGCAAAGAACTCATTGAGTGGAATGATTGGGCAGAGTTCACCCTCGAACAGCTAGAAGGACTGCCGGAAAGTTTTGTACAGCGTTTAGAAAAAACCCCACAAGGAAAATACAAAGTTACGGTCAAGTACCCCGACTATTATCCGTTTATGGATAATGCCAAAAATGCGGAGGCACGCCGCATTTTGGAGGAAAAATTCTTGAATCGCGGAGGGAAAAAGAACCTGGCTCGATTCGATGAAACGCTCCGCCTCCGATCCGAAACCGCTCAGATGTTGGGCTACCCAAATCACGCCGCCTATGTTCTTGACGATAGAATGGCCAAAACCCCCGAAGCCGTTTCGGCGTTCCTAAAGCGTGTGGGAGATCGCCTCCAGATCCAAGGCAAATCCGATCTTGCGGGACTGGTCGCAGCGAAAAATGAAGAGTTAGGCTCCAAATCTGACGGCAAGATCCACTCTCATGACTGGCGCTACTACGACAACCAAATCAAAAAACGCAAACACCACATCGACACCCAGCTCATCAAAGAATACTTCCCAATCGATGTCGTTGCCAAAGGCATGTTTGAAATCTACCAAACTCTCTTGGGAGTGAAATTCCAAGAAGACCGCTCTCTTCCAAAATGGCACTCAGACGTAACTCCCTACCGCGTGACAAAAGACGGAAAAGCGGTGGCGATTTTCTACATGGACCTCTTCCCGCGCGAAGGCAAGTACGGCCATGCTGCGGCTTTCACGCTTATTCAGGGATGCATCAATGACGACCAGTCCTACCAGCTCCCGATTTCAGCTATTGTCGCTAATTTCAATCCACCAAGCGCACAGAAACCTTCTCTGCTGGAACACGGTGAAGTGGAAACGCTGTTTCATGAGTTTGGCCACATCATGCACCAAGTGCTCACTACGGCTAAATACGCCAGTCTCGCTGGCACGAGTGTAAAGCGCGATTTCGTCGAGGCCCCCTCTCAAATGCTTGAAAACTGGGTGTGGGAGGTTCCCACCCTTACTAAGCTTTCGGGGCACTACCAAAACAAAAGCAAGCCCCTGCCCACGGACCAAATGCAACGACTCATTAAAGCTAAGCTGCTCAATGTGGGAATCAAGTACCTAAGGCAGTTACTCTTCGCATCGATTGATTTGCGGTACCACACCCAACCGACGAAGGACAGCACCCAAGTCTACGCCGATCTCGCGCGCGAAATCATGCTGATCCCTATTCCGAAAAACACGCTTCCACAAGCAGGGTTCGGACATCTCATGGGGGGATATGATGCGGGTTATTATGGTTATCTTTGGTCGGAAGTTTATGCCCAAGATATGTTCACCCGTTTTGAGAAGGAAGGGCTACTCAACGCCAAGACAGGGGCAGACTACTTAAAGTGGATCTTGCAAAAAGGCGGTGAGTTGGAGCCCATGGATCTGATCACTCATTTTCTAGGACGGGCTCCCAACGAAGAGGCATTTTTCAAGAGCCTGAGCGAAAGCAACTGACCGAAAATACTCTCGGGGGGGAAGCATGCACGTGGTTCGACTGCGAGACTTTATTGCTTTCCTCTCCGGACAATCTGCTCAGGCATTTCAGGGTGCAGAAGTCGACAGTTACTTTTCGGCTCATCGAGTAGATCTGGACGATATCATTCCTTACACCCGATTTCGCGAGGACACCTGCGCGCGAAACCAGACCTACCGCACCGACCTTTTTGAGGTTCTGGTTCTCGCCTGGTTGCCCGGGCAAAAATTACCGCAACACGATCAAGGGGGACAACGCAGCTGGATTACGGTCGAGCTAGGGGAACTCTGTTTTCAAGAGTTTTCAGAGCCAGCGGGCCTCAAAACCAAAAAACCCAAACTGGCGGGGGAGCTTGTCTATATCGACGATTCCATGGGGTTTCATTCCATAGAAAACGCGAGCTCTAAACCCGCCCTATCATTACATATTCACTCGAAGCCAATTCTAGAAAATCGCGTTTATGACGAAGCTACAAAAGAATTTAGACTGGTTGAGCAGTGGAGCTTCCCGCCGCCGCCCGAAATGGAATGGAATACAGAGCGTCCATTGGTTCTAGAGTAACCGGAACGCCCGCATTTAAGAACTCACCCGAAAGCACTTTTTCATACACTCGAAGATAGGCATCTGCCATCACGTGGTGGGAAAAACGAGACAGCGCCCAATCGCGACAACGCTGAGAGCTAAAATCTCCTAGTTGGCGAATCCCATCGAGATACTCTTCTTCACTGTGGCAAATACGCCCTACTTCAGATCCAACCAGTTCGGGAAGCGACCCCAACCCCGACGCTAACACGGGAGTACCGCTAACCAGCGATTCAATTACAGCAATACCGAAAGGCTCATTCCAAAGTACCGGAAACAATAGACCCGAGGCCTGAGCAATCCATTCCGCCTTCTGACGGCCGCCCAGCATTCCCTCCCAATGGATCCCGTTCCAATGGTTAAAAAACAGGCGACTTCCACCCAAAATATGAAGATCTCTTCCTGACTTTTTAGCTAGACGAATAGCCCCCTGGACGTTTTTGACTCTCCACGAAGCCTTGGCAAGAAAGAGCAAAGACCCGTCTTTCTTGTCGCTAAATAGGTAATCATCCGGGTCGACGCCGTTGTACACAAAGCACTGGGCGCCATGACGTCGAGCATGATTGGCACTGACAAACGCCGTGTTTCGTAAAAACGCTTCCCCCTGCTTGCCATTGCCTTCAATCGTCACTACGTGGGGTTTTTCGGGTGTGTAGGCTGGAGTGTTGAAATAGTGAAAGACATCGACGTCCGGAAGCTGGTCTTCAATAGGCCGGCTGAGATCTACTTGGGTAACTTGCGCCCAATCACACTGACTGCCCGGCGCGCAGACGAGCCTCACTTTCACTCCGCGAGCGGCTAGTGCCTTGGAAAGCCACCAAACCACGCGCTCGGTGCCGCCATAGGCGGTCACCGGCAAAAGCGCATTGTGGATCAGGGCGATTTTCATGCCCCGCAAGACTAGCAGAAAGCCAGAACGAAGTTAATGCCTACTCGCTTCGGCGCGCGATAAGCGAGGCCGTGTAAGCGCGGAATTGGTATTCATCTACTTCACGCAGCCAGGCAGCCATGTATTTGGCCACCCACTTGCGGATAGCGGGAGTATCGGTAGAGACACGTCGAGCAGATAGCCCAGTCAACTCCAGCTTTTGGATCATTTCAAATCGGAGACCTTTTAAAAAGCGGGCCGCCTGCTTTTCGTCAGCTCGTTTGAGTCGAGAAAACCGTTCCTCTATCTGTCGGGCCATCGAGGCATTCTCGGAGCGAGCGATGGAAAGGATAAAGGTGAGATAATCCGAGTACTCTTCGATAATGTCGTCCACATCCGATGTGCTCTTGTGCAACGGAAAAGCCATCGACGCCGTAGTTCTTTCTACAGCAGGAGTGCTTGCCCCCACCAGAACCAGCCCCAGACCCACCACAAACAAACCAGAAATTCTTTTTGCTACGTGCAACATACCAACCTCCCGGGGGCCGTATACTTCAAGTACTATGCCGACCTTCCCAGGCTGGAATGGTGTGATTTTTCTGGGCGCCAGTGACAAATGACGGCCCATCTCGCGCCGTAAAGTGGCACTCCTGTCTTTTTCTTGGACCGCGCCCGTGCCTGCGGCACGTGGAATAAAACTTGCTCAGCAACCATTCGACTTCGAGGTGCGTTGCGCCAGTTGGGCGAAACAAACCGTCATTTGTAGAACGTATATGGGGGAATAGAAAAATGATCTGGATGAAGCTACTGGCTGGCCTAGGGCTAGCTCTAACAATGGTACAAAACAGCGCTTTTGGGGAAAACGCCGCAGCGGAGGCCAATGCCTCTGCTGCCACCTATGCGAAGATCGCTCCCTACAGGACCTGGATTACGGTGGACCATTATGAAGTAATCTCGAACGGGGATCTGAAGAACCCCATATCTAACGTTAAGCTCGAGATTCAATTTCCGAATGGTAAGAAGTTTGAACTCCCTGAAGGAACCCAGTACTGGACTATTGGCAACGGCCAAAAACAGGAAATCAAACGAACGTACGAGCTCCCCTATGAAGCATTGCTGAACGATGGCTTTAGCTTTAGCGTCCAGATGGTCCGTAAAGGCAGCAAGATGCTACCTTGCAATTTTGTTGTCTCTCAGCTTTCGCAGTTTAACCGGTCATACTTCTGCCATACGGACGTTCAATGGCAGGTAAATCAAAAAATCACTGAGGACAAACTCGACAAAGAAGGAATCGAAGTCCGCGTTTGGACGGATAGAAACACTCCAGCGAAGGAACAACCTAAGGATGCGCTAGCATTGAGGTAGTAACTGGGTTTAGTTCCGAATTTCTGGGCGGGCGACGGTGAGATCCAAGATTTGACCGTCGCTCGCTCGAAACACTGCTTGAATTGGCTCGCCTTCAGAACCTTTCCGACGCACAGTCATCGCATAAGCAAGTACAGGCTTACTATCAATTCCGTGCGGGACATAAACCATGGGTTGAGAAGCGCTCTGAGATGCTTCCATTTCAAACCTATCTGAAACTGTGGTCAAAATCTGATCTGGGTTCATTCCTAACTGAGTGGTGTCAATCTCTGCTACCGGGTTGTAGTGCACGGAAACATCCTTCACCGTTCGATCATTTCCAAGTCGAACCTCAACATCCATTCCGCTCATGGCCAATTCACCTTGAAAGATCTTGTATTTGATTGTCTTGCCCAGCGGGGTGGTGAAAGCCGCCTCGTACCTGATTTCATGGTGAGGCTGGATACCCCAATCCTCTTTTTTCAACGAAATAAAGTCATCGGCAGCCGCCTTCGCGTCTCGGTCATCCAATGCCACTGCGGGTTCCGCAGCCACTGATGCGGAGGCGATCGATACAGGAGACCTGCTTGTGGGGAGTTGAAGCGCGATTGCAGCCTGGCGTGGGGCCACGCTTTCCATCACATCTTCTACTTCAGAGGGAGCCTGCTCAGCGGTGAAAAGATAATACCCGCCCATCAATCCCACGAAAGAGAGTAGTATGCGCTTCATAATTGGATCACTCCGTTGATTAAGGTGTCTTGCCCATTTTCGGAGCTAACGCGCAACGTGTAAGGTAAACTCTGCCCTCGAACCGCAGCTTTATCGACTTGCCCGAGAACACTGAACTCTAATCCCAAACCTGAATTTCCACCCACAGACAGGGTTTGCCCCGCCTCTAAATCACCAAACGATTGTTGGTAAGTGAGAGGAAGAAACCGACTGTCTTGGGACTCTAGTCGAACTCGCACATTCCGTGCTCTGCCTGCGTTGGTGTTTTGGATGGATAACTTGAATACGATTTCACTGCCCGGGGCCGCAGCCTGAATGACTGTTTTGCCGCCAACACCATCCCCTTGTACAGGCACTGGAGTCGCGCTGAAAACCAGAGGAGCGGACAACGGAGCTGCTCCCAAGAAACCGCGCGATTGAAACGCAGACTGAATAGCTTGAGCATGCCCGCCACAATGCAGCTCGGAGTCTGCTTCTATTAACGCCTTTTGAAGCTGGGAGACGCTGGTGTCTTTAGACAGCAAGCTAACCGCTGAAAACACAACCCGATCAGATAAGATGGGACCAGTCAGAGAATCTTCGTTCACGAAACTTTGACGAATGTCCCACAAAACTCGACTGCACCACTCGCCCATACCATAACGGTCTGGAGTGCTACCCGTGCCATCCGCAACAGCAACAGAATAAAAGCTCTGTTTACCACCTTCGAGATCCACTGCCGAACGCAGAGGCTCTCCAGGAGCGTATCCCTGAAAATTTCGAGCAATCCATTTGCCAATGTAGTTTTTGCCACTTACCGACTCAGCCAGATAATCTGCTAAGCATTCGTGGATAGCCCCACCTTCACTAAAAACAGCTCCGGAATCGCCAGCGTAGTCAATGCCACGCTCAGCCGAAAGACTCTCATTAAACAGGTGACCGAACTCGTGCCAATAAGTGTCCTGATCGAGCCCTGGAGCAAACTGGCCTGAGCCGTAAATTTTGATAGTGCGAGGTTGAGCTGCATTCAAGTGAGCGTGATCGTAAAACGCATTCGCATCCGTGGCGGTGCTGCCATCAGCCTGAACCATGACGTATAGAGGGCGCGTTTTGACAACTGGGAAACCCAACGCTTCGACATAGGCTTGTATGGAAGAAATGCTTCGGTAAGCCATGGCCTCGGAGTAGTGCACATCACCCGGCTGATAAAAGAAATTCACTCCACTGTTTGGAGTCGCCAGAGTTGAAAGCGCATCCGCCACCGAACGAATGCGGACTTTGAGAAAGGCATTTTCTAAGCGGTTTGGGGAAAGCAAGCTAACGAGATCTAAGCCTAGGCTCGCATTGCGGACTGAAATATCCGATAGCCGTGCCTGCGCATCCTGGGTGGCATCAATCGGATTTGGGAGCACCAGCGAGGCACGGGGACCTGAAGATTGAAACAACCCAAAGTTGCGAACCACGCTCAAGCTGTTGAGCTTAAGCGCCGGGCCTTCGCAGCCCGAACGTGAGCAGGATGCCAACAGCACCACTGCAATCAGGCTAAAAATGGGGGTGTTTTTTAGAGTCACGTGGCTTAGAAGTGCAAGCCGAGTGCCAAATTCTTCAATATAAATACAATAAAATCAGTATGTTAACTTGTATTCAGTCTGTGTTTTTCGTCTAGGTCTTGGGCGGAATTGTGAAGGGCTAGCCTAGTCCCAGCCTGAAGACCACGAGGATTCAAGGACTTAACGTTACGTCGAACTTTTGGAGGGACTGTCTACGCACGAAAACACCACATCCCACTCGGAGCCCTGAGGGGTGTCTTGAATTTCGATGCCTGCTTTCAAAAGTTCGTCCCGAATCGCATCCGATTTGGCAAAGTTCTTCTCTGCGCGTGCGACCTGTCGCTCTTTTACTCTCGTGTCCACCCAAACAGCGTCCTGATTTCGATCGGCAAGAACTGCACTCCGTAATTGGGCGAGGTAGGTTGCAGGTTCCAATCCGAAAACCCCAACGACTTCAGAAAACCGATGCAAGTTTTCTAAGAACTCCTGCGCCAATCGAGGCGTTTCCGCGGTGGGTTTGAAACCTTTTTTGCCCAGGTAGGCATTTAGAGCGCGGACGTAGTCAAAAACCAATGCCACCGCTTTGGGCAGATTGAAATCATCTAACAGAGAGTCTCTCCAACCTGGCTCAAAACGTTCTCCCAATTCTCGAACATTCTTTTCCAGACTAGACTCCGGCTGCCGTGCTCCAGCGGCAAGCGTTGCAAAAGCGAGCGCTTTTTTCTTGGCGGAGTACACTCGGTGAAGTGAGGCCTGAATTTCGCTGATGTGTTCGGGAGAAAACTCAACGGGCGAACGATAATGCACACTCAAAAGCAAGTACCGAAGCGCCTCGGCCGTATGCTTTGCAACAAAGTCCCGAGTCAAAAAGATGTTTCCGACCGACTTGGACATTTTTTCTTTTTGGATCGAAATCAGATTATTGTGGAGCCAGTAGCGAGCGAACTGCTTGCCTGTCGCTCCTTCGGACTGGGCGATTTCGTTTTCATGGTGTGGGTGAATCAAATCCAATCCACCGCCATGAATATCAAAAGTGTCTCCCAAATAATGCGTCGCCATAGCAGAGCATTCAATGTGCCAGCCTGGGCGCCCCATTCCCCAAGGGCTTTTCCAAGCCGGCTCGTCTTCAGCCTTGCGCGGCTTCCATAGGCTAAAATCCAGCGGATCGCGTTTTTTCTCATCTGCCTGGATCCGCACCCCCACCAGGAGATCATCTATCTTCTTTCCAGAGAGCTTGCCGTACTGAGGAAAGTTTCTCACCGAGAAAAAAACCTCTCCGTCTGGAGCAACGTAGGCGCAGCCGGTTTGAATGAGCCGCTCGATGAGAGCGAGAATCTGCGGAATCGTCTCTGTGACTTTGGGCTGAATGGTGGGCAAACGAACCGAAAGACTGCTCAGATCCGCGAGGTATTCTTTAGTAAACCGTTCCGCGATTACTTGGGAGCTGGTGCCTTCCTCCCGGGCACGGTTGATAATCTTGTCATCGACGTCGGTATAGTTCATCACCCAGGTGACCTTTGCACCCGTGTATTCAAAAAAACGACGAACCACATCAAAGAATACGGCGGGCCGGGCATTTCCGATGTGCGTGAGCCCGTACACAGTGGGACCGCAAGTGTAAATCTTGACCTCTCCCGGAATAAGGGGGTGAAAATCTTCTTTCTTGCCAGTGAGAGTATTTGTAATCCGCAGAGACATTATCGACGCAAAGGTTCCAAGTTCACCACCGCATGGGCCGCAATGGCTTTGTTCTCTCCGACCAACCCCAAGCCTTCCATTGTCTTGGCTTTGACGCTGACGCACGAAAGCTCCACCCCCAACATCTGGGCAATGCAGAGTCGGATCGCATCGGAGTAAGCCGAAAGTTTCGGCTCTTCTAAAATCACAATCGAATCAAAACCGCTCACTTGGTATCCGAGGGCCCGGATCTTTGTTAGGACATCTGCTACAAACTCCCGACTCGCTCGATTCTTGTTTTCTGGATCTTTGTCGGAAAAATGCTGGCCGATGTCACCCAAGGCTAATGCACCCAAACATGCGTCGACCAACGCATGCAATAGCACATCGCCGTCGCTGTGCGCCTGAATCTTAAATTTGCAGGGAATGCTGACTCCCCCAATGGGTATATGGCTCGCTTCAACTGTGGGTATTAAACGGTGGATGTCGTAACCGATCCCGGTGCGCATGGAGACTCCTTAGCTGTTTCTAGTACGGATCGCAAAGTATCTAGTTCAAAACCATAGGTGAGCTTAATATTGCGGACGTCACCGTCAAAAACCCCTACGGGAATACCGTAGTACTCGCAAAGCGAAGCATCATCAGTGAAGTTGAGTTCGGGCGCTTCTTTAACTTTTTCTACCAAAGAGCGGATTACCGTGAATTCAAAGACCTGAGGCGTCTGTACCCGTTGGACCATGCCACGATCTACGGTCTCAACAACTCGCATGTCTTCCACGCGTTTGAGGGTTTCTACAACCGGAACCACCGGAACCCATGCGCCATACGATCTATCCTCTAGCGCCTTTTTCACCCGCTCTAGGAACTCCTGAGACAGAAAAGGCCGGCAAGCATCGTGAATCAAAATACGTGTAGGGGGAGGGCTGAGCTCTTCCAGAGCTTCGAGCGCAAGGTACGAGGAGTCCTGACGGCGATTACCGCCAGGAACCACACGAATCAAGGTACGAGAGTGTCGAACCGCATGCTTGTCGAGTAATTCCTCTGTCAAAGTGACAAAATTTTCGGGCATCACGAGGACAATTTGACGAAAGCAATTCATTTGAAGCAGAGATCGCAGGCAGTGCACAAACACCGGCGCGTCCCCCACTAAGTGAAACTGCTTGGGAGGGGTTTCAATGCCTCGACTGGCCTGGGCTGAAAAACGACTTCCAGTGCCGCCCCCGAGAAGAACGGCGTCAAGTGTAACCATACCGAAGCAAATCCTTAGGCAAAAATAGCCTCTAGCTCTTGCTCAATGACGGCTTCTTCGATGTTTTGAGCCAAAGAGAGTTCTTTTACGAGCAAGGTTTTTGCCTGGTCGAGCAGCTTGCGCTCACCAAACGAAAGATCTTTGTCATGTTTCAGGAGGAACAGAGCTCGCAAAACAACGGCAATTTCTTGAACCTGACCGGTATGGATTTTTTCCATGTACTCTCGGTAACGGCGATTCCAGGTTTGATGATCGATCGGAGCCAGATCTTTTCTGCGTAAAATTTTATAAACTTCTTCGACTTCTTTTTGCTTGATGATCGGACGAAGCCGCTGATTGGAGCTGGTAATAGGGACAAAAACTTTTTTGGGGGCACCGTTGTCTTGAATTTCAAGAATGTAGAAGGATTGCTTATTGCCAGGACTGAACTCGCGTTCTTCAATGCCCCGGACCACCCCGACACCATGCGACAGATGCACAGCGTTATCACCCACCTTGAACTGATACATCGCTCCTACCCTTCTCTCGGCTTTTTGAAGATGGGTGCTTATACCATGAACTGAGGCACATTGCATTAGGTTAAGCGACCTCCCTCCTGTTCGGCACGAAACGAATAGATGTTTTTGTTTATAATTTTAAATAGTTAAATGCGCATGCAACTTCCTACAACCTTTTATTGACCCGGTTTTTCGAATGCTAATAAGATACCCCGGCCCGAGCTCAAAATAGAGACATGCCCAGCACAACAAAAGTGACAACCCTACCCCGGATTTGGCTAGCGTCAGAGTCGCCTCGCAGGAAAGCTATCTTGGAGCAGCTGGGGATAGACTTTCGAGTTATCTCCGCACCCGTTGAAGAAAGCCCCTTTTTCGGAACCTCTGTAGAAACCACCGTCATCGAAAACGCACGGAGAAAAGCCTTTGCTGCAATCCCGAAAATACCTGGTGAGCGAGATATCGTTCTATCGGCCGACACCTTGGTCAGCCTCGGAGAGCAACCATTATCCAAACCCGCGGACCGTACCGAAGCTTTGCAGATGCTCCACTCCCTCTCAGGAAAAACTCACCGAGTTCTCACAGGCATGTGCGTGGTCTCTCAGGCCCAAGGGCACCGGTTAAGCAGTACTGAAACGAAAGTTACTCTGCGCCACTTGAGCGACGAAGAAATCGAAAGTTACGCGGCCACCAAAGAACCCTATGACAAGGCCGGATCGTACGGGATTCAAGCCGGGGGTAGCTTGTTTCTCGATCACTTCGAAGGTTCGTACTCCAATATTGTGGGGCTTCCGATCGAAACGCTTCTACGCGAGTTGAGCGCGTTAACTTCTATTCCAGCCTTCAGCTGGTTGCCGCGATGACCCTCGTTGAAAAAAATCTGAACACCATTCGCGCGAGATTGGGAGGCAAGTCGGTCTTGGTTGTTGGAATCACCAAGGGCCAACCTGTAGAAAGAGTACGAGAGGGATTGACCGCAGGGCTGTCCGCCCTGGGAAACAATTACGCCCAGGAAGGCCAATTGCTCGTAGATATGTTTCCATCGTGCGAATGGCATTTTGTAGGGCACATTCAAAGCCGCAAAACGAAATACCTCACTCGCTACAGCTGGATACATAGCCTCGATCGCATTGAAATTATCTCCAACCTGAACGCGCGTTTAGAAGCCGAAAACAAAACTATTCAAGGCTTGGTGGAGATCAATATTGGAGAGGAAAGTTCAAAGTCTGGAATCGCGCCGCAAGAGCTGGCAGCATTCCTAGAAGCGGCCGCGCCTAATAAACAGATTCGCTTAAGAGGTCTGATGGTAATGCCACCACCTCTTTTTCCAGTAGAAAAACGACGCTGCTTTTTTCAGAGGGCGAGAGAACTCTTTCAATCAATTAACGCGCCGGGCTGGGACACACTCTCGATGGGAACTTCGGAAGACTACTCAATTGCCGTCGAAGAAGGCTCGACACTCGTTCGATTAGGAACTGTTCTCTTCGGCGCCCGCGCGTGATAAATTCTCCCTCAACGGAGATGAACATGGGTTTTGAGAATGACTGGACACCAAACGAAATCAGCACGCGCTCCTTTAAAGGAGCTTTGAGCGGCTTTAACCGGACAGAAGTCCGCGATTTTCTAGCAGCCCTTGCTCAACAATGGGCCAAGGCCCTCTCCCAGCAACAAGCCCTAAAAGACCGAGTGCATGCGTTGGAAAAAGAAATCGCTGGCTGGGAACAGAAAGAAAAAGATTTATCGGAATTGCGTGAGCGAGCTTTGCTAGAAGCCCAAGCCATCCGAGAACAAGCCCGATCCGAATCCGAAAGGCTGTTGGTAGAAACTGAAAACCAGGCGAGCAACATCCGGAACAAGACAGAAGGCTGGCTAGAGGAAGTCATCGCCAGAGTGGAAGAGACTCAGCGACAAAAACAAAACTTCCTTTCGGCGTTTCGCTCCGCCTTAGACAGCCACTACGAGCTGATAAAGACAGAAGAGGAAGAGTCCGAGCCGCTTTCGGCCAAGCTGAGCGATGTTTTGCGCAAGAGCAATTCCCCCGCTCTCATCTAAACGGGATCAGTTTTACCGAAGCTTCTGGCAGCCACCCTGCAAAGGGAGCGACAACTTGAATCCTATCACCTTGCGTTTGATTCACCTGAAGCAAGGTCCCGGGGGCTAACTCCGCTAACTTGCCTCCATCGGCTTCCAGGGCCTGCTCGACAAATAAAACACCGTAATTCGGCAAAAACCGAACAAAAAACCCCACGCCACCAGCAACACTGAGCGCTAGCCAAGCGCTCAACAATAGGCGCGTACGCATTTTTACCCATATGAACGAGTAAAGCAGACACCAAAAAGCGATCAACAATGCCAAAACAACCACAACGGGTTTTAGGAAAAATTTGAGCCGAAACTGCCACTGATCAGAAACTGGGGATTGGAGTGCTAACCGGTTCTGGATGCGCGAAATGTTTTGTAGCGCTGCAAGAACGGCAATGGGGTTTGAACGAAAAGCTGCACTGCTGGCGAGATAAAAAACTCCGGGAGCCCACTGTTCAAGTTGAACATGCGCGAGCGCCAGGTTGTACTGCGCTTCAGGCGAACGAATTCCCTTCGTCTTGGCATCAGCGAGCCAAGCTTCTAACAGTGGGACAGCTTCGGCGGGTTTAGATTGCTCCAATAGACGCACAGCAGATTCCCACTGGGAATCTGCAAAGCCGCTAAAGCCGAATAATAAGAAAACTCCAAGGCAAAGCTTCGCCATGAAGCGATTCTACTGTGGAATGTGCAATGTTTAGTAACGGATTTTGAACTTCTCTTCGATAACCCGGAGTAGCATTTTGAGTTCGCTCAACCGCTCTTCAAGATCACGGTTTCGCCGCTCTAACAACCGAACCTGCTCTTCCTTTTGGACCAGCGCATACTCAAACGCTTCACTCACCATAGCGACAGCTTTTTCATCCGCAGCCTCAAATCCAACTGGTTGCGAAGGGTTAAACCGCGATAAGGGCTTGTCCTGCCATCGATCGACATCCGAAGATGTCACCGCCGCAGAAGGCGTTTGGGTATTTACGGGCGGAGTCACGGGTTGCGGTGCGACCTGGTTACCGGCTTCGCTGAACAAGATCAAGTAACGTCCCTTTTCGAGACGATACTGGATTCCGTTGCTTTTGATTTTTCTTCGTATGGTGCTGAGGCTTACCCCGGTTTTCACGGAGTACTCGATCAGCGGAAGCCAGGTTCCGTCACTCTCATTGCACGTTTCGGGAACGTGCGGTGGCATGAGAGTCTCCTACTTCTTTAAGTATATATGCTAGAATCAGAATATCTACTTATGATCCAAAAATCCTTTGCTGCAGTGCTTATACTGTATTTCGGCCTTCTGCTAGGAGAAGTGCCTCTTGGTGACACTACCGTTGGACGCACTGCATGGCGGGAGACGAACAAAGCGCTCCAATGGAGCCACTCTCAAGCCCAGACTTTCATTTCTTATGCTGGGTGGGGTGGGACTAAACCGGCTGCTGTTGCTGCGCCCAAAATCGAAAAGCCAGAACTAAAAAAACAAGAAAAACCGATTGAACCGGTTGAGGAATTTACTTCTAACGACAAAGAAGCGTTACGCCAGATACTGGAGCAATAGCGATGGCTCAGTTTATAGAACGCCGAAAGCAATACCGCCTCCCCTTTGAAGACAAAGCTATATTCACTGACGGAAAGAGATCTTTCACAAGCTATGCGTCTAACCTGAGTAAAGGTGGCCTGTTTGTGACCTCCCTGGAGCCCTTTCCAATCGAAACCACTGGCCACTTGGTTTTTTCGGTGCCCGAGTTCCCCTACTGCTTGAGCCTCAAAGCCAAAGTGGCGCACATTGTTTTTGATCGGCAGCGCTGCGAAGTTGAAAACGGGATGGGTTTCATGTTCCTGGATGTCCCAGAAGAACATCAACGCCTTATCGACAACCACCTGCTTAACCAACAAGAAGCGTTTCAAGAATTGAAAGTCCTTCTTGCCGTGGAAAACCCCAATGCCGAAAAGGTCGGTCGCTGTCTTACTCGCGTGCCCAGCTTGCGCAGACACGACCTGCTGGCGCTTCGATACCGGGTGAACCGCATCTGCACCCTGTTTGAACCTGAACCACTCACCGGAACCCCAAGCCTCTCCCGGAAAGCTGGGTAGCTGTCCAAAAACTCGACACCTGATAAGTTCCCTACCTGCTGTTTTGCTGTTTAACGATCTCGGGAAGCAGTGCGCCCAGCGAAGCCTTTTGGTTTCAAGAAGTTCTCCCGGCCCCTCACTTGGTCCGTGCTTTGCATTTTGAGCAACTAGTACCCGCTCCACGTGTAAACAGGAGAGGCCCGATGAAAGGGAAATTGGTTTTGATGATGAAGAAGTGGTGGATGATAGCAGCAGTGTTCGCGCTAGCGCTCTCGTTGACGAGCTGCTCTCGCCGGCTTCCGTACGGAGCAAATTCTAACTACGGTCTGTTCCGCTGCACTACAGCTACGGACCCCCAGAATAATATGGGGACTTTTGATATTTATACGGTCGGCGCCGCAGGACAGCCCGGTATTTACAAAGTGGTGATTATCCCAGCTTCTCTCGCGCTTCCTGGAGAAATCGTCACCATTACGGCGGCCAACCAGTCCACCCGAGAGCATAAAGTACTCTCGTTGGATATTTCGATGAACATTGAGCAAGAAGTATTTGCCGGATACTTGAGTGAAAGCGAACTACAACTGTTCGACAAGATCGCAATTAGCAGCTACGTCCCCGGAGTGGATGTTTTGAACTCCAACCCACCTCGGTCGGCTGTGTGCCATCTCCCTGTGTTGGGTGAAGATTTTTAAATCCCGATACGTTGGGACGAACGCTTAAAGCCCAGGTTCTGTCTCCTTTGAACCAGTTGATTTGCCATAGTGTGTAGCGGCACTCCGTTGGGACACAGCACGCTGCATGCCTTGCACTGCACACAGGGAAACCAGCTATCGGTAAAAAGTTCTGCCTCGTGGGACTTTGCAAAAACAGCAGCAATTAGCTTCGGCTCAAATCCGGGTAAGGCCTCTCCCTTTTGAATGGCTTCGCACGAATAAACACAAAGTGAACACAACACGCATCTTTCAAACTCGATTGCATTAGTGCGCTCTTGCGATGTCACCGCCAAAACCGAGTCCGGTCGGTAACGTTCCAAAAAGACCTCCGACCCTTTATCCCTTCTCCAGAAAAACAGCCGACGTTGCACGCGATGACGAAGTCTATCGAACGCCAGGTATAGCTGGATGCTAAACAATCGAAGCCACACAGTGCCTCCCCATTGCTGCAAAAACACCTAGTCCGGATGGAGCAGCCCCCGGCTCCGTTTTTCCGATGATCGAGCCGCAAGCAACCAAGTTTGCGAAGGCGGGTTTACCATCTTCGGCCAAGGGGCGGTATTGTGCATCGACTCGAATTCCTAACGCAGACCACTCTTGTGCGTTTTCTATCATCGTGCCACGATCGGAAATCCGTGCCGTCCCCTGGGGAAAATAGAGCGGAAGGTCCAATAGCGTTTCTTCGACCCGCTGCAAACGGGACCCCAAGCCGCCCCCCAGGAATCGTCCCGAAGCGATCACAAAATGATCGGCCTTAAGGGTTACCCACCCAACGCCCATTGCCGGGAGAATGGAAATTTCGCTCAATATCCCCCCCATCGGCTGGATCCGGAGCTGCTGCAAATCCAAACAGTCTATCTCGTGCAATCGAAGTGAAGCTTCAATCGCACGATACAGTCGATGGCCAGCGTTGGGCTCCGTCGAGCAAAGAGTTTCAGCGATCGGAATCGAAACCTGCGTTTGCGCTCGTTCGAAAGCTCCAAACGAAGGAAAAAGGGATGGGATCAAGATCAAATCCACCCCTTCAGCCAATCGACTCAACCCCACCGCAAAAGCGTCAACCGCTTCGTCAGTCCTGAGCTCAGTAGCAACTCGAGAAAGGGGAACGTCCAAACTGTCGGAAATAGTGGGAAGATCCACCGAGCGAAACTCAGTATCAAGTCCGAGATGCTTCGCGGATTCGTTCCATTGTCGCGCGAGAAGATCTCCTCGATACCGCCACTGCTTGGAGCCCACCACCGCGACACGCCGTAGAGCCCTTGCACTCAGATCCCCTGCGGCCTGAGGTGCCTGCGCTATGTAAACGCTGCGAATTGCCCCGGAAGCACTCGCCAAAAGAAATGGAAGTTTCCGACGAAACGCGTGCGGAAGATTCTGTTCGAGCGCTTTCAAGCTAGGTTCCACCGCATCGAAATAGCGCTCGTTAGCAAAAGCTCCAAAACTCCAGGCGCCCGAGCTAATGCTGGAGGCTCCCGCTCCCTGCCGAAGCACGGCGACTTTCTTGCCTTGTTGGCGGAGGGACACCGCTGCGCTAAATCCAGCAACTCCCGCACCGATAACAATGGCATCGTAGTGGGGGCCGGTCCCTACGCTCATTCTCGCCCCCCGAACTGACTCAAACTTTCTGCATACTCCTGCTGCTTGAGTTGGTGCCCCCAAGTAATCTCTGGCAGAAACTCGGCGGAACTGCTTTGAATCTGCGCTTGGCGTTCATCCGCCGACCAATTCAGTAGAGAACCTAAAAATGCTGCAGCCGTGTGCAAGCAACGGCAGCCGCGACAACTGCCCTCACCCAGTCGCGTTCTCCTACGCAAATCAGCAAGCGAGGTGACCCACTCCTTGCGAACTACATATTCGATTTCTGCTGCTAGCACCTGCTCGCACTCGCAAATCGTTTGCCCAAGCTCGCCTTGCTTGGAGGCAGCGTTCAAAATGCTTTCGGCTTTGTGTCCATAACGACGAATCAGCCTAGAGACTAGCAAAGGATCTCTTCCGGTACGTCGAGACTCCTCCAACCAAGGAATTTCCGAAGTGCATCCTGGCAGACTCTCCAAGTGGGTGCGGCAACGTTCTTTCTGGCGCAAGCGTTTGCAGATTGAATTGGTCACCTGCTCCGCAAGCCGTCTAGCACGGGTCAACCCGCCTCCAATGATGGTGTAAAGCCCCTCAGCACCGTCTACCGAATGATCTAGTACTGCGTGCTGACGCCCCTCCGGATTTTGAATATTGGATACACGACAGTGAATCCCAGCGTGCACTCCCACAAAACGATGGTTTTCGATCGAAGGGAAATAGGGCCGAGTCGCTTCGAGGATCGATCGGATCTCCTCACTCCCAACAACCCGACGATCCAAATCGCCAGTAAAGGGACGTTCGGATGGGCCCACCAACGAAACCCCATCACGCGGGAAAAAATACAAGGGGTCCGCGCGGCGCGCCACGGGAAATGCTAAAGCGACTTGAGTCGCTCTGCGTTCCGATATCAAATAGGACCTCTGATACAGCCGGTATTCAATCGTCTTAGATTTAAATAGCTTCGGTGCCCAGGCGCCCCCCGCATTCACCACGGCGCGTGCCCGCACCAGGATGTTTCGGGAACCTGGGGGGGTTACAGTAACTCCTGCGATTTTGCCATTTTGAATTTCAATCTTTTGAACCGCAAACCCTTTACAAAAGAACGCTCCTGCAGCCGCTGCACTCCGCACGAGTGCGATCGCCACACGACTCGGATCGGTGGTCCACTCGTCCATGCTGATGGCACCCCAGATCTGCGCCGAGAAACCTGGATCAATTGCCTGTACTTCTTGAGCGGACAGACGCACGTGCGGTCGACCTGCTTTGGCTTCGGCGTAGTGATCGTACAAATCGGCGAGAGCCTGATAGCGATCCAGATCGTGTTTAGGGCTCGTCTTTAGGACTGGAAATAAAATAGGAAGGCGCGTGAGCAGGTTGGGTGCAATCCTCTGAAGAACATTGATTTCTTCACAAGCAGTCCGGGTTGTTTCCGGATCGGTGGAGAGCCAGTGCGGCTCTCCAGACAAAATGCCGCTGCCAGCTCCGGTCGTCCCAGAAGCGAAGTCGTTCTTTTCAAACAACACTACGGATAGCCTGCGCATCGCACAGTCGCGGGCAACGCTCGCCCCTAAAATGCCGCCGCCAATGATTGCGACATCATAGACACGATCGGTTAGGCCATGCATTATCTAGGCGGTGGGTTTTGGCTTTGGTGCGAGCCGAATACCCAACTCCTCCAGTTGTTTAAGATCCACCGAAGACGGGGCTTCGGCCATGATGTCCGTTGCCTTCTGAGTCTTTGGAAAAGCGATCACATCTCGGATCGCTTCGCTTCCCGTCATAAGCATCGAAATTCGATCAACACCTAGCGCTATGCCACCATGAGGAGGCGTTCCAAATTGAAGTGCCTTGAGGAAAAATCCAAATTTGAGCTGGGCTTCCTCACTGGTCATTCCCAACACATCGAACATGCGTTGCTGAACAGATGAGTCATAAATTCTCAGGCTACCACCCCCTATTTCAAAACCGTTCCAGACCAGGTCGTAAGCTTCGGCACGCACGCGCGCCAATTCCTCGGGTTTTGTAGCCTTGAGAAATAGGTCGGTATCCAGCGCCGACGGCCGAGTAAATGGGTGGTGTGCCGCATAGAAACGGCCGTCTTCTTCATTGAATTCCAATAACGGAAAGTCCGTAACCCACGCAAAGGCATCCAGAGACAGATTCGTATAGCCCAGACGCTTGCCATATTCATCTCGCAAGTACGCCAAGGAATTGTTTACGATCCGCTCAGAAGCACAGACCATGAGAAGCATCCGAGGGCCCGAGAATGGGAGCTTGCTTTCGATTTCTCTTTTTAAAGCTTCATCAAAAAACTTGGCCTGCGGAGCTTGCCAATCTCCCGGGGACTTGATCCGAACCCAAGACAACCCTTTTGCTCCGAAAGGAGCAACTTTCTTCACCAGAGAGTCGAGTTCAGTACGCGAGAGGGGTTCTTTTTCTTCGAAGCAAAGCCCTTTGAGAATCCCACCCGATTCCAAGACTGATTTGAACACTTGAAAACTAGATTTCTTTCCTTGTTCAGTCAGATCGATCAGCTTGAGAGAGTTGCGCAAGTCGGGCTTGTCCGAGCCATACCACTCCATCGCATCTGCATAGCGGATGCGCTGGAAAGGGATCTGGATTTTTTTTCCCAAAACTTTGTTTAGAACCCGCTCCAAAAGACCTTCGTGAATTCGGTAAATGTCTTCCGAGTCTACAAATGACATTTCGACGTCCACTTGAGTGAATTCTGGCTGCCTGTCGGCGCGGAGGTCTTCATCACGAAAACAGCGGGCGATTTGGATATAGCGATCCAATCCACCGATCATACAAAGCTGCTTTAGAGTTTGAGGCGACTGAGGAAGGGCGTAAAACATCCCTGGATGCACCCGACTGGGAACGAGGTAGTCCCGGGCGCCTTCTGGGGTGCTTTTATATAAGATGGGCGTTTCTATCTCCCAAAAGCCATTCTCGTAATAATACTCACGGGCCACCCGCAGAAACTCATGGCGGATTCGCAATGCGTTTTGCAGTTTCGGGCGCCGCAGTTCTAAGTACCGATGCTGAAGGCGTAGAGTTTCTTCTACCTCTCCCGCTGAAGGAGAGTCTTCGTGCAAAGGGTAAGGAAGAGGCTGCGAACGGTTCAACAGTTCCAAATCACTAGCCAGAACCTCAATCTCTCCCGTCGATAGACTAGAGTTTTTCATGCCGTCGGGGCGAAGGCGGACCACACCCTTAACGGCAATAACAGCTTCTTGACGCAGAGTTGCGGCTAATTCCACAGGCATGGAAGCAGGATCGAAAACCACTTGGCTAATGCCCGATCTATCTCGCAAATCAATGAACACCACCCCGCCATGATCGCGCCATCGATCCACCCAACCGCAGAGTGTGACAGACTGGCCATGGGAGTTCGCGCTTAGCTCTCCGCAGTAGTGGGTTCTTTTAAAATTCACTTTTGCACTCCCTTGGCAGCTCTCCCCGTGAGCTCAGCTTCCAAATTGCCGATTGAGATCGTTTCTTGAGTCCCCTGGACCATGTCTTTGAGCGTTGCAGAACCGGCTTTTAATTCATCATCCCCGAGAAGCAAAGCGTACCTTGCATCGAATCTGTCCGCTTGCTTCAACAACCACTTGAGTTTTTTGTCCCGCTCATACGGCATTTCGACCCGGAGGCCTTTGCGTTTGAGTTCCAAACTCAAAGGGTACATAAACTCGAACGCCGGCTCACCCAATGGAATAAAGAAGAACGAAACCGGCTTCGCAAGTACCGGAAGTCGCCCCGACGCTTCGAGCGCCATCATTAGGCGCTCCATTCCCAACGCCCACCCGACTGCGGGAAAAGCGTCGGCTCCGAAACGTGTGGACAATTCATCGTAGCGCCCACCACCCCCTAGTGCGCTTTGAGCTCCCAAAAGCGGTGAAGTAAATTCAAAAGCGGTTCGAGAATAGTAATCCAGGCCTCGAACTATCCCGGGATCTTCTACAAACGCCACGCCCGCGTCCCGAAGGCGTTTTTTTACCTGTGTGTAGTGCGCAGCGCTTTCGGCATCGAGGTTGTCCACCATCCGAGGCGCTTTCTCTGCCAAAGCCAAACAGCTTGGGTTCTTGCAATCTAATATTCGCATTGGAGCGCGTTCGAAACGCTTCTGGCATTGCTCACACAAAGCAGCAAGGTGCGGCTGGAAATAGGCTTTGAGTTTTTCGCGGTAGGCAGGACGACAGATTTCGCTACCCACGCTGTTGATCCGAATTTCATACTGGGTGATCCCGAGCGCACGATAAATGGTATCGAGTACCACAATCATTTCCACATCTGCTTCCGGAGTGGCATCTAGTATAAGCTCGGCGCCGATCTGATGAAATTGCCTCAGACGACCCTTTTGAGGACGCTCGTACCGAAACATCGGCAAGCAGTAGTAATACCGCTGTGGGCCCGGTTGTCGGTGAAGACCGTGCTCCAAAATAGCTCGGACCACGGAGGAAGTCGCTTCAGGACGCAAGACAAGAGTGTCCACTTTGCCGCTATCCGGATGCCCCCGGTCTTGCACCTGGTACATTTGTTTTTCGACTACGTCTGTTGCCTCCCCCAGACTCTGAGAGAAGACTTCTACTGCTTCCAATACAGGTGTCCGGATTTCCCGGTAACCAAAGCACTCCAAAATCTCACGCACCTGCGCCTCAACCGCCTTCCAGCGGGCCAAGTCTTCTCCCAGCTGGTCGTGCATGCCTCGAACCGCTTTTATCTCCAAGAAACAGACCTCCGTATCGTGCGAGGCTACCATCGATTTTAGTGCGAGGCATGCCGTTTTTTGTCACCTGCAGCATGCCCAAGAGGCCGAATTTTCTTCAGAATTGGGCCTCTTTGGCCTTGACGCACTGAGCTATTTGAGGTAAATTGCTCGCTCGTTCCAATACTAAATTTTCATAAGCCAGTAAGAACTAAACGACCGTTAAGGGGTGACTATGCCTTCGATGCGTAGATGGGTGACGTTTGCCGTTTTGTCTTTGGGATTTGTGGTAGGGCCTTTTGCCCAATCGGAAGTTCCCTTGCCTCCGCCGATGCCGATGCCAGGGCCTATTAATGTAGTAGCCAATGAGCGCCTGCTCTTGGAGCAGCTTGCGATGCACGCCAAAGTGCTCACCGATGAAATTTCTCGTGTCAACGAACGCCTAGCGAGTGAAAACCCGGGACAAATAGTTTTAGACCCGCGTGTGATCGCCAACATGATGGCGCGTAACCCGTACATCCACGCCTTGGTCAAAACGAGTTTGGTCGCGATCCCCCCTCGGGCTGCGAATCCTGGTTGGAAACCACGCAGTGTGGAATACATGGTTTCTTGGCGAACCGCAGACGTCTTTTTTGCTGCGGACGATTTGGCAAAAACTCTGCTTCCCGACATCATGCGTGCACTGGCCAACCGCTTTGAAGTCATGGTTCCCAGCGCTTACTTCTACATCGAAGCGATGCGCGAAACTTACATGCTCAATCCTCGAGTCCGCGTACTCAATGGCGAACTGCCCATTATCCTGTCTCGCATGGAAGCCCAGGTCTTTGTCATGCGCCAGCTGATGGACGCAATTTATTGCACTCCTTGCTTTACGCCCTATTTCCCAGTCGCGACACCTCAGATGGTTGGCTGGGGACAGATTGAAGCGACATTCGGAGCGTACCGTTTGGATGTGATGGCGCCGGGTCGTCAGGGCATTGCCCCCTTCCCCTCGTACCCCGAAGCCATGCCTAATGTGGGCATGATTCGCCCTGGAGTGCCCAT
>CAZTDN010000008.1:0-92586 GCA_964611895.1 uncultured Pseudobdellovibrionaceae bacterium
TGATGAAGATCTCTATCACCCTACTCGCTGCACTGGCCCTCACCGCACACGCCGGGGCCATTTCAAAGTCTGGCGCCAAACTGCAAGCGCTGAAGTCCAATATCGAAACAACTCGAAAAATCGTCGATGCTTCGGCGCAGGAGCTGACAAGAACCGGAAAACTCGACGAAATTAAAACAGCACTTTCCAAATCAGAAAAGGCCTTTTCCAAAGGGGCTACGGCTGAATCCAATCTGCATCTGGATCACGCGATGGCAACATTATTCTCCGTTCACCAAGTACTTGTTCCAAACTCCCTGGAAAAAACGGCTGAATCCTTCCACGCAGACTATCCCATCACAAGAGCACTAAACATTCTTCATCAGTTGACTCAAGATGAAGCCGATATAGGTAAACGCGGTGCCACCTCCGATCAGTGCCGAGAGAGGCTTACCTGGATCCAAAAACAACCGCCCTCTGAAGTTCTGGTTTTCACCTGTGTCGCTGCTACCCTGAGCGAAAAGTACAACCCTGCTTTGAGAGAATTGGCTCATCAGTATTCCGAACTCGTAAGCGCCCTGCTCATACAGATTGAAAAAGACGAACACTGGCCCGAAAGCCTTGGGGAAACACCGCCAAATCTCATTTTTAATTACAGAATCTCCCAGTTGGGCTTTCCAAAAAAGTCCGTAAACAAGTCCTCAACACAAAGTGACTTAAGTGATTCGGTGGCCTACTTGAAAGTAAATGGATTCATGAGAAAGGACTTAACGAAAGAAGAACTGCGCTCGAAAGACGCCCAGGCGCTCAAGCATCATATTAACGGGTACCTACTCAACCTCCATGCCGAAGCCAATCTCCTGAAGGGTCTTACCAAGAAGCGGTGGTGCAGCCATGTTCAGAGTTTTTTAACATCAGCTGACAAGCAGATTAAAGAACAGGACAAAGAAAAGGCTCCCCTGCTTCGTAGCTATGCAGAGCAAATAGAAAGTATCGCGCTAAACAATGCTGGCTGCCCGGAACCCACCGTGGTGAGTCAGCGAGAAAACAAGCAACACACCAACGAAAAACCAGCATCTCGAAGTATCAGCTCGATAGAGTGAAAGACCAGGGTTTCATACTTCTGTTGCTTCAAAAAGATACCCCCCTACCCCCTATAAGACTTCCGAAATCGCCTTTTCCAACTCAGGGGAAGTCGGTTTGACACCTGATTTAAAACGCCCGACTACTTCGCCCTTTTTGTTGATCAGAAACTTTTCAAAATTCCAAGAGACTTCGCCTTTCGGCGAGGCATTCTCCGTGAGAAATCGATAAAGCTCCTGCTTGGCCGGCCCCAGCACAGGGTTTTTGGCAAAAAGCGGGAAACTTACTTTGAATTTCATTTCGCAAAACTTTTTGATTTCGGCGTTAGTTCCGGGTTCTTGTCCGCCGAAATCGTTGCTAGGAAACCCTAATACCACCAAACCCTTGTCCTTATATTTCCGATAAACAGCCTCTAAATCTTTGTACTGAGGCGTATAGCCGCACTCAGACGCTGTGTTCACAATTAAAACAGGTTTTCCCTTGTACTTGGACAAGGCTTGTTTATGGCCATCAATGTCTTCTACCGTGAGCTGATAAAAACCGGCTTCTGCACTCATTGCGAAAATACCTCCTAGGATGAATAGACCCAAGCGTTTCAATTTCATCGGAACTCCTTATTTGGCAACTTTCTTAGCGATCAATTGGACCGTATGCGAATTTCCATCAGGGATTTCTTTGTAATAAAGAATGTGAAAGTCTCTCAAATGCCCCAAAACTTCATTCGGTTTATAGCACTCCTCGAAGTCTAAGTTTGGATTAGGTGCTGCCTTGGCCTGCTCCACTGTATAGGCCTCTAGCAGAAAAGTACCACCCTGAACCAAGCCTCGCCGAATCTCGGTAAAAAATCGTGCCTGAGGCCGAAAATAGGTCATGACGATGGAATCGTATTTCATTAAAGGCATCAGAAAAAAGTCTAGGTTCTGACTCTTAACGTCTAGAGTCACGTTTTTCTCGGCGGCGAGTTTCTTGGCTTTTTCGATCCCAACACTCGAGCAGTCAATCCCCTCCACTTGGAACCCGTTTTGAGCCAAGAACACAGCATTGCGCCCCTCTCCCACCGCAATTTCGATACAGCGGCCTTTTTTCAAATGTTCCAAGTGATTTTTAAGCGCCAGAACAGGCTCCTTGCCAAACAGGTACTTTTCCCCCGCATACCGGGCATTCCACACTTCGGCGGCTGTTTTTTTATTGGGATCCGGCTCTGGGTACTTAAAATCATCCATCGGCGCATTAAACCCAAGGTCGTCCGGGTTGTCTAATAGAAGAATCGGGCCTATAAATTACCCATGGTCACCATTGGAATGAATTATCGGGTACGAGCAGGTAAAGAGGAAGTCTTCGAAAGGGCCTTTCAAGCGGTTTTAGAAACCCTAAAAAAAGGCGAAGGCCACGTAAACTCCTGGCTGTACCAAGACACTTCAGCCTCAGGCTCGTATCTCATTCTCTCCGAATGGAATAACGAAGAATTGTTTAAAGCATTCATCAGCTCCGACGCTTTTGCCAAAGTCACCAACTGGGGGCAGCAGGAAATCCTCGCTGAACGCCCCAAACACCACGTCTATACCTCTAGCCCGCTCACGAGGCCCACGCATTGAAATTACTCTGGCTGCAGGCCTCCTCGCTTTGTGAAAACTACGGCGGGATCGAATATTATTTAGACGATGTTCTCACGAGTGCATGCGATCTCTGGGGCACCGATTCTCAAACGACCATCGTGCCTCGACGCACCTCGCACTTCAAAAGAATAGACCGTCCTTACTCTCTCATTGCAGTCCGTTTTTCTCGATTGCCGATCTTGTCCAAGTGGCAAAACCGTTTTTCTTGCCAGGTGCTATTACAAGCCCTACGCCAGGTCTCGCACAATCGACCAGATTTCATTGTCAGTGGCCATGTTTCGTTGGGCCCACTCACTGCCACGATAAGCCGTCTCACTGGTGTGCCCTACTTGTGCTGTGCGTACGGACTGGAAACTTGGGGGAGAGGTTTTACCCTGGACGAGTGGGCGCTCCAAGGAAGCGCCGGCATTTTGTCCATCAGCCACTGGACAAAAAACCTGCTGGTTAAGCGAGGGTACCCAGAGTCTAAAATTCATATCATTCACCCTCGATTGGACCCCCGATTTGAAAACAGAGAGTTTCCAGACAATAAAACGGCTTCTAAGACACTGCGGCTGCTTTCGGTTTCGCGTTTAGATCGCGAGGAACAATACAAAGGCCAAGACCATGCGCTGCAGGCCTTACATCTGCTCAAAAATCGATGCCCAGACTTGTGCTGGCACTACACTATTCGCGGTGATGGCAGCGATCGCTCCCGATTAGAGCAAATGGTAGTGACGTGGGGGCTTCAGGATCAGGTCAGCTTCAAGGAACCTTCTTCGGATAGAGCTCAATTAGAATCGCTTTATAGGGAATCCGATATTTTTTTGATGCCCTCCCGATTTGGAAAATGGGAGCGCCGCTGGCGTGGAGAAGGTTTCGGTATTGTTTATTTAGAAGCGGCTGCGCAGGGAGTTCCATCGATCGCCTACCATTGTGGCGGCATCACGGATATTTTTGAAGACGGGAAAACGGCTCTATTGGTGGAGCCAGACAACATCACACAGCTTTCGCAGGCGATGCAACGACTCGCCGAAAATCCAGCGCTTCGGATGAAAATTGCGCGTGAAGCCCATTCTCACACGCTTAAAAACTTCACTAAATCGTCGATAGATCGACAAATAAGCCAGGCCTTTCGCGCCATACAAAATAGTTTAGAAGAAAAAAATCGGACTTTTTCTATTGCCAAAGCGCGTTAACAATACTATCCCAATCTGCTTCCGCATTAGTTCGGATACTTTTCAATCATAAGACCAAGGAGACAAACGTGACGCGTTTTATATTTTCTATTACTATTTTGTTTGCCGTGGTTGGGGGCGCAGCTCGAGGGGTCGAGACCAGCAGCAATGTATTGGGTCAGCTAGGCCCTAAAAAAGCGGACTCGCAGAATCGAACTTTCGCGATTTATTCGAAAGTTCCACTCTGGAAACCCCAGTTTCGGTTAGAAAAATCCGACGCTTGGATCTCAGCAGATACACTGCTTTCATTCCCGGGGCATTTTGTTTACACATCGAAAACAGAGGTCCTCGCGGAGCAAGGGGCCGAGTTTCTTGTCCAAGCTTACCGCATGGACGGCACACGATTCACGGACAGCTTGATCTTGAACTTCGGAAAAGACGACCTCGTCGCCTTTGAAGTCACCAACAAAGAAAATCTGAGCGTTGCCGAAGCCAACAAGATTCGCACCGAGGAAATCAACCGTGATCCTCATTCTGCTTCGAAAGAAGCGATTTACGGGGGCAGCCAGTTTTGCCCACGCGAAGTGGCTCAGGCTCGCGCCAACGAAATGGCCCGCATCGAGTCCATGGTCCATTTGCCTAACGCAGCCAGCGTGCAAACCAACATTGGTCCGCTTTGCGAAGGAATCGGAATGTGTGGAGCTGGAGGAATTCCTGGCACCTGCACCGCGACCAATGGCACAGCAGCCTTGGGGGATGGGATCACCAATTCCCGTGGCGGTAGCTGTTACCGTTGCCGTATCTACAACTCCCCGGGCACCGCCAGCGGTGGCGGTGGCGGCGGTGGTGGGCGCGGTCGACGAGGCCGACGTTAACACGTCAAATTATTCGTCTGCTTTCTGAGGAATGGGTTGCCGTAAATTCAACACGGTAACCCATTTCTTTATAGAACCGCGTCTTGAAAAGGTGACAAGGTTCCAATGCCGATGACTTTGCGAGGCGCTTGGGACTCCTCTTTGGATTGAACGAGTTTCACCAAACAACGCACTCCTGCCGGAAGATCGAGGTGATTGATAGGCACCACCGCCAGAGATGGCTGTCCATCCCGCAAATAGTCTCGCCAATATTCCACGCTTTTGGGATATGCCTCCAAATGCAAAATGTCTTTTAAGGTGATTTTTGAGCAACGGTATATCCAGTGAGTCCACCACATATTCAATTTGAAATTCTTATCACTAAACCCACCTTCTTCACGCAGGCGAGGCTCTCCATGCTCGCCAGCTTCGGGACGCGCCCACTCCAGCATTTTGGCTAAAGTGCCTTCGAGCGCCTGAGCCATGTCCGCTCCTGAGCTAAATGCGAACAATGGCCTAGCATCGGACTTAATTCGAGAAAACGCCGCCAACCCCACCACCCAGCAAGGCGAAGAATTTGGATAAAAAAGCAAATGGATGTCGTATTCCTGCAAAAGAAAGTACGGCACTCTTTGGCGAATCCAGTTGTTTGCTCCTACGATGAGCATGGGGCTTTTGTTCGTGCTTGCGTACCCTTGAAGTGTTTTCTGACGCGTCAGGGCGTAAAGCGCATCCAAAGTCGCATCGTGATAATCCTTGCCTGCTCCAGTCACCTCCCAATTGCCTGTTTTTTTTAGGGAGGAAAGCAAGTCTCCGTTGCCGGTTTGAAGTACCTCAACCGCTATGGCTTCGTTGTGTTCTCGGAGCTTCAAATCCGCACTCGCGGACTGTTTTAACCAAGTATCAATCGCATTTTGACGGGATTGCGCTTTGTCAGTGCCAGCACCATAAACACTCAATGTCTCTCCCGAAAGAGAAGAAACGCCCACCGCGTTGGTCAACCAGAGATGGCCGTTGGGGGTGACGTAGCGCACGCACTTAATATGCGTCAGGGGTGAAAAAGTAAAATTGCTGTTGGGATCCATCTCTCGCGGGGCCACAAAAGCGGACTTAGCACACTCGCAACCGGGCAGAGGAAACACAGTGCTTTTGAGTTTGTTCACCGTACCGTCATGGTGAACTTCGTAGTAGGTATGAGCATCGTTCGCAGCGACAAGTTCTGCAATCAGATCCCGACGTACAGTCAATTCTTCTACTTTGCCTTGCTGCGATCCCAATCCCCGTTTTTCCAGCCACCCCTGAACGCAACGCACGCACGGAGCTCCTTGCTTTGGGTCCATCGCTAACCCCACTAAAAAACCGTCTTTGGTTCGAAGCACAAAGGGCTTCAAAGGGCTGACAGAACGTAAGGGCAAACGCGAACCGCTTAAGAACATTGCGTGCTCCGAGATAAATTGTTTAGGGAGCGCGCAGTATAGAGAAATGGAGAATCTCAAACAAGAGACATTATTTGGCAAAACCCTTGTACTAAAGCGGTTTTCACCAGAGTGACAGTTTATGTCACTAAAACAGGCCCGGGTGCTCGCTCAAAACAGTGCTCAAATCCGTAGCCACGCCATAAAAATCGCGCAGTCCCATTTGATCCCAGCTGAGTTTGAGAAGCTCACCATTGTTTCCCGTATATTCAAACGACTCAAAATGCGCCATTTTCTCGGGGTCGGCAGGCACATTCCAATGGTAGGCACCCAGCATT
Source organism: uncultured Pseudobdellovibrionaceae bacterium (assembly GCA_964611895.1). Lineage (GTDB taxonomy): Bacteria > Bdellovibrionota > FAC87 > UBA2466 > UBA2466 > JAIEOG01. The sequence continues at coordinate 6,443 of CAZTDN010000008.1, forward strand.
TGAGTGATGTCTCCAGCCACCGTTATCAGCGACCCACTGTTTCCTTTTACGGGGCGCTTATCACAGGCATCTACAAACCAGTGGATCCGTTCAACCGAAAGGGGATTCACAATCCGAACTTTGGCCTGTTCCCCCGTTGCTGGATTTTGTCCAATGCCATAGACCTGAGGCAAGGTACGTGAACCCATGCATTGCTTTGGAGTAAAGCGCATTCCAGGGCCATTGAACTTGGCCTCTAACTCGGGGTGATTGCCCTTGAACGGATTAAAACTCCATAGAGTAATTGCGTGGGGTGTAGCACTGGACTTGCCCACTTCTGCCCGAGTATTCTTAGGACGCCCAGCCACTGTTTCCCAGTTTCGCCCAACATCGTCCGCCACTTTGATCACGGCAAAATCGTCGCTTTCGGTACTCCCCACGTACACAAAATCCAAAACTCGCTCGTAGCGTTTCCAGCCGCGTTTATTGTAGAAGATGACAAAATATTCTTCGGGCTTGGTGTCCTTACCCACGCAATGTGCATTGGTAGTCACTCTCCCCGGAGAAACATGCGCGACCGAACAATAAGTTCCATTACCGTCCTTGGGCATCCTCACCAAAACCCCGAACGGGGCTCTTCCCGTCACAGGATCGACAGGAGGCGCAAATTCTTCTTGGTCGTTGAGCAAAGGGAAATCATGCAGCAACCGCTCTTTGTCCGCGTCTAGCTTGGGGACGATAAAACTGGGAAGCCCCCCTGTTTGTTCGGTAGTGTTTCGACCACACCCCGTAAATGCCAGAAGAACCGCCAGAGACACCCATCCCCAAAGACGCATGAACCCCCCAAATCCGCCAACCCCCGCGGAAAAATAAGGACCTGTTCTTCGTACCGAGTTTGGCATCGCCCCAACGAAAACCAAATGGACTGCTGAAAAACAGACCCAACCCGACTCAACCGTAAACAAATCCACTGGGAACGTCAAACCGAAGAAAACTTACTTCCGGCAGAAGTTAAGCCACCAACTGGCCGGTCCGGATGTACCAATCGCGGGTACGTTTAAGTGATTCCAAGAAAGGTACGCTCGCACGCCATCCGAAATCTCGCTCAAACGCCTGAGACGAAACCACCCAATGGTCCGGCCAAATCTCTTTTGCCCGATCGACCGAAAGCGAGGGGATGGTGGTTCGCCAAGTAGGAATGTGATCGACGACCCGAGATGCGGCTTTCAACAAAAACTGGGGCACCGCTAACACCCGACTAGTTGTCCCACAAACTTGCGCAGCCCCAGCCAAGAGCTGCCGATCCGTAATAACTTCCGGATGGGCAATAAAGTACGTCCGCATGCCCGCGATCGCGGGCGACTCCAAGGCGCGTTCAATGCCCGCAACCAGGTCCTCTACGGAAAGAATGCTGTAGTACTTCGTCCTGAATCCAGCCTTAAAGTGCACCGGCTTTCTGACCATCTTGAACAAGGGGAGTGTAGCGTGATCCCGTGGACCAAAGATCATGGGAGGACGCAAACAGATACAAGGCACTTTGGGAAATTCCTCACGAATGCGCTTTTCCATCTCCAACTTGGATTGCCCATACCAAGTCACCGGCGACGCCGAGTCGCTTTCCAGCCGCGGTGCTCCCGCCCGGCTGGGTCCGGCTGCCGCTAGGGACGAAAGTACCACCACCTGAGCAGGATTTCTCAGTGCTTTGAGCAGGCGCACGGTTCCTTCGACATTGGTGTCCCAGTACTCCTCGCGAGTACGAGCAAAAATGACTCCGGCAGCGTGAACGACATGCTCGACGTTTGCCGCAGGGCCCAGATTCCAATCCTGCGCAGAAGCTCGAATAATTTCCAGCTCAGGCGGCAAGTTCGAAAGACCGTCTTGTTTGAGCAATCCGCGCAAGCGCTCCGGATCACGCACCGGAGCAAAAATCCGGGAGTACTTCTTGAGCTTTAAAATCGAAAGCAAGAAATTGCGACCCACAAACCCCGTAGCGCCCGTAAGCAATAGCTCCATAGTAAGTGCTCAGTGGGTTATGGGGTTTTCAAAAACACGGTAGGCCTTGTACCTATGAGCCCCCATGGCGGAGATGCCGTGAATAATTTCGTCGTTATTCGCCTCAACCCACGAAAGCTCTCCCCCGATAAATTTTTTGCCTCCCTTGAGAAGGGTCTCAATATAAAACAATGCGCCTATCCCTTTATTGCGAAACTCCTCCCGCACCCCCAGAATCGCTAACCGTGCTTCCTTTGGACGACTCGTCTTCAAAAGCCAGACGAACTTTAAAACTCTCATCAGAGAGGACGAGCCTTTGGTCTTCCACAAAAACTCGTTGATGTTCGGAATAACCATCGAAAACCCTGCCGGAACACCCTCCTTTTCGGCAATCATGACCAACTCCGGGTCGACGATCGCCATCAGGTCTGCCGCAGCTGCTTGCATGTCTTCATAAGTGATCGGGACAAAACCCCAGTTTCTGCTCAGGGTTTCATTGTAGAGCGTCTGGATAATACGCAAGTCGTGGTCGGCATTTTTTTTATTGAACGGTCGCAGTGTGAGCCCAGTTGAACGCTTCACTCGTTCAGCGATTTTGAGCATTCGCTCCGGCGCTTGGTGCTGCCCGCTAATGTAATAAGCATGCAAATCACGCGCGGACTGGAGGCCAAGCTTCTCGTACATCTCCAGATAGTAGGGTGGGTTGTACGGCATCATCACCATGGGGGAAGACTCGAAACCCTCAACCAATAATCCCACCTCATCGTTCACTGTGGGACTGTAGGGTCCCCTCAGGTGGGTCAATCCTCGACGTTCAATCTCCTTCCGGGCGGCGTCCAACAACCCTCGCGCTACGTTTTCGTCATTGATAAAATCGAAAAACCCAAAAAACCCGACTTTGTCACCGTAGTACCGATTGTGCGCACGGTTCTCAATGGCGGCAATACGACCCACGGGTTTGCCGTCCCGATAGGCAATAAAGCAAACGGCGTCGCCATGTTTTGCAAAGGCAGATTTCGGCGCCAAGAGCTTTACAATACTCCCCGGAAACGGCGGTACAAAGTACGGGTCTTGTGCATGGATCTTTTCAGGTACCCGTTCGAACAGTCGGCGCTCCGCGCTCGTTTTCACGACTGAAATGACCAAGGGACTCGGCGTTTTTGGCTGCATCCCAAGCGTTTACCTAAACCTGCAATTGCCTTCAACCGTTAATTGGCTGGGATCGTTGACCTGGCCACCCCATCCGTCCTAGCTTGCCACAGATGAGAAAGGTCACTCTTGCTGCTACAATTGTATGGAGTTTAGTTCAATTCGAGGGCTATGCCATGAGCCACAACACCCCCCAGGTCCACGGGCACCGTGGTTCCCGAGGTACCCACCCCGAAAACACGCTCCCTGCATTTGAAGAAGCAGTGGAAGCAGGGGCCGAAGTCCTTGAGCTGGACATGCAGGTCACGGCGGACAACACGGTGGTTGTGTCCCATGAACCTGAGCTCACGCCCCAGTTGTGTCGATACGCTTCAGGAAAAACTATCGAACGCCCGATTCCGATCCGGTCTCTGACAGCAAAGGAACTCGCTCAATTTGAATGTGGTTCGGTGCCGAACCCAAGGTTTCCTGAACAAAAACGCCTTCCCGGAACGGGCATCCCGACACTAGAGAGTTTTCTGCAGTGGAAGAGCCGCAAAGCCCCGCAGTTGGAAATGAATATCGAAACCAAAATGACTGCGAGCGATCCCAAATGGATCCCCGATCCCACCCTATTCGCCTCGTTGGTAATAAGCTTGCTCAAAAAATACGGTGCGGTGGACAAAGCGATCTTGCAGTCGTTTGATTTTCGCACTTTGTCGGCGGCAAAAAAACTATCCCCATCGCTACGGTTATCCTGTCTGTTTGAAAACGAGACAAACTTTTGTGAACTCACCGCCAAAACAGGTGCTCACTTTGCGTCTCCCAATCTATCGCTTGTCACTCCCGACAACGTAAAGGCATGTCACGCAAAGAATATCCAGGTCGTACCTTGGACGGCAAACACCGAAGCAGAATGGAACCGACTTATCGATTGCAAAGTAGATGCAATAATTACCGACTACCCTCGAAAACTGATCCAGTTTTTGGGAAAAAGAAAATAATTCTGTTTCTACCGACGATACGCCCTCAGGGATTCTGACGCACTGAGATAAGGCGAGCACTTGTCATGACTAAAAACTCGGTCGGCCAAAACCCGCAGTGGGCGAGGCTTTTAGGATTTACTTTTCTGTTTATTGACACCGCCACCAGCTTTCCCAAAGATTGGAATTCAGGTTGGGTGTTCACTCACTCGTTTTTTGAATTACGGCAACTCAAGGTGGGAAAATGCAGGGGAATAGTAAAGAAAGAGTCGGAATGAAAATAGTCCCAGGGGGCAATCAGATGTCCCTGATCCGGGATACAGAAGAGGTCATCAAGTTCTTGGAGTTTGCAGGCCGCAAATCTATTTTGAACGAACACGCAATCCATAACCGCCTTACCGCTTGCCATAACTTGTTCGGTGGACTCAACGAAGAAGAAGACAACTTGGATTACATCCTTTCTAACTTAGATGTTTTTGTGAACCGCTTTCGAAACAAGAACAATAATGTGCGCGCTTCGACACTGAAGGTTTATAAATCGCGGGTCAAAAGTTCCATTGAAGATTTTAAAGCTTGGAGCGCCGATCCCTTTGCCTGGGAACGCGCTGTAACAGACAAAGCTAAACAAGCAGCGGCTTCGGAGCGCGCCAAAGGCAAGGGCAAAGAGAAAGTCAAAAGCGCCACAGCCGTCGGACGCCCCTCTAAAACCCGAGTGGAAAACGTCTCCGCTACAGAGCCCCTTACTCCGCCCTCCGCCGAAACAGTTGCAGGCTCTCGGCGTGTGTCGTTTCCTATACGCAAAGATTTTAGCGTAGAGATGATCTTGCCCGAAGAAGGACTGACCTTAAAAGAAATGCAGCGACTGGGGTTGTTTCTTTACCCTTACTGCAAAGATATCGATCCAAGCCTGGACCCCTGGAAAGCCATCTAAATAACTGGACTTGGTGCGTCGAGAAACCCTCGAGCGATACAGAACCGCGCTCACGAAGCCCTAAAACCAGATATTGGGCGGGGTGGGATCTTGGCAGGCGACTTCGGCATACTTGTACATAAAGTTCACTAACTGTCGAAGGACCTCGTAGGAACGGGTGCTTTTGTCGAGCTCACAGCCGTACTCAAGCCCCTGCCGACCACCGCTCGTAAATGGACGGCAGCGCTTCACGTCCACCACGAGTCGCAAGTAAGAACTTGGAGTGAAGTAAAACCTCAGTGCGACCTTTGCACCAGGGGAAAACGCAGGATCGGGGTGCAACTCTCGGAAAAGCACTCCCGAATAACTGATATCCAGCACCTCCACATGCGCTAGATTTTTTTTCTCAACAAAACTATACACCCCCAAAACTCGGTGAAATAACACACGCTCATACTCGCGGCGGCGCTCTTCACTTTTTTCCTGACGGTAGGCCGCAAGATCGACAATCTTCTTAGTCGATTTGCCTTTTTTTCCCTCGCCTTTGTCCTTCGACTTTCGTTTGTCCATGGACAAGCCCTCCCCCAGGGCAATTACTACCAAAGTGTTCGGTGTTGTATTTTGAGAATAGGAAGCGCTTTAATTATAGCTCCTCGGCGTGCCTTCACAAAGCCGTTTGAATCGCGTTCATTTGACACTTTGAGCCAAGGTCTTTTCCCCTAGCCACTCCCGCGCTAATTGGATAAACCCGACCCATGCTTCCCTCAACTCTGTCCCGACTGGAAAAGCTCTCCTTTGCGTCTATAGCGCTATTGTTCTTTTCTCTGTTTTCATCCGCATCCGGAATCGCCCTGGGAACCACCGCTTTGTTCCTCTGCGGAACACTTTTCTATCGACTCCGCTTAAAGGAAATACTGAGAATTCCGCTGTTTTGGCCTATCGCAGTTTTCTGCCTAGCCGTCTTGGCCTCTGTAGCCTTTGCTTCTGGGACAGGCTTTTCAAAACCCGTAGGAAAGCTCCGCTACTTTTTGTTTTATTTCTACCTCGTATTGTTTTTTGCTGATTTTCCGTTGTGGCGGGAGCGACTCCTGAAGACGGCAATTTACCTGGCCATCCCCCTCGCCTTCATTGCAGCACTGCAATTCACCGGGGTATTTTGTCCACTTGTATGGACTGGAGCCACCGCCGTGGAGCTAGCCAAAATGCCCCAAAGCGGGGGGGCTTTTTTTCACGCGCGCGGCCTGCTCTACCATCACAACCCGTTCGCATATACTTGCGCATTGCTCTACTTTGGCTTGGCAGGCTTGGCCTTTTCGACGACAGATCTGAAGACTCGCTATGGGGCTATTGCAGGGACTGGAGCACTTTTGATCGCCATTGCACTGAGCGGATCCCGAGGTGCGTGGATTTCAGTGTTCGTAGGCACATTGGCAGTGTTTTGCTTTGCCGCTCGTTCTTACTGGAAAACTTTTTTACTCTGGTCTCTAGGGGTAGTCGTCCTCGCGGGCATGCTTTCGGCAACCCCTCTGGGGAGTCGCTTGATGTCGATCCGGCCCGCCAAGAACTCCGAACGCCTTCACCTCTGGCACGTAAGCTGGAAAATGTTCCTAGATTCTCCCTGGGTAGGTCAGGGATACCATCATGGCTTTGAGCTTCAGCGTAAACGATTCATGAGCGCAGAAGACTTCGCCAACCCACATTTTCCTACGGACCCCCACAGTCTTTATTTTGACTTGCTGGGAACTACGGGAATCTTAGGTTTAGGGAGCTTCTTGGCACTCTTGCTGGCAGCCTACCTGAACTATTTCAAGGCGCTCCAAAACCGGAACCGGACTCGCATTCAAGCTGGCATGCTCATCACCGGCCTAGGCGCGTGGGTCTGCTTCACCGTGGGATCGGCTTTTGACTCTCATTTTTTTCATACCCAGACTTTGATGGCGACGCTGTTTTTTCTAGCGCTGGGCCAGTCGGCAGTTTTCCAGATTCAAAGAGCTGCTGAAAATACGCGTAAGTAGCCCGCAACCCTTTATCCAGTTCCACTTGCGGCCGCCACCCCAAGAGCTTTGTAGCGAGCGAGATATCGGGCTGCCGGGTTTTGGGATCGTCTTCAGGTAGGGGCATTTCGACAATGCGCAAAGACTTGCCACTCAAAGCAAGAATCCGCTCGGCGAACTGCCGGATGGTCATTTCCGCAGGATTCCCCAGATTGATGGGCAACCCATAGTCACAGCCAAAAGCTCGGACAATGCCTTCCACTAGATCATCGACATAACAAAAACTGCGCGTCTGCGATCCCGTTCCGTAAACCGTAAGGTTTTCTCCACGCAATGCTTGCATGCAGAAGTTGGGAACCACTCGCCCGTCATTTGGCCGCATTCGCGGGCCATAAGTATTAAATATGCGAATGATCCGCGTTTGCACCCCATGCACTTTGCGATACGCCATGGTCAGCGCTTCTCCATAGCGCTTGGCTTCGTCGTAACAACTGCGTGCTCCAATGGGATTGGAATTGCCCCAATAAGATTCTGGTTGCGGGTGTACGAGCGGATCGCCATAAACCTCAGAAGTCGAAGCAATCAGAATAGGACATTTTTTATCACGCGCTAGGCGCAGCATGTTCTCTGTGCCCAGCGAACCCACCTGCAATGTCTCTATTGGAAGCTGGGCATAGTCCACGGGACTCGCAGGACATGCAAAATGAAACACACCCGCAAAGCCACCTTCCCACCGTCGACTTTGCACAATATCGTGCTCTATGAACTCAAACTCTTGGCGTCCGAGCAATGCTCGAATGTTTTCACGATTCCCCGTGATAAAATTGTCGACGGCAACGACACGGGCGCCGGCTGATAGTATTTTTTCGCACAGATGTGAGCCAATAAACCCTGCCCCACCCGAAACAAGGTAACGGGCCCCAGGTTCAAGGCGCGCCAAACTCATGTGAGATCGGGCTTTCCAATGCAATAGTACTGGAAGCCCTGTCGCTTGAGACTGTGGGGATTGTAGAGATTTCTACCATCGAAAATAACGGGACTCTGAAGATCATTTCCTAAGGCATCAAAATCCGGGGAACGGAACTCGTTCCACTCCGTCAATATCGCCAATGCGTCCGCCCCTTTCGTAGCAGCGTAAGCATTTTCAAAAAACTGCACCCGATCGCCAAATATTTTTTTAGCTTGGTCGGTGGCCACGGGATCATAGGCCTGCACCCGCGCCTTGCTCTCAATTAGGTGTTCGATGAGCGTCAACGACGGAGCTTCACGCATATCGTCTGTCTCTGGCTTGAACGAAAGACCCCAAATCGCAAACGTTTTTCCTGCAAGATCCGACTTGAAGTGGCGCTTGATCTTATCGAAAAGAATCCTCTTCTGGCGCTGATTGACCGAGTCGACTTCCTCGAAAAGCTGAAGCGGCATTCCCAATTCTTTGCCTAAGTGAATCAGGGCTTTGACGTCTTTGGGGAAACAACTCCCCCCATACCCGCAGCCGGGGTACAGAAACTTGTTCCCAATACGGCTATCAGTCACGATACCGGCTCGCACATCATGAATATTGGCGCCGGCCCGCTCCGCCAAAACAGCGATCTCGTTAATAAACGAGATTTTCATCGCCAAAAAACTATTAGCGGCATACTTCGTCAATTCAGCCGAGCGATTGCTCATAAACAGCAAGGGACTGCCATTGCGCACAAAAGGCGCATAGAGATCGCTCATCAAGTCCCGGGCAGCCTGAGACTCGGTACCGATGATCACGCGCTCCGGCCTAAGAAAATCTGCAACCGCCGCCCCCTCTTTCAAGAACTCTGGGTTGGACACAACCTCTACCGCATGGCGGGAGCCGGTCAAAATTTCACGAACTTTATCCGCCGTCCCAACAGGGACAGTGCTCTTCATCACCAGCACAATGGGATGGGTCAGACTCTCACGCACCGCTTCTACGGCTTTGACGACATATTGCATGTCTGACGCGCCGTCCTCCCCTTGAGGGGTTCCCACGGCCACAAAAGCCACGTCACAGCTCGCGATGGCGGCAGCGATATCCGTGCTAAAACATAAGCGCCCAGCGGCAACATTGCTGCGAACCATCTCGTCTAGGCCGGGCTCGTAAAAGGGGACTTCTCCTCGGGAAAGCCGGTCTACTTTTTCTGCATCGATGTCGATGCACGTGACGTGGTTTCCGGAGCCCGAAAAGCAGGTCCCGGTGACCAGTCCCACATACCCTGTGCCTAATACGGTGACTTTCATTTGATTACTCGACCCCACTTTTTGATTGTGAGACAAGATTCTTGAATTTAGACTGCGCTACCAGTGAAGTCAAACCAACCCATCCGACACAAATCTCCTCGAGATAGCCTGTCATTAGCTCTGAAACTGGGCCTAGGGGCCCTGCTAATCTTCTACGTGCTTCGGTCTCGGATGATTGATTTTAGCACGCTGGGCGGGATGCTTTTTTCACCAAGCAACCTGCTCATTGGCTTCGGGTTTTTGAGTTTTATCACCCTTTGTTCGACCTGCCGGTGGTTTCTCCTATCCCGCGCACAAGGCCTTTCGCTGGATTTTTTTTCGATGTTTCAACTGACCATGATCGGGGTGTTTTTCAACACCTTCATGCCGGGTTCTGTAGGTGGAGACGTCATCAAAGCCTGGTACGTCGCGGGCCGAGAGCCAGACCGTAAAACCAAGGCCGTTTTTACCGTTTTTATCGATCGTGCTATTGGGCTTTCGGTCTTCTTTTTTTATGCCGCCGTGACCTTGGTTTTTTATCATGGGTGGCTCGCCCATCATCCCCAGATGAAGTACCTTGCCTACGGAATATGGGCGTTTACGATCACAAGCGCACTGCTCATGAGCCTTTTTTTTGTGTCGGTCTCGTTCAAGCTTCCAGGCAGCGCGTGGATCAAGGCGCGCTTGCGCCAAGCGGGCGTGCTTTACCGAGTGTTTGAAGCCACGATCCTTTATCGCCACCACAGCAAAACTCTGGCTGCAGCGCTGGCCCTTTCGGCCGTTTCGATCTTTGGAAATACTTTGTTATTTAAACTACTGGGAGACACCTTGGGGATTCCGCTGACCTTACCCCAGTATTTCATCGTCGTTCCGATTGGCCTCACGGTTTCTGCCGCTCCTATTCTCCCCGGCGGCATTGGCGTAGGCCAGGTGGCCTTTTTTACCCTTTTTAAATGGGTGGGCTTGGAAAACCCTCAGCAAGGGGCCACCCTCTACACTCTCATTCAGGTGTATACGATTTTGTTCAACTGCATGGGAGCCTTCTTCTACGTCCGGTTCCGACGCAAATGCTGAAATCTCGCGCAATCGTTTTGTCCCGAGAAAACTTTGGAGAAGCAGATCGATACATCCAGCTGTTTTCTCGAGACTGGGGACTCATCTCTGTTTTGGCCAAGTCCGCTCGAAAAAGTAAGCGCCGCTACGTGGGGGGCATGGACCTTTTCTGCCACAACGAAATCGTATTGCGCGGCGACCCTCGTGGAAAACCCTACCTGGTTGAACTCACTGTTTTGAACTCTTTTACAGGGCTTAGAGAGGACCTCGATCGCCTGGTTGTGGCTGGAAAAGCCGCTCAGTGGGTGCGTCGCCTTTCCAATACGGCCGTGGCAATGCCCGGAGTCTACAGTTTGTTAGGACAGACTCTAGCTTTAATCGAAAAAACCGAAACGGAACGCTTGCCACTATTGCAGCTCATATTTCAAATCAAGTTTCTCGATCAGATCGGCCTCAAACCACGAATGGATGCTTGTGCTAAATGTTCCGAAGCGCTCGACAACGCAGCGGGTGTTTTTGATATCGATGCAGGAGGCCTTCTCTGTCGCCCTTGTCTGGGCGAAAGGACCGTCGCCCACTCCATGCGACTGGGAGAAGCAGAACAAGCATTGCTTGCCCAAGGTGAACGCCTCAAACTCACGCTATGGGATCAGTTTCAATTTCCGACCGATTCCACACGGAACCTTCTCCGACTCACCACCCAGTTTGCATCCTTTCACACGCAGACACAGCTGCCGCATTAGTGATTTGGAAAAATCGCCGCTCTGCGCGCCTTGGCACCTGAGCTCACGTAGCGATAGTACGCCACGCCGATAAACGCGATCTGCGCCAGAGCGTAGATCGACACATAGCCAGTGCCACCAGCGCCAAACCCATAAGAATGCAACCCTGCACCCAACACAAAATTGACTCCGTACCAGGCCATCAAAACACCCAGAAACGACAACACGGCGGTTGCAGCAAAGCCGAACCCGCGCAACCACCCAGCAAAGCGCCCGTGGAGCACGGCCAAATAAAGCAACAAAGCTATCAGCGCCCAGACTTCCTTGGGGTCCCATCCCCAGAACCTACCCCAAGAATAATCTGCCCAGACACCCCCGAGGATTGTACCCGCTGCCAAAAGCACCACCCCGATTTGAATAGATCGGTACATGTACAAAGTTGCAAACTGAATGGACTCCGTTTTCTTTGGACGAAAGACGAACGTGCCCAACACCACATTCCCCAAGCACAGCGATAGGGCAAACGCCGCATAGCTCAATGTAATGGTCAGCACGTGGATTGTGAGCCAGAAGTTGCTTCTCAATACTGGCTCCAGCGGCTGTATGCTGGGATCCAAAACCGAAGGCAGCGTGTCAGCTAAAACTAGGGCAACAATGGAAAACACCGATGCAGCAGCCGGAATCAAAGCCCGCCTGTAGGAAGCTCCAATAAAGAATGAGAAAAGCACGCAGCCCCAGCTCACCCAAATGACAGACTCGTACATATTGGTCACAGGCGGGCGCCCTGATATCAACATCCGCAAAACAAAACCAAGCGTGTGAATCGAAAAACCCAGAGCTAAAATGGCGGTTCCTACCCACTGCCAAAGTTTTACCGAAGTCACCAGGAATGCCGCCAACATTACAAACGCAATCAAATACGCCACCCATGCCCAACGAAACGGACGGAAGTGATTGTACAAGTATTCCCGTTTTAGCTCTGTAGCAGTGGGGTACCCTTGTTGTACCAACCCGGTAGCCAACGCCCCCGCCAATTCCACACTCGCTTTGTTCCATTGCTCACCACTCTGTTTGGAGAATGCCTCCACCATCTGAGAGATGGGGCGTCGGACTGTTTCCACTGTAGCAGCGTTGTAGGGCAAAGGTTCCGCGGGATCATTAAGAGAGGCCAAAGACAACCAAGGGTCCTGAGTTCCGGTGGGCGGCGGGAGGACATTAAAAACCTGACCCGTGACCATCGCTTCGACCAAACCTAGCTGATTGTGAACATCGAGAAACTTCTTATCTAATGGCGACAATCGATCACCCGATCGTTGTTTCTGCAAAGTCTCACGAATAGCGCTCTGCAGTTGAACGTTGTCCTTGAGTTCCTTGGGAGAAAAAAACTGCCTCCCCGCGTCTAAACCAGCCTTTTCTTTGAGTGGTCCATAGGCAACCCTCACAAAACGCTCGCTGGACCATTCAGTTTCGTAAGCCAACAACCAACCGAAAACGACTTCGACCGCGGACAAACCGTTCCACTGGGTTTTGCCTGTGATAAATTGCACGCTTTCGATCGCGAAGGTATCCAACGGCTTGAGCCTGCCTCGGTCCTGAATAGCGTAAAGAGAGACGGCCTCCCAATCAAACCCCTCACGTGCCTTCGGGCCTGCTTCAGCGACCGTTCCCCATAAGAGAACTAAACTCATCAGTGTCTTCATCAACGTTTTCCTCCCACCAAGATGCTCCAGTAATGCGGGTTCATTAGGAACATCACCACAATCCCTAGCACCATGAGGATACTCCCCGCGTACTTAACCCAGCGGCCAGGATCGTAATTTACGCTGAAGACCGAGAGCGGTGGTTCACCTTCACGCATCTGATAACTCGCTTGATAGAATGTGTAACCTCCGTATTTCAGTGGTTCATTCATGCTAATGTGGGCCTCCGGCTCCTTCGTGTTGCCTGGGTCTTTTACAATGACATCACTCTCGTAGGACGCCGCTTTGGTCGTACCGGGATCCGTTTGCATGGTGAACTTCTTCAGGTGAATCTGAAACGGTAATTTCAGGCGGTCTTTTTCAAACCGCAAATCTAAGATACGATCTCCCATAGAGACACCTACCGAAGCGCCTTCCGGAAGCCACCAATCTTCGGGGGAGAGCGCCCCATTGGCGAGCTCTCTTTTTATATGTAAGGCCGAGCCAAAATTTTCCGCACCGACAATCTGATCCACGTACACAGGCAGGTCCTTCTGAATTGCGGCCGGCAACCACTTCTGCACCCGAAACTGCAGATCCATCCAACCTGTTGCTACTGCTTTGCCAAGTTCCACTTTCCCCTGACTCAGTAGTTTTCCACCCTTTCCCTCGATGCGGTACAAGAGTTGTTGATCATTTTCGGCTTGAGCAAAGTGCAGCTTTCCGCGAAAACCGCCCGTGTCGTTGGGGGCTGGGGCGAACATTTTTAGGTCTACTCCAAAGGGCCTCACCGTCTCTTGTCCGGCGGTATGCTGCTTTGAAAACTCCGGAAAGCGAGAAAAAAGTGTGTGCCGCTCCTCTTGACCTTCGGCGTTCTTGAGCCGCAGCTGCACACAGGGGTTGACCAGCTCGGCGCTGCGGTTCACCAGACGATTGTTTTCTACAACTGCGTAGGTAAAATATTTTTCGATATAAACTGAGTACCCAGTGGACGCCACGGGCACCCAAGCGTTAAGTGCAGTGCGTATGTCTACTCTATAGGTTTTGCCAGCGATTTGAACTTGAACGTACCCCTTGCTCAAAGCGGGCGGAGGAACAAGTGCTTTCCCCGACTGAAAACTCGCCAAATCCCGCGCATTCCAGACCTTGCGAAACGTCAGCAAGGCAGGGCCGAGATTAACCTCGTTGGGAACGTCGATATTTTTCGCCAAGAGCCACTCGCTGGTATCGAAACGGGAATTGAATAATTCCACCTGCAATGCTGGCACCCCAATGCCGGTAGAGGAAGGTTCTACTCCGCCTAGAACACGAGCTCGTGGAAAATATTCGTCTACAACGAGCTTTTCTCCTGTCGGCAGATCGACTTGGAGCAATCTCCCCTTTCGGGAACGTGCGGAATCGATTATTGGGAACGATTGGCTCTTTCCAGCCTCCGCGTCCCCAAGAGTAAGCTGGTAATTGTTTAATACGACTTCGGAGTCTGATTGCCCCTCAACAACCGGCAAGTTTCCATCAACGCCAAAACGCAGCGTCAAAAACGAGCCAAACAGAATCACTAAAATTCCCGCGTGGGTAACGACAAAGCCTGTCTGGTGTGGCTTCCACGGAAACCGGGAGAGCGCCGCGCAAAATACATTTACCGCTAATACGACGAGCAGAGCATAGAACCAAAGCCGCCCATAGACGAGTGCGTGCGCACCACGCATCCCATAGAGCGACTCCGCCACTGTGGCGACCGCAAGGACAATGGCCAAAGTCAGGATGGTGATCACCGCCAATTGCAAGGAAGAGAAAAATCGGAACAGTGGGTAGGATTTCCATTTCATAAAAGTTCAATCTCCACTCCACCAGCTTGGAACTTAGTGTGGCCATCCCAAAAGTTCCTATAAACAAAAGCCAACCCCCGAGCAAATCGATCCTTTTCTGGACTGGGGACGATCGATTGAAGCACTGCAGCTTTCTTACCCTCATGCACAAATTCAAGAGGAAGAACGCCCTGCAGGTACTCTCCGCGCACTTCGACCGGAAACAGTTTTCGATTCACTTGTCCATAGGTAAAAATCCGTTCAACCACCTCTTGCCCTGGGTAGCAGCCCTTATTGCGATCTACGGCTTTTTCCAAACCGGCTTCCAGAACCATTACCGTGGAATCAATTTCGACCCCCACCCGTGCAAATCCCACAGACACCAGGTAGTAGTTTAACCACTGCTCGGTAAAATGCCCCTCTGGCGCGGGCACCTCCTGCATTGGCACGTGACACCACGAAACCGCTCGAGAAAACGGGTCATTCCACTCCAAGCCGGGCACTGAAACAACCCCACTCCGTGCAAAAAGCCTCCAATCTGTAGAGACATCTTTGAACTCTAAATTCTCAGCAAAATGGTATCGCTCCAAATGCTCCAAAGCCGCTGCCGCGTTGCCCTGCGGGACGCAAAAATAAAACCCGTCAGAATGGGCTCGAAAAAAACCCAAAGCCACCACACCCGATCGTGCAGTCAAGAACGCCCCGAGACGGACGGCGCTTGGATCCCAGTTTTTAAAGCTTAGGGTTGTCAGCCGATTGAGAAAATCCGCTGCGTCCGGCCCTTGAATAGAAAGCGTGGCCCAATCCAATCCCAATCGTCCAGCAGGAAGACTCAGCGCGCTTTCTTGCATGAGGGGCACTCACAGGTCTTGCGGAGCGAGTCGAAAGTATAAAAACCCGTGTCATGCCCATCCGACCAAACAAATCGCAGGGCATACCGCCCTACAGATTCAATGCGCTTAGGTCTAATGTCTGCTGGAACCTTCTCGTCGTCCAAAATTTTTTCGCGCGTCCATTCATCCACGCAATGAGCGCATCGGCAATTCAGGCGCAAGCTGCGCACCCGATAAAAAGAACAGTGCCCATCGCTCCACACTATACCGAGATTGGACGGGCTAAGCTGCTTGAGTTCAACGGGAACGACGTCTGCCATTATTGCCACTCCAAGTTGAGCGATTGAAAATGATTTCCCGCGCCGACTTGTAAGCTATCCAAGCGCGATACCACCTGATCGGCAATTTGGGAAAACTCCACAGCGGCAGGGGAGGATGGCTCGACCTGAATAATAGGCCGCCCCTTATCCCCACTCACAACGATAGAAGACTGCAAAGGCACGGAGCCCAAAAAGGGAACTTGAAACTGGTCCGCCAAGACCCTCCCTCCGCCAGCGCCAAATACCTCTCCCGACATATTTTCGACGACGCCTAAAATCGGCACTTTGACGTTCTGGAACATCATCAAACCTTTGCGAGCGTCAGCCAAACTCACTGCTTGGGGAGTTGTAACGATAATGGCACCGGATAACGGCGCATTTTGGCTGATAGTCAGCTGCGCATCACCGGTTCCTGGGGGCATATCAATAAATAAATAGTCCAACTCTCCCCAATCTACCTGGGTCAGAAACTGAGTCAGCGCTCCGTGTACCATGGGGCCTCGCCAAACCACCGGTTGATCGTCTGGGATCAAAAAACCCATCGACATGACCTTCACACCGTCTTTGACCAGAGGAGTAACATGTGTCTCGGTAGCATCCGGTTTTTGATCTAACCCGACCATCAAAGGAAGGCTTGGCCCATAAATATCGGCGTCGAGAAGCCCGACTTTATGCCCAAGCTTAGCCAACGCAAACGCGAGGTTGGTGGTAACTGTGCTCTTGCCCACCCCGCCTTTGCCGCTGGCGACAGCAATTAAGTTGCGAACGGAGGGCATGGCGATTCGTTGTGACATAAGTACCTCAGTTAGAAAGTCCTACATTTCTAGCCCTAATGTAACCAAAAGGCAAAAAAAGCGCCGGAGAGTTCCCTTGCAAAGTCGAGTCAGCGCACGCTAAAAACACGCATGGGTCCATCGACGAGAATGTCTCGGCCGCGCACGCCGCCTTGGAGCGACTGGGGGTATTACCTGCTCTGCCTCGAGGCTTTGACGGCCCTGGTTTTCGTTACCTTTCGCCCCACTGCTTGGCACTACGTCATATTCTCCGAGCCCGGGCCTTTTCTATGGAATGGGGGCAACCCTTACGGACACACTTTTTCCTATGGAACTACGGGTTATTTTTATTCACCCGCCTGCGCCATGCTTTTCTTCTCCTGGTTTGCGTGGATGCCCGAGCGCATTGGCCAATTTGTGTACTTGCTCGTCTCACTCAGCATTCTCTTCCTGGGCACCCGTGCGTTCTTGCAAGCATTGCTCACGTCGCTGGGGTGGGATTTTTGGAAAAGTCGGTACCGAAACTGGGTTTGTCTCTTAGTGAGCTCTGAGTTGATCGGATCCATCCTAACCACCAAGCTGGAGCTGCTGATGGTTGGAGTCACGCTGTACGCGTTTTCTCTTTTGCTCACCGGGCGACGCCCACTGCTCGCGGGGTTGTGCATGGGTCTACTGCTCAACTGGAAATTTCAGCCACTTCCTATTATTGGCCTCGTTACTCTCGGCCTGGGCTTTATAAACCGGAAAACAGCGATCCGGTTTGCGCTGGGCGTAGTGGCAGTGGTCATATTGTTAATGCCGCTTCCTTTCCCGTTTCAGTCTTGGGATGCGACGATCAAAATTCACTCCGCATGGAAAGAGTCGCTTAGCGCGTTCATCGAGCGTGACTGGCTCGCATTTCATCATCTTTTCACTTTCTTGAACCACGGACTCGGAATTGAGGTTCCCTACCGAATCGCACAAGGGATCAGCGCCGGGGCTGGCCTTGCTCTCGCCGCGGGACTTGCAGTGTGGCTCCAAGGAGTCCCCAGAGCAGACAAAGCGCGTCTGCAGAAAATACTCCTGATTGCGCTGACAATGGGCTGCGGCTTTATTGTCTGCCTTTCGCCGCTGAGCCAGTCCAATGCTTATATCTGGTACGCGCCCATGGTGCTGGTTTTTGCTTGGGCCGCAGAACGAACCGGCGCGAGACCTGGTTGGGTAGGGCTGGTGTTGGGGATGACTTTTATCTTGGTGTCGATCCTCTATTCAGACCTTTGCCCCAGACCCTTGTACAAACTCGTCTTCGCCAAAGGCATCAAACCCGTGGGAGCGTTGTTTCTGCTTCTGTCGACGCTATCCTTACTAAAGAGATTACGTTCTAGCGACGTCGGTTGAGGGAATTAGGAGTTCGGCCGGACTTTTTGTATAGAGCATCCACAGCGGCCTGCTGATCCCGCTGGTGCTGCTCCCCCACGGAGAATCCCAGAGTGTACATTCCCCAAAGAGACGCTCCAATGCCCACTGCGATGGCCCAGGGGATCCATTTGGCGGGAGCACGCAAAGGTTTGAGCTCCTGCAGTGCTATTTTAGACTCCAAAAGCACTTCCTCGTCGAGAAAGCGCAGAATCAGTTCTTCTGGGCGGCTGCTGTAAGTAGGCCCCAGAAATTTTTCCAACTCAGCAATGAGCTCGCGAACCCCCTCGTAGCGAGCATCGGGATCTTGTTTGAGGCACCGAGTGACAATGCGATCCAGAACCACCGGTATTTTGGCGTTCATCTTCCGAGCCGGAACGTATTTTGCTTCTCGAATGCTTTGAAAAACCGTCCCTCCCCCTTCTGCTTTGAATGGGCGACTTCCCGTCAGCATTTCGTAAAAACTGATCCCCAGTAAAAAGAGATCCGACTGGGGGGTGATTACATCGCCCAGGACTTGTTCGGGAGAGAGATAGCTTGGGGAACCCACCATCATCCCAGGCCGGGTCAGCGAAGTGTCTTCTACTTGGAGAGCAATTCCAAAATCCATCAGCTTGACGCCCCCTCGGGACGTTAGACGAATGTTGGATGGCTTGATGTCGCGATGAATAAGCCCATTGGCATGAATGTGGTAGAGCCCACGCGCGATACCCAACGCGATCGCAGCTGCTACCTCGGGGGGTAAAGCGCCCAGCTTTTCGATTGCGGTGGAAAGATCGATTCCTTCAATGTGCTCCATTAGGATATAGGCTTCGCCGGGAGCCTCGATGAAATCGTACACATGGGCAATGTTCTGATGCAGAACACTCGCCAAGGCGCGCGCCTCTCTGCGAAAACGTTCGATGGCATCTTCGTTTCTCAGCAAATCCTCTTTGAGTCGTTTGATCACGACAAAGCGACCGAGCGCCGGTTGAAAAGCGCGGAACACGTAGGCCATTCCACCCGTAGCAATAAGCTGCACTTGCTCCAATTGGCTGCGTAGTGCACTCGAGTTTAAGTCGGGTGCCTGTGGAGGTGGTGAATTCTGGTTCATAGGGAAAAGCCGTTCTCTTCACTATCGGCAGAATAGACAAAAAAGAAAAACGGCTTAATGCCGCAAGGCATCAAGCCGTTTTTCAAAAACCTCGCCGCCTTCCGAAGAAAGCGACGGGTGAGAGAGGAGTAGTGTAACCGCACCAGCCACCCATGTAGCTGGTACGACTGCTGCCCTAAGCAGTTCTTTATCTCGGAAGCTTGCGCCCCAAGAAGCTCGAAGCGTCCTGCGCTACTCCTCGTGCGCCCGACGAAAGCTGTCCCCCTGGCCCCGACCGGCTCTTTTGGAGCGGTCCGAAGACAAACAATGCGCCTAGAGTGACCAACACAGCTGAGCGGTAGATCGAAGCGATCATTCGACGCATCTGGCGATCATCTAAGTTTCTAAACATAAAACCTCAGTGCGGTGGGCTCTCACCACCGCAGGGGACACCTATTGCAACCTGTGCCAGTATTCATGTAGTACACGCCTACCCACCCACAAACCCATGATTTCAAACAGGAAAATCTCCTGATTTTCGAGGTTTTTTGAAAAGTCTAAGTTTTAGACAACTGTCAAATTGTTAGACACAGCGACAATGCGCGGTACCATTATTGGATGAACGTACTGTTCGTAGGAAATACCGATAGCACATCGACTTCTCAGTTCTATTGCTCCTCGATGCGCCAACTTGGTCATGAGGTCCGCGCCTGGGACCCCGGATTTCTCACCCCTCGCAGCATTCTCGAGCGCATCACACAGAAATTGCGCGGAGCCCCTGCCCCTTCAAAGGTTCGCGCATTGAACCAGCGTTTCATTCAACTCTGCCGGGAAGGTAGGTTTGATCTGGTCTTCGTGATGGGGGAAACCTACCTTTCCCAAGAAGCTCTAGAAACCGCCAGGAAATCTACTTCGAATCCACGGCTGGTTTTTCACTCCCACGACAATCTTTTCTTTCACGAGCTTTTTAAAGCTCCCGATTTTTTTGAGACGCTTGCTACTTACAGCGCAGTTTTTACCACCAAGTCACAGAACGTAGTTCGCTACCAGCAGCTGGGCCAGGCAAATAGCTACTACATTCCCAGCGCGTTTGAACCTTCGCTCCACCGCCCCATTCCCCAGAACGAGAGTCAGATCGGCCGCGAATACGACGTCACTTTTATCGGAACCTATGATGACTCTCGAGTGCGCTGGCTGAACCAAGCTGGATGGGAACGCCTCCACGTGTGGGGAAATGACTGGAAGAGATTTCCACAGTTCAATCAATATCAGGATCGAATAGAACCCCGGGCAGTTTACTACACCCGACTCGCTGACTTGTTTAGTCGCAGCCGCTGTTCCTTGGGGCTGCTAAGAGAGGAGGCCGGAGATCTTCACACTCAGCGCACTTTCGAAATTCCCGCCTGCGGAAGCTTGCAATTTGCTCCTCGAAACGCAGAAATCCAGACTTTTTTTGAGGAAGGCAAGGAAATCGTGCTTTTTGACTCTCCTGAAGAGCTCAAAGACAAGCTCGATTACTACCTATCGAACGAGAGCGAGCGCCGCAGCATTGCGCGAGCAGGCCACCAGCGCTGCCTAATGGGAGGCCATACCTACTTGGACCGAGTTCAAACTATCTTACAATCTATCGACTGAATTTTTTGAATTGGAATCGATTTTCCCTCGGCAGAAAGGCAAGTTCAACTCGCACCTTCAGACGGCCTGAGTGGGCTTCTAGGTACCAACCTCCCTTCGAGTCTTTTTTCACTAACTCAGAGGCAAGTCTACCCGACACGATCTGCCCGAAACGCTCAAAAATCTGCGTACGCAGTGCCGCAAAGTCTTTGGGGTTTTCGTGCATCAGCTTCTCCATGAAATGGTGCAGAACTCCGCCGGGCTGTCGACTCTGAGCCGCAACTCCAGCCAAAAGCGCCAATTCTTCATCGTTAAGTTTCAACTCCGGCTTCGCTTCACCTAACTGACCGCGGAAAACAACGCGTTCCGTGGAAGGGACAATTTCTGGTTTTCTCAACAGCTGCTTGGTGAGCGCGGAAAACTTTCTTTCCACCGTAGCCAGCCCCAGTTTTTTGAGTTCTCGGGGAGAATGATGAAACTCGCGTTTGAGTCCTTTTCGAACATGGAGCATAAAAAAGGCGTCTAAAAAGCTCCAGCACCCATGCGCGTCTAGCTCCTCCGCCTCCGCAACCCTGCGGAGCAGATGAGAGTGCTCTGCGAAAAAGTTATCAAAACGAAAGTCCTGGACCTGCGCAGTGAGCAGAGGATCACTCAGAACTCCTTCGCCAAAAGCATCGATTCTTCTCTGATGAAAATCGGCATACCAAGCATAGAGTCGAGAGTAAGCACGCGAACCGGGTCCGTAGAGCAAGTCACCTGCTAAGAAGGCCTTTACCTCGTCCCGGCTCATGTCGTTGCGAAAAAATAGAGTTTCCTGCTTCCAGAGCAAGAAGTTTTCCAAAGCGTTTTGCCAAGCCGGTTCCTTCGGAACCGCTGCCGTTATAAACAAATAAAACAAATCGACATTTTCATCGTCCTGCCGAGGAAAAGGGACGAGATCTTCGGCTTTTGGCGCCGGCAAACCGGCCAAGGCACGAGCGAACTCTAGCTGCGCTTCGAATTCAAGCTCAGTAGCAGGTGGTACATGGCGATTCAGCCACCCCAAAACCCCAAAACTTTCCCATTCCTTTCCTGTGTTGGGCATTTCAAAGGAGGCAGGTTGGTAGGCCCGCGGATTGTTCATCTCGCTGGCCAGCCCCTCCCAAAGTTCTGGAGTCAGTTTCTCAACAATGTTCCACAGAGCGAACGTCCGCCACGCGTCCTCGTAGGTATTTCTGTCGAGAAAGGTTTTTCGAACTTCATTGATAGAAAGGGGAGAATTAGAAAACGCTTCTTGAAAAGCAGGACTCTCTACCAGAATGAGGTAGTGGCAAAGGACGGGGGGGAGTTGAATATCTACGTTATCGTTCGACTTCGCCGCTGGGGAAACCATCCCCCAAAAAACCAATATGAAAATCGCCGCCCGCATGAGATCTCCTGCAAAAAAGTAAGGCGGGAACATAGCGGAGCTGCCTGGCAATCTCAACGGCAAAATATACGCTGTAACTCTGGGCACTTAACTCAGGGCAGGAACCTCTCATCGGCCCCCGAGGCCATGAAACACTGCTGCCTGCCAAAAACAGCCCAGCGATGACGGGCGATCCAGTTATATAGAGTATCCGCCCACCCTCGCGGAATCCCTCCCAACACCCAGCCCAGACCCGCCGGCATTCCACCGCAAGCGCGCAAAAGACGCACCACCGCTTCGGATCTAAAGTAACGCTCTCCTCGCTCCCAATACACGAGGGTCGCAGCCTCTCCCTGGGGAAAGTCGAACATCAAAGCTCTGGCGGTGACTCCTTGCAATGGCGCAAAGGCTAGCCTGTGGCGTCTATCCAACCAGATCAACACTCCAACGGTGCGATTGCAAAAAACACACTCCCCATCAAAGAAAACGATTCTGCGATTGAGATTTGGTATTACGTCTGAAGCCACTGCGCCACGCTCGCTAGATGGAATCCTGGATTCATCTTGCTCGAAAATTCTTCGTACAACTGGGACAGGGTTTGGGGGGGCATTTCCAAAGCGGACTCCATTCCATGCCGGAGGCTTTCAAAATCTGCCCCAACCGGAAAGTACGGCGCTAGGTCGATGGTTTTGGTCACTTGAGTTGCTAGCACGGGCACACCGTAACGAAGCGCTTCGACGGTTTTGACTGGGAACGCGCCGTCTTGGGTGCGGTTGGCTCGGTAAAAAAGCACTGCCAACCGGAGTTTTTTCCAAACAGACGCGACCTGGTTCCTAGGAACCCAAGGAAAATAATGAAAGTTAGTATACTTTTTCCAGCTTTCGAGGACTTCCATCCCCTTGGCGTCCGTTCGCCCCATCAGCACAAAGCCCCATTGGGGATACTCTTGGATGAACTTTTCAAAGAGTTCAAAATCAAATCCTTCATAGAAGAACGAACCGACATATCCCATGACTTCCGGAGGGAATCCGTCGGGGAAAAACACCTCCGCTTTGGCTTCTGTTTCATTTGCGGTGAACTCCATAGGCGGCAGCAGCGTGTGGACTTTAGATGCATGTTCCGCCAAGAATTTACTGGCCGTGGTGTTCTGGCACACGATCACCCGAGCCTTACGACAAAGCGCACCGGCTGCTGTGTGGCGATAAGGATCATCAAAAACCGAAAACACGTCGACGTAGGGAAGCCGTTCAGCGAGAGACTCGTCCAGCCCTCCCTGCACCCAAATAACCGGGTTGCCTCCAAGCTTGGCGATTTGCTTTTCGATCAGCAGCTTTTGCCGCTTGAGATCAAACTGGCGAATCCACGGCACGCGTTGCATCGGCAAAATCGGCAACTGTGCGACGTGGAGTTTGGGGTGGGTTTCAACAACAGGCACGTACGACCGCCACCCTGCCCCGTCCAGCCAAACCACATCCACACCGTTTCTAACCAAAGTGTAAGCAAGGGACTGCTGAACAAACCCGTGCTTTTCCCAAAAACGGCAATAACTCAAAAATAAAACGCCGCGCCGGTGGCGGTAGTAGCGAAGAACTGTATCTAGGTTAGCTCTGGACATCCGTATCCATCACGAACTCGTCTTCCTCGTGTTCTTCTTCAGGAAGAGTGAGCACGTCTAGTTTCGCGTTATAGGACAAAACTTCCGCATAGCGGCCAAACGCCACTAGCGTATCAAAAAGCGAATCTAGTTTCTCGTTCGGGAAATAGGTCTGTAAACGAGAAATAACGGCTTCACGCTCGATTTCATGATTGGGGCTTTGCTCCAGCCAGGCTAATAGGGTCTGAATGATACGTAGGCTTTTGACCTGGTTTGAAAACAATACTTTTCTGTCGGCAGAGTCAGAACGGACGAACTTTTTACCAAAATCGGTGAACACGACTAATTGTTTAGGGGTTTCGACAAAGTCTAGAATTTCCGCCGTTTTGGTCACTGCAAGAGAATGGCCGAACTCGCTCTCTGTTTCGTTGGCGAGTTTAAAAATATCCATTTTGCCGCCAGCATCATCCAGCACTTCTAGCAAACCGATGACTTCGGAGGGAGAAACTGGGGGGAGGTTTTCCAAACCTTGGTACCAAGACGGCTGAGAAAGCGCTGGGCGTTCTGTCTCCTCGGGAATCAAGGCTTCGGTTAAAACGGAGTGGATGACGTTGATCAACTCCTGAATTTTTGGATCTTTTGGATCCCGCGGGTGCGCCAAGGGATTGGTCAATACGGTACGGATATGGCCGGGATCGGCTCCAAACACAAAAATTCTCTGGGCCATCATCACTGCCTCAAAGATATCATGCGTTACCATCACCACGCTCTTTACGGCTTTACTACGCTCTTGCCAGATATCAATGACTTCGGACCGCATCGTCTCCGCCGTCAAAACATCGACAGCGCTAAAGGGTTCATCCAAAACCAAGACCTCGGGCCGTACCGCCAACGCTCGCGCGATACCCACCCTCTGTCGCATCCCGCCCGAAAGTTCTCTGGGATACGCTTCTTCGAACCCCCCCAGGCCTACCATTTCAATGCTTTCTTCAACGCGCGTATCGATCTGGCGGTAGTTCAGGCCCAGGTGGTGCAATCCCAGACTTACGTTTTGCTCGACGGTAAACCAGGGCAGGAGCGCAAAATTTTGGAAAACCATCGCTAATCGCTCATTGATCCCGGTCAGTGGCTTGCCATGGCAGAGAACACGCCCTTCACTGGGGCGGATGAGTCCAGCCATAATCTTTATCGTAGTGGTCTTGCCGCACCCTGACGGCCCCAGAAAGGCGACAATCTCACCCTCTTGAACAGAAATATTGATGTTCTTTAAAACCTGGATCTCTCGCCCTCGCTCCAGCTGAAAGCTGTGCGAGATCCGTTCTAGAGCCAAAAGGGGTTCATGTGTTTTGGTTGTCGACATATTCCACTAACTATCAAACCGAAACTTGGTCTCGGCCAAACGATACAAACTTCCCCAAAAAAACCGGTTCAGCAAAACTACCGTGGTTACCATCACCAAGATCGCCCCAGCCAAAACAGGAAAATTACCCTGTTGCGCCGCTATAGTGATCGCAGAGCCAATGCCGGTCGCTACCACGGTCTTATCACCGAGTTGGATGATCTCAGACACAATGCACGCATTCCAAGCCCCGCCTGCTGCGGTAATCCAACCATTCAGCAAGGACGGAAAAATAGCCGGCACAACAATCGAGCGCCAATAATGCCAACCTCTGAGCTGAAACACTTCGGCAACATCGAGAATCTGACGCGGAATTTGAGTCGCGCCACTGATAACGTTGAATAGGATATACCATTGTGACGCGAACAGCATCAGTACAACCGCCCCTATTTCCACGCTCAGTCCGGCCGCCAAAAACAGCGAAGCCAAAATGGGAAAGAGCATCGGCGCCGGAAAGGAGGCTACTATCTGCACCAAGGGTTGCATCCGCGTGGTCCATTTCGGATTAGTGCCGATGAAAACCCCCACTGGAATAGTCCAAAGACTCCCGATGACTACCGCTGCTATCACCCTGAGAAACGTAAAAAAAGTATCGCGGAAATACTGCAGCCACACCGCGCCCGGTGTGGCAACCATCAGGTCTCCCATGATCCGAATCCCGTAAACAAACGCAAGAATGCCCAAGCCGATTAAACTCAAGCGAATCAATAGCGGAAAACTCGAACGTAGCCTTCGATCCACCGCGGGATTCCAAGAGTGCTCGGTCACCGTATTCACGCTCTTTTGAATTTCCCGTTTCCACTCCTGCGCTTTGCTCTCAAAGAATGCCAGCACTCGAGATTTTTTGAGCCAATCCAAAACAAACGAACGTCCCCGCGCACTGGGGTCGGCATCCATCTTGAACCGCTCAGACCACACGACCAGCGGAGCCCAAATGCACCGGTCCATCACGATGATGAGCGCGAACATGATAGCGATACCCGCGAAAATAGCTTGGGTATCCTGTCGTTCATAAGCCACCGCCATATAGGAGCCGATACCGGGCAGACGGAAGTCGTTATCCCCTAGAGAAAAGGACTCTATTACCATCAGAAAAAACCAACCACCCGCCATGGACAGCATGCTGTTCCAAAGTAGTCCATTGGCGGCGAAGGGGATTTCTACTTTTTTGAGAGTATCCAGCCGATTGAGGTGGAAGACTTTGCTCATATCGCGCAGCTCGCCGGGAACCGTTTTGAGCGAAGAGTAGAAACTAAAGACCATATTCCATCCCTGACCGGTAAAGATCATCAGGATCGCAGCCAGCTCCAGACCCAAATTCGAGTTGGGAAACAGCCCAACCAAAGCAAGAACCAATCCTGGCATAAAACCCAGGACGGGAACGCTCTGCAAAATATCCAAAAGCGGAATGAGTATGGGCTCGGCCAAACGAGACTTTGCCGCCATGTAGCCGTAGAACAGGGTAAAGAGGAGGGAAAAAAGGTAACCCAGAGAGACTCGAACGAGTGAAAAAAATGCGTAACGAACCAGCGAACCTAAACCCAGATCGATTTCAGTACGGGGTCGAAAGGGCCCTGCCCATTCTTGGGCAACAGCCACCAGAAAATAGATAACTACAGCCAGACCAATAAGCAAAAACACGTCGACAAGAGAAAACGCCCTCCCAACCCTGACTCGAGCGTGGATCAAACTCACAGCGCGCTCCTCGACATGCAAAACCCATAGTCCGAAACCAATTCCCGGAAAATAATTAGAGTCTGTAATATCAAACGATTACGGGTTTTTGTCGAGGGAAAGTTGCCTTTGGCGCTTTGCGCCTTAGCGAAAATACTTCGACCAGCCTTGCACATCGGTTCCTGGCATTATTCGTTGCGCCTGATCCAAAGTAGGGAGCACAAACTCCGCCTCCGCGGAAACTAACACCCCTCGGCCAGGGTACGAGATCTTGCCGGTCGCCGTGAACCCATTCTCTGTTTGCGTGACTAACTCGGCCTCGCACAGGTAGGTTTTCCCCGGTTCAACCCCCCGACGGTAGGACAGATTCAGTTTGCGAGTCATCGGCATTTTTTCCCAGTGGAATACGGCGATATACCCCATGGTTTCGTCCAAAACAGAGGAGACAATCCCCCCATGCAAAAATCCTGGGTAAGACTGGTACGCTGTTGGCAGGGTGAAAAGGGTTTTGGCGCCATTGGCGGTCTGTTCAAACTCCAAGTGCAAACCTTGGGGGTTGTTTTCTGGGGGGGCGCACACAAAACATTTCACCCCTTGCAAACCAATCCGCCGTGAATGTTTAAAACTCTCCGACATAGCGGGGTTTTAGCTCGCCTTCCGCTGAATTTCGATCTAATTTCCAAGGAGTTTTTTACTTTGAGGTGAATCCAATGGCTCGAAAAACCGCGCGCAAGAAAGCAAAACGCAAAGCAAAAATACGTAGTGGCCGGCAGCAACAACGGCAAAACCCCCGAATCGCTGCTCGCCGCAAGGCAAAAAAACGCATGCGCAACCGCAAACATTCGGACAGTTAAGTTTGACCTTTCTCGGCTCCGGCACATACTTTGTATAAAGGTATGGATACGCCTAGCAAAACCCTCTCTTTCGGTGAGTCGATCCCGGTTCTTCCGGTCCGGAACACGGTCCTTTTTCCTAATACAGCGTCCCCGCTTGTCGTAGGCCGCACTCGGAGTCTTGAAGCCGTTCGTCAGGCCCAGCGCTCCGGGGATCTCCTATTGGTGGTATCGCAGCGCGAGGGGGACAAGAACGAGCCTCAACCGGAGGACCTGTATACGGTAGGGGTGGTCTGCCAGATAAATAAAATAGTCCAAGCCCAACCTGGAAATTTCCAGCTGGTGGCCAATGGATTATTTCGTTTTCATATCCAAGAATTCACCCAGACAGACGGGTATCTGCGCGCTCGAGGTGAACAATGGCCTGACTTGGCCCCACTCAATCCAGGCCGAGTCGATACCCTTGCCCTTGAAGTCAAAAAACTGGGCCTGAAAGTCGTTGGGATGATTGGCGCCCCTGGAACCGAAGCACTTAGCAAACTATTGAGTGAAGTGGATTCTTCAGAACGGGTGGCCGATATTTGTTGCTCGCTTCTCTCCCGATCTGTCGAGCACAAGCAGCTTTGGCTCGAAAATCGAGACCTGGAAAGCCGACTGAGCTCCTTGCTCGATGAGTTCGTCGCCGAAAAAGAACGCATCAGCCTTCAGAATGAAATCCAGGCCCGTGTCATGGCCCGCGCCACCAAAGATCAGCGCGACCATTACTTGCGAGAGCAGTTGCGCACTATCCATGAAGAACTTGGCGATAGTTCGAGCAAGGAAGACCTCCTTCAAAAAATTGAGGCCGCCGGAATGTCCGCCGAGGCCGCAAAAGTAGCCCGGGCCGAAGCGGATCGGCTGGCACAGGTTCCTCGATCGTCGCCTGAATACAATGTCATCCGAACCTATTTGGATTGGCTGCTGGCGTTGCCTTGGAAACCCCGGGCAACCCAGGACTTTAGCTTGAATCAGGCGAAGGCGACTTTGAATGCGGACCATTTTGGTTTGGACAAAGTTAAAAGCCGGATTGGCCAGTTTCTTGCGGTGCGTAAACTTCGCGCCGATCTGCGTGGCCCCATTCTCTGCCTCGTCGGCCCCCCCGGAGTGGGCAAAACCAGTTTGGGGAAATCGATTGCAAAAGCCCTCGGGCGTGACTTTATCCGCACCAGTTTGGGCGGAGTGCGAGACGAGGCGGAAATTCGCGGTCACCGGCGCACCTATATTGGCGCCCTCCCCGGCCGAATTCTCCAGAGCCTAAAGCGCTGTGGTTCCAATGATCCCGTCATGCTCCTGGATGAAATCGACAAGGTTGGGAGTGATTTTCGAGGAGATCCTGCATCGGCCCTGCTCGAAGTCCTAGACCCCGAGCAAAACAGCACATTTATCGATCATTATTTGGATGTTCCCTTTGATCTGTCGCGGGTATTTTTTATCACCACAGCCAATACACTCGATACCATCCCCAGTGCTCTGCGCGATCGCCTAGAGGTGATTGAAATCCACGGCTATTCCCAACTGGAAAAAATGGAAATCGCGGTCAAGCACCTCATCCCCAAACTGTTAGAAGACCACGGCATGACCACCGAAAAAGTGGTGATTCCCCGCGCCACGATCGACCGGGTGATCCAGGATTACACGCGGGAATCCGGAGTGAGAAATCTCTCCCGCCAGCTGGCCCAAGTGCTACGCTACGCAGCCGAAGAGTTGGCGTCAGATACTCCGCCCGTACAAGTCCAGTGTCTTCCGTCCATGTTAGAAACGATGCTTGGTCCCAAGAAGTTTCATGCGGACGAGCTGGACGAGGTTGCCCGCCCTGGCGTCGTTACCGGTCTTGCTTGGACACCCGTTGGTGGAGAGATTTTGCACGTCGAAGTCGGCCAGATGGAAGGCAAGGGAAGCCTGATCCTCACCGGCCAGCTTGGCGATGTGATGAAAGAGTCTGCGCAAATTGCGTTGAGCCTCTTGCGATCGCATTGGAGTGATCAACCCTGGCGGTGGGAAAAGACCGACTTGCATATCCACTTTCCTGCGGGCGCGATCCCCAAAGATGGCCCTTCCGCGGGGGCAGCGTTGTATCTAGCGCTCGCTTCACTGATGCAATCGCGCGCGGTGGATTCGCGCATTGCGGTCACCGGCGAAATCACTCTCCGGGGCCAGGTCTTGCCGGTGGGGGGTATCAAGGAAAAAGTTCTCGCGGCGCATCGTGCTGGAGTCAAAACGATCATACTCCCCCGCCACAATCAGGGAGACTTAAAGGAGATACCGACCGAAGTCCGCACTCAGATCCGATTTTACTTTGTAAGAGAAGTCCGAGAAGTGTTGGCGATAGCCGGGCTGGCAAAAAGCGAAATCCAAGCTTTGCCTTCGCCAGAATATCACCCTGGGGTTCAGACGGAATTTACCCTGACGAATTAACTTCGCAATCGAGCAATCCGACGCCAAGGCGCGGGGTGGGAAAAAAATAGAAACTCTCTAATAGCGCTCGGAATAAAGTAAGACCGGTTCTGAAAAGTCAGCGCTTCCAATGCATCCGCGAGGGGTAACCCCATCTTGAGCTCTTCAGCGGCAAATCTATCGGCGAGTTTTTCTCGCCAACGCGAATAAGCTTTTTCGATAATCCCAATGGGAACCCCCACCAATGTAACAGTGACGAAATAGAGGAACAACCCGAACGGGGTCGCTCCCCAAGTAAACCAGCTCGGCCAAATCCACGACTGGCAAATCCAATGGGCCACCCCAAAACTCAAAAACAAAGAGCACGAGGAAAAAAACAGGCCTTTCCAGATGTCCTGATGCACCATATGCCCCAGTTCATGGGCAAATACAGCGAGCACTTGATCCGCCGGGTACTTGCCGTAGATAGTGTCCCCGAGTGCAATGCGTTTTGTCTTTCCTAGTCCCATAAAAGCGGCATTACCCTTTTCGGTTTTATCGCCCAATCCTAGTAAAAAGATTTCTTTGACCGACACCCCAAACTGCGCGCTGATGGCCAACAAGCGTGTTCTTAGCTCCCCTTCGGGGAGTGGCTTCATTTTAAAAAACAGAGGCAACAAAAGCACCGGTGCCAGCTGAGCCAAAACGACCGAAAAGAGGATAAAAAAAACGCTGAGTGCGACCCACCAATACCCTCCCAGCTGAGCCAAAGCCCACCAGATGAAAAGCAGCACTATCAGCCCCAAAGCCGCTCCGACGATTGCTGCTTTGGCATAGTCTCCCAGCCAGCTCGCAATCGACTGGCGCGAAACACCAAAATAGCGCTCTATTGCGTAGTGAGTGGCCAAAAACGGAAAGCTAACAACGGCCCATAGGACTGCCAAAGTTCCAAAATACCAACAGTAGAGGGAAAAACCCGCAGCGCCCCGAGCGGCTAGCGCTGCTTCGAGTCCCATGAGCTGGTGCGACTGGATAAGACGCCAGACCAGGACCACTCCAAGCAAAGTTTTGAGCGACCCGACAAGTCGTAGAGTTTGAACGTAGGGACGGACCTTGCGGTCGTGGTTCGTCCACTCAGCAGGAATCACTACTTTAGAACGCACGGCTCAGGTTTTGGACAAAAGGTTGAGAGCCGAGCCCGCCTTGAACCAGCCAATTTGATCCGCAGTCATCGAATGATTGAGCTTTACCCTGTCTTCTTTGCCATCCGTGTGCGTAAAGACCGCTTCGACTGGCGTCTTGGGGGCGAGCTTCGATAATCCCAACAGAGAAATTTTATCCCCATCTTTGACTTTTTCGTAATCTGCCGCCGACTGAAAAGTCAGTGGAATCACGCCTTGTTTTTTCAAATTGGTCTCGTGGATCCGTGCAAAACTTTTGGCAATCACGGCAGCCGCTCCCAAATAACGAGGAGACATTGCGGCATGTTCTCGGCTACTGCCTTCGCCGTAGTTTTCATCACCCACGACTACCCAGCGCATGCCCTTGGCTTTGTAATCCCGAGCTACAGCTGGGATAGAAACACCTTTTTCCCCAGTGATTTGATTGGTGGTTTTTCCGGCTTCTCCAGAAAAGGCGTTGATCGCCCCAGTGAACATATTGTCGCTGATGTTGTTCAAGTGCCCACGAAACTTCAACCATGGGCCTGCAGGGGAAATATGATCAGTAGTGCATTTTCCCTTGGCTTTGAAGAGAAGTGGCACTTGCACAAAGTCTTTGCCATCCCAAGCATCAAAAGCTGCGAGAAGCTGCAATCGTTTGCTATCGGGAGAAACACGCACTTGAACCTTGGACCCATCCGTAGGCGGAGCTACATACCCACCTTTGGCGACCACAAACCCACGTGGCGGTAGATCCGCGGCTTTCTTGGGGGCTTGGAGTTTGAATTTCTTCCCGTCTTTGCCGGTAAGCTCGTCCCGGAGAGGATTGAAACTGAGTTTTCCTCCCAGTGCCACGCCAATCACGGTCTCGGGGCTTCCGATAAACGAAAGTGTTTCCGGATTACCATCATTTCGAGCAGGAAAATTCCGGTTAAAAGAACTTAAGATGGAATTGGTCTGTCCGGATTTAATGTCACTGCGTTTCCACTGCCCAATGCAAGGCCCGCATGCATTAGCCAGAACACTTGCACCGATTTTTTCAAGTGAAGCGAGCTGACCATCCCTTTGGATAGTCTGAAAAATTTGATCCGATCCCGGAGTTACCAGGAAAGGGACTGGAATTTTCACTCCGTGAGCCGCTGCTTGTTCAGCAAGATCGGCTGCTCGCGAAATATCTTCGTAGGACGAATTTGTGCAACTGCCGATCAATGCGGCCGAAAGCGTGTCGGGCCAATTATTCTTGGCAACATCGGCAGCTAGTTGCGACACATTCCGAAAGACATCGGGCGAATGGGGGCCAACTACTTGCGGCTCCAAAGTGGACAAGTCGATTTCAATCACTTGATCGAAAAACTTCTCTGGGTTTTTTTCGACTTCTTCATCTGCAACCAGGAGATCGCCAAACTTTTTTGCTAGGTCCGCTATCCCTGAACGGTCGGTCGCTCTGAGATACGATTCCATTGCCGCATCGTAAGGAAATACCGAAGTCGTCGCGCCAAGCTCCGCCCCCATATTGGTGATCGTGGCTTTGCCAGTGCAACTAATAGAACGCACTCCCGGACCAAAGTACTCGATAATACGATTCGTGCCACCCTTCACAGTCAGGATTCCGCACAGCTTGCAAATGACGTCTTTCGGTGAAGTCCAACCGCTCATAGTCCCAGTGAGCTTCACCCCTATGAGTTTGGGATACTTTACTTCCCAAGGCAGGCCTGCCATGACATCCACCGCATCGGCTCCACCCACGCCGATGGCAAGCATTCCAAGCCCCCCACCATTAGGAGTGTGGGAATCTGTACCGATAATCATCCCGCCTGGAAAAGCATAATTTTCCAAAACGACTTGGTGAATAATTCCAGCACCTGCCTGCCAAAAACCAATCCCTGCTTTGGCGCAAGCATCGCGCAAGAAATCATAAACTTCGCGGTTCTCGTCTAACGCCGTTTTCATGTCAGGTGAGGCACCCGATTGGGCGCGGATCAAGTGATCGCAGTGCACTGTGGTGGGAACCGCGGTTTGTTTTCGGCCCGCGCTTAAGTACTGAAGCAAGGCCATTTGCGCCGTGGCATCTTGCATTGCAACACGATCAGGATGTAATGCCAGAATGCTCTCGCCAGGATTGAGTTCCTGATTTTCGGGACTATCTAAGTGCGAAAAGAGGATTTTTTCTGCAAGTGTAAATTTTCGATTGAGACGTTTCGAAGCCCGACTCAAGCGATCGCGCATCTTGGTGTAAACAGTGGAGACCCATTCAGTGGTAGTTTCGATATTTTGCATCTCAACATTATAGCGCTTAATCTGAGGAATTGTCAGCTAGTGGGGAAAAAACTCCTCGCCACCTTTGGCTCAGTTCCAAAAGCGACTGGAGACAGGAGCGC
This sequence comes from uncultured Pseudobdellovibrionaceae bacterium, assembly GCA_964611895.1. Classification (GTDB taxonomy): domain Bacteria; phylum Bdellovibrionota; class FAC87; order UBA2466; family UBA2466; genus JAIEOG01. The sequence continues at coordinate 39,761 of CAZTDN010000008.1, forward strand.
TGCTGCAGGAACGTCGCCTGTACCAGCGCATGGGAGCGATCCCTAAAAGTCGGGTCCCCGAGTTTTTCCCGAACGAGACGAAATAGATTTTGCGTCGCTTGACCCGAAGGGCGTTCGGATAAGACACGGGAGGCAATTTCCGTAATCAGTTGGTGCGCGGCTGTCCCCGCATCAAACCGGGCGAAACGCGAAACGATAGTACCCGAAGGATCTAGGCGCATGATTTCTTGCAGCGCCTGCTCCAGTTCCTTTTCCTCACCTTGAATCCGTGTTCGCAAAGTCTGGGCTTTTGCAGGTTTCCAAAACACCGGAAACAGACGTCGAATTCCGATTGCCCCAAGTACCGCCATAGGCACCGCTCGCCATTGAACAACGCTTTGCGGCACAAAGACTTTAGCGGCCTCGTTAAACCCCCAGATGCCCAGGGCAAGAATCCCCAACCGTAAGCCCGCACGCATAGCCTGACGAGAATAGGACTTCCATTCCATTTGTCGGCGAGTGTCAAACGCCACTTGCACCACTTCGGCCAAACGAGCTCGGTCTGTACTCCCCTTGCGTTTTGAAAGGCCCTGAACGATCCGGTTCGCCCTTGCCCCGTTTCCCGATTCCAAGGCTTGAAGGAAGAGTTCAAACAGCTGGTCATCGACCTCAGACGCCTCATTGACTAGGAGCGCGTTGAGCGCGGCATCAGAGACGACATCGGCGTAGCGGACATGGGTAGGTGGCCTATCACTCGCAGCCGACGCGACAACCCGTGCGGAAATTTGAGGGAGGTACTTTTGGAACTCCTCCCAGGACGCAGTCAATTCTTGATACGCTGTGCGGGCCGCAAGTTTTCGGTACGGGTCTATCCACCTAAAATACTCCCACAACAACCAATAACTGCCCGCATTTAGTCCCCAAAGCCCGCCCAAATAAGCAATGAACTCCCGGGGGGTCATTGATTCAATCGCTAGGAGATCGTAAAAGGCCAACGTAAAACCAACACTCGCCGAGAGAACAATCGTCGAGTGGAGACCATACAGCCAGGCCTCCGCTCTCCCCGCATGGCGGAGTAATTTTTGCTGCGCCTCCAGGGTTTCATCGGTGGCCTGTTCTAATGAAGCAAAGAGCTCTCTTCCCGCGGCATAATGACGTTCGGATGCCGAAGCCAACTCGAGAACGAAACGATCAAACCCCAATCGCGTTAGACAGACCTGCAATGGGCTGGGCTGCTCCTCTTGAGTCAGCCGGTCAAAAAGGCCTCCGAGATCCTGACGAAAAGTATCCAAACGCAGAAGGCCGGCACCATAGGCGTAGTGGCCGAACTCATTTAAGATAGTGGGCTGCGAAATTTCCTCCACCGCGAGTTTCATTTCATGCCATTGCACCGAAGCCTCATCGGGTGGGACTGCGCAAAAATCGCATACGGAATGCACGACCTCCGTAACACGAAGTGCAGCGGCAGACTCAATAGTTCCCCAAGCCGGCAGACCGCAAAGCACGCCCACCAGGGAAAAAACCAAATTTAGCTTTAAAAACATCGCACTCAACTACTTTTCAGTTGGATGCAGGTCAAGCTCCGACTATTCTTGTGCAAACACCAAGGGGCAGCACCATGGAGAAATTCAAAGCTTGGATCTGTTCTTCTATCGGGAAGAAGCAAATTGTCGGTTTAACGGGCTTGGGGATCGGACTTTTTACGATTTCCCATATGGCCTCAAACCTGCTCATTCCGTTCAGTGCGCGCGCGTATAACTTTTACAGCTACAACCTGATCTCCAACCCACTTTTGCCCTTGATTGAATTGATTCTGTTGACGGCTTTCCTCGTCCACATCTTTTTTGCGTCTCAGCTTTGGCTGAGCAACCGCGCCGCCCGGCCCCAAGCAAATGCCAGCCACGGAAGCGGTGCAAAGCGGGCGACCTTTGCCTCTCGCTCCATGATCCTTTCGGGATTGCTCCTGCTGACTTTCCTAGTTCTGCACTTAATCACCTTTAAGTATGGGGCGCATTACACGATCGTGTACGACGGCATTGAGATGCGGGATCTCCACACTCTTGTGATCGAAAAGTTTCAGGACCCTCTTTATACCGCATGGTACCTCTTTAGCTTAGCCGTACTAGGGCTTCACCTGAGCCACGGAGTTTCTTCTCTTTTTCAATCGCTGGGAATCTTCAGTGCCCGTGAGCCGTGGCTCCGACAAATGAGCTGGGCCGTGGCTATAGTAGTCGCGGGAGGATTTTCTGTGACTCCTTTTTGGGTCCTTTGCTGTGGGGGTAAATAGACATGGCTAATGAAACGCCGTCCGGTAAATTGAATTCCCGCCTTCCTACAGGCGATCTCGCCACGGCTTGGACTCGTACCAAGTTTGAAAACAAGCTAGTCGCCCCTGCTAATAGAAAGAAAAACACGGTCATCGTCGTAGGCACTGGCTTAGCCGGGGCTTCTGCCGCGGCTACACTTGCCGAGCAGGGCTACAAAGTAAAAGTCTTCACTTACCATGACAGCCCCCGCCGCGCGCACTCGATCGCGGCACAGGGTGGGATCAACTCGGCTAAGAATTATCAAAACGACGGCGATTCCGTTTACCGACTCTTTTACGACACGATCAAAGGCGGAGATTTCCGAGCCCGAGAGGCCAACGTGTACCGACTGGCCGAAGTTTCTCGGGATATCATCGATCAATGCGCCGCCCAGGGCGTCCCTTTTGCTCGCGAGTACGGTGGAACCTTAGCCAACCGTTCCTTTGGTGGAGCCCAAGTTTCCCGGACTTTTTATGCTCGAGGACAGACAGGGCAACAGCTTTTATTAGGCGCTTATCAAGCTTTGATGCGCCAATATGGGCTTAAACGCTTACAGCTTTTCGCCCGTGAGGAGATGGTCGACCTCGTTGTTGTCGATGGAAAAGCGCGGGGAATTGTTTCACGCTGCCTAAAAACCGGGAAAATCACTACTCACTCCGCCGAAGCGGTGGTTTTGGCGACGGGTGGCTACGGCAATATTTTCTACTTGTCGACAAACGCCAAAAAGTCCAACGCTACGGCTGCTTGGCGCGCCTACAAGCGTGGGGCTTACATGGCTAACCCCTGCTTCACACAGATCCATCCGACCTGCATTCCGGTGTCGGGAGATCATCAGTCGAAGCTTACTCTCATGTCGGAATCTTTGCGCAACGATGGTCGGGTCTGGGTCCCCAAAGCCAAGGGCGATAAACGCCCACCTGGAGACATCCCCGTCGCCGAACGTGATTACTACTTAGAGCGCATGTATCCCAGCTTTGGAAACCTGGCCCCTCGAGACATCGCTTCTCGTGCAGCCAAACGCGTTTGCGACGAAGGGCGCGGCGTCGGTCCAAGTGGCCTGTCTGTCTACTTGGACTTCGCCGATGCTATTGCAGCTCAGGGACGAGAAACCATCGAGACCAAGTACGGCAATTTGTTTGCCATGTACCACAAGATTACTGATGAGGATCCTTATAAAGTCCCTATGCGCATTTACCCGGCTGTGCATTACGTTATGGGCGGTCTTTGGGTGGATTACCAACTGATGAGCACCATCCCGGGGCTTTTTGTGCTGGGGGAAGCCAACTTCTCAGATCATGGTGCAAATCGATTGGGCGCCTCAGCTCTGATGCAAGGGCTGGCTGATGGGTATTTCGTTGCTCCTTACACAATTGGGAACTACCTCGCTTCCAACAAGCTACCTCCCGTTCAAACCTCGCACGAAGCTTTTGCCGCCGCAGTTAACGAAGTCACAGAACGAGTACGTAAACTCACCCAAAACAAGAGCGGCACCTCCGCACTGGAGCTGCACCGAGAATTGGGCAAGATACTGTGGGATTATTGCGGAATGGCTCGTAACGATGCCGGGTTAAAGCAGGCCATCGTCAAGATCCAAGCCCTGAGAGAAAAATTTTGGAAAGAAGTTTTTGTTCCCGGCGACAGCACGAACATGAATTCCGAGCTTGAGACAGCTGGCCGCGTAGCAGATTTCATGGAACTCGCGGAACTAATGTGTCGGGATGCACTAGAGCGCCAAGAGTCTTGTGGAGGCCACTTCCGCGAAGAATACCAAACGGATGAAGGTGAAGCCAAACGAGACGACACGAACTTCTGTTACGTCGCCGCTTGGGAGTATCAGGGCGAAGGGAAACCAGCCGTCAAGCACAAGGAGCCGTTGAAGTTCGACAACGTGCACCTGGCGGAACGAAACTACAAATAAGGAGCTGCCCTTGAAATTCCAACTCAAGATCTGGCGACAAAACGATCCCAAGAGCCCAGGAAAATTCGTCGACTATTCTATTGATGGTATTTCTCCGGACATGTCTTTTTTAGAAATGATGGACATGCTCAATGTGGGCCTCGTCCGAAAGGGAGAGCCCGCAGTAGAGTTCGAGCATGACTGCCGCGAAGGCATTTGTGGTTCATGTTCCATGACCATCAACGGCAATCCTCACGGCCCAGACACTGGCACCGCGACGTGCCAACTGCACATGCGTCGATTTCGAGATGGGCAAAGTTTGGTAATTGAGCCTTGGAGAGCACGTGCGTTTCCGGTGGTGCGCGACCTGGTAACCGATCGCAGCGGCCTGGATCGCATTATTTCTGCTGGGGGCTTTGTCTCGGTTAACACCGGCAATGCGGTAGATGCCAATTGCCACTTGATCGGGGAGGAAACCGCCGAAGCTTCCATGGATGCTGCGGCCTGCATTGGTTGCGGAGCCTGTGTCGCAGCCTGCAAAAACTCCTCGGCCATGCTCTTTACCTCAGCCAAAATCAACCAGCTAGGGCTCTTGCCTCAGGGAGCACCAGAACGATCCCGCCGGACCAAGGCTATGGTAGCGCAAATGGACAAAGAGGGTTTTGGTTCCTGCTCTAATACGGGTGCTTGCGAGGCTGCTTGCCCTAAAGAGATCAAAATCACCAATATTGCAAAACTAAGCCGCGAATTGCTTCGAGCGTATTTCTGCTCAACACCGTAACGGCTATTCAATAATTTCTAGGACAGAGCGTTTGCGATGCTTGGTGGAGCATGCAGTGAGGATGGTCCGAAGCGCCATTGCGGTCTTGCCTTGCTTGCCGATGACTTTACCCAAGTCTTCTTTTGCAACCACCAATTCGAAAACAGTGGTTTGCTCGCCGACGATCTCAGAGACTTGAACTTCATCGGGAACATCCACCAGGGCGCGGACCATGCATTCGAGGAGTTCTTTTAGCGTAGGTTCTTTAGCCATCGGACGCCCCCAAAAAGCAGATTTTCCCTTTTGATATCTATAGGTTGCCATAGCGCCTAACGGGGTTCAATAGAATTCTCTAAATGACCGAAAAGGGGCTTTGGAGGGCTCGGTGGGCAATAAACCGCTAAAAAACGTCTTGGATGAAACCATCCTCTTTACGAACGAAAAGACGGAAAAGAGCGCAGTCGCCGATCTCAAACCCAAAGCCGAGCCTTATCTCGTGCAACTCTCCGGCAAGGAGACCGGCCAAAACTTTGCGCTCAAGGGCCGAGTGATACGGATCGGGCGGGACGCCAGTTGTGAGATCTGTTTGGACGACCCCCATGTTTCCCGATTTCATGCTGAAGTGATCTTGGACGGAGGCGCTCCTGTGCTTCGCGACATGGGCAGCACGAACGGCATTTTTATCAATGGCAATCGGATCCAGGAACACCGCCTCAATGACGGCGACAAAGTGCTAGTGGGAACACGCCTGTATTTTCGATTTACTTATCAGGACGCGCACGACCAGAGCTACCAACAGAATCTATTCAAAGCAGCCAACATGGATGCGCTCACCCAGCTATACAATAAAAAGTACTTCTTGGACGCTCTCCCCAAGGAAATGAGTTTCAGTCGACGAACAAACGAAAACCTCAGCCTGATGATGTTGGATATCGATCATTTCAAGAAAATCAACGACACCTATGGGCACTTGGCCGGAGATCGCGTGTTGAAAGCGGCCGGCCAGCAAATCTCCAAAGCAGTTCGTCTGGAAAACATTTCCTGTCGCTACGGGGGTGAAGAGTTTGCCGTCATTCTGCGCAACTGTAGCCCGGAACTAGCGCATACCGTGGCTGAACGACTAAGAATGTCCATCGAGCAAGAAACGATTGTATTTCGAGATCACAAAATTCGTATCACTGTGAGCATTGGAATTGCCACCTACGTGAACGAAAATTTTGCGACTATAGAAGACTTTATCCACGCGGCCGACGAACTACTCTATGAAGCAAAACGCGGTGGGCGGAATCGAACGGTGACTACCTTTCACCGCGCAAAACCCGTTGCTGATAATCAGGAATAGGGTTTGGGTAAACAGACGGTGGCATCCCCTCGCCTTCAAACTCTTCTTTCAACGTAGCGCGAAGTAGATCTTCCTCGAGAACAAACCCGAGTGTGCCCTGATCGCAAACCTGCACTGGGATAATTCTGGTTACTTTGAGGCGTGCCCCTGTGTCCAAATCCACCAATCTCAAACGAGGCTCGACGAGTTCATACAAACGTGCGATGGCACCAAAGTTCTTGAACTCTGTAACTGGGCCCACCCGTGCTAGACGTACTGGCCCTTTAAACGAATTATGCAGGGGACTTTCTTTGAGAAGCTTTTCCCATCCCAGCTTAGGGTCTTGTTGAATCTCTTGAACGTTTGGGAGAAAGAGCGTTGGGTCCTTAAAAACCCGGAGTTCGCGCAGCGCCTGGAAGGTCTCGCACTGACCTCCGCTGCCCACCAAATTCACAGCAAAAGTGGAAGTAGCAGAAAGCAATAGAGCCATTCCTAATGGAATCATGGTCAGGTTACCTTGCGTGAAATGGACTTAATTTCATTCCTCTCATCAACATAAACCAGGGTCGGTCGAAAACTCAGCGCCTCTTCCTTGTCGAGCTGGCAATAGGCCGCGATGATGATCGTGTCCCCTTTGCGAGCCTTCCAAGCCGCAGCGCCGTTAATACAAATCGTCCCTACTGGGCCTTCCATGACGTAAGTCGCAAACCGCTCCCCGTTTGTGACATTGTAAATTTCTACCCGTTCAAACGGCTGAAACCCAGACGCGTCCAAGAGATTGCGCCCAATCGTGATACTGCCCTCATACTCCAAATTGGCGTCAGTCACGCACGCACGGTGAATTTTTGCTTTGAGATACGTTAAAAGCATCGTTGTACAGCCCTGTCTCTCGAATCCGAGCTTCCAGAGCTTTTAAAACCTGGGGAATGACGTCATCCACTGGTTGCTGAAACATTCCACCCGCTGCTTTTTTATGCCCGCCGCCCTGAACCGTCAATGATCGAGCAAATTTCGCGACGTCGATGCCCCCGTGGGAGCGCAGCGAAATCTTGGTGCTGGCAGGACCTAGCTCAAAGAAGATGAGAGCAACATCAATCCCCACCGTGAGAAAAAGATGATCGATAATGCCTTCTTTGTCGTCCGACTCTGCACCATATTTTCGCATCGTTTCTTGGGTGACCTTGGACCAAATGATGCGCCCTCCCATTTCTAACTTGGCCAATGACAGAATTTCCGAAAGCAGCTGAAGGCTGGAGTAGCTGCGTTCCAGAAGGCCGCGTTCTCCCACGCGGGTAAAATCAAAACCAGTTCTAAGCAGCATCGCGGCGAGTTCCATGGACTCAGGCGTTGTATTGGAATGGCGAAAAAAACCCGTATCAAAAATCAACCCCAAGTAAATATGCTGGCAAAAGTCGGCGTCCAGAGGGGTTTCAAAATAAGGTGACTGGGAAAGGTAATACAAAAGCTCCGTATTGCTCGACGCGCAAGGATCCACCATTTTAATGGTGTAGGGGTAGTCCACACTCACGACATGGTGGTCGATAAATACCTGCACTTTGGCATTTTCAAAATACGGTCGGACGCGACCCGCCCGATCAATGCCTCCATCGACGATAAAGGCCACGTCGAAATTTCCCAGCTGACCGGAGGGATCATAGCTGTCCAACGTATGGACCGAATCCACGTCGGGAAGAAAGTGGTAGCGCGAAGGCAACGGCTCGTCATTAACGATAGCGACTTCGGCGAGGGGGTACCGGTGATGCAACATCTTGCGCAGCGCGAGTTGGGAACCGATAGAATCTCCGTCGGCATTGCCCGGCGCAGTCACCAAAATGCGCTTTGCTTTCTCCAGAGCTGGCGTGAGCTGCTGAAGCTGCGGGACAAATTTATCCGTGTTCAACATCCGGCTTCCTTGACTAACAGAAAATCCAATACCATGAAACCTGATAAAGACGAAAGAAATCGAACCAAGCCCATCGATAAAGCAAATTATATCAAGGATTTAGAATAATCTTGCCGAACTGCTTGCGGCCATCCATCCGGTCAAATGCTTCCCCGGCTTGCGATAACGGAAAGGCTTTGTCCACGACAGAGCGCAGTTTGCCCTGAGCGAAGAGTTCTAAAATCTGGGGAAAGTCCCGCTTGTCTCCCATTGTGGAACCCAGGATCTGGATCTGGCGAAAAAAGACATGTGCAAGGTTGGTGGTTGCCTCAGCGCCGGTGGTGGCTCCACAAACCGGGATGCGCCCACCATTGCGGATGAGCTTGATATTGGATTCCCAAAACTTTGCGCCCAAGTGATCGAAGATCACATCGCAGCCTTTTGGAGCCAAGCGGCGGACCACACTCACCCAATCGGCATCAGAGTAACAGACCCCATGATCCGCACCCAAACGCCGGGCCAAGTCCAACTTATCCTGGCTCCCGGCGGTAGCGATCACCTGCGCGCCAAGATGCTTTGCAATCTGAATCGCTGCCGATCCCACACCGCTGCCGGCGGCATGTACCAGAACAATCTCTCCGCGCTGAACCTGGGCCCGTTTGACCAGCATCTGCCACGCTGTTGTGGACACCAACGGCATTGCAGCAGCGTCATCAAAACTCAGCTGAACGGGTTTGGAAAAAACATTGCCCTGGGGAATGCAAACCAGCTCGGCATGGGTACCCGACACTTGCTCGCCTAAGATCCGGTAATCGGGACAAAGACTCTCCCAACCGCTCTCACAACGATCGCAAATTCCGCAAGCAAGGCCGGGGTGCACGATGACCTCATCGCCTTTTTTCCAGCGAGTGACGCCTGACCCCACTTGATCCACCACACCGGAGGCGTCCCCCCCCAATACGTGAGGAAAGGTGAGCTTTAAACCAGGCAAGCCACCCGTCACCCAAATATCCAGGTGGTTCAACGCCGCTGAGCGGACGCGGACACGAACTTCGCCGGGACCGGGAGTGGGATCGGGCAATTCGCCCACTTGAAGGACCTCTCTGTGGGAACCATGTCGGGAAATGTAAGCAGCCTTCATCGAGATTTTCCCCAGCCGGCTTGTTCACTCAAATAAACCAATGCACGCGGACCGCGTCGCAGAGTGAGAAATCGCAGGATGTAATAGATGACTGAAACCGCAAACCAAACCGTGTAGACAATCAGCACTTCCTTGCGCAAAGGAGCATGGATAAACTGTGCCAGCCAAAGCACAAAAATCGCTGTTGCCTCCATTAGTGTAAACCGTAAATCCAACAAGAACAGACCTGCCAACGCCGACTGCGCGATCGTCAACGCCAATTCCATTTCGTGGAGTTCGTCGAAATGTACGGCCTCCCAGCGGCCCAGAGAAAGATTGAAAACGATAGGAATCATTGCGGCCAACATCGTCCATTGATTGATATTGCTGTTAACCATGTTCATCACAGCCATGGGGGCTTTGCCTTTTTGCCGTGCCCAGTTGAAAGCGGAAACTTTTTCAGGAAACTCCGATAGAAACGGCGCCACCCACTGCACAAACACAAAAGTACTAATTCCCCACGCCAGTGCCCACCGTTGGAGAGTTTCCACAAACGGGTGCGCGCTGAAGTAGAGGGCAACTCCTCCTCCCACAAAGAGCACGGTCACCGCCGCCACTCTAAGATTGGGGCCTAGCCGCAGAATCTTTTTGCCAATCCAGGGAAGATCGTCTGGGTCCTCGACCTCATGAACCGGTTGGCGCGCGATGATGACGAGATAAACAATGTAAATCACACTCAAGACGATCGAGTCGTAACAGTCCAAACTGCTTTTCCAAAGAATGACGACAAAATAGAGTACCGAAATAAAAAGAAACAAGACACCCCAGGAATCGCTGTCTTCAAGGTCGATCTGGCGAACCCATTTGCGTTTACGCAAGCCTTCCGAAATAAAAAACACAAACATGATCATGGGCCAGCCCAACCCCACCAGGAGGCGCAACGACCCCGTCAGGTTGGCGATCATCAGATCTCTTTGTTGATTCCAGGCGATGGTCGCTTCGACTGCAAACTCCGGAAGCGTTTGCAACCAAGCCAAAAGGGTCAAAGCTAGGGCTTTGGGCATAAATGTCTGCGCCGTTTCCGCAGCCCAGCCGATGATAAATGCCGAAAGGAGAATGACCACCAAACTCCAGGAGTCTAAAACGTATTCCACCTTGAATCCCTCTTCAAAACCGCACTCAAAGGTGCCCAAAATGGGCACCTGGCTACCCGAAAAATGGCTGTAGGTTACCGCCTATCCCGTGAATTGAATAGGTTTTTTGCCTGTATGCCGACTGAAGTCAGCGGCACTCATCTTGCACAATGCCCAGACCTGGTGGGCGCCGTGTTCCGCCCGTGTGCGCGGCAATGGACCCAGTAGACCGTTTTAGGAGAGAGTAGCAATGAAGCGTGCCTGGCTTGCTTCTGACGAAGCCGACAGCTCCCCATCGATGGACCGAGTAGCCCGGGAGATCCAGGGCTCTTTGTTCGGCCTCATTGCGATTTTTCTATTGGTTGCTCTAACCAGCTATATTCAACTCGATTCCATTAGTATTTTCCAAGGACGCCTGGACCAGATCCATAACTTTGCCGGCATCGTAGGCGCTTTACTGGCCGAAGGGATCCTCGGCTCTGTCGGGGCTCCGGGGTATGCTTCCATTCTTTTGGTAGCCCTGTTTTCACTGGGGACTTTCTTGGAAATCCGCATTCGAGACCACTTTTTTAAGATCGCCGGGGTGCTCCTGGGTGTCGTACTCACAGCCATCACCATCAATCTCATGTTCGTGGCAAGCTTTCCCGAAGCCAGTCTTTGGCAGGGCGGCCTGGTGGGCCGTTTCGTGGGCCACTTCCTGCGGCAGTATTTCAATACAGGAGGCGCGATTTTATTGGTAACGGGTGGGTACACGCTCACGTTCTTGCTCACCACGGGCATTTCCCTGGGAGCAATTGCGCGTACAGTTTTTGACAACCGCACGGCGAGTGAAGAGGAAGAAGAATTCGAAGACGAGCAAGAAGAATCCACATCGGAGCAGTCCTCGGTAGCGGCAGACGCAGGCCAGCCCACGGCAAGTCCAGTGGTAGTGAAAATGCGCAAAAAACCCGTAAAGAAAACCGCCACGGTCAGCGACGATTCCGAAACAGAGAGCGAAGAAGAGTCAACGCAAGTAGCAGCCACGCCAGGCGTATATGAATACCGCGAGATGATCCCCTTCACAGCGTCGTATCAGGTGCCTTCTCTGCGACTGCTCAAGAATGCCGAAAACAAAGTAAAACGCCTCAGCAAAGCGGAGTTGCGCGCTAACGGCGAAATGATTGTGCAGCACTTGGAGTCATTCCAGATTACCGGAGAGATCACTGCCATTACCGAAGGGCCGGTAGTCACGACTTACGAATACAAGCCCGCGGCAGGGGTGAAACTTTCCAAAATTGCTAACCTGCAAGACGATCTCGGAGTGGTCTTAGGAACGAATCAGCTGCGTGTGATTGCGCCAATTCCCGGCAAGACCGTAGTGGGTATCGAAGTGCCTCGCCCGCAGAGCGAAACGATTTCACTCAAAGAAGTGCTGAGTCAAAAGGGCTTTGAAGACAAAAAACTCTTGCTCCCCATTGCACTGGGAAAAAGCACCGATGGACGACCGCTATTTGGCGACCTCGCTGCCATGCCGCATCTACTGGTCGCTGGAGCGACGGGTAGCGGTAAATCCGTGTTCATGAACAGTCTGATCATGAGTCTTTTGTTCCGGCTCTCTCCCCAGGAACTGCGCTTGATTTTGATTGACCCCAAAATGCTGGAGTTCGCGGCCTTTGCGGGATTGCCTCACCTCGTTACTGATGTCATCACGGACAATAAAATCGCCATCAACGCCATGAACTGGGCCGTGACCGAAATGGACCGCCGTTATGCACTGATGGCAAAGACCGGCTCTAAGAATATTGATTCCTACAACTCCAAGATGAAGAGCCCCAAGGACCGCATTCCGCTTTTGGTGGTCGTGGTAGACGAGCTTGCAGATTTGATGATGTCCGGGGGCGAAGAAGTCGAAGTCGCCATCACTCGGTTGGCCCAAAAAGCGCGCGCTTCGGGAATTCACCTGGTCATTGCTACCCAGCGCCCTTCTGCTGAAGTCGTCACAGGCTTGATCAAAGCCAACATCCCCTCTCGAATCAGTTTCAAAGTGCCTTCAGGAATTGATTCAAGAACGATTTTGGACACTTCAGGTGCCGAGGAACTTATTGGTAAAGGGGATTCCTTGATGGTTCAGCCGGGCATCCCTCTGCGCCGCATTCACGGTACTTTTGTCACTGAAGAAGAACTCGCTCGCACCGTAAAATTTGCTAAGGATGGGAAAAACCATAGCAAATTCTACATTAGCTTTGCCGGCTCCAAACCCGGTTCTGAAAAGTAAGCCCCCAAACCCAGTCTAGCTTCTGGTATAAGGTCGCCTTTGGTTGAGCCAAGGGGACTGTTTTGAAGCTTATTTGGATTTTCTACCTGCTGCTGGGAGCTAGTCTACCGCTTCATGCGGAAGAGGGCTTTGAAAGAGGCCGCAGTCTCGTCCAGCAAAGTTTTGATGCCCGAAACCTTAAATCAATCCAAGAACTGCTCGCCGCAAATTCTCGCGTTCTGGAATGGGAGCACGGCCTAGAAGTATCCCGGCTCTCCTCTGAAGAGCACCTGCGAATCAAATACCTGATTTCGCACTGGAGGCACTACTCAGCAAATCTGTTGGTTTTGCAGGCTATGCAGCAACCTTTTTACCTAAGAGATATTTTGCAGGGTTTGAAAGATCTGCGCGCGCCACTATCTGACTCTAGTTTAGAACTCCTTAATCGCGTGACATCGAATAGCTCCACAACCGGTCGAACACGAGTTGCTTTTTTGGAACTGGCCGCTGCGTTTGGAAACCGCCGCTCCCTGCAAAAATTGCTCGAGAATAAGCGGGGACTATCACGCCTTGCGGGCCCGGTCCCTTTGAGTAACCTTGCGCCGATGGTTGCCGGGCCATGGAAGAACCAAGGTTGGCTGAACGATGGGGAGTTTCGGAAACTAGACTTTGAATTACGACATTACCTAGGCGACGCGTCTCACGTTGTGCTTCGTGGTACGCAAATTCGCCCGGGCGACATCTTGCTCATAGACCACCACCAATCCTACGATGGTCTGAACACGAGCTTTAGCTCTCCTCGAAGCAGTTTTACTCACTGCGGAGTGGTGGTTTTTCTGGAATACGATAGTCCTCGTGGGGAAATCCAAACCTATCCCGCTGTATTAGAAATCCACGAGGCTGGCGTACGCGTAGTCCCGCTTGCAAACTACATCAGCGCCTCTTTTTCGGATTATTTGGAGGTCTATCGCTTGCGCGACGAGAGCCGCAAGGGAGAAGCGTTCAGCCGTCGCCTGAACGTTCTCGCCCGCACCTTACTCGATGTTCAACTGGGGTACGACTTTAACGCCCGTCCGATTCCGCAAGGGGGACTTTACCCCATGTTGAACGACGGCCATTTTGGCGTCACTTGTTCCAGCTTGGCGGATTTGATTTACAAGTCGCTTGGAATTGACTTGAAACTTAGCCCCAGCCAGCTCCCCCTTGGAGCCAGGATGAATATCGCTTTGATGGGCCTAAGCGAATTAGCAGAGCGCGGAAACTATATTGCGCCTTCGGATTTTAAACAGAGCCCCGCATTAGAGCGAGTCGGTGTGATTGACAATGCCTTCGGCTCCAATGTGCAGCGCGAAGTTTTGATCGGGAGTCCAGAGCTCCTGGGATCGGTGGGACAATTGCTGACTCAACACATTCTCGACGCAAAGCGATTGAGAAACCTGAGCTGGCGCTATCGCCTCGTAGAATTCCTCGCAAAACGAGTGGAGAAGAAATCTTGGCTGGGAAGAACGTTTCTTGCTTTTACCGAAAAGAAAAAAGGATTGAATGTGGATACTTTTCCCATGGCTCCCTCCGGAACTTTGGCCGCAGTTTCGGCATTGAACCAGCTAATTGAAGAAGCATCGAACAGTTTTAAATGTAGTTCCCTACTAGAAGCGGCTGCGGATGCGCAGCCATTTGATCTTTTGGAGATCGAAAACTCTCTACAAGTAAGGTCTTCGGTGATTGAGAGCCTACAAAAATCTGGATTTTCGAGAGCGTTTCGTTAGTAGCGCAATATCGCAGACGCCCATGTGTAGCCGCTTCCGAAGGCAGCCATTCCCACTCGCATTCCTTTTTTAAGCGCTCCTGCCTTGATGGCTTCATGCATACCCAATGGAATAGTTGCAGCAGTCGTATTGCCGAATTTTTGGATGGTATTGAAAACTTTTTCCCGCGGAATTTTGAGCTGCTCGGCTACGGCCTCATTAATGCGCAGGTTCGCTTGGTGAAACAGAAAAAGATCGATGTCGTTGATAGAGAGATTGTTGGCCTTTAGCCCTTCTTGCAGAACCTCGCCCATACGAACAACCGCTTCCATGAATACTTTTCGGCCGTCCATTTTGGGATAGTGCAAGCCTTCGTCGATCATGGCGTGGGTCAGACGATCTTCTTTGTCATTCGCCGGACCAGGAGCAGCAATCCAGAGGTTGCGCGCTCCACGCCCATCGGAATGCAGGTGAGTGGAATAGATAAACGGGTCTTTGGCTGGATCTTTGATCTCTTTTGCGCTCACCACGACCGCACCGGCTCCATCTCCAAATAGAACAGTGACGTCCCGACCACGGGTGGTTTTGTCCAGTCCGCGTGAGTGAATTTCAGATCCTACAACTAAGATGTGTTTAGTAAATCCAGAGCGGATGTATTGGTCTGCTACCGAAAGAGCGTATACAAACCCGGAGCATTGTTGGCGGATATCCAACGCGGGCACAAATGGCAGCCCCATTTTCTCTTGGAGGAAAACCCCGTTTCCCGGAAAGAAGTAATCCGGGTTCAAAGTAGCAAAAATAATCATGCCTAGATCTTCTTTGGCTATCCCCGCGTCTTTGAGCGCAAGCTGAGTGGCTTCCCAGGCAAGGTCGTAGTTGTTTTGCTCCGGAAGTGCCCACCGCCGCTCCCGAATTCCGGAGCGCTGTGTAATCCACTCATCCGAAGTTTCCATAAACTTTGAAAGATCGTTGTTAGTAACCACTCGGGGAGGCACATAGCTCCCCACTCCAGTAATGACAGCCCGTCGTTCCATAGTGGGAATAGCTTAAGCGGTTTTTGAGAAGTTGTAAAAAGGTACGCGGTGCCTGACAGGAAACCGCTTTACCAATATCCCCCCTGTGGGACTTGTGAAGACTGGGAAAGAGCGTTAAATCTATCCTAATGCCTTTGATTTTGAAAAAAGACATAGACACTTCTTTACCGGAATGGAAAGCACGGCTTGGCGCCATTGTGCAGAAATGTGTCATGGCGGGTGCTGTTAATAGGATTTTCGTTTTCGGTTCTTTTGCAAGAGGTAAGATGACAGATGCATCAGACTTAGATGTCGCCGTCATACTGCCCGATTCTGAAAATGTCAGTGCCTTTCGAGACCGGCTGGCTCGTCCTCTTTCGGATTGGCCCTTGGATTTGCTTGTCGTCCATGAATCGCGTTATGAAGCACGAAAAGATTTTGGCGGTGTCCTATTCGAGGTAAAATCAGACGGCATTGAGATCTACCCAAACTGGTGCCTCAAATGACCCCAAAAAAGCGAAAATTTGACAAAGAATACGCCGTTGAACTCTTGAAAATAGCTCAAGGCGATTTCGGATCGGCCGTTGTGCTCAGTAAAAGCGAGGAAGGTAGAAAAGAAAATGTTCTTTTTTTGGGACAGCAATGTATTGAAAAATGCTTAAAAGCTGTGCTTTGCAGTTTGAATGAGCCAATCATTCACACGCATGATATCGAAGCGCTGCTTGCCTTGTTGCCAGACGATGTTGAACCACCATCTCCCTCTTCCCTAAAAACATTCACTGAGTACGCAACGATCCGACGGTACGAAGAAGGGTACGAGGAACTAAACAAAAAAGATCTAAGAGACTCTTTAAAACTTGTCGAGTCCGTGCTTTCTTGGGCAAACACTGTTTGCAAGAAAAATCTGAAAAAGTAGCCCCTCGTCTAACACTTTTTATTTTTACTAAATCTTGCGTTGCAAGCCGACGACCTTTCCCTGGATCTGGAAGGCTTTATCGGTGACCGCAATGGGTTTCATTTTCTTGTTTTCCGGAACGAGGAAAACTCCCTGCGCCGTTTCCCGGTATCGTTTCACAGTGGTTTCGCCCCCTACCAAGGCAACAACAATGTCTCCGTTTCGCACGCGGGACCCAGTTTCCACTATCAAGTGGTCGCCCTCTAGGATCCCTGCTTCGATCATGCTGTCTCCGACAACACGCAGGGCAAAACTAGGTTTTGCAGAAGTATCCTCTGAAACTAAAACAGACCCCAACTCAACTTGGGGCGTGTCCCTCAAGGGCCCTGCAGCGATTTCTCCGTAAATAGGAATCCGTTGAGTCCCCTGCGGTCGAAATCCCGCTGGAAAAAGCCCCCGCGCCTTGCGTCCGTTTTTGGCAGTTTTAGGATCGTCTAAGTAGCCCTTGCGGATCAGCGCTTTGACATACCCTTGAACTGTTCCCACGGCCTTAAAACCAAAGTGGTCTTGGATTTCACGGTAAGAGGGCGGCGCGCCATGAGTGGCACACGTGTCTTTAATAAAGTTCAAGACATCTTGTTGCGAACTCGTCAGCGGGCTTTTCATTTTTTTCTTTTTCCCCCTACCAAAAACATACAAATGTATGTATGTCATAAAAATGGGCCTTTTGTCTAGTTCTACTTCTTCTTTAAACGCTCGGGGAGGGTTAACCCAGGTCCTCGCCCAACAAACCCTCGCTCCTGTTCAGGCCACCTTAAACAAAGCTTTAGAATCCTCTCACACTGACGAAGATTATTTTTTCTGGGCCTCAGACGAGGGCATCCTCTATCCCGAGGCCCTTTTATACCGCTGGAAAATCCCTCTCTCACGGTTCTTATTAGTACAAGCACGGGATGCCTCTGAAGTTTGGCGCCTGGGGTTAGAAGCCTCTCAAACAGGGCTATTTCGCCTTCTTTTCCTCAGAGCTTCTCGGCTCTGCCATCTCCCCCTATTGAGAAAACTCCAACTCTGCGCCGAGAAAAACCAGTGTGATGTTTTTATCCTCACCCACACCCCCCTTCCCCATTGGACACTCAAAAAATGCGGACCCTTTATATCCAAAGCCCACACTCTTTAAGCGTTCTGGCGGAGAGCTGTTTTGCGCTCACCCCCAAAGTTACCTTGTGCGGTCTGCACCACCTGTACCTGGATATCCAGCCCACTTTGCGTGCTCTCGGAGGCGAAAACACAATCTGGTCTCACGCTGAGCATCTCACTGAGACTTTTGCCTCCTCGTATCAAATGATTCTTGTCGACAGGCCCGAGTGGGCACGCGCGCTGGTGCAAAAAACTCCAGAGCGTATTCCAACCGGAAAAAGCGCGGCCAGGCTCAAGCTCCTGCCTATTGAAAAACTTTTTTTCATCGGAGATCCACTCACTGAGAACGCCGCAGAAAAAAAACGGCTCATCGTTTTTTTAAAAAAAGTCGGCATGCGGACCATTGGGGATTTTATCGCCATTCCAACAGCCTCGATCTTGCGGCGTTTTGGAAAAGAAGGGGAATCTCTCCACCTCTATGCCAAAGGGAACACCTCTCTTTGTTTGCCTTTATATGCCCCTCAAGATCTTATTGAGACATTTATAGATGCTGATGAGTTTTTCTCTTTAGATGCACTTTTGTTTAGTTTGCGACAAGCTCTTATCCGAATAGAAGCTCGCTTGCGAGGACGCGCCCTATCCGCGCGTTCTATTCAGCTCACTTTTCATCTAGAATCTCACCCGCCTATCGCCAAAACCCTACCACTCAACGAACCACTCCAAGAAGCTCAGGCGATATTGCGCATCCTCAAGGAATTTCTGCAGAACCTTCACTGGGAGTCGCCCCTAGTGCGACTCCATCTCAAAATTATCGAAACAGCACCCCACACCCCTGGCCAGCTCTCCCTTTTGGATGATTTTGAAAACAAGTCTCACTCACTTGCGCATTATGTCGCAAGGCTCCGGGCCCGCTTAGGAGAAGATAGAGCGGGTTTTGCCCTTCTCCACTCCAGCCACTTGCCCGAACAGTCTTTTTCTCTATCGTGGCCAGCACGCTCTGCCTGTGACCATCGAGACCCTTTCCCCGAACGCCCGCTTTTTCTGTTCTCTCCCCCACGGCCTTTTTCTCTTTCGCCACTGTGGAAACTAGAGCCCACTGAGTCTCTTTTTACTCAGTGGTGGGAATCAGGAGGGACCAGAGAATATTTCACTGCCCGAAAGGAAAGTGAATGCCTGTGGGTTTACCGTACCCCAAGTGGAGAATGGTTTGCTCATGGCGTTTTCTAGACCCTTTGCTGAACTTGCCGCCAAGAGTAATTACTCTTTCCTAGAAGGTGCCTCTCACCCAGAAGAACTCGTCACTCAGGCCAAAGCACTGGGCTACAGAGCGCTTGCTGTGGTGGACCGCTTGGGTGTGTATGGAAGCCCTCGATGCCATATCGCCGCAAAAGCGCAAAGGCTCCATTTCATCGTCGGAGCAGAAGTCCCTGTCGAGGGAATGCGGGCGCTGCTGCTCGCCAAAAACCGCAACGGCTACGGCAACCTATGTGAACTGCTTACCACTGCGCACTCTGACCGAGACAACCCCACTGCCCCGCTCGAAACCCTATTGTCTTTTTCAAAGGACTTGTACCTGTTGCTTCCCGCATGGAAACTCCCCACCGAAAAAGTCCCTCTGCTTCAAGAGGCTTTTGGGAAGAATCTATCTCTTCTTGTTAGTCTAGCTCTGGATGGTTGCGACAAAGCCCGCCTTTCGGCCGCCAAGCAAGCCTCAAAGCAATTCCAACTCTCCTGCACCGCGAGCAACGAGCCGCTTTTTCACGAACCACAACGTAAACCCTTGCAAGATGTTCTCACCTGCATCCGCCATGGTTGCACTTTAACTCAGGGAGGAACTCGACTACTGCCCAATGCGCACCGTTGTTTAAAGTCACCCGAGCAAATGTATGCGCTCTTTTCTCAACACCCGGAGTGGGTACAGCACTCAGTGGAAATCGCCTCTCAATGCGCTTTTTCTCTCGACGAGATCCGGTACCGATACCCAACAGAATGGATCCCGAGCAACCACACCGGGGACTCGTACTTGGCAGAACTCGCGTGGGAGGGAGTCAAGAAACAGTATGGCCACAATCCTTCAAAAAAAGTACAAGAACTCCTAAAGCAAGAGCTCTCGCTGATCCAAGAGCTGGAGTACAGCGATTATTTTCTCACGATTTGGGACATAGTCTGTTTTGCGCGATCTCAGGGGATCTTGTGTCAAGGGCGCGGCTCGGCGGCCAATTCTTTGGTTTGTTATGTATTAGGAATCACGTCGATTGACCCGGCTCACTTGGATCTTTTGTTTGAACGTTTTATTTCTCGTGAAAGGCGAGAACCTCCTGATATTGACATCGACTTTGAACACGAACGCCGCGAAGAAATCATTCAGTACATTTATCAACGGTATGGCAGACACCGCGCTGCGATCACCGCAGAAGTGATTTGCTTTAGAAAACGATCTGCGTTGCGAGAGGTCGCCAAGGTTTTTGAAATATCGATTGCCACAGTGGAATCTCTCCAGACGTTAACGCACCGTCGATCTTTGGATGAAATCGATTTGAAGGCTCTGCAATCAACGGCCACGTCTGTTCCCTCTGAAAAAATGGCTTTGTACTTTTCGATGGTCCGAGCCATCCGGTCTTTTCCCAGACATTTGGGCACCCATGTGGGTGGGTTTGTTCTGTGCCAAGATGCTCTGTCACGCAATGTCCCCATTGAAAAAGCCGCGATGGAAAACCGGACTATTGTCCAATGGGATAAGAACGACCTCGATGCGTTGGGCTTTGTGCGGGTGGATATCTTAGGTTTGGGAATTCTTACTGCTATTCGAAAAGCGTTTGATCTTATCCAACAGAGCCGTGGTGTTTCTTGGACACTTGCGTCTTTGCCCAGGGAGGATCCTGCTGTTTATGACTCTGTTTGTGCGGCTGATACTGTGGGTGTTTTTCAGATTGAGTCGCGTGCGCAGATGAACATGCTCCCACGGCTTCGCCCTCGTTGTTTTTATGATTTGGTGATTGAGATTTCTCTGGTTCGACCAGGACCGATACAGGGCGACATGGTGCACCCGTACTTAAAGCGACGCAATGGAGAGGAGCGTATTGAGTACGCACACCCGGAGCTAGAGGCCATCTTAAAAAAAACCTGTGGGGTTCCTTTGTTTCAGGAACAGATCATGAAAATAGCCATGACAGTCGCAGGTTTTACCGGGGGCCAGGCTGACGAGCTGCGACGCGCGATGGGATCGTGGCGACGCGACGGGCACAATCGACTGAGCAGCTTGGGAGATAGGTTTCGTCAGGGGCTTATCGATCGGGGAATCTCTGTCGACTATGCGCAACGTGTTTTTCAACAGATTGAGGGGTTTGCCGAGTATGGGTTTCCGGAGTCTCATGCGGCTTCGTTTGCAGTACTCGTCTATGCCACGGCTTACCTGAAGCACTATTATCCCGATGCGTTTCTTGCGGCTTTGCTCAACTCTCAGCCCATGGGGTTTTACAGTCCACACAGTCTTTTGCACGATGGAATGCGGCACGGGGTTAAAGTGGATGGCATTTCAATTCAAGAATCTTTTTGGGACAACACGATTCCAAGCCCCATGCATTTGCGTTTGGGGTTTCGACAAATCCGTGGCTTCCGCAAGCAAGTCGCATTTGCCATTGAGTCTGCACGCGCGAGTGGGTTTGGCTCTTTTGAAGACTGTATTGAGAAAACAGCCCAGGCTTTGCGCCCCACTGCCCTCACAAAGCGAGATCTATTTGGCCTCGCAGGGGCCGGAGCTTTTGAGTGCCTGGGAATTTCTCGCAGGCAAAGCCTGTGGGAGATCCAGAAAATGGCTTTGGCGGATAGCTTTGCTTTTCAAGCCACCGAAGTACCTTTTGAGCTCCCAGTCGAAGAGGATTGGGAGCGGATTTCCTCGGACTATGAAGCACAGGGGGTGTGCTTGCATACGCACCCGGTTTCTTATTTTAGAGAGGAGCTGAGTGGTCAGGGGGTAGTGTCTTCGGACAGGTTGAAGAACTGCGTAGAAAACCAGCGCATTCAAGTGGCTGGGTTAGTGATTTGCCGGCAGCAACCGCCAACAGCATCGGGAGTGCTTTTTATCACGCTCGAAGATGAGGGAGGCTTTATCAATCTGGTGATTTGGAAAAAGGTCTTTGAGCAGTACCGCGAGGCGCTTCTGACTCAGTCTTTTTTGGTTTGTGGGGGGCGCATTCAGCGTGCTCAGGGGACGCAGGTGACGCATGTTTTGGTAGATAAAGTAGCCCCTCTTCTGGCTGTATACAACGAGCCTTGGGCCGGGCCGATTTCTTATGATTTTCATTAACTTAGGGTGTATTCTCTGGGTGAATACCACGAACAAAAAGCATTCGTTTCATAAATAAAAAGAAACTCCCTAAAATAGAATCATTGGGAGAAAGCGATGATACGAATTGTTTTGATTCTGCTCGCGTTGATCCAGGCCATTGAGACGTTTGCTTCGAACGGGCTGTGCAGCTCGATGGGCTCACCAAACATCCCAGGGTATGACTACCGAAACTGTGGGTCGTACTGGACGCCTACCGAAGGGGCGGTGTTGTCGATTTACAAGTCGGAACAGTACACGGGTTCGACGCATGTGTACCATGTAACGGTGGAGTTCTACCAAAGCACGATAGACATTACGAACTACGTTTCATGTCGTGTGGTTGAAGTGGTAAAGCGCAGTGGATCGACCAAAAGCAGAAAGACTTTGGGATCGTTCGCCCCGCAAACTAACGGCCCGAACCAGCGGTATTCTTATACGAGCACGTTTGTAGAGAAAAAGAATTACGAAGTGTACTACTCGCTGCAGTGCCGGGAAGCGTGGAGCATGAGCTACCAGACAGTAGCCGAAGCGGAAGATTCCGACCCCTAACAGAAATACTAACCGTTGCCGTGGAAGAGGTGGTTTGGTACAGGATAGGTCTTCTTTTTAGGGGGCCCGTAGCTCATCTGCCCAAAGGGAGCAAAGCGACCGTTTCAATGGTTGTGCTCTCCCAGATGAGCGACGCGATCTCCGAAAATTATGGGGGCCCGTAGCTCATCTGGGAGAGCGCCACAATGGCATTGTGGAGGTAGCGCGTTCGATCCGCGTCGGGTCCACCAATCCCCTTTCAATAAAAAGGGCTCTACTCCATCCGAGGAGCCACCCCCGTCCCTTCTCCCTCTACGGACCAGTCCATAGACGCCCAAAAAATCGCCGATCGGTGTTTTGAGCAGATGTCAGACCAATCTCGCGCCCTAGCTGCCAATTTTGCCGATACCAGCGTTTCGGGCACCCACGTAGTAGATTACTCTAAGGCCACGTGGACCTATGTGGGAGAGGTACTGACCACAGGTCGGCGAACTCTCAAACGGTGGCATGTCTCGGCCGATATTCGAGTCCATTGTCCGCTAACCAACCAAAGCGTGAGCACTTCAGCATCGGCTTGGTGGAGCGTAGGAATGGAACGTTGCGATTCTCTCAGCGCATCGGTATATCGCATTGGAACTCTCACACCCCAGTGAGTACAACGTTCAGAAACTACTTTACCTACCACCCCCTCAACAACCTCCACACCGCTACTCCACACTTAATTCGGTAAATTTGTTTTAGTTGATTATTGGGAGCACAGCTTGTTTTGCAAAGGTTCGCTGCAGTACAATTATCTCAAATGATTCTACGCGCCATCCTTTTCGGCCTATTGCTGGGTTTCGGCGCGTCCATTGGAGCGGCCGAAGAACACGCGAACAGTGCTGTGGAGTCATCGGAGGAACCGCACTCCCCTGTCCTGGCAAAGCTGGAACAACCACCCAAAGACTCCTCGACTGATTTGGAAAAGCAGGCATCGAAGGTGCGTGAACGATTGAGGTCACTGGACAAGGATATCATCACCTCGAAAGCAAAAGTCGATACCCTTGAACCTTCGGCCAATTCGATACTCAAACGACGTGAGCAACTCCAAGTTGAAGCCTTTAAACTCAGCCGCACTGACCAAAATCGAAATCGCCTACTGCAAGAAATGAAGCAGTTATCCGCTGAGCTAAAACCCTATGAAGAGGCCAAAACAGAATTGGAGAATTTAAAGTTCGAACGGCGAAAGTTTATTGATGATTCAACGGAAGTTGCCATGAAGTACAATAACTACCTCCGACGCCAGCTTCTTGAGACCACGAACAACACGAACACCTCGGATGCCATCCCGGATACGGTTTATGAAAAACTAAAATCGCTCACATTGGAAACGGGATACACACTGAACCTACCAATGATAGGCCTGGGTGGGGGAATTCGTGTTCCAGAACGTTTTGGTGAAGATCACTTTATTGATCGGTCCCTCTCTGAAGACATTCGGAATATCGATCTTGTAAATCACATGCGCTGGATCAACGAGAACTACCGTCGTAGCCTAAAATAATGAATCTTAAAAACAGACTGTTATTTAGAATTGAATCCAATTCCACTATGTCCCTTTGCAGGTAGGATCAAATGCGGATTGAAACAAAAAAAAACATGCGATCACCTAAATCGATCCAATGTCTTTCCATGGCTGCGCGGCTTTGTTTAGCTGTTTTCCTGTTGCCGGTGCTCTTACTCGCTGAGCATCGCACTGGTGACCCCACCCCATCAAAGTCACGCACCACAAATAAATACCGAAGGTGTTTCTGCGTTTTTCATGCGAACCCTGCAAACAAATCCTATCTATGCTCGCTGGCTGGAAGGGATTCCTTCAATGACCGTTCCGGAGAGTGGGAGAAGGCGCCTAAGGGGATTTTTGCACAGACCGAGGTGAAAACCATGGGAGCTTGCCGCTCTTGGTGCGACCATGAGTTTGAGAACAAGAAAGATCTCTATTGCAGCTACTCCCAGCTATCTCTCACAAGCACAGGTGTCCCGGTGGAAGAGCGAACCCAGCTGCAAATGGAGGCGTGCCGTCAACAAGGAATCGAACTCCCGCCCCGTCCTTTCAGCAAGGGATGGATCCAGTTAAAGGACGATGCTGGAAACACGGTGATTCCCGAATCCGACTTGTGGGTTAAAACAGGAGATGCCGCACTGTGGAAGTGGGTTTCTGCTTCTGCGAGCACGACTTGTGTCGGGATGAGACGCTTCGATCCAAAAGATCTCCCCTCTAACAATGCAACTGGAATTATTTGTTGGGCCAAGAACGGTGCGGGAGAATGTCCTACCTGTTTTTTTGATACCCCTCAATCCGCGCCCTCCCCAGATGGAAAAACCCTCGGAGATGAATTGCATGCCTATCGCCACCATCAGACCATCGACTCGAGCCCTGGGGAGGTTTGCACCGCCTGCCATGCTAATAAATCCAATCCACTCCTCTTTTCTCCTAGAATGAAGTCTTTCCTCCCAAAGTCCCCCGACTGCAAAAGTTTTGCTGCTGTGGGTTTTGAAATGCATCGACCTCCCGTGATCGAAAGGCGCCTTACTAACAACAAGGCCCTGGAGTCTTGCGCTGCATGCCACCCTGGCTGGGAAAAGGAATTCAATATCTCCTCGCCCTACGCGATGACTGTGCTCCGGCAAGCATTGAAGAAAGATAAGCACGGAACTCCTTACATGCCTATGGGAGGGACTGACAAGGAGGATGAGGCCGTGCGCCTTCTGAATGAGATGGTCGATGAAATCCGGTCGAATGTCTTAGGTCGCTAGTGACCTACATGAATCTGCTAAAATATCAGCATGTACCAACCCCGGCTAGATGGAATCCGCGGATTATCGATCCTTGCGGTACTGGCCTACCATTTCGAAGTACCTGGTTTTAGCGGTGGGTATATCGGCGTCGACGTATTCTTTGTCCTGTCGGGTTACCTAATCACTTCACTTATTCTGCAGGAACTTCGCGCTGGCACCTTCAGCGTTTTTCAGTTTTGGGGGAAGAGAATCCGACGTCTACTGCCCGCCTATTTGGCGATGGCTTTGGCATGCTTGATAGCAGGATTCTTTTTACTCGCCGTTTCTGATTTTTCTAGACTGGCAATGTCGTTGCTTTGGCAGTCGCTCTCCGCCTCGAATCTGTACCTTAAAAAATACGTCGGCTATTTCGATCCCCCCAGCGATCTCAATCCATTCACCCACACTTGGTCGCTCGCTGTCGAAGAACAGTTCTACCTAGTTTTTCCACTGGTCCTATTCGGTTTGAGAAATCGCTCCAAAGCCATCCCCATCACCATGGGAGTGGTTTGTCTCGCTTCTTTTGCGTGCTGCGCCTTTGTTCAATCCACGGCACCCGTGGAAGCGTTCTTTCTCACCCCGCATCGGGCCTGGGAAATCTTAGCCGGAGGGGGACTTGCCTTTATTCAATGGCTGCCCACGCCGCACTCGACCCTAGCCACTCTGAGCCTGGGCATGGTGAGCTTGCCCCCATTTACTTTCAACGCTTCAACGGCTCACCCCTCTTGGATCACTCTGCTCCCTACCCTCGGGACCTGTGGCCTCATCGCCTTTGCCACCCCCACCACTCCTGCCGGGAGAATTCTCAGCCACCCCCGTCTGGTTCAGCTAGGGCAACTCTCCTACTCCCTCTACCTTTGGCACTGGCCCCTCCTTGCCTTTTATCGATACCGGTGGGGCTACCAGTTTTCCCTCCAAACTCTGTGGCTACTTCCCCTCGTTCTGATTTGCTCCACGCTGTCCTATAGGTACCTCGAGCGGCCTGCACGCACTCTTTGGCCAGCACGCAACGTTGTTCTGGGTTCCGTGCTGGCATCGACGATAATCTCCGCTTTGGCATGTGGGGTGCTCTGGAAAGAAGGCTTTCCGGAGCGTTTCAGTCACTCATCCCTTCGCTTCGAGAGGGCCTCCCTCGACAGAGAAAACTGGAAACTCCAAGGCGAGGCGCGCCTAAAGAAACTCATCCCCACACAACGTCAAAAAACAACACGTGTGCTTTTTTGGGGCAATAGCCACCGCGGACACTTACACCCCGTGGTTCGCATTCTGGCAGCGAAATACGGGGTTGATATCGAGTACCCCACTCAAAACTGTCCTTGGTTTATATTGGAACCACCATCTCATCCGTGTGCAAAGGCGACACGACTAGCTTTAGAACGACTAAACAATGGCCAATACACGCACCTGCTCTGGGCGGCAGGCTGGGAAAGGCTCAGTACGGAAAGAGATTTCGAAACTAAACTCCAAACCACCGGGAAGCTCATCCAACAAACAGGGGTCAACACCACGGTGGTGCTGCCCATCCCCATTTACACCATCCCCATTCCCGCCCGACTTTCCATGGCCACCCATTGGAACGAAGATCTGAACTCACTCCATGGCAACTGGTCCCAGTTCAAACGCCAAATCGCCGCGGTCGAAAAAACCCTGGCGTCTACGCTCCCGCCAAGTTTTCACCAGATAGATCCCGCGCCAGCTCTTTGCCCCAATCAAAACATCTGTTTGACACACAAAGACGGACAATCTCTCTACTCCGACACGAACCACCTCACCATTGCCGGTGCGCTGGAACTGCTACCCGCACTAGAGCCTTATTTTAAGCGCATTAGCCAGGTACAATAACCCGATGGACGCTGTTCGCAGCCAGTACGAAAAATGGCCCTACCCTAACGTCCCTCTATTGGCGCGTGTTCCTGCAAGTCGGCTATGGCAGATCAACGCGGCGTGGATCGCTGCTCGCGCACACCAACCCGTAGTCGAAAACCCTTCTATCTGGATAGCAGGTTGCGGAACATTTCAGCCCTATGTTTTTGCGCAGGCAAATCCGAGCAGCCCCATTCTTGCGACGGATATTTCACAAACTTCGTTGGATATCGCCCGCCGACGCTGTCGCAATCATGGATTGCGTAACCTCACATTCGAAACTCTAGACTTGAGCGATCCATCCGCTTTTCCAAGCGAACAGTTTGATCTCATCGAATGTTACGGCGTGTTAATGTGCCTGCCCGACCCGGCCCTCACGCTGCGCGAGCTGGCCCAGCGCCTCAAACCCGGAGGCGTGCTGCGCCTGATGGTCTACCCCCATTATGGCAGGCAACGCATTTTTCAGATTCAACGCCTCGCCAAGATCTTGGGGCTCCATTACCAAGATGACAAAGCCCCCTCTACATTGCGCAAGATCCTTCGAGCGCTTCCTGAACAGCACCCACTGGCCTACGCATTTGCGTCCTATGCCGATTCCGCGAACTCCCAAGGTATTGTCGATGCTTTCTTGCACGCTTCCGATCGCGGTTTTACTGGCATCGAGATCTGCGATCTAATCGATCGCGCCGGACTGGATCTGGCGTTTGCGTTGCACCGCCCCTGGGGCCAACCCCGCGCCATGGCCGAAAAACTTGGATTGCTGCCGCACGACCCCGCTCAATGGCTCCACTACTTGGATCTGTGGCAAAATCTCCGAACTAATTTTATCTTGTGCGCGATTCCGAAGATTCGACCACAAACGGAGGCACCGGCCCGCTTTACTCACCCGCTATTTTCGCTACAAAACCGCAGCCTTCCGTGGAGGGAACGCGCGCGCTTGCTCACCATGGCAGCGCTCGGAGCAGAAGTCGATTCGCGCACCCATGCCGACGGCTGCTTGCGTCTGAAGGGTTCTCAGGTGCGCAGACTCCTCGCCAACCAAATTGATTCTCAAACGCAGGACATCGCCCATCCCCAGAAAGAAGCTGTCTTGGGGCCCGCTTTCCTGGGTACGAGTCGCCAGATATCGCCCAACACCCACTGGGCGCTGCGTCCCGGTCCACTCGCCCCCAATCCGCTATACGCTCACTTGTTCGATGCCTACTGTTATCAAGAACAGTGGACTTCTCACTTTGCACACCCGTTCCCCAACCTCGAAGCTCAACTACGCCGCTGGAAGCCCCTTTGCGAACCACTAGAGGACTCTACCCATCCTTTTGGACTCACCCCTTTTGGAACCCTGAATCACTCGCCACCAGCCGTCAGTCAGGCAGCGAGGGATTTTGCCAAGCTCCCCACGCTGGAGTTTGAGGGCTGGCGCCCGCGAGATCGTTCGGCACACCAACAAACGGTGCGGAAGTTTCTCAAAGAATTGGAAGTACGAAAAACAGACTTTACAGAATCCGAACTCGAAGAGCTATGGGTGCTTTTGTTTAGCTATGATCGGCTCTTTCTACCCTACGAGAACTAAAGCATGCACAAGACAAATGCCCCACGGTTGCGGTGCCTGACGGTTTGTTTCCTAGTGGCGTTTCACTCCCTGATTTCAGTGTTGAAAGCGCAGACCCCGGATGAAGCTCAGATCAGCGAGCTCCTCTACCGAGCTGAAAATAGAAATATCATCCGCATGGCAAGAATGTCCCCTGAGGAACTGGCCGAGCTCACCTCCAAAGTTCAAGATCGATTCAAGTCGCCACTTCCCTTTGGACCCAATGCTACTCCCGAGTCCTATTTCAAATACGCCCAGACATTGCACCACCTACAAAACGCCTACCACGCCGAGTTTGATGCCGCTCAACGGCCAGAGACAGCTCGGCTCTGGCAAGAGATCAACAAGTCTCTTGCCCAGGCAGTCTACGTTGGAATGGCGAAGACCAACACGGGCGATAGCCCCATCGAACTTCGCAGAGCTGTCCGCATGGGACTCGACGCCATTCGTTTTGAGTCTGCCAATGACAAAAAAGATTTTCTAAAGGCCTATCTCACGATCGCCGATCGTATCCGCGTTCGAAACGGCGCGGATCACCTGGCTGAGTTGCTGAGTTTTCAGCCTCAGGAAAAGGGAGTCAATGTCTTGAACCGCGCAGAAAATGCAGAGTTTATATTTGATTTTGTCGCCACTCAAATTTCGGCTCCCGACCAGAAGAGGGCGCTCCTTGAAGCTCTCGCGCTCGACATGGAGCACGTGCTCAAATCCAAAGAGCAGGAGTGGTGGGGGGCACAGCAGTGGAGCGAAAAAATTCGAGAGGCCAACGAACCCGGGTTTAACTCCAATCGATCGGATTTTCTCGCGAAGTTTCACGCCCTGAGTAAGGCGCTGTTTACCCAAGCCGAGAAGGACAGTCCCTTGAAGTACCGCAGCTTTGCGTTGGCACTGCAATCGATCGATCAAAACTGGCCCGACAAAGCCCGCGAGCAGTTCCACGATCTTTTTGCAAACTATGCCCCGGCTGATCGATCCGGACGGGCAGCCTTCGTCGAATCTCTCGCAAACCGAATGAGCCTCGCAGCGGTGCCAAACGAACCCACCCTCCGACGCCTGATCGATCTCTTTGTTTTGCACAATGACAATCCAAACCTCGCAGAATGGAAAGCAGCCTCCGCGCTCACCGCATTGATTCCAGGATTCAAGGCTAACCAAATCGGTCTTGGACGCAAAGCAGACACCTTTGTCGAGTTGGACGCAAAGGCTGCGCAGTTCGAAGATTGGCTACAACGCAAAGATCCCCGCCTCTCGGCTCGTGCATGGCGCTTTCTCAAAGGGTCTGCCGGGGCCGTGGTCTGTGGCATGGCGTACAGCCACCTGATCCATCAGTAACCCATTGGAATCATGTTGCTTTTTTTGAGTATTGCTCCACCTCAAAAACCCAGCTATAGATCCGGAACTTTGAAGCAAACTTTGCGTTTCTCACTCGCCTTCTCCCTGATCCTTGCCCCTGCTCTCGAGGCGACTTCTCCTGCGGAGAATGTGCTCTCGATCGCCGAATTGGACGCCCGTTTTCTTCAACACTGCCCCGAGCTGGTCACACGCTACCTGAGTTACCTCGGGCGGGCTCAACTCACGGACACCGATCGCCTTGCACGCACGTTAACGGCCTATCTCCATGACGAACGCGCATTGAGCCGAATTGCCTTTGGGCTGACGAACTGCCCCAAAACAGACCTGGGTCTAGCAGCAGTGCACGCACGATTAAACTCACCCATTGGACTTAGCGAAGACTTGCGCGAAGAATTCTACAGAGTGCTGAAAAACTGGGGGGAAGACCCGGAATCTACCCCGCCAACGCTGCGTCTTTTTCTCGGGTCACCTGACGCAGCAATAACCCCCATAGAATCAGAAGCGCAATAAACACACTTTGATTTGTTTCCAAAAAAGTACAGATTCGAACTCCAATGATATCCCGGTTGCTTGCCCCGAGAAAAATGCAAAGGCTCGCAATCCAAATGCGTTCTCCCTTGCTTGCAAAGCACCACATAACTGGGAGAACTGCCCACAGGAGTGAGTATGTCTGCTGCCAGGGTAGCGGACTGCTCATCAAAGCCAACCAAACCCAAGCGCTAGCAGTCCTAAAAAAAAGACTGGGATATCTTCCAGCTTCATCAATCGAAAATCGCGGAAGCACTTTTGCCGCTACAATGGCAAATGGCGCCGCCAACAAAAAGCATTTTTCCGAATGCCCATCCCAACCGAAAAACTGCATTGCAAAAGGAAAAAAACCCTGCAGATTCAAATTACCCGGAGTCAGGGGCATCACCCCCTGGGTATTTCGCATCTGCGCCGCCCACGCGAACCAATAGTGTGGCGAAGGGATAAGTATCAAAAAACTCAAAACTCCCCCCATCACCCAAGCGGTCCGCCTGTCTCTAAGGCGATATGCAAAAAATGCAACCAAGGAGTGAATCTTGATCACCGCACCGAGAGCGAGGACGAACGGTCCCCAGTATCGACGCGGGGCAGTCTGCACCAGCGCAGCCGTCAAGAGAGCCAGGTTGAGAAACATTCCAATGTTACTCGCCCGGAATTCGCCATCGACAAAACGAAACGCTCCCAGCACAGCGCAAACCAACCCAGCCAGAAAAGCCGGAGACTTTGCAACCAAGCGCCACGCCAACACCGGAACCAAGATCGCTGCCGAGAGGTGCACCAGTGCATACGCCCAGCGAGCCCACTCAAACGGAAGCCAAGCAAAAGGGATAAAATAAAACACCGTCAGCGGAGCGTATTTAAAAGCGTACCCGCCCTCAAAAACGTAAAAAGCCTCACCAGACAAAAGGCGGTTGGCCGCCTTGTAATAGGCGGTGAAATCCCTTCCATCTCCACGCAGTTGCTGGATAAAACAACTCGCCGCAAGCAAGGCTACGATCAGTACGAAAGCAAGACGGCGCTTAGTCATACTCAAAGCCAAGAGAAAAACTAAGAAACAGACCCGCCAACACGAGCAATGCAATCACACCCAGACGAAACTCCCGCTGTTTGAAGAACAAGTAGGCACTCAATAGCACCCGGAGCGACGGCAAACAGATCAAGGCAACCAACCCCACATAAGAACTCAACAGCCCCCAATTGCGCTGCGACCAGGCACGCGTCCAGGATTCGTAGAATGAAATCGCATTGTAGGTTTGAAACTTTTCAAACGGAGACTCCGGGCTTCCGATTTGCAATGCCCAACCGATCAACAAAAAGCTACTTGCTGCCAGAACACCATAGCGTAGCAAGAGCGCTATTTTCAGCTCAAGCTGTTCCAAATTGTGATTGCTCATTGAAGCCCTCGGTAAATCATTTGCAAAGAAACGATACCCATCACCAGAACGAATACGCGCCGAACAGTGCGGGCCGGAAGCTTGACCATATAGGCCGCTCCAATCCAAGCACCGATGACAATTCCCACCGCCACCGGACCTGCAATTTCGGGGCGCACATCACCGCGTATCAAATAGGCACCGGCACTGGCGGTGGCCGTAACTCCAATCATGAAGTTTGAGGTCGCCGACGAAACTTTAATGGGCAGCTTCATCGCTCCATCCATGGCCATGACCTTAAAAATTCCACTGCCGATCCCCAAAAGGGCTGACAATGCCCCAGCAAGTACCATAGTAGCTAAGCCTAACGGAACATGGTCTACGGAGTAGGCGATCTGCTTTCCTCCTTCGGGGTAAACACCCGCCAACCCCAGCGACTCCGACCAAGGGTGATTGCGCCCCGGCCCATTTTGGCCGTCCTTCTTGCGGCCCATCATCAGCGCCGAAAAAAATAGAAACACCCCAAAAAGCAAAAACAAAAACGAAGTCCCCACCTTTGAAGAAATCAAAAAACCCAACATTGCCCCAGCAACTGTTCCAACTTCAAGCAACACTGCTAAACGCAGATTCGTCAGCCGATCCCGCAAATAACTCGCGGCGGCTCCGGAAGAAGAAGCCACAATCGAAATCAAACTCGCCGCAATCGCGTATCGAATATCGACATCAAAGAGCAGCGTGAGCACGGGAACAATGATGATTCCGCCGCCCAAACCCAAGAGCGCGCCGAGAAAGCCCGCTCCGATAGAGAAAGAAAACAAAACGATTTCGTCCATAACGTGGCTTCATGCTTAAACAATCGAAGATCAAGGTCAAGGCAAGTCCATAGTCTTGGACAGGAAATAAAGGTAACATGAGGTATGTTTTTCCTCGGACACCTGGGCATCGGCAAAACCATGGCAAAACCATGGAGTGCGAGTCTCCCACTGTTTTGGATCCTGGTTGGGTGTGTGCTTCCCGACCTTATCGACAAACCCTTGTATTATGGCCTCTCTTGGTACACGGGCCTAAGAGGGCAGGACCTCGGCCTCATCAGCGGAACCCGTACCTTTGGACACACTGGCATTCTTTGGGCCTTGCTTGTGGCTTCGGGTTTTATTTCTAAAAAAGCTCGAAGTGTCGCGCTGGGACTGAGCACGCATTTGATCTTAGACTTTACGACAGACGCTTTAGACGGGCACTTGTGGGATAGCAGTTGCGCCCTGGCATTTGTTTTTCCAGCGCTGGGCGTTCGCTTTCCGGTCTCACCATTCGATAATCTCGAAAACCACCTGTCCGTCTTGATGCACCGAGCGTCGATTATCGGGGGAGAAATTGCGGGGGCTTACCTCCTCTGGAGGCGCCCCCGTTCTCGTTAGTCTTTTTTGGGCAAATTCTCTCCAAACCCAGCAAAAACACGTGCCAAAACCTTACCGGTATCCGGAGCGTTGGGATAGGGATACTGGGTATCCTGAGAATTCTGCCCATCGCTGCCTTTGATGGCTTTGATGACGGTAACAAGCCCCATCTCTCTTTCCTTGGCGTACGACCGCGAATCCGAAAGGGATTTTGTCACCGTTCCGGTGAACGCAAGCTCGCCCGTCTGCAGATCGTAAACATGCATTGAAGCTGAAACGGTGCGGGTTGTAGACGAAGTGACCTTTTCGGTTCCTGGAACGATGTTTCCGTTCTTGTCGGTCGAAGAGGATTCGGAGCGATCCGTATGCACCTCGTCGTTTTCGATTCTAGAAAACGCGGCGTAACGTATCCCCGCAAGCTTGGCTTTTAGGTTCGACACCGAACGATCGCTCAACATGCCGGTCGACTGCATTTCGCTGATCAAGCCTTGGTATTGGGTGCGCCCCAGGCGGTTCATCAGAGTCCCCACAGGAGCAATCTCGTAATCCTTACGCTCTTCTAAGAGTGCGTTGCGCATCACATTCGCGTACGAAGTGCGGCGACCCTCGTCTAGCGTATCAAACGCGGCCGCTACCCCACCAATAGCCAGTTTGCCCCCATGAACGGCAGCGTAGGTAAAACTAGGGCTCTGTTTAAGCCCTGTTATTTTGGTGGCACAGCCCGCGAGGAGCAGTCCTAGAGCCATGCTTGCGAATACCCGATGGAACGATTTCATTTGTGATTTCCCCTGTTATTTTAAAACCCTAGGATAGCTGAAAGCCGTAGAATGAACAGGCCCAATAAATTCTTATTGCCAATTTTTTCGGGATTTGATTACCGTGAATCATGGGGTGGACGGTAATGGAACGCGGTTTCGAGTTTTAAGCTTCCTGTTTAGGGGGATGGTTCGGGGGATTCACATCGATAAATAAAGCCGGGGGCTTTGTTGCCCCCGGCTTTATTTGTTTACCCTAATGCAGAGACTCTTCTCTGACCCCACCAGAAATTCGATGACGCTTTAAGCGGCGATAGAGAGTCGGACGAGACACTTTGAGATGCTTTGCCATCTCGTCGAGAGTCCCTTGATACTGATCCAGACATTGTTGAAGAATCTGTTTTTCGTAGGCATCCAAATACGACTCTAACCCCAAATCTAAGACCCGACGGAAATCATCCACAGAGGCCTGTACTTCGACCACCGATTCCATCGTTTCGTTAGGGCTGCGGTACATTGGAGGAACATGCTCAATCTCAATGGTGTCAGAACCACGAGAGCGTAACACCAGAAACTCCACAGCATCCTGGAACTCCCGTACATTGCCCTCTTCCCAACGCTGTTCACGCAAGAGCGTAAGCACTTCCGGGTTATAGGGCTTATCAAAACCCGCAAACTTTTGAATAAAATGCTCTAGCAAAAGCGGGATATCGCCCTGACGATCCCGTAGTGGGGGAATATTGACCACAACTTGAGAAATGCGCGAGTAGAGGTCTTTTCGGAATTTTCCTTCCTCTACCATCTTGCGCAAATTTCGATTGGTTGCTGCAATGATTCGCACATCTGCCTTGCGCTTAACATCGTCTCCCAGGCGATAATATTCCATTGAATCCAAAAACGTGAGGAACATTGCCTGCGTCTCCAAAGGCATTTCCCCAATTTCGTCTAGGAAAAGGTCTCCTCCCCTAGCCAATTCAACCAGACCTCGTTTATCCGAAATCGCCCCCGTAAAAGCGCCTTTCTTGTGTCCAAAAAGCTGATCTTGGAACTGTTCGGTATTCAAACAAGCACAGTTCAACTGCTCAAAAGGCCGCATCTGCCCAGTGAGCTCAGCGACGACTTCGCTCGAGTAGCGGGCGAACGGGGTTTTACCCACCCCGGTTTCCCCAACCAAAAGAACGCGCAGCGAAGCAGCTTCGGCAATCATTTGCTTTGCTCGCAATACCCCACTGTCTTTTCCGACGATCTTAGACTCGGCTGCCGATTTTTCAAAAGCGCGCTGGTATACGCGTGTCCGCATGCTACCCGTAAGCACTTTGTCCAACTTCATTTCCAAAGTCTCTCGGTCGAACGGTTTTTCCAAATAGTCATCCGCCCCGAGCTTGATGCACTTAACGACTGTAGGGACTTCCCGGTACCCGGAAACGACAATTGCGGGTTTTTCCGGAAAACGTTTCTTGAAGATAGTCAAAAACTCGATCCCGTCATGATCGGATTCCTGAAGATTGATGTCCACCATCGCACCATCGACATCTTCATTCTCCAAAATAGACACCGCTTTTTGGAAGGAGCTCGCCAAAAAGAGCTTGTACTTCCCGCCCATGGCAATTTGCAGCGCTTCCAATGCCAACACTTCATCATCCAGAATCAACAACGACTTTGTACTCACAGTGCCTCTTTCTACCTGCAGATTGAAAAACGGCGGCACCGTATCAAAAATGAGACCCGAAGGAAAGAGGGATTCCACCGCCCCCTCTGAAAAATCATTAAATTCAAAAGCTTGTCTCATACCACTCCAATCATCTTTCAATTCCACTGAACCGATCTGCAGGTGGTGCAAGCGGTTCCGAGGGCGCGGGGCACTGGGGCACTCCGGAACTCACCGCTTGCTCGGGCTCAGCTCGGGTGGCCTCGTAACAGTCCAAGCGCCGTATTCCCGAAGCTACTTCTGGATCGGACGCAAACTCGCACCCATCAAAAACGCAGTGGTCAAAAACTGCTTGGCGGAAAGTGCTTTTTCTAAAATCCACTTCGCGAAAGTAAACGTGTGTAAATTCTACACAGCTAAAATCGACCTCCTGGAGTTCAAGACCGATCCAATACCCACCCTCAAAAGTACAATGCAGTATGGACCAGCGCTCCCACGCTCCTCCCTGAACCACCAGCGACCTTGCTCGCTCCTCAAACCAATACCCATTCGAAAATCGCGCACCTTCCCAGAGCTGCGGCTCGAGTGAAAGCACCCCGCGCTGACGTCGGTCTGTTCCTTCAATAGCGTTCATGCAGCCCTCCTAGGCGCGAATCAATGTCAATTCATGCAACGGCATGCTCGAACGTACTGAGGTGCGACACCCAGCGATCAGGTACTTGCCATGCAAAGATTTTTCGGGAGCCGATTTCAGCTCCAAGCAATCCCCGGGCAAACCGGGTAAATGAGCTGTGAAAAACCGAAAGATTTCAGAACCGGCCGCCCGCTTTGACAATCGGTTAGCAAGGATCTGCTCCATCTGTTCCGGAGAAGTAGCCCCAGGACATACAGTTTCCATTCGCCCGCCGGCGAGCATTCGGTTTTTCTTGGCCTCAAAACTAGATGCATTTTTCAAAAAACCCAGAGGTGAATAAAGCGCACTACGGGAGAGTTCAGTCTTGCGAGCCCTTCCCTCGTTGGAATCGATGGAAAACACTTCGGCTGAGTCGTACATAAACCCACTCGTACGCGCGCTTGAAATGGAGCCAAGATAAGCCCCCTCAAAAGGCCCCGATTCCCGATGGGATCCTAAACGAATGAAATGCATTTCTTTCGATACAGAATGAACCAAGAAATAAAAACCAAAGTCTTCAGAGATACTTTGCAAGTGCTCTAGATAGGATTTCCCCCCTAAGTCCATTCCAGGCATTTTTAGACCGAACTTCCCAAAAAATCGTGGACGCAGCCCAACCAAAGACGCAATCTTCTTTAAAAAATCTTCGAGGTGTTGATCTTTTAAAAACTCACTCTCAAAAACTCGGCTCAGAATCTCCAGGGAATCGCGGTATTCCAGCTCTACTTCATGAAGGTCGTTGCATCGAACAGCAAACAAATCTGCTTGGAACAGCTGTTTCCCATTGCACTTCAACCCCGCCACCTTGGAAATCGAGCTCAAACTAAATTCAGCACGCTGTTTCACCGTGAGTGTTTTTTTTATCGTAAGCGTCGTGGGACGATCCAAAAAGCAACTCAACTCCGCGGACTTCAGAGTTCCCGGTCCGTCCGCCAATATTTCAAATGGCTTTTGTTTACTCATCCTTTGCCCCCGACCAGAACTCGCATACCGGCCTTTTTTGCCAACACGACGAGTTCTTCGACCTGCTCCACAGGCGCCTGTACCAAACCCTTTTCTGGAGAAATGAAACACGTCATTAGGTTTAGGTACCCTTGGAATCCCACATCTCGGAGCGCATCGATTACTCGAACGCTGTCTTGTTGAAAGCCGGGCATGAGCAGGTGGCGAATAATCATTCCATGGGTCAGTCGACCATGCTCCATCACTGGCGAACCGTGCGTTGCCATGAAGGAGGAGACGGCTTTTTGAGTAATGGATCCGTAACGAGATGGAAGTGCCACTGCAGTCGCCGCTTCCGAACCCCACACCTTAAAATCCGGTACAACGACGTCTGCCACTTGTGCTACTCGCTGAACCAGCGAAACGGACTCGTACCCACTGATCTTGGCAACCAGTGGGATATGCCTGCCCTCACCCTGTTTAAACTTCAGTAGGACCGATTCGATTTTGCTCCAAACATGGCTGGGTGATATCAAACTCAAATTGCGGGCTCCTGATACTAACAGACGAGCCAAAAGCTCTGTAAAGCCATCCGTTGAGTAATCGTTTCCCAGATGATGCACCGAAGTCTCCGGAGTGTAGCAAAAACTGCAGGCCAAATGGCACCCGGAGAACACCACCATTCCAGAGCGCTCATTCCCCAGAACAATGGGTTCTTCACCTCCATGGAGCCCTGCCCGAAGGATTCGAACACTCAAAACAAGTCCTCCTCTTCGGTGACTCCCACCATGCGGCGCACTGAGTCCCAGAGATCGGTCACAACCAGATCTCCATCGGCTTTGATGAATATTCGCGTTACGGGAATGGCTTTGGAAGGCTCTTGGTCTTCACAGCTAGTTAGTTGCCGCGCTTCAGGAGGCATCTTTACCTCCCGCATCTTGGTGCGCTGTGATCTCTTGGTCGTCACGCACTGAAAAGAACGAATCTTTCCTGGTCTTGTCGGAAATCGTGCCTAATACGGACTCAAACGGAGCGCTTATTGCATCACACTCAGTCCCGAGGGCTCCTTCAATGTCCATCTGAACCTCACCCAATGGACTGATTCTGAAGTGAATTTTTTTCACCATTGCGCCACCACCATCTCGATTGTTCCATCTTCCGATTCTTTTAGTTCAACCTCATACCCCTGTTGCGCCGCCGTGGTTAAAATCGCCTGCTTTGCATACGCCCTTTTAACGTCGCACAAAAACCGCTCCGGCTCGATTCCAGAAACCCGAGGGAGCAACTCCCAATCTCCGACGAGTGAATAAGATCCATCCTCAGCACGAGAAAAACCAATGTCATAGTGGGTTTCTGTCAGAACTTTAAACTCGGCTTGCTGAGTTTCCCCAAAATACCCTCGCACCTGTCTGCCAGCTTCTCCTTCAACAATCGTGAGTCCAAGTTCCACGAGCGCTTTTTTGAGGACTTCTTTGTCATTCAGACGGGTTTTTACCTGAGTAAAATGTGACATGGGATCCTCCCTAAGCGCTGCGGAGCGAGTGGAGGTAAGTGCCGGCGAGGCGCCGCTACAACAATCTCCACCCCCAAAGGTAATAAGGTGCGGGCATTTTGAATAAACTCGGCAACGATGCTTTCCGAAAAAACTTCTTCAGTTCGAATGAAGATAGTTTCGTGCCTATCTCGCCGTTTAGCTAAACGGACAACGCTCCCAAGACCAAATCGAGACTTTGGGTACGGCCGGCCAAACCGCGCACGGCTCCCAGGAAAATAGATCTGCGCTAACTGTTCAACCCCAGCCAAAGTTCCTCTTAAAAAAAGGATCGTGTCTCGAGCATGAAACAGAGCCCTTATTTGAGAATCGGCCAACGTGGAATGAAACCAGCCCAAAGCGGACAGGGTTTTCTTCTGATTTGTCAGACAGCTTGTGTCCGACTGCAAGTCAAATGCGGACTGGAACACCCTCAGAGCAAAATGCTCACAGAGTTTGTCCATGACTGTGACGACTCCCCACTGGTTTGATTCGCCTACACGAAGATCCGTCTTTAGATAGTCCGGAATTTCTCTTGACGGTCGAAGCGCGTCACCCAGCATGGTTTATCTCCATAGAAGTGTTTTCCACTTCGAACACGAACAATTGCCCTGGTTCTCGCTTAAGGCTGGAAACAACTCTCCCTTCATTGCCGATACGCACCGAGTTCAATAATGAATCAAACTGTATCTCTCGTCCCACTTCGAGCCTCCCAAGAGGAGGTGGTTGCATTTCGCGTACCAGGCTTGGATTGGGCTCGTTTAGCTTGACTAGGGTGGAATAGAAAAACTCCACGCGAAAAGGGGTCTGTATGGGACAGATCTTTCTTAAACAGTCATCGGCACGTTCAAGCAACTCAGCACTGTTCTCAACAGCCAACAAGTAGAAAACAAGCTCTCCAGACGAAGAGACAGCATGCTCCACCCGACGAATGCGGGAGTCGACTCCGGCTATGGCTTGGCAAAGCGCATTGGGATAAACTGCTGCCTGCGGCCGGCGTGGCAACTCACGTACCAGAGCGTAAAACCGATCGAGATACGCTTGCGGGCTCTCCTTGGGAATACCCTCACTCAATGAACGAAATTGAGACACCGCTCCAATCACCTTGGGGTAATCAGAGCAATAGGCACTCGATTCCGGCAACGTCGTCGCCCCAGGATCCAAAACACAGTCCCGCAAACGCACGCGAACACCCCCAGAAAATTCTCGAGAAGCTTCGGCCGCAAAGGGAAGAATGACTTCGTGGCGAACGGAGTTATAAAAAAAACACTTCGAGAATCTCTGCGGATCTTCAGCCCGAATGCTCAGCAGGCTAGTATCTTCCTTATCAAATTCGATAACGCGTTCGTCTGGCAGATGTAGAAAGAGTTTGGAGGGAATCTCCACAAGGTCTTTGGGTAATGGTATTCTCTCCCACGGCACTCCTCGCAGCTCTTGCAAATCTAGCTCCTCTTGCACTCTGTAAATTTCAGCGGCAACTTCACTTACACTGTCACTGGTGGGTTGCACGGTGAAATCCGCGAGAGTGCGGGCGTATAGAAGATTTTCTTCGTTGCGAAACCGAAGCACGGTCCCTTTTTCCAAGAGAGTGGAGGTTCGGAGTTTAGATGCTGGTTTGATCTCTAATGAAATGGTTGGCAATCTAGCCGCATGCGCGGAAAACCCAACCAGACTGGGAAGGGAGTTGAGCAAAGTCTCCACCAGAGAATGTTGCTGCTGTTCAATTCGGGCGAGTATCTCCTCGAGAGATTCTGCCAGAACTTTCATCGGGTCCCATGGCGACATCCCACCCCATCCCGGCACATGAGCTTGAAAACTGGCGTCCACGATTTGACGATAGAAAGTCCTGCTGTCTGGTAGGTTATGCATGAAGCGCCACCTTGACTTGTCCTGGCTTGCAGTTTTGCTTGATTTCAAAATCAACCCAGACTTCCGTTTGCCCTTCTTCGGCAAGGCTAGATCGCACTTCGACCTCGCGAACCTTGATGCGCGGCTCGCTGACTGCAAGTGCGTGCAGGACCGCTTCCTTCATTTCGATCAAAACGCTTTGACTTAGTGGGCGAAACAAAAATGCGTGCAACTGGCTTCCGAGCCTTGGCTCCGCTGGGCGTTCTCCTAATCGAGTAAGTAGAAGGGCTCGAATACTAGCCTTGATGTGCTCCTCCACAGAAGCCGCACGTAAGATCACCCCTCCCCGCCCATCACTCTCTAGAACATACCCGGCCCCTTGAGATCTCATCTCCGAACTCCTTCGTAAGTGCCGTCGGAAACTAGTTCAATTTCGACACGCATGCTAAGAACTTCACCCTTTGGGTCAAATCGGGTCGAAGTACACCGATATCCTCGAACAAACCCTCTAAACAAAGTACTGCCCATCTTGAACTCAACTGGAGAAACACTCATCGTCTCGGAGTCGATTTCATTTAGCTCGATGAAAAACTTTCTCACTGAGTGTATTGCCTCCGACGAGATCCCCATATCTGTATCGAAAAACAGCTGAACTCGAAACGCAGCAGCGCCACCACACCGAAATGCGACCATAGGAGCTGGCATGCCTACCTGCGGTTCATAGGCAAAATCGTAATTTTGGCTCAGCTCGTACTGTTCCGGGTTGCAACCAAAAACTACTTCTGTACCGGTTTTACAGTTCTTCAATTTCCCTTTTGTTACTTCCATTTTATTCCTCTACGGCCGAATTCCCTCGTGAGCGAACTCTAAGTATTCCACAGTTAAGTCCGCGCCATCCCGATTCAAACTCGGGCCCAACCAACGACAGGGCCAGGCATCCAATACTTTCCAGCTGCGGATAGAGTTGCGCTGAGAATCTAATAGTTGAATCGTTAGAGTTTGGCGTTTGAGCGGCTTGCTATAGTCGCAAACGTCAAGAAACCAGTCGAACAACCCCCGCTTGCTGCCCTTTGCGCTCACACTGCCTTTGCTGAACACTATTTTGTTCACTCGCGGTTGCCCACGTACAGCGTGGGGTGCGCCACTTTTGCCGCCTTCGGGGATATACACCACGTCGATTTCGGCCTGCAGTCCGTCACAACTTTGAAATACTGCTTCCTCAAAGTCCTCCATAACGACCTTGAAGTACGTCGTAACCCCTTCTGACATTTCTGATCCTTGCAACGCCACTTGCCCATCCTCCTTAAGCTATGAACGACAATGAGAATCGCTCCACAGAGTGTGGCAGTGCATAATTCAGGCCGACCTGAACTCTCTCCTCGCCGCCCTCTTCGATGACCTTTACGCTCGTGGTAAAAGGTTCTTGAGTATCCCGGTTGAAAACTGAACGTACTGAGCGCAGAAAATTTTGAAGACTGTTTTCAACACAAACACTGAGTTCCGTATTTACGGGCTCCAGCACGTAAGGCTCGCAGATCCATTCCACCGCGTGCTTGAGTTTCACCGTTGTTCGGCGCAATGGGATGAGTCGCGTTTTCCAATCTGCATGATCAGCCAACGTGTAACCGCCCCACACAAAGCACTGCCCCAAGTGCGTCAAAAACGTGTTGATCCTGGAATCCAGTAGACTCACTCGTTGAACAGGGGACAGTCGAACCAAAGGCGCAATACTTTGGGGCAGAGGAATATGACTACCAAGTTCTCCCACGCCTATCTGAGCATCATTCACTTGCAACCACGCCGCTACGACAACGCTCGGGGGCGTGATTCTTCCGTGTACCAGCAGCCATGGGTAGAATGCCGAAGCATCCGCGCTAAACTGCTTTTCTAAGAATCGCTGAGCTTGAGCCACATCCAGCCTGGCAGGCAGATCTAGCAAGTAAAAAACTCCCGTATCGGGAAGCATATCGAGGACTTTTTGGTTAAAACCAATGCATTCGGTTTCGCTCAGAAACTCACTTACCTGGGGCACACACAACAGATCTGTTTTTTCGACCCAGTCCAACACTGAATAGATTCCGGTGCGCCGCCCCGTCCCGGCATCTCTACCCAAGACCGACTGCAGCGTGGGTGCCGCAGCTTTTGAAATGGGAACTCCAAGAACGTACGCTTTGCTTCCACCTGCTTCAAAGAAGGCCTGGACGTAAGACCAGGCCTTCTTATCTTGCAGGCCGTTAGCTCTAGCCGCGAAAGTTTCCGCTTTTTCCAGCGAACGCACTTCGCTGTAAAACGGATCTTCAATTTCCTGAAGGTAAAGGAGAATGAGCGGCAAACCCGACTGCCTGGATACCAGACTGAGACGAGGCACTCGCCGCGGAGAAGTTCCCTTTATGACTCCATCGCTGCTATAGCCACCGGTTTTCACGTCACACCATCTTAAGATCAGTAACGCTGAGAACAACGGTTTCAACGAGGTGGGTGTTTCCACCGGCATCTTTGCTCAACTCGGGCGGCATCCATGCCTTGATCCACGCACCTTCGAAATCGTAC
This sequence comes from uncultured Pseudobdellovibrionaceae bacterium, assembly GCA_964611895.1. Classification (GTDB taxonomy): domain Bacteria; phylum Bdellovibrionota; class FAC87; order UBA2466; family UBA2466; genus JAIEOG01. Next base: position 82,897 of record CAZTDN010000008.1, read on the forward strand.
TGCGCGACCTGCTTCTGCTCTGTATCTAGTACCCGAATGGATCCCGTGCGACGTTTGACGTTGTTGCCTTTCGCCCGAACCTCCGCGAACCAGTCGTGCAGACTCTTATCTCCCGAGAAACGCCTTACCAGCGTGATGTCACGCGCATTTGAGCTCCCTGGAGTGTTGACGGTCGTTTTTCCCGATTCATCCTTCCCTCGCAGATCTTCGAGTTCGACCCCGAGACCACTCACGTTGATAAAGTTATCGGTTTTGACATTATCGATCTTCACCTCAAAAGTCGCCTGACTGAGGTATTCTTGTCCTGACATGTTTATTCCTTTCTAGTTTTGTTCACTTTCTAATTGTTGTTGAATATTGATCTGGATGAACTCTGCGGGTTTGACCGGAGCAATTCCGATCTCAATCGTCACGATCCCCAGATCGATATTCTCTGGTGGGTTGGTCGTCGCATCGCACCGTACATAGAACGCTTCTTCCGGAGTTTTTCCTTTCAAAGCACCCTGTGCATACAGGGTTTTTAGGTATGCGCGGATGTTACGGGCCACAGCCCCCCAAAGCTGTTCATTATTTGGTTCGAACACGACCCATTCAGTGCCATTGGTGATGCTCTGTTTGGCGACTTGAAAAAGCCGGCGAACGTTCAAGTATTTCCATTCAGGATCGGCACTCAGTGTGCGGGCCCCATAGATTCGGATACCCATATCATCAAAATCCCGAATCAAATTTACTCCACGTGGGTTGAGCAAAGCTTGTTCGGAACGGGTGAGTGAGTATTTGAGTCCCAGTGCGCCTCTAATGGTTTCGTTTGCAGCTGCCTTGTGAACACCTCGTTCATTGTCCACACGCGCGATCACTCCCATCACATGTCCAGAAGGTGGGACCGTGACCACTTTTTTGGTGGACTCATCAAAGACTTGAATCCAAGGCCAATAAAGGGCTGCCTCTTTGCTATCTCCGATTCGAGGGAACTCGTGCAACTGAGTCTCTCCCAGTTCTTCTATTCCATCGAGTACCGCCATGCGATCGCCGCACTCGGATGCGTGATCGCTCAATAGCTGATGTACTACTTGCGAAGTGAATCCGGGTGCTGCAACGAGGGAAATCTCCTCGATTCCCTTAAAGGCATTCAATCCCGTTCTCAGAGCTGGCCCCTTGTCCTCGCCTTTAATCAAAGCAGCGACCTGTTCCTCAGTTTGCCCCTCTTGCTTAGGACCGACGTTGTTTATGAAGGCTTTTGACCCTCCGTTGAGGAAAAATCCATAAACAGCATGGGCCAGATGCCCCCCCTCGGCGACTCCTCCAAATAGTTTTTGGTACTGGCCCCAACTAGTGACGAGAGTGGCTCTGTTTACAGGTCCCAAAGCGCTCTGCCCCACAAAGGCAGCGGTGGAAGATCCCACCGATTCAATGGGTTTGTTTCCGCTGGAAACGATATTCGAATAGACACCTGGGGCCTGATATGTACTCACGGAGTACTCCTTTCGCGTTCGCGATATTCAATGACTCTTTGTTTAACCAAAGACTCTTTGTTTAGAACCGCGCCGCTGTGATACAGGGCGCTATACTGAAAACTTAAGTGCACTGGTTCCTGACCTGAGAGCACGTTTGTCGGTGCCACTGGTGGTAGCAGAGCAAAAACGGCTTTTTCTTGATTGAGCCGATCATAGAGTCCCGGAATCTCTTTGAGCGCTTCTGGCAATATGGGATCCCGAACGGGATTATCGAAAAAGAAGGCCACGAGCCTATCCCAGGCTTCCAGCCGACTCGTGACTGCCCCCTGAGCTGCTAGCAACTGATAGGTCACTCGGATGCGACTGGGATTGCGCAAAACCAAGGAGGCCCCTTTCCCATCCTCACAGCGGAATGTGCCTTGCTCTCGGCTAGACCATTCCTGGCCGACAAAAACTAAATGGTAGTCTGTGCTAGAAGGCGAAAAGGGAACTCCTGAAACAACTCGCGCTGATCGCTTGAACAAGGTGTAAGCATCCGCTGCCAGAACTTCGGTCAGAATTTCCTCAACAGACCGCGTTAGGTTTTTGAGAAAGTTATTGCTCAATTCGAGCCTCCGGTGGTCAATGACAGCAACCCCCGTGCCATAAATCCCCAGTCACAAAATCGGGAGTTTGGGCGTTGGAAATCTCAAACCTGAAACACTGCGCGTGGAATTCTGTTTCAGTTTCAAGACAAATCCTGCAATCGATGCTTTCCAAAACTTGGTATCGAAATTGCCTTTAGTCCTCTTCGGGTGGACTTGAGTTCCACACAGAAGGACACAGATGCAATCACCATCACTGGAAAAATTTACTCAGGAACTCTCCGCTCATGTTCGGGCGCGGTACTCGCTGATCTGTTTGCAAACCTGTGAAGAAGATCGAGCAGTGCGAGTACTGGAAACCATCAGCAAGGCTAGGTCGAGCACCCTGTTTACCTGGACACGCACTCAAGGCGTTCTCAAGTCCGGGATGCCGCTCGCAGACATTCTAGATCCAATGGCGGCGTTGAAATGGTACGAAAGCAATCCTGAGAAATCGATTTTGATTTTGAAAGACTTTCATCCCTATCTCAAGGAACCCTCCGTCGTAAGAAAACTGCGAGATCTCGGCCAGACCTTGAAGCGACAGCCAAAAAACATTGTTTTTCTCTCCGCTGCTTTCCCGGTCCCTATGGAACTCCAAAAAGAGATCGCCGTGCTAGATCTCCCCCTCCCCAGCAGAGAGGAGATCCGTCCCCTGGTGGACAGAGCGGTGGCAGCACAGTCTGAGCCCAAGGAAGGGACAAATGCAGAAGAACTCGTCAACGCGGCTAGTGGACTGACACTAGACGAGGTGGAAAACGTTCTGGCCAAGAGTTTGGTTTCCTATGGCCATTTGGATACGCGCTTGGTCCTCGATGAAAAAAAACAAATCGTGCGCAAAAGTGGCTTAGTAGAATTCATTGAGACCAGCCATGTCCAAGGGCCGCAAGTGGGCGGTCTGTCCCAGCTCCGCCAATGGCTCAATTCCCGAAAAAAGGGATTTTCACAAGAAGCCCGCGCTCTTGGACTGCCGACTCCCAAAGGAATGTTATTGGTGGGGGTTCCTGGGTGCGGAAAATCTCTCACCGCACAAGCCGTCAGCAGCGAATGGCTTTTACCTCTCTTAAGATTGGATATGGGTAAAGTATTCAGTGGCCTCGTCGGTTCCAGTGAAAGCAACGTTCGTAATGCTCTGTCGACATGCGAGGCAGTCGCCCCTTGTATTCTATGGATAGACGAGATTGAAAAAGGCCTTTCGGGAACTGGATCCAGCGGGGGATCCGATGGAGGAACCACAAGTCGAGTTTTTGGAACACTGCTAACTTGGATGCAAGAAAAGAAAAGTCCCGTTTTCGTCGTAGCGACTGCAAACGATATCTCCTCACTCCCTCCGGAGTTGCTGAGAAAGGGGCGTTTCGACGAGATCTTTTTTGTGGATCTCCCTACTCCTCCGGAACGAAAAGAAATCTTTGAAATCCAACTCGCCAAGTATGGCTGGCAGATACCGGCTTCGGATCTGTCGCTCCTGGTTGAAAAAAGCGAGGGATATAGTGGGGGCGAGATTGAACAGGCTATCGTCGCTGGACGCTATCTGGCCTTCGGAGAATCGCAAACTTTTACCCAAGACCACATTGCCCGCGCACTTGCCGAATCGGTCCCACTCAGTCAAACAATGCGCGATCGGATTGAAACCTTGCGTTCCTGGGCCCGCTATAGGGCACGTTGCGCATCTGCAGATCGTTCGGACACCCATAATGGCTCCACGACCGAGCGCTCGGCTGCTTTAGAACCTCTCACTCCAACGGAGGCACGTCCATGCTAGCGCCCTATTCACGACCCAGTTTTTTTCCTGGGCAGTTACTAGATTATCGTGATTTTAACCGGCTTGCAGAACAAGCAAATCAAAGTGTTTCCACCCTAAGTGCTCAGCTCTTCCCCGGCGGGGGGATACTTTTGCAGGCCCTAAGAGAATTCGAGCTAGAAACGACCGGACTTACGGTGGTGATCAAGCCCGGAATGGCTATCCTCCCCAATGGAGAGATGCTGATTCTTAATCAGGATCTCGCGCTTGATTTAAGGACTTACATCGGATCAAAACCCCAAACGGTTATCGTTGGATTGAACCACAAGAGAATCGGGCAAGATGTTTATGTGGATGAGGAGGACCCTTCGATCAAGGGTTTTCGTTCCGAGGGAAATGTCTGTGAAGTCGTGGTCGCAACAGAAGATCTCTCGAAAGAGTCGATAGAGTTGTTTCGGGTGGTCCTGACAGCCCAATGCACGGATCTCATTCCCATTTCTCAGGCTCAGGCTTGGTCACCCGATGTGTTACTTCCTATCGATGGCCAAGCTATCCTGGACTGCCGCTTTCGCAAAAGCATTGTGCCACTAACTTTTGCGCCATTTAGTTTCTTTGAACTCTTGAAACTCAGAAACGCCCTGTACTCCATGGAAGAATCTCATCGGCGAATTCAGAAAATATTTTTTATGGAAGATAGATTTGGCAGCTGGTCGTTTCTGAGCCAGCTTCACGCTGAAATGCTATGCGTACCCTATCAACCGTTGAAAGTAGCTTTCCTAATCACGGAATATGCGCAGCGGCTTGCTCTCTTTCTGGAGTCAGTTGAGCGCAAGTGCACCGCGGATCAGCCAAACTTTGATCGGGAAATCTACTTGGGGCTCTGCAAGCTATTGGCGCAGGTGCGAGTCCGGCACGCTCTACCTCGCGCACTTCCGTTTGATTTGCTGATGAAAACCGCGCAGGAAATGGACAATCTCGCGCGCGTGGCTGAGCAGCGTTTCACGCTCCTCAACGCGGTGGAAGAGTCGTTGATCGAACTGCGAGACCGCTCGATTGGTTTCCCAGACCAAATGACCTTCGCAGGGCACATTTTCGACAAAGTCGATTACCTGACTTCCACCGACAGCTCCCGTGTGCAGTGCCAGGCTCAACACAGCCAGATTAGGAAGCTGCAGGCGCGATACGCTAGTGGGGATTGTGCAACTCGGGTGGGTGTCTTTCTCAGAGAAGGGAAAGTCTCATTTGACTTTAGAATTGCTAAAACCGATGCGCCTGTCGTCATTTGGTTTCCACAATACATTCGTCGGAAAGGCGCCAAAATAGAATACCGAATCAATGGCAAGACTTTACACACAGAATCTTCTACTGAGTCTACAGAAGACAATCAATGGAGAAACAAAGGACTGATTCTTCACCCAGAAATGCTCGTCCCTCAGGGAAACCGACTGAGCTTGCGCATAGAGGAAGCAGATCTAGACTACGGTTTTTTTGAAGCGGCGGTTTACCAGCCCGCATCCGGAACCGTGGGAGGCTGCTCATGAAACTCTCTCTATCCTATTGGCCTCCGGCCTTGGCATTTCTAAAGGCGCTAGTGGGACGTCGCGATCCGACAGAAAGCACTTCTACATTTGGAGTCAAAAAACTGCATGGCTGGAAACACCTGCCGGAATCCACTCCCTGGGCCAAGAGCCGAATAACCCGAGTTCAAACACGCGCTGGCGTTTGGCTTTACTGTTTTCTCGGCCCTCATGCGGGAGAAATTTTTCAGGTCCAAGGACCGCGTTCAACAGTAGGTACTCACGCGCTAGACTCTATTGTCCTCACACCGGCTTCGTCTCCTAGCGGCCGCTACGAGTTCACTTTGGGGGATCAGGTCCTTCTAACAGGCTCCGCTCCCCAACCGTTTATGCTCAATGGACGACCCGAATACCATGCGGCCCTGGTCGACTACGACGAAATCGAACTGCTTGGAAGCCACTTTATCGTATTGCAAATGGGAGCCATAAAGCCATGAATTCTACACTTCCAGTCAGCACCAAAATAAGCTCGGCTTTTTCGCGTGCGCTCTGTCGACTTAGCGACATCCTTCACGCCGGCGTTAAAACCGCATTGAACTGTGCAAAACTGAGAATTGCAGATGCAATGGAAGCATTCCAGAAAGAAAAATCTTGGCAAGCTGCTCGGAGAGCCGCAAGACCAGAAACTTCTGCCCCCGAAGTAAAAATGCTAGCCGGCATTGCCATAGATCCGGATAGCGGCAACTGTTTTTTTCTTCAGGAAGGGGTAAATCTTTTTGGAAAAGATTTTTTGCGAGTAGATCAAGCCAGAGCAGAAGGTTCTCTCTTGAACCAGACTGCATTTTCAAATGACATGGTAGTGATTGGCGGAATTCCTTGTGTTTTGAAACTGTTTCCGCCGGATCGATTTAGCAAACGGACTGTTACTTCGGGGGAAATGCGATGACGTTATTCTTTTTGGCAATGCTTACAGCTGCTAGCGTAGCTAATGCAGAGGCACCCCCTTCTCTTACTCTGAAGGAGTTATCAGCAGAAGGTAGCAAACTCACAGGAACCGTTTCGGTGATGGGGGATAATTCGACCCCTTCTTTTCGGTCGATCCAAAAGAACCAAGATTTGCGAACATCAGCCACCCGTCTGCCATTGGATCTTTGGATTTTATTCGATAACTCGGCGCTGTGCGAAAAGCACAGTGCAGATCGTCGATTGAGTGCCTACTTGAAAAAACTCAACGATGAGATGCCATCCCGAACTCGAGCTAGCCTGCTTTTGTACCGAAGGGGGGCATTAGAAGTACTCGCCATGCAGGAGCCAATCGCTGCGTTGCAAATGGAAAAAGTACACTGTCAATCTGACACAGTGTCCGCTGACCCAGAAAAAGCATTACAGCATGTCCTCGGCACCAGCTTGGCGACCGGGCTAAAACGGGAAATCTGGATTCTGAGTTCGGGAAATGTCGGCATTAGCAGTGCAACATTGGCAAAACTAAAAGAAGAAAAGTCGGCACTGCATTTGTTTGTTTATAATCCAGCGGTTTTTGGAGCGCTTACCAGCTTATTGGATTCGCAACGCTCCAAAATGGGAGCGGAGTTCTATAGCTCTCGGCTCCTGGCCGACGAATCCATGGAGCTCCCCTCGCGAACATTTCAGCTCACTGCACTGGTCCCGGGAGATATTAGCCAAAAGACGGCGTTTTCTGCTTCGTTGGTGCAGGACGGCAAGGCGATTCAAAGCGCTCCGATATCGATAAGTCTCGCGCCAGATCGCAAGGCGGGCTGGCTCAACTTGCTATGGGAGGCCGCCTGCTACGGATTAGGACTGGGCCTCGGTGTTTACCTAGGGTTCAAAGTCTATCGCTATTACTGCGCCAAGTATTGTGGTCAGTGCGCAGTTCGTATGCGGCATGAGGATAAAGTCTGCCCATTTTGTTTCGAGAAGGGTGGCGCCTACCTAGTTGCCCAAAGTCCGACGGGACAGGAGCCATCATTGAGCTCTCTTGTGGCTCCTCTGCACGACGCGATTACCTCGATTGGTACGCACCGAAAAAGCGCTTTGCGTTGTATTCGACACAAGGGGGAACGACGTCAGATTTTCTTTAAGGTGCAACGAGACGTGAACAGTTTTCTCCTTCTTCCCGGGGCGCATGCGGTTTTTGTGAATGGGGTTGCTGTTCTCAAGGGACGCTACTTGGCTTCAGGAGACAGTGTCCAGGTGCTAGGAACTCAGTTTCGTTTTATTCAGAATGAAAGGGCCAATTAAAATGCAAACTTTTCTTAGAAGGATTTTAGCGCTTGTTTTGGGAGGCATTTTAGGTGGCTGTAGTAGCCTACCTTCGGCTCTTCCTTTAAAGGTGGACTCGGGTCACGCGCTCATCCAACTCGGTGGTACAGGTAAAATTGAGGTTCGGCAGACTTTTCGACGTCCACGAGACACATGCCGATCGATTGCAGGAGAACTGCCGGTTACCATTCGTCGGGGTGGGGGACGCGCCATTGCGACCACATCCAGCTGCAACGAGTCCGAAGGCGTGATGACCACGGAAACCACGACGCCTCAGCCGAGAGGCGAGTACGCGATAGGTTTGCGCCCCAATCGACGTCGATACAGCTCCGATCCAGCGGTGGTACGAGTGCACTATGCCCATGCGGAATTCGATTCGACTGAGGACAGCACTCCGTTAGGTGCAAGTATGCTGGAAGAAAACTCGAAACTCTCTGGAAGTGTTCACTACCATGGTGGAGATCAGACAGACTGGATTCGCGCCAAAGCCAAAAACGCTTCAGTCAGTTTGGTTTTTCTTCCAAGGGGAGGTGATGCAAATGCGGAGGTCTTCGCCGCTCTGCCAGGGGGTTCTGGAGTGCGGAAGCTTGGGGTTTTGCCGGCGCATCAAACAAAAACTTTTTCTGTGGGAACAGAAGATCTATTGATTCGTGTCCGGGCAATACCGCTTTCGGGAGAAACGGCGTATGGGATCGTCCGCCGCGACTCTGAAGCCACGCGTCGCAGTAAAGTGGAGATTGTAGACTGCTATGGAACCGGCGGGGGTATGGGAATCGCCCTGCTTAAGATCGGCAACGGAGTTCAAGTTGGAGATGGCGTTGTGATCACAGCGAGCGACGCGAGCGGCAAGCGCCATACGCTGGGAAAGTGCACGGTGACAACGGTTAATGGAGGTGAAGGCAGCTGCGAATTGCCCTATCAGGATGGCGCTGAATGGGTGGACTTCAAAGCTGTGGGTGTTTACTCGGGAGGCAAAGCGTGAATACGGGAATCTTCAAAGCACGAGTTCAGCAAAATAATGACCCAGAAAAGCGTGGCCGTATTCGCGTCGAGTATCCTTGGTTTCAGGATGATTCAGCAGACCTTGCATCCGAGTGGGCTGATGTCTGTTCCTCCTATGCATCAAAAGACGCAGGTCTTTGGATATTGCCCGAAGTGGGTGATGAGGTTTTTGTTTATTTAGAAAATGGAAATCTCGACCACCCCGTGGTGCTGGGTAGTGTTTATAACAAACAGCAGCTTCCTCCCCAAGTGGGGCGGGAGGGAGATCTGAATTCGAATAATAAGAACGACCTCAAACACCTTCGAACGCGTTCTGGCCACACCATTTGCTTAGACGATTCGGAGAGCGGCCGGGGATTGTACATACAAGGTCAAAAGAGGCTTGTGATTTCGGATTTTGAAAACAACCAGATCACTGTTGAGGCTGGAGAAATCACGATCGAAACCCAACGGGGGGACAAGGTTTCTTTGAATTCGGGCGGAGTGACCATCCATAGCCAAACGGTAAAGATCGAGGCAGCTCAGAGCCTTGAGCTAGGGGTTGGAGCCACGGAGGCTTTGGTAAAGGGACAGAGTTTTATGGCCTTGTTCAATGCGCACACGCACACCAGCGGAATGCCCGGATCGCCTACTTCTCCACCGGTCGCCCCGATGACTCCCGATTTGCTGAGCACGAAGGTAAAGACAGCTTAGGTTTTCTAGGACGAGACAAAAAAAAATCGGCCGGGGGTTTTGCCCACCGGCCGAAATCTTTTTAAGGTTTGCGGATTCTATCGGGTGCCTACAGGAGGAGCGCCGAGTCGCTGTCTTCCGACGATCAACCCGTGGGTTAAATCGTAAGGCGACATGCCTACGGTCACTTGATCTCCTGCTATCACGCGGATGCGAAGTTTTCGCAGCCGGCCTGAAAGCTTGGCCTGAACTGTTTTGCCACCCTTTAGGGTAACGGCAAATAGGTCTCCCGATAAAACGTCACTTACGACGCCTTCTACTTTAGCAAGGTCGTCGCGAGACACTTAGTAGCCACCACGGCCACCACGGCCGCCGCCACCGCCGAAACCACCGCGACCGCC
>CAZTDN010000009.1:0-54294 GCA_964611895.1 uncultured Pseudobdellovibrionaceae bacterium
AAGGTGGCCGTACTGTCGGCGCCGGCGTGGTGACCGAGATTGTGGAGTAAAAGGTAGAGAAGTATGCAGACAATTATTCAAATGGAATGTACCGAGTGCAAGCGGCGCAACTACACGACGAGCAAAAACAAGTCCAAGCACAACGAACGCATCGAACGCAGCAAGCATTGCCGGCACTGCCGCCGACATACGCCACATAAGGAAACCAAGTAAGTTTAGCAAGCTGAGCCATAGGCCAGTAGCTCTAATTGGTAGAGCGGCGGATTCCAAATCCGTAGGTTGTCGGTTCGAATCCGACCTGGCCTGCCAAACTTATTGAATTCTGGACGTATTTGGGGCAGATAATTCGGGGCACCCGAGCGAGGCAAGTGTATGGACAATCGGAAAATCATCGTCGCAAGTTATGTTTGCGCGAGCTTTATCATCTGGTTTCTCAGCCGCCAGGGCTTGCAGAGCCTTTACACCGGCTTTTACCAAGTTCGGCGCCTCCCTTCCATCCACCTCATCCGGGAGGTCCTCCCCTTGATTTTGGGCTTAGGGACCTTCTTTTTTCTCTCTTGGAACGCGCGAATCGGGAATTTTCTCGATGAGGTCGTCATTGAGTTGAAGAAAGTTGCCTGGCCAAGCCGGGAAGATGTTGTGAAATCCACCATAGTGGTGCTAGGTTGTGTCCTTTTTGCAAGCGGAGTTTTGGCTGTTTTTGATATCGCATTTGGAAAAATAATCAGTTTCCTACTGCACTACAGCTTTTAAATATGACCAAGGAAGATAAATTCGAAACAGGGGATCCGTCGGACACGAACCCGCCCGACGAAAAATCTGAACAGAATCCCTCCACAGAAGGCTCCAGCGACAGCGCAGAGGGCATGAAGTGGTATGTCGTGCACACCTATAGTGGGTACGAACAAAAGGCTAAGCTGGCCCTCGCAGAGCGGATCCGCCAGTTCAAGATGGAAGAATCCTTCGGGGAAATCTTAATTCCTTCTGAGAACGTCATTGAACTGGTCCGCGGCGAGAAAAAAACCACGAGCCGTAAGTTTTTCCCAGGGTACATGCTCGTAAAAATGATGCTTTCGGATACCACCTGGCATCTGGTTAAAGGCACCCCTAAGATCACCGGTTTTGTAGGAAATGCCGTCACCCCTCCGGCTGTTCCTGAAGAGGAAGTTGCTCGCATCGCCAATCAAATGACTCAGGGAACGCTCAAACCACGTCCCAAAGTTCAGTTTGAGGAAGGCGAGAGCGTTCGAGTGGTGGATGGCCCGTTTGTAAACTTCAACGGCGTCGTAGAGGAAGTGAAACCAGACAAAGGCAAACTCCGTGTCTTGGTGAGTATCTTTGGTCGCTCAACTCCAGTCGAACTCGATTTCGTCCAAGTTGAAAAGAATTAGCAGTAAGAGGTTGATGAAATGAAAAAGCTCCAGGCAGTTGTCAAATTACAGATTCCGGGCGGAAAGGCGAACCCGTCTCCGCCAGTTGGGCCGGCGCTGGGTCAGCACGGGGTCAATATCATGGAATTCTGCAAGGCCTTTAATGCACGTACTCAAAACGCTAATGGGATGATTATCCCCGTTGTCATCAGCATCTTTCAGGACCGCTCTTTTACCTTCATTACAAAGACTCCTCCTGTTGCCGTCCTCCTCAAAAAGGCCGCCAATATCGTTCAGGGGTCTGGGGTACCGAATAAGACCAAAGTAGGTACCGTAACGCAGGCACAAGTAGCAGAAATCGCAAAAACAAAAATGCCCGATCTCAATACGATCAATCTGGACTCTGCAATCAGCCAGGTTATCGGAACAGCTCGCAGCATGGGTCTAGAAGTAAAGTAAACGAGGACTCCAATGGGTAAACGCGGAAAACTTTATACAAGCAATATTGAAAAGGTCGATCGGACAAAGCGCTATCCGCTTGATGAAGCACTGTCCATTTTGGACACTTTTCAAAACCGGAAATTCGACGAAACCGTTGAAGTCGCGATCAAGCTCGGCGTAGACGCAAAGCAATCTGACCAGCAAGTTCGCGGCTCTGCAGTTCTTCCGAACGGCCTAGGAAAACCCGTTCGCGTCGTTGCCATCGTCCGCGGGGACGCAGAAAAAGAGGCCCGCGAAGCAGGCGCCGATCACGTGGGAAACGATGATCTTTTGGAGAAAATTGAAAAAGGCTGGACTGACTTTGACCGGGTTATCACCACACCGGAAACTCTCAAGGATATGACCCGCGTAGCTAAGGTCCTTGGGCCTCGCGGCCTGATGCCTAACAAAAAGACCGGGACGGTGACTTCCGAAGTGGGGAAAGCCATTCGCGAGCAAAAGCTGGGGAAGGCCAACTATAAAGTTGAAAAAGAAGGCATTGTCCACGCTCCCATCGGCAAAAAGTCCTTTGGTGTGAAAAAACTGAAAGAAAATTTTTCAGCCCTTTTCGATAACGTTCTGAAAGCAAAGCCTCCTACGTCCAAAGGGGTCTACATTCGACGTGTTGCCATCAGCACAACGATGGGCCCTGGAATCAAGGTGGAAACTAGCTCGCTGGACAGCTCAAAAAGCGTGTAAGAACCCATTATTTAAAGTGGTTGACTTAACTTGAAAACGACGCTTTAAATGCTCGTTTACATTCCCTGGAGTTTCTCTTGGATCGCGCCCAGAAAGAGACATTTGTAACGGACTTCTCTAAAGAAATCAGCTCTGCTCAAGCACTGGCAGTCATGTCATTCAATAAACTGAGCGTTGAGCAGATGACCTCGTTCCGCCTAGGTTTGGCGAAACAAGGGGTCCGAGTAAAAGTAGTTAAAAACACACTAGCAAAACGCGTTTTTGCAGACACCCCTCTCAAAGAATTGTCCCCTCACTTCACCGGCCCCACTTTGGTGGCGTTTGGGGATGGGGACGCGGTGATTACCGCTAAAGCCATTTGTGAATGGCTGGGAAAAGAAAATTTTGAAGTCCAGATCAAATCCGGATCGGCTCTCGGTCAAATGATGTCCGACGCCCAGATCCGAGCACTTTCCAAGCTTCCGGGCAAGAAAGAGCTTCTCACTGGATTCTTGTGGGCACTTAACTCTGCCCCCACCAAATTTCTCTATGCCTTGCAGGATGCCCCACGAAAACTGGGTTATGCGATTGGCGCGTTGCAAGCCAAAAAAGAGAAAGAGTCCGCTTAGGAATTTTTATTTAGGAGGAAGAGTCCATGGCCGTAACTGAAGAACAGGTATTTGAATATTTTGATAACGCAAACCTTCTCTCGATCTCTGAGTTCGTGAAGAAGTTTGAAACCCGCTACGGCGTTAGCGCTGCCGCACCAGTCATGGTAGGCGGAGCAGCCGGTGGAGCAGCGGCTGCCGCAGCTCCAGCTGAAGAGAAGACTGAGTTCACAATCGTCCTCGCGGACGGTGGCGCTCAGAAGGTTCAGGTCATTAAAGAAATTCGTGGATTTACCACGCTTGGCCTTAAAGAAGCGAAAGACCTCGTAGAAGGCGCACCGAAGACCCTCAAAGAAGGCGTGTCCAAAAAAGAAGCAGAAGAAATCAAGAAAAAGCTTGAAGCTGCTGGCGCCAAAGTTGAGCTTAAGTAGTTCCAAGGTAGTTTCGAAACTAGTTCCAGGTTCCACGTTTTTTTTAAAAACGTAATGACGAGGTATATATAGATGAACACCTCCCCGCGCTTTTTTGATTCTAAGCGCTTTCGTAAGGAGTTCGGTAAATATCCTGCTCTCATAGAGATTCCTGATCTCATTGAGGTTCAGAAGAAGTCCTATGAAAAGTTTCTCCAGGCGGATGCGTCTGCTGAAAAAAGGGAGAACCTTGGTCTCCAAGGGGTGTTTAAGTCCGTATTTCCTATTCACGACTTCAACAACACCGCGAGCCTGGAGTTTGATTCGTACACGCTCGAAACTCCTAAATATGATGTAGATGAGTGCCGCAGCCGGGGCATGAGCTTCGCTGCGCCACTCAAAGTAACCGTTCGTCTAGAAGTCTGGGATGTCGACGAACAGACTCAGATGCGCAGCATCAAAGACGTCAAAGAACAGGAAGTCTATCTCGGCGAAATCCCGCTCATGACCGACCGCGGGAGTTTTATTATTAACGGCACGGAACGAGTGGTAGTAAGCCAGCTCCACCGATCTCCAGGTGTGTTCTTCGATCACGATAAAGGCGCTTCCCACGCAAGCGGCAAAATCCTTTATTCCGCTCGCATTATTCCATACCGTGGTTCCTGGCTGGACTTTGAGTTCGACCACAAAGACATTCTCTATGTTCGAATCGACCGACGCAGAAAGCTGCACGTAACGGTCCTCCTGAAAGCTCTTGGCTATTCCGTAGAACAGCTGCTTGAGTACTTCTACGATCACGAAACCATCACCCTGGGCAAAGGTGGAAAAATCCATCTTGTATTTGAGCCCAAGCTCTATTCTGGCCAGCGCGCGAACGAAGATTGGCTCGATGACGATGGTAAAGTCGTCGTTGAAAAAAATAAGAAGTTTACCGCTTCGGTCATTAAGAAGATCGCAGACGCTAAAATCAAAGCCTTCCCTGTCAAACGGGAACAAGTGATTGGTCGTATCGCTGCTCAAGACGTAGTGGACCTCAATACAGGCGAGGTCTTGTTAGAGTGCAACGAAGAGATTACAGACGCGAAGCTAGACCTTCTACAAGAGCGCAAGGTCACGGAAATCCGGATTCTTTATACCGATCGCATCAACGTAGGGACTTACCTGCGTGACACGCTGGCACAAGATAAGATCAACACACGTGAAGAAGCGTTGATTGAAATCTATCGCCGGCTGCGTCCAGGAGATCCCCCAACACTTGAAACAGCCCAAACTTTGTTCGATGGGCTGTTCTTTGATGCCACAAAATACGACCTGTCCCGAGTGGGCCGGTTGAAAATCAACCATAAGTTCGGGTTCCAAACTCCGATTGAGAACACCACGCTGACCAAGGACGATATCCTTGCTGTCGTGAAATATCTCGTCGAGCTTAAAAACGGCCGCGGAACAGTTGATGATATCGATCACTTGGGTAACCGCCGCGTCCGCGCGGTGGGGGAGCTCCTTGAGAACCAGTTCCGTGTGGGCTTGGTTCGTATGGAACGCGCCATTCGCGAACGCATGAGCCTTCAGGACGTTGAAACCCTGATGCCTCATGACCTCATTAACGCAAAGCCTGTTTCGGCTGTTGTGAAAGAGTTCTTTGGTAGTTCTCAGCTCTCTCAGTTCATGGACCAGACCAACCCACTTTCAGAAGTGACCCATAAGCGGCGCCTCAGCGCGCTTGGGCCTGGTGGTTTGACCCGTGAGCGAGCAGGCTTTGAAGTCCGTGACGTCCACGCGACTCACTACGGACGTATTTGCCCCATCGAAACACCTGAAGGTCCAAACATTGGATTGATCTCCTCTTTGTCCACCTTCGGTCGAGTCAATGACTACGGTTTTATTGAAACACCGTATCGCAAGCTCGTAGATGGCAAAGTAAGCGAGGAAGTCGTTTTTTATTCCGCACTGGAAGAAGAAAATCACACCATCGCGCAGGCATCCGTATCCTTGAAAAACGGTCAGATTTCCGAGCCTTTCGCTTCGGCTCGACGTGCGGGAGAAACAATTCTCGCTCGCAAAGAAGACATCGACTTGATGGATGTCTCGCCAAATCAGCTGGTTTCGATTGCCGCATCGCTCATCCCATTTTTGGAAAACGATGACGCGAACCGAGCGTTGATGGGTTCAAACATGCAGCGTCAGGCGGTGCCATTGTTGCGCAGCCAAGCCCCTCTCGTTGGGACCGGCATGGAGCGTCTGGTCGCACGGGATTCCGGCGTCACTGTAGTTGCTAAGAACACGGGTATCATCGATTTCGTGGACGCAACCCGAATTGTCGTTCGCGTTGAAGACAAGAACGCGACCGGCCCCGGTGTAGATATTCACAACTTAGTGAAGTACCGGCGTTCAAACCAGAACACCTGCGTTAACCAAAAACCCATTGTGACCGTAGGAGAACGGGTTACGAAGGGTCAGGTACTCGCGGATGGCCCTGGAACGGACATGGGTGAACTCGCTCTTGGCCAGAACGTGGTCGTGGCATTCATGCCCTGGGGCGGTTACAACTTCGAAGATTCCATTCTTCTAAGTGAAGAGCTGCTCCAAAAGGACACCTTCACCTCAATTCACATTGAGGAATTTGAGTGTGTGGCCCGAGACACCAAGCTGGGCAAAGAGGAAGTCACGCGCGATATTCCAAACGTCAGCGAAGAACAGCTGATGAACCTGGACAGTAGCGGTATCGTCCGTATTGGAGCTGAAGTAAAACCAGGAGACATCCTCGTTGGTAAGATCACTCCAAAAGGCGAAACGCAGCTTAGCCCAGAAGAAAAACTGCTTCGCGCTATCTTTGGCGAAAAAGCGGGTGACGTGAAGGACACTTCACTGCGCGTCTCTCCGGGTGTTGTGGGAACAGTAATCGGAGCTCAGGTATTTTCGCGTGAAGGCGCCGACAAAGACGAACGCACGATTCGCATCGTCGAAGAAGAAGAGCTGCGCTTACGTAAAGATGAGCAAACCGAAGTTCGGATCCTACAAGAAGCGGCGAAAAAGAAGCTTGCTTCTTTGATTGTCGGACAGGAGACAACTGGCAAACTGCTCGATGTTTCCGGCGAAAATCAGCTCTTGAAAAAGGCACAAGTCATCACGGAAGAAGAGTTCCTGACCATTCCGTATGAGTTGATCAAACATATTCCGCTCCCAACAGACGTGGAAACACGGGTTGGCCAAACAGTGGCTGCGGTGGATGCCAAAGTCGATGCTATCCGCGCACTTTTTGACGAAAAAGCGAAAAAGCTCAAAAAAGGTGACGAGCTGCCTCCAGGCGTCATCAAAATGGTTAAAGTCTACGTCGCCATTAAACGCCGCATTTCTGTGGGTGATAAAATGGCGGGTCGTCACGGGAACAAAGGGGTTATCTCCCGAATTCTTCCGGTTGAGGACATGCCATACCAGGAAGACGGTACGCCGGTTCAAGTCGTGCTCAATCCACTGGGCGTTCCTTCTCGAATGAACGTTGGACAGATTCTGGAGTCGCACTTAGGCCGCGCCGCCCAGATGTTTGGAGTACGTGTTCAGGAAGCATTGGAAAAGTGGAATGAGACCACCTTGAGAGATCTTCTCAAGAAGTCCTTCCCCTCCGCGGCCCTGCAAAAAGAAGTCGATTCCTTGGATGTGGAAACCTTGAAAAAGGTTGCCCGCCGCTTGCGAAACGGCTTGCACATGGCCAGCCCTGTGTTTGACAGCGCCACTGAGGAAGAAATTGGGAACTGCCTTGAACTGGTAGGAATGTCGAACAACGGCCAGCAGATTCTTTTCGACGGCCGTTCAGGTGAACCTTTCAAGCACGATGTCACCGTAGGTGTCATGTATGTGTTGAAGCTGCATCACTTGGTGGATGAAAAGATCCATGCTCGAAGCATCGGACCCTACAGCTTGGTTACACAACAGCCACTGGGCGGGAAAGCCCAGTTCGGCGGACAGCGACTTGGAGAAATGGAAGTCTGGGCACTTGAAGCATATGGTGCCGCGTACTGCTTGCAGGAACTTTTGACTGTGAAGTCAGACGACGTAGCAGGCCGAACCCGAATGTTCGAAACCATTGTAAAAGGTGAGAATGTTCTGGAGCCTGGCCTACCAGAATCCTTCAACGTGTTGGTCAAAGAACTTCAAAGCTTGGCGCTGGATGTCGAGCTCATGGAGGATGGAGCCGTATGAAAGATCTCTTAAACTTTTTCGATAAGCCAAAGGATCCTCTTAGCTTTAGCGCAGTTAAAATCTCGCTAGCTAGTCCGGAGAAAATTCGGTCCTGGTCTTATGGAGAAGTAAAGAAGCCAGAAACCATCAACTATCGCACCTTTAAACCGGAGCGAGATGGTCTGTTCTGCGCAAAGATCTTCGGCCCCGTAAAAGACTATGAGTGCAACTGCGGTAAATACAAACGCATGAAGCACCGCGGGGTTGTTTGCGAGAAATGCGGAGTGGAAGTCATCCAGTCCAAAGTACGTCGTGAGCGCCTTGGACACATTGAGTTGGCTACTCCTGTCGCGCACATTTGGTTTTTGCGAAGTTTGCCTAGCCGCATTGGCGCTATCCTGGATATTACGCTTAAAAACCTGGAACGCGTTCTTTACTGTGAAGCCTACATCGTAGTGGATCCTGGTAAGGCTCCCGACCTGCGCAAAGGCCAGGTTCTCTCTGAAGACGAGTACGCTGTCGCCCGCAAAACTTACAAAAACGATTTCAAAGCAGCTATGGGTGCTGAAGCGGTTCGCGATATGCTTCGCGAAATCGATCCTGATGCCCTTGCCCGAGAGATCCGTTTGGCGCTAGCACGTACCAATAGCGAAACAGTTCAAAAGAACCTGGCAAAACGGCTCAAAGTCGTTGAGGCCTTCAAAGCCTCTTCGAACAAGCCCGATTGGATGATGCTCGAAGTAATTCCTGTCATCCCGCCTGATTTGCGACCTTTGGTACCTCTAGATGGCGGTCGATTTGCAACTTCTGATTTAAATGATCTTTACCGTCGAGTTATCAATCGCAACAACCGACTGAAGCGCCTTCAGGAGCTCAACGCCCCGGAAATTATTATCCGCAACGAAAAACGGATGCTTCAAGAAGCTGTAGATGCGCTTTTTGACAACGGTCGCCGTGGCCGTACTTTCACTGGTCCTAACAAGCGCCCCTTGCGATCCCTGAGCGATATGCTCAAGGGGAAACAAGGTCGTTTCCGCCAAAACTTGCTTGGCAAGCGCGTCGATTACTCTGGCCGTTCCGTCATCGTGGTAGGGCCTGAACTGAAATTGCACCAGTGCGGTCTCCCGAAAAAGATGGCGCTAGAGCTTTTCAAGCCTTTTATTTTCAACAAGCTCGAAGAGCGTGGCTTTGTCACAACCATTAAATCGGCCAAAAAAATGGTCGAGCGTGAAATGGACGAAGTTTGGGATATCCTCGATGAAGTTGTTAAGGAACACCCTATTCTTCTGAACCGCGCGCCCACTCTTCACCGACTTGGGATCCAAGCCTTTGAGCCTGTCCTCATCGAAGGCAAGGCGATCCAATTACACCCGTTAGTTTGCCAAACCTTCAACGCCGACTTCGACGGTGACCAGATGGCGGTCCACGTACCACTTTCTGTTGAAGCCCAGCTTGAAGCTCGCGTTTTGATGATGTCTACGAACAACATCCTTTCGCCGGCGTACGGGAAGCCCATCATCGATCCGACTCAGGATATCGTATTGGGCATCTACTACATGACGCAGCAACGCCTCGCCCATAAGGGAGAAGGCAAAGTATTCTCTAGCCCCACAGAAGCTATTTTTGCACACAGTGTGGGTGAAGTGGATCTGCACGCGAAGATCGTTTGCCGCATCGACGGAAAACGCTATGAAACGTCTCCGGGCCGCCTGGTCTTGAGAGAAATCGTTCCACCAGAAATCCCGTTCGATGACTATAACCGGGTCATGGACAAAAAAGCTCTCGCAGAGCTGATGGACCAATGCTACCGGATGGCGGGCAACAAACGGACCGTGATGCTTGCGGATAGGCTGCGCACCCTGGGATTTGAGTACGCGACTAAAGCGGGAATCAGCATTTGCATGCAAGACATGCGTATTCCACAGAAGAAAGCGGCTCTTCTAGGATCGGCTCATAAAGAAGTTCAGGAAATCCAAAACCAGTACACAGAAGGTTTGATTACTGACGGTGAGCGCTACAATAAAGTGATCGACATCTGGGCGCAGGTCACCGAGCAAGTTGCAGAAGAAATGATGGAAGAACTTTCCGTCGAGTATGCAACCGATGCATCTGGAAAGAAAGTTCCCCTCCCCTCTATGAACCCCATTTACATGATGGCGGATTCTGGAGCTCGAGGAAGTGCTGCTCAGATCAAACAGCTAGCGGGGATGCGTGGTTTGATGGCTCGTCCTTCGGGCGAAATCATCGAAACGCCGATCACAGCGAATTTCCGCGAAGGATTGGACGCTCTTCAATACTTTATTTCGACTCACGGTGCGCGAAAAGGTCTGGCAGACACCGCGCTCAAGACGGCACATTCTGGTTACCTCACTCGCCGACTGGTCGACGTTGCCCAAGACATTGTCGTAGCAACGCCTGACTGCGGAACCACTGAGGGGATTGAAATCACCGCGTTGGTCGAAGGTGGAGAAATTATCGAAGCGATCGGAGATCGAATCTTGGGTCGCGTTGCGCTCGAGGACATCAAAGATCCCTATACGGATGAAGTGCTCTGCAAAGCCAACGAGGAAATCGATGAAACGCGCATGCAGATCATCGAGGAAGCTGGAATTGAGAAAGTAACCATCCGCTCAGGCCTAACCTGTAAAGAACAGGACGGGATTTGCTGTCTCTGCTACGGCCGCGATCTTTCTCGCGGGCACTTGGTGAACATTGGTGAAGCCGTTGGTATTATCGCTGCCCAAAGTATTGGGGAGCCTGGCACCCAGTTGACGATGCGCACGTTCCACGTTGGGGGGGCAGCTTCCCGACGTGCAGAGCAAAGCTCTTTGGAAGTCCGGCACGAAGGGTCGGTGAAGCTGATCCGCGCCAATATCGTCAAAGATCGCGCAGGAACGTTTACGGTGATGAACCGAAACGGCGAGCTCGCTGTGCTGGATGAAACCGGCCGCGAACGAGAGCGCTATCCATTGGTTTACGGAGCAAAGCTCACCATTCAGGATGGCACAAAGGTCACTAAGGGACAGACAGTCGCAACCTGGGATCCTTACACCGTACCCGTACTCACTGAGCAGGGCGGGAAGATCAATCTGGTAGATATTACCGACGGGATGTCCATCTCTGAGCAAGTCGACGAAGTCACCGGGCTATCTCGTCGGGTGATCATCGACTCTCGCGATACGGACCTACGTCCCCGCGTGGTCGTTCTCGACGATAGCGGCAACCCAAAATCGACCTATATGCTGCCGGTGGGCGCGAACATCATCGTTTATGAAGGTGATGCCGTTCAACCGGGGGACGCGATTGCTAAGATTCCGCGCGAAACCATGAAGACCAAGGACATCACAGGGGGTCTTCCCCGTGTGGCCGAACTCTTTGAAGCGCGTAAACCGAAAGAAACAGCTGCTATCAGTGAAATCGATGGAACTGTTTCGTTTGGTCGTGACAGCAAAGGCAAGCGCAAACTCTTGGTAACCCCAGAACACGGGGAACCCAAAGAGTACCTAATTCCCAAAGGCAAACACATCAGCGTTCGCGAAGGGGACTTTGTGCGCGCCGGAGAGCCTTTGATGGATGGCGCGGCTAACCCGCACGATATTTTGGGCATCTTGGGTGAAAGAGCGTTGGCCAATTACATGGTCAACGAAGTTCAAGAGGTCTACCGTCTGCAAGGGGTGCGTATCAACGATAAGCACATCGAGCTGATTGTGCGGCAGATGCTCAAACGCGTACGCATCACTGACTCTGGAGATTCGGACTTCTTGTTGGGTGAGCACGTGGAAAAATGGCGTTTTGAAATCGAAAACGATCGGGTCACCAAACTGGGCAAAAAACCAGCGGTTGCGGCTCCATTGCTCCTGGGGATCACCAAGGCCTCGCTCAGTACCGAAAGCTTTATTTCGGCGGCTTCTTTCCAAGAAACCACCAAAGTGCTTACGGAAGCAGCGATCCAAGGAAAGATCGATCGGTTGCGCGGCTTGAAAGAAAACGTGATCATGGGACGTCTCATCCCGGCCGGAACAGGGCTGGAAAACTATCGCCGAGTTACCATTTCGGCTCCTGAAATGACCGAAATGGACGATGTGATGGAAGAGATCGAGACGGAAACCATCGATGATCTCGACGCCCTTTCAACGACCGAAGCCAAACTCTAATTCGAAAATGAAGCGCAGTCTGCTCCGTACTGGGACTCCTCCCAGCGGAGCGCTGCTGCGCGCAGCTGATGGAACTCGGGCCGAAAGTCCCGCTCCGCCCATTGCAAATCATACAAGGAATCGCCAATTAGGGGATAGCCGCACGAAGACAGATGCACCCGCACTTGGTGGGTAACCCCAGTTTTACACTCTACTCGAGCTAAAAAACGATCAGGGAGCCTGCGTACAACTTCAATCGTGCTTTTGGCTAAACGCGCCTCTTTTCCCTCAACTGCCCATCGACCGCGAGGTCCCTTAGCTCTCCCAATGGGGGCAGCGATGGTCCACTCCGCCTGCTCTGGGACTCCCCAGCACCAAGCCAGATAGACTTTGGTCACTTGTTTCTCGTGAAATCTCTTACGCCAGGTCTCATAGGCATCGAGAGTCCTCGCGACTAACAACACCCCAGAGGTCCCGGTATCAAGCCGGTGGGGTGTTACCGTAGGTTGGACACCTCCAAACTCTTGGGAAACCCGGGCATCCTTTGCAAAGGCCCAAGCGGTAACTGTATGGGAGTCGGCCAGTTTTAGAGGGTGACTGGGAATTCCAGCAGGCTTGTCCACCACCCAAAAACCCTCCTCCTCGTGCAAGAGAGGAATTTGCAACTGAGGCGTCCCCTGCCGAAGACCTTCGAGGTGCCTTTCTAACTGGCTACAATCGAGCCTCTGCTCAGTTCCGAGGCGTTCCCCCTTTGTTGGCACCCGCCCGTCGAGCTGGACTAGTCCTAGGCTCAAAGCCTCTTCTACCTGGGCACCCGAGAGCTGTGGAAAGAGCCCTCTGAGGCGCTTATCCACTCTTTCACCCGGTCTATTTGAATTTACCTTCCGATTCAAAGCGGGGTGCACTATACCTCCCGCGATGGATGCCGCAAAAAAAATCGTGGCCTGGGCGCACTTTCTCCGGGAAAGCCGGCATTTTTTTGACCAAAATGGTTTCGTGGAGGTTACTACCCCCTGCCTTGTACCCGCAGGAGCGTTTGAAGCTAGTATTGATGCCTTTGATGTAGCTACCTCCCCGCCCCTCCAGCTCCAGACCTCGCCTGAAATGCAGATGAAACCCCTGCTCGCGAAGGGCTCGGGCCCGATCTATCAAATCTGCCCCAGCTTTCGAAACGATCCAGACTCTCCGATCCACAAGAAAGAATTCACTATGTTGGAGTTCTATCGACCCAACTGGACCGCTGGTCAAATCGCATCCCTCACCCGGACCTACTTCAATGCCATCAGCCCACTCCCCATCCAGTGGCGATCCGTTGAGGTGCGTGAGCTCTTCTTAGAGCTCGGGTTGGATTTGGAACGGCTAACAGACTTGAGAGATTTTCGAACGCACATTGAAAAAACAGGATTAGTGGCTTGCGTGCCCTCCGATACATGGAGCGACTTGTTTTTTCGGGTTTGGATTGAAAAGATCGAGCCCAACCTCTCGGCGGATGTTGCCACCCTTGTCCAGGGATACCCCGTTGCTGTTTCTCCCCTCACTCAAGTAAAGCCGGACGCCTTTTGGACAGATCGTTTTGAAATCTATTGGCGGGGTATGGAACTCTGTAACGGGTGTGAAGAGCTTCAAGACCCCAGCGAACTGCGAGTTCGCTACGAAGAGCAAACCCATCAGCGCACGACGCGGGGCGTCTCACCACACCCATTTCCGGAAAACCTATTCGAAACATTAGAGCTCGGCCTACCGCCTTGCGCAGGGGTAGCTGTCGGCCTTGATCGTCTCTTTCTTGCCCTACAAAAGCACCAGGGCCATGTGGGCGATTCCCTGCTCTAACTCTGCGAGAAAACAGCCGATAAGTCTGCGTAGGGTCTGCTTTGCTACGCGACAGCGGGCTTTGACTTCTGGGAATCCGTTTCCATATTACCGGTTGAGTAGAGCACAAGATGAACTTGAATCAATTTACAGTTAAAGCCCAAGAAGCCGTGGTCGATGCACAGAGCGCAGCGATCAAACGCAACCACCAAAGCGTAGACCTCGAACATTTGCTCTACGCGCTGCTAAAGCAAAAAGACGGGATCGTAGGCCAGTGTTTAGAGAAAATGGCCCCCGGAACGCTCTCAAAATTTAGCGCCTCCGTCGAAAAGGACCTCGGAAAAAAACCGGTTATCACAGGAAACGTCTCCCCGTACGTATCGCCTGCATTGAATAAACTCTTCGTTCAATCTGAAAACGAATCTAAGCTCCTTAGGGATGACTTCATAAGCACTGAGCATCTTTTCTTGGCAATGTTTTCATGCACCGATGCGGGGTTGAACGCACTCTTTGAGAAAGCCTCGATTCAAAAGGCAGGGTTCTTAAATGCGCTCAAAGCCGTTCGCGGTACTCAGAGAGTCACCGACCAAAACCCCGAGGAAAAATACGATGCTCTGGGCAGGTACACACGAGATCTGACCGCAGTCGCTCGAAACGGTCGGCTTGATCCGGTCATTGGCCGCGACAGCGAAATCCGTAGAACGATTCAGGTCCTGTCTCGTCGAACGAAGAACAACCCTGTGTTGATCGGCGAACCCGGCGTGGGCAAGACCGCCATTGCCGAAGGCCTTGCCCAACGGATAGTCAGCGGGGATGTCCCAGAGGGTCTTAAAAACAAGAGATTGCTCGCTTTAGACTTGGGCGCCCTAGTTGCAGGTGCCAAGTACCGTGGAGAATTTGAAGAACGACTCAAAGCCATCCTCAAAGAGATCACGGAATCTCAGGGTAGCATCATTCTTTTTATCGACGAACTTCACACCGTAGTGG
This sequence comes from uncultured Pseudobdellovibrionaceae bacterium, assembly GCA_964611895.1. Taxonomy (GTDB): domain Bacteria; phylum Bdellovibrionota; class FAC87; order UBA2466; family UBA2466; genus JAIEOG01. The sequence continues at coordinate 14,652 of CAZTDN010000009.1, forward strand.
GGGCGGGCAAGTCAGAGGGCAGTATGGATGCCTCCAATATGTTGAAGCCTGCATTAGCCCGCGGTGAGCTAAGGTGCATTGGTGCAACGACCCTAGATGAATTTCGTCTCTACATTGAAAAAGACCCCGCGCTGGAACGCCGGTTTCAGCAAGTCTACGTTGGGGAGCCATCGGTGGAAGATACCGTCTCCATTCTGCGTGGTCTCAAGGAGCGGTATGAAGTGCACCATGGCATTAAAATTCAGGATGCCGCGCTAATTGCAGCTGCAAAACTGAGTCATCGGTACATCACCAACCGGCAACTTCCTGACAAGGCGATTGATTTAATCGACGAAGCCGCGAGCAAACTGCGGATCGAAATCGATAGCATGCCAACAGAAATTGATGAATTGGAACGAAAGCTAATCCAACTCGGCGTGGAACGAGAGGCGCTCAAAAAAGAAGACACTTCTTCGGCGAAAGCCAGACTAAGCGAAATAGATGCCGCCATTGCTTCTCTCCAAAGTAAATCCGGCACACTCAAGAAACAGTGGCAGGAAGAAAAGAAAGCTATTTCTGAGATCTCTTCCCTCAAGGAACAGATCGAAGACACTCGCCGCCTCACGGAGAAAGCGGAACGAGAAGGCGATCTCACCAAAGCCGCCGAGCTTAAGTACGGAAAACTCGGTGAACTCGAAAAAGCTCTCGCTGGTGCTTCGGAAAAAGCCGCTGCCAAGACGGGCGGACATACCATGCTCCGCCAGGACGTTACTGAGGAAGATATTGCCGAAGTCGTTGCGAAATGGACCGGGATTCCCGTCGCTAAAATGCTCGAGAGCGAGAAAATGAAGCTCGTGCGAATGGAAGACAAGATGCGCGAACGCGTCATCGGGCAGGAAGATGCTGTTCGTACTATCTGTAACGCCGTCCGACGCAGCCACGCTGGCTTGGGGGATCCCAAAAAACCTATCGGAAGTTTTTTGTTTCTTGGCCCAACGGGCGTCGGAAAAACGGAGACGGCTAAGGCCCTTGCTGAGTTTCTTTTCGATGATGAGAACAACATGGTTCGTATCGACATGAGCGAATTCATGGAAAAACATTCAGTCTCCCGCTTGGTGGGAGCACCTCCGGGATACGTGGGCTACGAAGAAGGGGGAGTTCTGACAGAGGCCGTCCGCCGACGTCCTTACTCCGTCGTGCTATTTGACGAAGTGGAAAAAGCACATCGAGATGTTTTTAATTTGCTACTCCAGGTTCTGGATGATGGGATTTTGACCGATGGGCAGGGAAACCAGGTCAACTTCAAAAACACGATCATCATTCTGACCTCGAACCTCGGAACCCAGCATCTAGAGCCTGGGGAACGGGTGACCGTCGCCGTCAAAGATCAAATGATGCAGGAAGTCCGGGCGCACTTTCGCCCTGAGTTCCTCAATCGATTAGACGATATAGTGATTTACCAACCACTCACAGAATCGGAAATTGGGAAGATTGTTGATATCCAGCTACTGGGGCTAAAGAAGTTGCTCGAAACCAAAAACCTGAGTATCGTCGTCGACGGTTCGGCTAAGGATCTGTTGACTAAGCGCGGCTATGACCCAGTCTACGGTGCACGACCGCTAAAGCGGTTGATTACCGAAGCGATATTAAACCCTCTCGCGAACAATCTGCTCGAGGGCAAATTCCAGGCGGGAGACCAGCTTAAAGCAACCTTAGACGGCAAAGGAGAAATCGTTTTTTCAAAGGCCTCCTAATGAGGCCGAAGGTTGGTTGCAATGGAGAAGCAGAGTTTACGTAAGTACCTCCCCTATCTTATCGCCGGTTCCGTGGCCGCTGTAGTCAGCGTCCTCATTTACGCTGGAGCCCAGCTAGCGTACCAGAAAAAAAGCGATGTCCTGCAAACCGCAGCCCAAGGTGTTCTGGACAACCCCGCATCTGCTCTGGGATCTGAAGGATCCCTTCTGAAAAAAACCAGTGAAAGCTTCCGCCTTGTCGCCAAAAAAATCGGCCCCGCAGTAGTCAATATCAAGTCGACTAAAAAAACCACGCCCACCCGAGGCCGCGGACAACGCCGCGGAGTACCGGACATGGAAGAAGAGGGACCGCAGGGGGGAATGCCTCGAGATCCCTTTTTCGAGTTTTTTGAGCGCTTCGGAAGTCCCTTCCCCTTTCCCCAACAAGAAGGACCGCAAACCAGCCTGGGTTCAGGTATTATCGTCGACAAATCTGGCATTGTAGTGACAAACAATCATGTCGTCGCAGAGGCCAATGAGATCTTAGTTACCCTCCAGGGCCAGAAAACGGATATTCGGGCCAAGATCATCGGCACCGACCCCAAAACTGATTTGGCGGTATTGAAACTGGAAAAGACGCAGGACTTGCCTGAACCTGCGGTTTGGGCAGACTCCAAATCGGTGGAAGTCGGAGACTGGGCCATCGCGATTGGTAGCCCCTTCGCACTGGGGCAATCTGTTACTGTCGGGATTGTCAGCGCCATTGGGGGCAGAAATTCGCTCGCGCTCACCGGAACAGAGTACAGCGGCGACCTGATTCAAACGGATGCGGCCATCAACCCCGGAAACTCGGGCGGACCTCTCTGCGATTTGGATGGCAAAGTGATCGGGGTAAACACGGCTATTTACACCCGCAGTGGGGGCTATATGGGAATTGGATTTGCCATACCTGCTGACCTCGCCAAAGAGGTCACCGGCAAGCTTCAAAAGGATGGGAAAATTGTTCGCGGTTGGCTGGGGGTTTACATCCAACCTCTGGATGAAGAGCTCGCCAAAGAACTTGGAGTGAAACAGGGCGTAGGCATTCATGAAGTGCTGGAGGACAGCCCTGCTGCTAAGGCCGGCCTGAAAGCCGGCGATATTGTCACACAAGTGAATGGCAAAGAAGTCACCGAGGTGACCCAGCTTCAGCGAATGATCGGCGGCTTCAAACCCGGTGAAAAAGTGGAAATGCGGGTTGTCTCCTATACTGAGAAAAAAACCCGCTCCGTTACCGTAAACATTGGGGAACTTCCCGAATCCGAAGGCGAGGTCATCGCCAGTGGGGGTCCCAAAGACTCTAGCCCAGACAAACTTGGCCTAGTGGTCGAAATGTCGAAATCTAAAGGGGGCTTAGTTATCGAAGCGATTTCACCCCGTTCTATCGGGGCCCAGCTGGGCCTTGAAGTAGGAGACGTCCTGATTTCGATCAACCGCAAAAAAATCGATTCGGTGGCAACCTATAAAAAACAGATCGATTCCGCTAAACGCATTTACCTGGAAGTCCAGCGAAAAGGCCGGGGAATCTTGTTTTTCCCATTCAATATGCCCAACTAACCCCGGAGAATTCTGTTTCAAACGGGAAAAATCTTATGCAATGGGCATTGCCGTTTGCTCGAGGCTGCATTAACGAAATTCTTTAATCCTAGGAGAACGCACCCATGTCTTCCATCGTTGTAGTGGGCTCAATGGCCTTTGATTCCATCGAAACCCCGTTTGGGCGAATTGATAAAGTCCTGGGCGGCTCAGCAAACCATTTTTCGATGTCCGCATGCCTTTTTGCTCCAATCCGGTGCGTTAGCGTCGTGGGTCGGGACTTTCCGGCGGAACACCTACAGCTCCTTCAAAAGAAAAACATCGATGTTTCGGGGGTCCGCATTGAGGCTGGGAACACCTTTCACTGGTCTGGCAAGTATGGCTACGATCTGAACGAAGCCACCACCCTGCGCACAGATTTGAATGTCTTTGAACACTTTGAGCCGGAACTGCCGGAAAACTATCGCAAAAGTGAATTTGTCTTTTTGGGCAATATCGCGCCTGCCCTGCAGATGAAGGTATTGTCCCAAGTCGAAAAACCGAAGTTTATCGCAATCGACACCATGAACTTTTGGATTGAGGGATGTCGCGATACCCTCATCGAGGCGATTTCTCGTTGCCACTGCTTGATCATTAACGAGGCGGAAATTCGACAACTCACCCAGACGCGCAACATCGTGCAGGCGGCTCAAACTGTCCGCGGGTGGGGACCTCAGATCACCGTGATCAAACGCGGTGAATATGGTGCAATTCTCTTTGATCATGGAGATGTATTCAGCATGCCCGCCCTCCCCCTAGCGGAAGTCAAAGACCCCACAGGGGCCGGAGACACGTTTGCGGGGGGCTTTGTCGGCTACCTCGCTAGCCAATCTTCGTTTTCGCTCTCCCGTTTCGCCCTACGCAAAGCGCTGGTATATGGCAACGTCATGGCGTCATTTGCAGTACAAGACTACGGGTCGAGTAATTTGGTACAATTAAAACGGGACCAAGTGGAAGAACGCTACAAACGGTTTGTAGACTTGACCCATTTTCACCAAGATTAAAAACAGAGGCTTGACGCAAATCTGGTTTGCCAGTACACGGGTGCACTTTGCCAGATAGGAGACGAGAGACATGAAGAAAGCAGCACATAAGGAGGCGGTTCAACTCGGAACAAAACGCACGTGTCCCAAGTGCTCACTCAAGTTTTACGATTTTGCCAAAGCTGAAATCCACTGCCCAAAGTGCCAAACTGCCGTCGATCCCGAATCTGAGCGCCAAGCTTTTAAACAAGCCGTAGAAAAAAAGTCTTCCAAGCCGAAAGGCATCATGCGAGACGATGACGAAGATGCAGTCACCCCAGCGTCCGACGCGTTTGAAAGCGTTGAAGATTTGGGAGACGATGACGACTCCGATCTGGACGCGATTGCCCCCTCAGATGACGGCGACAGCGACGACAACTAGCTCAACGAATCTGTTTTTTCCCGCTTTCTAGGCGCTTTGGTTCCACGGGAGTAAAGGACTTCGATTTTTCTGTGGAGCGGAAATTGCGCTGGACCGACTTTCTGTAGCTCAGCACCATCAAAAAAATAAAAAAACTCGATACTGCCAGCCACCCCACCAAAAAGAGCTGTTTGTGCGACAACGCATTCAGCAAATTAACCAGGTATTTATTGTTCATGGTTTTCCAAACTCAGTCCAAGTTAATGGCAACGCCCCCGGTTTTCTGAGGGTGAGAGGATAATAATACCGTGGTTACCACCACAGCCCCAGCCAAACCCACTCCCGCCCAAAACACCGACCGCTCCCACCAATGTGGCGCAGTGCGCTGCCCCGCCGTCTCGCTTGCGGTGTTGAAAACATTGTGTTCTGCCGAGGGGATGAGGGCCGCGAGTTCAGTGACCGACAAAGGAGTAGAAAGGTCTTCCCAGCCCTTTCCTGAGCGGTACAGCCCTAGTCCGCCCCTATCTTCGCCCTGTTTCCACGCAACAAGTACGGCCGAGGAGTTGGATTCCATTTGAAGCTGTCTCAAACTCAGCCCGTGCAATGCGGAAAGGGAATAGCCCGAGACCAAGGATACCGACTCCATCCAGCGCATAGGTGTCTGACATTCAATGCCTAGTTCTCTAGATTGGTGCCCTGGCGCTTCTACCCAAACCGTTTGCTTGGACCCACCAGGAAGGTGGAGCAAAGTGGCCCGGGTTTGGGCGATTCCCTCAATGGATACCCGAGCCCCCTTAGGGAAGATCTCCAGCCCCACCGAGCAATAGGAAGACAAATCCCCCTCAGACCTCTGAAAAAGAGGTTTGGGTTTCCGGGCCACCCACTCCAATGCGCCCAATGCCACAGTTTTCAACCGCATTTCTGGGCCATCTTCGAGACGGTGTTTGAGATCCTGAGTCAATATCGCTCGCTCTGAAGCGTCTCCCACTCCCAGAGTAACCAGCCCAACTAAGACGTTTTGCCCAGCATACGCGGCCATCGAAAAGCAAAGCCCGACAAGCAAGAGTTGAACGCGTTTTTTCATCCCCCCTCCCAGACTTGAATAGCCGCGGGCCGGGACGGCGCACGCGCCTTTCGACGAAGAGTCAGGCCATCGCCCTTATTGCGTAACACGACCTGCAGACCTCCGCTCTGCCTTGCCAGCTCCACGCCACGAACCTGCTCCGGAGTGAGCGCGACAATGGGTCGCAAGCGAAACTGTGCATCAATGACTTCAATTCCCTCCAGCGGGAAAATGCCGTCTAACGTGGGCGCACTCGAATACAGATCGATGACATCTCCAGCTCGCAAAGGAATGGCAGCTTCATTTTCGAGAACGTAAGCTAGCTTCCCCGTAGGCAGACGTGATCGAAAACCGACTTCGGGTTTGAAGGGAATCGTAGGCGCGGGCGGCGGCTGTAGGAGCCAGTAAAACCCCCCCGCGAGCAGGGATCCACTTAAGGCTAAAACCGTCTCTCGATTCCAAAGGCGCGAAAATCGCCTTTGACTCCATCGAAAGGTAGGCGTCTTGACTGCAGTGTTTCCAGCCGTTCCCTCCAACGTTGAATCACCCAGAGGTGCCCTCGAAAAAAAAGACCGCAGACCAATCCACAAACCAGGAGACACTCCAACAACGCCGCACCGCTTACTGCCCATCTCGCACCTCGATTCGGTAATTCCAATCCTTTGTCCTCCGCAAACTCTTACCCAAATAAACGACCCGCGCTCGCCAAAGGTCGCCAACGATAGACGCGGATACGTCTTCGCTCAGGTGCGCTCGAAATTCGGGAGAAAACTCCCACGCATGGTCTAATCCGCAGGTCCCGCAGCGAACGCGTTGAATGGGCAAGCTCAAAGCGCGATGGACGCCCACCTGCCGTTTTAGTTGGGAGGCCTCTAGGGATGCCTGTTCACTGCCCGCTTTCCAATTAACCTGGGATTGGGCGCGTATAAACTCGACCTTCGATCTCAAGATCATTTCAAGTTTCTGGTCCAAGGCCGCACACGAAGCATTCGGGATTGGAAGACGCGCGCACAGATGCGCCGGGTGGTGCAAGTTTTCCAAAACTTCCAACTCCTTATTGGCTCTGTGCAAAGCCTTCCAAACAGCTCGCCCATTGCGACCCAGACGGATGGCTGCATTGTCCAAGGCAATCACCCCGGTTTCTTTTTTTTCCAGGCTCAGAAACAGCGAGTGGGAAGCGCCTAATGACATCAACATTCCCGCACCTAAGATTGAGAAAAGAAAAAGCGGCACTGACGGGTTGCCTCAAAAGAGTGCTTTGTATGCGCGCCAAAGCGAAAGACCTGCAGTGCAGGAAATCTCCAGTAAAGTTTTGCGCAAAGATGTGTAGGATAAAGTATGGGGTCCATGAGCGGGGTCCGTTGGGCCCACACCGCCCTTTTCCAAAAACGCGTCGCGCTCTTTCTCCCCATACTTTCCGACTCAAAAACCGCTCCTCGAACAAAAAGAAAAGCTGCGTGATGAAGGGCCGCCTCATAAACCGCTCGACGCGAAAGCTCCGCACCCGCACTCAGGGCCAGCACACAAACTGGTAGAACAATCAACGCTTCTACCAAGATCGAACCTCGATTTCCGGCTAGCAAATACGCCCGTTTCATGGAGCCCCATCCACTTTGCGGCTTCCCTCCATAAAATCGTCCATTCCGCGGCCCCGATAACTGTCTTCATTTACCTGAGTTCGGGTAACGGATTGACCATCTCCGCGGGTAAGCGATCTGGAAATATTGGCGTACTGTTCAGCAATGTTCTTGCCAACCGTGCTCACCACAAGAATTGCTGAACACGCAATGAGACAGGTGAGGATTAAATATTCGACGAGACCTTGGCCTTTGTTTTTTTCCTTCATGCGCAGAGGCTCTTGCGAAGTGCGTACCAGAGAAACACAGGCTGAAAGGTGGCAACCGTCCCCTGCACCGCGCCAATACCTGGATCGCCCTGGACCGAAATTCGGTCACTAAAACGGCAGAAAACGCTTGCAAACAGATGCCTTCTTTCTTAACAATTCAGTCAAATTCACAGGAGAGACTACTCTGTTCGTTCCAAAAGAAATTTTCTTCGTTAAAGGTGTTGGAAAAGAAAAAGAACGGCTTGCTTCTTTCGAGATGGCACTGAGAGATGGAAATATCGCGGAGTACAACCTGGTGAAGGTTACCTCGATTTTCCCTCCCAACTGTAAAGTCATTTCTCCAAAGGAGGGGGTAAAAAAACTCAAACCAGGCCAGATACTTTACGTCGTTTTGGCCGAGTCTTCGACGAATGAGCCCAACCGTCTGATTGCAGCTTCGATTGGTGTGGCTATTCCGAAGGACCCTAACCAGTATGGCTACTTGAGCGAACACCATTCGTACGGAGAGACACAGCAGAAGGTGGGCGAGTACGCCGAAGATCTTGCGGCTTTCATGCTGGCGACAACTCTAGGCCTCTCCTTTGAGCAAGATGTCGTCTACGATAGCCGCCAAGACCTCTGGCGAATTAAGAAAGATGTCGTAACCACGAAGAGCGTCACCCAAACCGCTGTGGGTGAAAAGAATGGCTTGTGGACTACGGCTATCGCGGCCGCCGTACTCTTAGGATAGAGAATGGTAAGATAGAGTCATCATGACTCTATCTCAGCACCTACACAGTTTTAGAAATTCGTTTGATTTCGCTCTGCGTCAGCTATTGCAGTTTGGGCGAGAAGTTAAGCACGCACCTGAAGTTCACACGCGTTTTCAAAAAGAGCTTGAAGCTTTTTTTTGTTTATTTGACTGGAATGGTAGCCTGCCTCACCAACAGCGGCTTCGAGTCTTGGACATTGGCGCTAGAAACTTTAGCCTTGCGCCGGTGTTCGATTCTGTTTTCAGGGGACTCGGCCATGAACCTGAAATCCATGGCATCGAGATCGACGCCTTTCGGCGACTCATCGACCTTCGAACTCGAAAAGACTATGGAGACTTTTACGCCAAGCAGGCACGGTGCGCGCAGTTCCACGCATTGGACTTTTTGAAGTGGGACCTTCCTGCGGATGTCATTTTTGCGCTTCACCCTTTTGTTACTCCCAAGCCGCTTCTAGCCTGGGGACTTCCTCTGCGACACTTTCGACCAGAGGCATTTTTTGCGCATGCGGCTTCCCTCCTTTCGCCGGAGAAAGGCCTGCTCTTGGTGAGTAACCCGACCGAAGAAGAGCGCAGAATCACACAGCATCTATTAAGTCAGGATTTTGAACTGGTTGAGACTCGAGATTGGAAGCCAGGAAAAAGAACAGTCCAGGGAGATCCCCGTTTGGGCGGGTTATACCGACGAAAGTGACGTGTCTGATCTCTTTTGTGTGCCCGCAGGCCGACTGACCTGAATGAACTCGGTAAGGTAGTGCCGAGCCACCTGCTCAGGAACGACTCGATTGCCGATAAACAACCACTCCACTTCGTGAAAAAGTCCAAACCCAGCTTCGATGACCCCAGAAAACATGACGGAGTTTTTGGATGGGGTTCCTGGAGAACCTTCTAGGCGTTTTTCACATTGAAACTGGATCACGCCGGGTTTTCCGGCTGAAATAGCGAGTCGCATCTCTCCTCGAGAAACGAAAAAACCATCTTTACCAACATCCACTTTGCTCACTTTGAGCTGCGCTTCGTCATCCAGGACTCGTAAATTGAAGAGACGTGTTAAATAATCGAGGTGGTAGTACAGATCTCGCAAAAAAGTAGCTGTTTCAACGCAGAGGACTTCGTCCTTAGTGGTGCAAAGATCGATGCTGACCCGATCTCCTGAACGGATCGATGACTCTTGATCCGCAAGGCTTTCAATCCATTTAATTGTTCGATTGCTAGTCACTCAAGGTACGAAGCTAGAAGTAGCTCCCCCATCACTGGCCGTGGTTTGGAATTCTTAACCCGGAAATCAAGTGGTTGCCTTATTGCTGCTTTAGGCTTCCTATTTCTAGGCATGCACACCACAGCAAGTGAAAGCTTCCGGTTAAGAGCCTGTCGGGTAAGAATAAACGCAGACTCACGTACCGGACAGGGAAGCTAATACTATTATGGCTGAATTAGCGCCGCCCTCCAAGTCCTTCGGAGGGCGGCTATATTCCCTGTAAATTAAACCACTTACCTATCAGGCTTCTGCGATTTTTCCGGCAGTCGACGCAGCGTCACGACCTGGTATCAGGCCAGACTTTGCCTCGAGCTCACCGAGCTTCGCAGAAAGATCTTTCAGCTGGTTTTCAAGAGTACGGATAATTTCCCCTTGAGCCGAATCCGCGCCTTTTGCGAGGAAAGAACTGAAAGAACCATCACCGTGTTGAATGATGTGGCGAAGCGTGACGATCGGCACGGGTGTTTCAGATTTTTTCTGCTTTTCGAAAATAATCTGAGTAAGCGTCATCGCTGTGATGTCTTTCTGGTTGCGGTTATCCACAACAGCGACATCTTCCCCTTGCTGAATCATTTCTGCTATCTCATCTAAGGTCACATAGCAGCTGGCATCCGTGTCATAAAGCTTACGGTTTTGGTACCTCTTGATGATTTTTGCCTTCTCCATTTATCCCCCAACCTTAGTAAGGTCTGTTTTGCGTTACTTTTGTTAAAATGTACAACGAGGCTGCATATTAAAACTGTTGCGTAACCCTACTTGGACACCAAAATCGAGCATGAATAGTATGGCTGACTTCCCCCGGGCAAGTCTGCTTTCCCCCGTTGCCTGATCCCCTGATCCTTTCCGTTTTTTCAAACAGAGCCGATCAGCGAACTCGACCAGATTCCGAAAGCCATTCTTCGGCGAGTAACTCTCTATGTCAAGGGTATTCTTGGAGGTTCTGTTAACAGCATTATCTAGAAAAGGTATTGGATTATCAGGAAGTTAGAAAATCACGCACATCGGCAGGCTCACGAAAGTTGATCACGCAAAAGACTCCGCAAGTCGAGTGGGATTTGCGGCCGCACAGACTGCTTGCGGACTTCAAGTTCCTTCACCGAGGGAATACTTTCGGAAGGGGTTTTTGGAAGAGGTTCTTTTCTCAGTGCCTTGAGTTCTTGTTCCTCTTGGCTTGCGTACAACATCGAGCCTTCTGCTGCATGGCGAGACAAAATCGATTGTGCTTGTTCGCACAGCGTTGCGAGAGCGCGTAGTCTCTCCTCACTTTTTTTCTTGAGCTGAAATAATTCTTTCTCCCAATACAGCGAGAGGTCTTTATTTTCCACCGTCACAGCGTCCACTATCGCTGGTGTCGATAGTTTTTCCTTCCACCAGACAAATAGCGCAATGCCAAATAGCAAATTGATCCCGAGTTGAATGATCCACAGCCATTCCATAACTCACCTCTAAAGAGAACGTTTAAGCGACTCTTCCGCGTTTAAGATTTTTGCAGTTAAGAAAATAAAAATCTCAGAACTCTTATCCACCGTTGTGTTAGTGGAGAACAGGTACCCCAACAACGGAATGCGCATTATGAGCGGCAGCCCCTCTTTTTCATTGGTTACCGTGTTCTGAAAGACACCCCCAATAACCGCAGTATCCCCATTTTCTACTAAGACTTGGGTGTTCACGGCGCGGGACGCAATGGTGGTCAAAGCTCCACTGCCCTGAGGGATGTCATTATTGATATTTAACGTCATGAAGATCGAACCGTCCCCGGAGACAATGGGAGTGACCGCCATGTTCAGGGTCGTCGTCACCTGCGTATAGCCGGGTGTGAAAACGCCACCGACAACGCTATTGAATGGAATGAAAAACGAGAGGCTCTGCGTCACGGTGCCTGTTTGGTTAGCGACTACGGTGACGCTCGGGTTAGCAAGCGTGCGGACTTTGTTGTCGATTTCGCCGATTCGAAAGCTCGAAGACAAATTCAAAAAATCCGGAGCTGATATCGAGGCGGTAAATGCGCCAGGAGCACTCGTAGGCGAAAAGTCAAACCCGCCACTATTGGTTCCATTAAAGTTTACTCGGCCACTCAAACTACCCATGCCGATGTTTCGAGTCAGACTGGAGTTGATCTCAACAATCTTTGCAGAGATCGAAACGCGTGGAGGTTGGGTATCAAGTGAAAGTAGCAGTTTCTGCACCCTGGTTACGACGGATTCAACGTCTTTAATGATAATCGTATTGGTACGCACATCCGCGTCGATACTCCCCCGGTCGGTCAAGAAGGGCTTTCCTCGAGGAACAAGATCCGCGACTTTGGCGTAACTCACCGGAAGCAGAATTGTCTTCAGGGGCTCAACTGCCACCGCGGCTTTTTCAACCGCAGCAAATTCTTCTTTCTCCGCTCGCAGAGCTGCCGTAGTTCCTACGCGCAGGACATTGCCTTCCCGAACGAAGCCTAGCTTTTTGGACTGCAGCACCAGCGTAAAAGCTTGGTCCCAGGGAATTCCGGTTAAACTCAGAGTGCCGATCTTTCCGGTTACATCTTCTCCAATGACAATATTGTACCCGCTGGAACGCGCAATCAATCGGAGTACATCTTGCACATCAGAGTTCTTGATCTCTAATCGCTGGATAACATCTCCAGAGTAGACTCCACCCCTAGCGTAGATGTTTTCGCCGCCCAGGAGGTCCTTCTTGGGAGCTGCAGCAATGTGCGGCTCGGCGCTCTTGAGAGGGCTGAATTCCAAGATCAAACCCCGATCGGAATCGGTAACCAAAGGCGTCTGCTCCTCACGAAGCTGTACAATAAGTTTGCTGGTGGGTTTCTTACTCCCCGGTAACTGGAATAGCGTGAAAAGCGCGACAGGACTTGCGAACTCAGTCGTATCATAAGCACGCTGGTACTTCTCGGGGGTGGTGGTATTCTCCAATAAATAGACGTATTGGCGAGCCCCTTCACTCCTCGTTTCCGTGTAAGAAATTTTGCGTGGCGCGTGCACGATGATGCGCGAACTCTTGGAATCGTGTTTAAATTCAAGATTGGTAACCAGGTTTGGCCCAACCGAATCCTCACTTGCAGCCTTACGGCTCGGAGCCGGGAGCTCGGGCAAATCGTTTGCAAGACCAAGTGAAAGCTCCTCTGCAGCCGAAGACTCAGCGTCTTTCTCTGCAACGGGCGCCGCCGCCAGAGAAAATGCCAAGAGGCCTACTCCCATGAACCCTATCGACGAGATTTTTCTCAGGTCTTTCACTTCGCTCTCCTCGTTTGAGCCATAAGTCAGCGTTTAATGAAACTTGGGACCGTATTCGGTATCGGTGTTACTTGAGGCCCAGCACTAGGGGTAGCCGGAGTCTCCACTGAGGCCGGAGCCTTATCAGCGGCCGGTTTTTCACTTTCAGAAATCGGCTTTGAGAGTTCCGGGGCCGCAGGGACTGAGCCCGCTGCCTGTACGGGGGGCGCACCAGAGAATCCCTGTTGAACCACGCTCGAGGCTTTAGCAGGGGGCGCGATGACTTCATTCACCGGGAGAGAGATCACGCGCTCAAGCAAGATTTCTTTTCCAAGATGATTGGAACTGCGCTCGGTCACAATGACTTCCGAGTTCACAATTCGACTGATGCGCGCACCCTCGGCTCCCAATAGATCACCCTCAGACACCACGTGCGACTTGCCATCTGGGTCTTCAAACATGGCCTGCGGCTTTGGCCCCATTCGCACTACTGCACGCAACCGATAGGCTTCGAGCCGAAACTTTCGAATTGGATCTGAAGATGCCTCTTTGCCAGTCAAAGCATTGCGATCTGGCACCCGAAACGGATCCCGTTTTCCAAATGGGGAATAGAGGCCGTCGTTTTTACCCTCTTTTAGACGCACCTCGCTTGAGGACAACGTCCCAGCGAAGATCATGGCGAAAAATGCTGCGGCAAGTTTCATGGTTTAGTCCACAAACCGATACAAACGAGCGGTAATATCCGCCTCCGCCCCAACGCCCGAATTTCCCACCCCGCCAGCCCCAGCGCCGCCGATAGAACGCAGGGCGACCCTGTCCATTTGCACAATGCGCTTGAGGTGAAGGGATTGATCCAAAAATGTCATTACCTGATTGAAAGAACCTGAAAGGTGAAACGAAACTTGGGTCATTTCATAAAAACCTTCGTCCTGTGAAGAAGTTCCCGAAGGTCTAAAGGCGCTGAGCCGGATCCCAGAGTTGAATGCAATTACGGAGAGTTTTCGCAGCAAACCAGACAGGTCGTAGTTGCGAGGCATGGATTCCACAGCGGACTCCAGTTGAATGTGCAGCTCACGCAGCGAGACCTTTACGCTCTCAATGTTTTCACTGAACTGGCGAAGCTTTCGAAGCTCGGCTTTGGCCAGATTCAGTGCTTCTTCCTTAGTGCGGTAATTCGATTCTAGCCGAGGAAGGGTTTCAGCGGAGAACGAATAGAATAGATAGCCACCCACGATGAATCCCACACCAAGCACGACAAAAGAAAGCTTGTGTTTGTTTTTCATTTTGAGCCCACATCCCGCAAGGGCGTTTCCGAAAGTGGTTGTGTCACTGCGTCTAACTCGATTTGGAATGAGCGCGCATCCTGCCCATTAGCCTGCGAGGCCTCTACCTGCTTCAGTCTAACGTTTGCCAAATGTGCCGATTGGGCTAAGCGATCGAGGTAGTCTGAAATATCTTCGTTCGTGAGGGAACTGCCAGATAGAGTGACTTTCTCGACGGTTTTGTCGGTCCGCTCGTATCCCATGTTTTCTAGCCAGACCCCTTCAGGCAAGGACTGTGAAATCACGTCTAGCGCCCGCACCGGAGTACTGCGGCTGCTGAGCAGACTTCGAATGATACCCAGTTTTTTGGTCACCTGGGCCTTTTGGTTCTCGTAAGATTCGAGCTCCTGTTTAAATGGCGTCAGCGTAGCGATTTCCGCTTGATTGATGGCAATCTCTTTGTCGATATAAGCGATCTTTCGGCTAAACCGATTCGTGACCACGCGCTCGTATTCGTTCACTATCAAAGTCGGTAATATCGCCAATCCCAGGGCCGCCAAGAAGCCCACCATACGGCTAACGTCATTATCAAACTTCTGAAGGAGCTCATCGTACGGCTGCTGTAGCTTGAGGTGCGCAGCAAACCGTCTCAGCTTCTCCCCCTGCTTTTGGCTGCCTTTTCCGAGGTCAATGCGAATCATCGATCTCCCCCTGTGCGCAGCCCCAGACCCACCGCCACGGCGCTAAGGTACGTCATCTCCCGGATCACTTGGGCGTTCATTTGCTTGCCCGAGCCGGAAATACTTTGAACGGGGTTCAATTTTCGAACCGGTACAGAAAGCTTCGTTCCTAGGGTCTCGATTAGCCCGTGCGTGAGCGAGGCGCCTCCACAGACGTAGACAGAATCCAAGGCTGTATCGGCGGTTTGGGTGATCGAAAAGTCTATAGATCGGGAGACTTCTTCGCAGACCAAGTGGTTAAACTCGGCAATGATTGGCCCAACCTTTTCATTGGCAAAATCTTCTATTTTGATTTTCTCCGCTTCGTCAAGCGATACCCCCAAGCGCTCCGATAGCATCAAACTACAAGCGATACCGCATTGACGCAGCTCTCGATGAAAAGTGGTTTTGTCTTTCTCAAAAACCGATACTTTTGTACTGCCAGCACCGAAGTCGACTAAGACGCAGGTCGCTAGCTCCGTATCAACGATATGCGAGTAGTTGTACTCAAAAGCATTACCCAAAGCGAATGACTGGGTATCAATTGCCTCTACGATTAACCCCGCCCGCTCCAACGTATCGTGAATCGACTGAACATAGTCCTTCTTGGCTGCGACTAAGAGCACGTCCATCTTGCCAGGAGCTGCCGTGTTTGCGGTGTTCAGAATCGCAAAATCCAAATTCACATCGTTCACATCAAAAGGAATGTACTGTTCCGCTTCCCAGTAGATTTGTTCCTGTAGATCGGCCTCTTTCATTCGCGGCACTTGAATTTTCTTCGTGATAATCGAATTTCCAAAAGCGGCAGTCGCAACCTTTTTGGTGGTAAATTCTTTGGAGCCGAAAAGCGCCCGGAGTGCATCCACGACGACATCTCGATTACGAATTTCGCCGTCTGGAGAAATCGTGTTCCAAGGCAGAGGTATCCTATTGTATGCCATTAATCGTCGGTTCTTACCCGGACTGATCTCAACAGCTTTGATCCCGGAAACACCGATATCGAGCCCGACAAGGCCCTTGTCGAATATCTGCCAGATGCTCATGGATGGATTGGGTTTTCAGTAATTGAACGGAGCGAAAGAAGGTGAAACTGCTCTAATCTTTATTATATAGCCCTACCCGGCTACTCGCCAACGGTTTCGCACAGACCCTGAAATGCATAGCGTCATCGGTTTTCTTGGGTTCACGCTCCCCTTAGCGGCTTGACTGCCGCTGTCGAGCACCCTTAAGTAAGCTAACGAAATCAAGATAAGAGGCAAGTACGGAGGCTCCATGGCAAGCGGCGTTAATAAAGTAATCATCATCGGTCGGTTGGGCTCGGACCCCGAAGTCCGCTACACCCCGAATGGCGGGGCAGTAGCCAACTTCAACATGGCCACCAATGAAAGCTGGACAGACAAAAGCGGTCAAAAACAAGAGCGCACGGAATGGCATCGTATTGTCGTTTGGGGAAAAATCGCGGAAATCTGTGGACAGTACCTTTCTAAGGGGCGCCAAGCGTACATCGAAGGGCGTCTACAAACTAGAGACTGGACCGATAAAGAAGGTGTGAAACGCTACACGACCGAGATCGTAGCTCAAAACGTTCAGTTTTTAGGGGGCCAGGGTGGGGAACGCTCCGCTTCCACCGGTACCGGAGCGGGATCGGACTTTGCTCCTCCCCCATCCGACTTTGAGCCTGCTTCTGGCTCGAAGGGGATGACGGACGAAGAAGTTCCGTTCTAAGCACGATCGACAAGTTTTTCAGCGATTCCCTCAGCAAGTAGCCAACCCTTCTTGCTGAGGCGAATCCAATCCCCATCCCTATCCAGCAGGCCCTCACGTTCCAAGATTGGAAAAAAACGGGCATCTTGCAGACGATATCCATACCGTGAGTTAAACGCGCCGGTGTCAATTCCACGAGCTTTTCGGATCTCCAAAAAAGTCGCTTCAAGTACTGTTTGGTAACCGGAAGTAGATTCAAAACTGGGATAGGGAAACTCTCCCACTTCAAGATATTTTTCCCAACTGGACACCTGTTTTTTGTGGTGAAACCGTCCGTCCCAAAAAAAGCGCGATGCCGCCGAAGGACCCAGCCCCAAGAAATCTCCTCCTGACCAGTACAAGAGATTATGCCTACACTCTTGTTGAGGGCGACTGAAGTTGGAAATCTCATACGCAAAATACCCCAACTCCCCCAAACGTTTTTTTCCCACTTCATAGAGTTCGGCGGCGATGTCGTCGCATGGAAGCTGGGCGTAAAGCTTGTGCCCAGGCTTGAGTGTGAGACTGTAAAAACTCAAATGATCGGGACTGAGTGCTGCCGCCAGCTCAATATCCGACACCAGCTGATCACTCGTCTGTCCCGGGATTCCAAAGATCAGATCTAGACTCAAACGAGATATCCCCGCACCGCGCAGTCTCTTTATCGCAGTGCAAATGCTCTGCGGGGACCCCAGTCGTTCGAGAGTCTTTAAGTGAGCCGGCTCAAAACTTTGAGCCCCAAGACTCACTCTATTCACGGGCGTGCGCGCGACCAGCTCACGAGCAAACGCCTCAGTTACGGTTTCAGGATTAGCCTCAAGGGTAATTTCAATGTCCGCAGACAAATCAAAATCTTGTTTAAGCGATGTGAAAATGGCCTCGAGATATTCCATGGGTAGAAGGGATGGGGTACCACCTCCCAAAAAAATGCTCGTGACTGTTTGGGCACGCTGCTCAGACTTCAACCACTGACTGGACGATCGGGACTCCCATTGAATTTTCTCGGCAAGCTTACGGAACGGTTCCGCTCCATACTGTGTGCTCGAATAGAAATCACAATAGGAACACCGGTGCACGCAAAACGGAATGTGAACATAAATGCCGAACATCAATCGCCCTTAGAATGCATTCGAACAAAGTGGCGCGCTGCGTTTCGAACAGTTTGGCTCTCTGATTCAAAAAGCCCTTCCAAGTCTCCGCGCAGTTCTGGGGTTAATTCAAAACCCGGAATGCGCCCCAAATGTACAAGCGCATTGATAACCACATCCGTAAAGTGGTGGCGTACCGCTCTTTTTAGAAAGGGTGCGTAGTTGCTAGTCAGAGGCCTGCTCGCCAAGATCTGAAAGGCCCGTCTTCTGAGTTCAGGTTGGGGTGCGTTAAAAAAAAACTCAATCCATTCCTCAGAGGCTTGTTCACTCAAAGCGGCTTTGAGTTTTTCGTAAACTCGCGCGGAGCCAAAAAACGCAAACAGCCCATCGCAGCTCAATAAGCTAGGGGGGGAACCAAAAAACCCCCCATCTCGAACGGCCTGCGCATTCAAACAAAAAACAAGGCCGATCACTTGAAATGTCCTGAGCCACCACATCTGAGCTTCTGCCTACCATGGTCGGCCAAAGCGAGAAATGCCTTTCTCTATTTGCCAATGCGCCCAGGGAAGCCAGACTCTCGGGGAATAGGTTATACTATTCAACACATGGCCCAGTTTCTACTCACCCTTTGGACGCTCCTAGTGGGCGTCGGATTCTACTCCACTTGCCTCGCCGCGGAGGCTCCGGTCAACAAACGGCTTGCCATGTATGAGCTGTATTATCTGCCCTACAATTTAGAGTTTCATGCAGGCAGAACCCCCGATGCGGTGCTCCCTTACCTAATCGACCCTAAGGGGCAGCCCTCTCGGTTAGTGGAAGCGCACGAACTCGTGGCAATCGATGCAAAGTGGAACGCCGTTCGTCGCGATTGGAAGAAGAAATCTCTCCTGGAGGACCACCGGGTCGCTGTGGGCAAAAGCATGCGTGTGGCCAAACGCCTGGTTTCACACCACGTCTCCATCCATCGATCCGCAGTCGATTCTCTGTCAGCAGCTGACAAAAAAGCATTTAACGAGAGCCTGAAAGGAAAGTCACCAGAAGTGGTTGCGTCTTTTTACCAGCTTCGGTTTCTCAACTCCCTGCTGGAACCCAGCGACGCGACTAAGTTTAATTTCTTTATCGTCTCTCCCTCGTGGTGTGAAAGCAGTCGGGAATACCGGATTCTCCTTGAAACTTATTTTAAGAAATTTCCCAACCCTGAATTGACTTTGCACTCTCTCGTAGTGGAGGACCCGAAAAAAGATATTTTTGAAAGCCGCCTTACTAAAGAACTCTTCCCTCACCCCGAGAAATATTCTCATCAGACCGTTCCGCGGTTTATCGCGCTCCAAACGACCCAAGGCCAGACAAAAATCTGGGAAGAAGGCGAAGCGCTCCGGGAACTCTACGACAGATACTATGCCAAACACCGAGGCTTTTTAGCCGCCGAGGCGGGAAAATAGACCACGCTGCTCCAAAATATCCAACACTCCGGTGATCGTTTGCGGGGAGCTTCCTTCCGCACGGTTATTCACAAAAACATAGGCGGGCACCCCTCCGTTGACTGACTCGGTGATCAGTGAGGCGATGTCCTGCCGCAGCTGTGGCTGCAGCTCGACTATCTTGTCATAAGGAGAAAAGGCTTCCACCGCCTCTTGGTATCGTGTGCCCGGCTGCAACAGGATTCGAGAGCAGTAGTAGGGTGGGCTATAAGCCTGGGAAAGAGAGAGCTGTTCCGTCAGGGAAGGCATTTTTGTCCAACTTGAGTACACATGACCCGCGCCACACTTTTGCAGCATTTCGAAATAAGGAGCCTGCAGCCAATTGCTATTTCGAATTTCCACTGCGAAACGAAAGCTCTTTTCATCTCGCAGGTCGTTTAGGAAGGTTCCCAATCTCTCTACAAACTGCCCACCGCTCGCAATTGTACCGGCGTGGAACTGAGAAAACTCAAGCAGAATGGGTCCGAGGCGATCCGCAACGCAGTCCAAAGGGCGCAAGAAGCGTTCTTTGAAAAGCGCTGAATCTAAAAACTCGGGATTGTCCAAGCCAGCGTCTTTGCCGTAGCGCGGAAGCCTTGGAAACCGATACACAGTGACCCGTTCTGTTGCTTTCAAACAAAAGCGAAAACCGTCGGGAGTTTGATCCCGGTATTTTTCAAAAACCTTGGTCTGGGGCCAGGCATAGTAGGTATGGTCCACGCCCACTGCGGGCAGATTTTCAGCGTACTCCTCAAGGCAGTTTTCATTGAACTCTTTAGTATTTCGGTAAGCACGTCGGTAAAACCACCCCTGCCAACCAGGGTATTTCCAGCTCGAAGTCCCGATGTAGACTTGGTGAGCACGAAGTATCTCTAGCCGACGTTCCATCAAATGCTACGGCACGAGCTCTTCGCGAGGGTTAAACGTCAGCGACTGAAGATTCTCTGCGGCTTCAGTGTACTCAGAACCAGGTTGCTTGGGGATTTTGATCTGGATTTCCAAGATCTGGTCTCCGGATTTTCCAGCGCGAGCGTCTTTGATGCCCTTCCCTGAAAGCTTGAGCCGCTGTCCGCTAGAAACTCCTTTGGGAATCCGCATTACGACTTTCCCATCCAAAGTAGGAACTTCCACCTCGCCGCCAAGAACCGCCTCAGAGAATGTCACTGGCAACTTCAATAGGATATCAGCTCCTTCGCGTACAAAGATAGGGTGCGGAGCGACTTCCAAAACCAGGATAAGGTCTCCATTTGGGCCTCCCTGATTTCCTGCGCCGCCCTGTCCGGTTAGCTTGATTTTCGAACCGGATTCTACTCCCGCGGGGATTTTTATCGTCAAACGCTTTCCATCCGAAAAATCGACGGCACGCTCACCACCACGCGCGGCTTCCACAAACGAAATCGTGAGTCGCATTTCGCGATCACTGCCCCG
This sequence comes from uncultured Pseudobdellovibrionaceae bacterium, assembly GCA_964611895.1. GTDB lineage: Bacteria > Bdellovibrionota > FAC87 > UBA2466 > UBA2466 > JAIEOG01. The sequence goes on from CAZTDN010000009.1 coordinate 35,194, forward strand.
CGATGGAAACGGGCCCCCACGTGTACGACGACCCCCGGGCTTGCCACCCATAGCGCCGGCGAATCCCCCCCCGCCAAAAATTTCCTGAAACAAATCCCCAAGCCCGTAATCGCTGAAATCTTGGTAACTGTAGTGAGCTCCTCCATCCCCCCCTGGGGGCCAAGAACCCGCACCGGGGCGGGCTCGAGGTCCTCCCCCTACTCCAGGACCAAATGCTCGCATTTGATCGTACTGCTGCCGCTTTTTTTGATCCTTCAATACTTCGTGCGCGAAATTGATTTCCTTAAACTTCATTTCGGCGCCCTTATCGCCGGGATTCACATCGGGATGGTACTTTTTGGCGAGCTTCAAAAACGCCTTACGGATCTCTGCGTCGGAAGCATTCTTCGTCAGCCCTAAAATTTCATACAGGTCTTTGTCCAACATAGTCTTATTATTATGGGAATGTTTCCATTTTTGACCAGCATTCTCTTGGCCCAGGTTCTGCTGCTCAGTTCCCTAGCTAACGCAGCCGATCCCGTTCGTAAACACCGTCGTGGATTGGGTCTGATCCCGAAGAAGCCCGCGCCCAAAGGCCCTCTCTTGCCTTCGCTGCCCATGACCGCGGCGCCCATGCCCAAGTCACCTCCGCCCGATAGTTTTCCAGCACCCTTGGTGGATACGAAACGCCCTCTTTTCAAACCAACTTATCAACCGCTGGACAAAGGCAAACCTCTCCCGCCTTTGGATCGCTCTTGTGCGGGAATGGATCTCAAAGCGATTTTTGAAATTCAAGAAGTGAGACAACCTGAGCTAGCTCCTCAAGGAGTGTATTTTGTCCGGACGTCGCCCCAGGGATCGCAGATCTATTTGCAAACGAGCGCGAGCGCGCCTCCCACACTCATTCCCACTTTAGAGGATGTGAGCGCGTTCCGATCGAGCCCGGACAAAACCAAACTCGCCGTTTTGGGAAAAACGAAAAACAGCCGTCCCCTCGCACTTTGGAAAACTTCGGAGGGCCCTTTGGTTCCTATTGAATCCGAGGCGGTGGTGAGTAGCGTGGCTTGGGCTGACGATAGCTCGTGGATCGCGTTTACTTCGAATCGCCGGTCTCCCACGGATTTTGATCTCTACCGATACGAACTCGCGAGTGGTCAAACGACCTTGCTTGCTAGTTTGAGCGGCTACCACGAAGTGCGGGATATCTCTCCCGACGGCAAAACACTGGCACTTATCCACGCTGCCTCCAAACACAGTGGGAGCTGGGTGTTGGTCCACTCCGGCAAACCAAAGCAGCAGTTTGAAATCCAGGTCGATCCCACCGAAGCGAGCGCCGCTTTCACTCCGGATGGCCAAAGCCTGTTTTTCAGCGCCCTCGCAAAAACAGGTACGTCTCAGGTCCATTTAGGCAACCTGGCCAGTGGGGCCTTTAAGCCCTTGGGAACTCAGGACGGCCCAGTGGAACACTTTCGCTTGAATGCGAGCCGACTCAAACTCGTCGCTGTTATCAACAGCGGAGGTCCTTCAAAGTTTGGAACTTGGACACTGAATGAAAAAGGCAGCGTCCTTAAAATGACGTCGCACCCAGAAATGTCTCAATCAGTCGTCTTGGACCCAGCTGCGGTGGTCACCGACTCCAACTCAAGTGATACTGCTTTTTATTTTGCGCGCAGTACACCCAACGCTCCGTCTGCGCTCTGGTACTGGGATGGCAAAACCGAAATGCCCTGGTCGCCGCCGCCGGCTCTACTCGGCACCGCGGCCTGTGAAGCCAAAGCAAGAATACTCGAGTTCCCGTCTAAAGCAGGAATAGGAATTCGGGCGATCCAATATTCACGCGCTTCGATTGGATCGGAAGCCCCTACGGTCGTGTATTTGCACGACGGCCCAGACGCGCAACACCGCCCCCGCTTTTCCGCAGAGATTACTTACCTTCTCTCTCGTGGATACAAAGTCCTAGCGCTCAACCTGCCGGGCAGCACGGGCTATGGCCGATTATTTGAACAAAGCGATAATGGTCCTCAACGCCCAAACTCAATCCGAGATCTTATCGAACTTCCCGAATTGCTGAAGAGCGACAAAGAAAGCGCCTACTCGCACTTATTTGCTTACGCCAAGGGAGCCGGAGCTTGGCCAATCGCGAAGGCATTGGAAGCGCGGCCAGATCTTTTCACAGGGGCTGCGGCGATGCAGCCGATATTATCACCGCGCGCGTGGCTCAGCGCCCAACCAGTGTATCTGGAGCGCTTGTACAGAGCTGAGTGGGCGGGCACTCCGGACGTGACAGCGACGAGCAAACGGCTCTTAGTGCTAAGCGAGGCACCTTTGGATGGGGGGCTCACTTCATTGCGAAAAGCGTTGGAGTTCTTCGAAAACCGTCACCTCGCTAGTGAAAAGTAGACGGCCAACAAAAAAAGGGCCCTGGAAAACCAGGACCCTTTTCAAAGATGAAAAGAAGTGACTCAAGGTGCGGATGATCTAGTTGGGTCGAGCTGCCTTACTGGCTGAATCTCACTTTGTGTTACTCCCCAGAGAATGCAGTGTCTGTGCCACGCGCTGAGCTTGAAACAATTGAGAAAAACTCGGTTAGCCGCTCCCCCTGTGCACAGCAAGTATGCATGCTTCGATTGCACTAGATTTTTATGTTTAGTTTCAACAAGTTAACCCCTGTCACATTTAACGGGCTTGCTGTGCGCAGTGTTTAAAAAACACCGCTGCTATCCCTTCATATCTAGCACTAGCTGTACGGTGAGGGTCTGGAAACCCAGTGGGTTGCGCAAGAACGAAATAGCGTACGCCCCACGAACGCTCACATCCACCAGTGCCGAGCGGTAGAACCGGTAAGCGGCGCCCGCACCAATCCAAAGACTCCCTAGACTAGAAACTGACCCGAAACGCGTCCCCAGAGTCCCCGGCAAGCTCGTCACGCTGATCGCAAACGCATAATGGAGGTTTCCATAAAACTCGAATTCATCCATGGCATAGCCCACCGAAGCCCCCGCATCGATGAACCCGAAACCCGCTTCATTGCTGCCTGCATCGGTGCCCGTAAGATTTGTATAGGCTAGTTCAAAACGTATCGGGACATCTCTACGAAGGTAGAAACCGCCGTGCACTCCGCCTGAAAAAGATAACCCAGTAAAAAGATACCCACTAGGTCCGTCGTATCCGTGTGTGATTCCAAACAATCCGCCGCCATGAACCCCAAAGAAAAAACTCGTCTTGCGATGGAGCAATAGACTTTCGTCCGAGGGCACTCTCAAACGTGCTTTTTTGCGAGGGGACGGAGGAGGGCTCGCTGATGAGGAGTCGTTTTGTACCGTCTTTCGCTCAGCGGACTTGGGTGGGGCAGCTTTTTTTTCGATGAGCAGCCGATCTTGTTGAACCCAACCCTCGATGTTGCCCTGTTCAAGCTCGACATCCACGGGGTAGAAAGTGCCTTCTTGTTCTCCGGTGATCCGGAGCAGCGTTCCCTTGGGCAAGATTCCGTGACTCGCGCCCTCGAGACTTGCCTCCTTGAACAGCTCGGAGTCTTGCGTCACCTCCGCGATTACCCCCTTAAGAGGGGCGGCATGGATAGAAAAACCAGTTAAACAGGCAATCGCGAAAAATAGGCGACAAACTCGATGTGCCGCGTGTGTGGGAACATATCGATGATTTGTAGTTGCTCGAAACGAAAACTGTCTCTTAGGCATTGGACATCTTTCGTGAAAGCCACAGGTGAACACGAAACGTAAATCACCGACTTCAAACCCGCGTGCACAAGCGGCGCAATACACCCTTCCGCGCCCGCGCGCGGTGGATCCAACAAAAGTGTATCATACCGATCTCTAAAATCACGTGGGAGGCGACGTACCAGCTTGGAGTCCACGCGAGATTCCACCCAGGCCACTGTGGGAGTCTGTCTCTCACCGAATAGCGCTCGGCCCTGCTCCAAAGCCACTGACGAAGAATCCACTGCAAAGACTTCTCGAACGTGATCCGCATACCCCAGGGTAAAATTCCCATTGCCCGAAAACAGCTCTAGAACCGACTTGGCCCCTGAGCGACAAATCAACTCGGTAACTGCAGAGCGAAGCTTGGCGTTCTGGGCATCATGGACCTGGGCAAAGCCCGCCGCAGCATGGGGTTGGTTTTCTAACCTGTGAACGGAACCATCGGGCTGCAAAGCCAACTCAATTTTCGTTTTTTCCGCGTAGACTGTTCCCTCTGCTCGCAATGCACGCAGGGCTTCGTTGAGTTCGGGGCGTGTCACTGCACAATGATCGATGTCGATAATCTCATGCGAGCCTTTTCGATAAAATCCTAGGCGCTTACCCTTTGCATGGAGCTGAATGCGGTTTCGGTAACCAAACAACGCCTCTGATCCCAACGTGGGCAGAAACTTTTCAGGCAACCATTCGGAACGCGTCAGAACGTGGGAGAGTGTTTTTTCTTTCGCTTGAAGTTGCGCAGAATACTTCCAGTTTTGCCAGTCGCACCCTCCACAAGAGTCGAACACAGGGCACTCGGCAGAAACGCGCTCTTGCGACGGCGCCAGTACTTCGATCAATTCAGCGTCTCGGTACCGCTTTTCCCCCTCGTAGCGTGCTTTTACATGATCTCCGGGAATGGCACCTGGAACAAAGTACAGATTCCCTTGAGCGTCCCGCGCAACGCCTTGCCCCATTAACCCGACTTGTTCAATTTGGAGTTCAATTTCCACGATAAACCTCAATTAACCATTTTGAGAACACGTCCGCCGCGGGCATTTTTAGTCGCCCCTCTTCCTCAGGTGACGGAAAAAAGCGAGCGCCCCAGGTTTCAAGCTGAGCGACGTACTTCGCATAAAGCGGGTGTTTTTGTAACTGTAAATTCATCGTGGGCACACAAACCAACGGTGCCTTGCGCCCCACCTGCCCAGCCACCATAAGAGAAACTGCACTATCAGTAATTCCCAATGCGCATTTCGTTAGGGTGTTTAGTGTCAATGGGGCCAGGACAGCGATGTCGAAAGGCTCCAAATGCTCCACGTCGGCTCCGGGGTCCTGAAGAATGGGCCCTTGTGCCGCCCACTTAAGGCTGAGCTCGGTAATAAACTTCAACGCCGCGGGGGTCGCAAAGACTGTGAGCTGAGCACCATGCCGACGCAATTCTCTTAAGATCTTAACGGTTTCTACTGCACCAATCCCACCGCAAATCCCAAAGGCAACGCGCACCCCCTGAAGGGCATCACTTTTTATTTCTACTCCAGTATCGTGTATCACTGCTCACTCTTGCCGCAATCAGCGCAAAATCTCAATTCTCTTTGTGGGCACCGCAATCGCTCGATGAATACCTTGTTCCGCCGAACTGCTTATGTTAAGAAAAACGCCACGTTTACGAGGAGGTCGGATGGGAGAGATCGTTTTATACGCGAAGAAGAGTTGCACACAGTGCAAAAAGGCCATCGCCTTCTTAAATAAGAAGGGCGTTCGGTATCAGTTGAAAGATATCGTTCATGAGCCACCCCCACGCAGTTTGCTTGAGAAAGTTATCAAAGCAGAAAATATTTATGCGAGTTTGAATCAGCGAAGCACGACGTACCGTGAAAACCATCTCGGCCGGCGTCGTACGACGAAAAACGAAGCCATTCGGCTGATGCTGAAAGATCCCAACCTGATCAAGCGCCCGCTTATCATCAAAGATAACCGAGCCTATCAAGGGTTCGACGAAGACAGCTTGCTCGACTTTGTCGCGGTTGCGGAAGCCTGAGTCGCGATTTCACGGGCTTCGGCCCGAAGTTTTAAGAGACGGCCCTTCAGTTCATCCTGAAGGGCCTTTCTTTTTTCCTCTGAGCAATCAGCAGGAACTTTCATGGGCTCCCCGAAGAGCACCACACAACGAGAGAACGGTTTTGGCAGATACCCCTCGTTCCATGCGCGAGGAATGGGCCAGCGGTGGACCGCGAAACCGGCGGCGGGAACAATCGGTAGCCCGCTGTTTTGCGCCAAAAACAAAATACCTGGTTTGACTTCGTAAATCGGTCCCCGAGGTCCATCCACGGCGATCGCTGCACTTCTTCGGTCCGTGCAAACGGCATCGACCAAGCCTTTCAAACCGCCCGCACCCCCACGACTACTCGACCCCCGCACCACAAAATAACCCAGACGGGACAAGAGCAACGCCATCGACTCGCCATCTCGACTGCGACTGGCCATGACCGCATAACCCCGCCGCGAAAACACCGGCACCAACAAAAGCTCATCGCCATGCCAATGCGCATAAAGGTGAGGAACTTCATCCCCCGGATGCTGAAACACTTGCACTCGCCACAGATGCCTTGCGATCCAAAGCAGGACTTGCGCAGTGAGAACAAATAGATAGCTCTTTATTCGATGAAACATTTAAGCCTCAACCGCTAACAAAGCCCTGCCGAAGAGTAAAGAGCATGAGTGTGGCCAAGAAAAATGCCTCCAAAACCGGCTCCGCACCGCCACGAAACGCGGACGACGAAAAACTGTCTGCGTTTTGCCGTACTGCAAGTCACGAATTGGGCAATGTACTGGGCACCATCGTGGGAGAACTCGATTATGGATTGGCCCACACCAACACTCTGGTGCGCTACCGGGCGATGAATGTAGCGCATGCCGCCGCGGAGCGTGCCATCAGCCTCGCCAGAAACTTGGCCTACTTTGCGGTACACCCTCAGGTGGACCCACGCTCCACTGATGTCTCACAACTTCTCTTGGACACCGTAGAGATGGTCGAAAAGGATTTGCGCCACCGTAACATCAAGCTTCAGGTGCTCATCGAGTCCGCTCGCACAATGATATTGGACCCGGGGGCCACTCAACAGATTCTGCTCAACCTCTTTCGAAGATCCAGCGAAACCATGCCGCAAGGCGGAAAAATCACTCTTAGTCTGCGGCAAAACGGCAACCGAATGCAAATTGCCAGCTCCGACACGGGAGTCGGTATCCCCCCTGAGCGTCTCTCTGATCCGTCGAGCATTGAAGCCCAAGGGTTGGAGCTCGCGGTCGCAAAAATGCTGGTCGAACGCCAAGGCGGGGAACTCCAAATTGAGTCGCATCCAGGAGATGGCACGAAGTACACGTTGAGTTTTCCCTATGACCCCCACTTGAATCTCCCCAATGGATTTGTGGAGCATCGAAAATTTCGCCGAGTAAAAGCCCGCTTGCCGGTGGAACTCTCGTTTAATGGAAAGAGTCCGTTTACTTCGGAAATTCGATCCCTGAGCATCCGTGGTTGCTTTGTCTCATTGGGAGAGGTCGCGCATGGCAAACTGCCCCAAGTCGACTCTACTTGCACGCTGCGTATTTATTACTACCAGGACCAAGTACTCGACATCGCCAAGTGCCGCATTGCCAACCACGCACCGGTCGATGGTACGCCGGGAATCGGAATCGAGTTTGTGGATATGGCCGCAAGAGCGCGCAAACTTCTCGAGGCCATTGTAAAAAGCCACGCCTACTAAACCGAAACCCGCCGTCCCAAAGATTATCTGGATTTTAAAGCATTGTTATTATTGGGTAAATTCCGCTTCAAGCGCACCGCGCAGAAACCCCTTCCCTTTGCTCATTCCGTGCGCAAAAGTTACCGAAAACGGGATATCCCGGTAAGAAATCATGAAAATATGCTTCGTCGTCCGATCGGTTCACAATCAGCTTCCGAATTACACCACCACGCACCTTGCTTTTGAGGCCTACAAGCGCGGACACAAAGTCATCTACACTTCTATCAATAGTTTTTCATGCGCTGACGATCAGACCATACGCGCCACGGGCATAAGCCCCGGCTACAGCGGCCTAGAGTCGCGTCAGGAATTCTTGGCAGCACTGCAGGGCGAAAACGCCGTCCGCGAAGAAGTCTGCCTAAATAAGTTCGATGTCGCGTTTTTGCGCTACAATCCCAACGAAAATGAAGCAGAAAAAAAGAGCCGCAATCCTGCGCTGGAGTTTGCCCGTCTATTAAAGCACAGCGGTGTTTTGGTGGTGAACGACCCCAGCGGGTTGTCGCGTGCCGCGAGTAAGATGTACCTTTGTACGCTGCCGCCAGAGATTCGCGCAAAGACTTTGATCACGCGCAGCGCCCATAAGATAAAAGACTTCCTGCGAACACTTCGCAAACCAGCGATCATCAAGCCTCTGTCCGGATTTGGCGGACAGGACGTCTTTTTTGTAAAAAATGCAAAAGAAATAAATATCAATCAGATTATTTCAGCAGTGAGCAAGAACGGCTATGTCATGGCTCAGGAATTTATTCCCCAAGTCAAAAAAGGGGACAAACGCCTGCTCTTGCTCAATGGGGCGCCCATTATCATCGATGGCAAAGCAGCCATCTACAGTCGGGTCGCTCCCAAGGGTGAAGTGCGCAGTAACATTCATATAGGCGGAACCCGAAAGAAAAGCGAATTCACCAAAGTCGAAGCCCAGATCGCTAAAGCCATTCAAACCCGCCTCGTCGCCGATGGTTTGTACTTTGTCGGCGCCGACATTGTGGGCGATAAATTGCTTGAGATAAATGTGTTCTGTCCGGGTGGTATCAATAACATCAACGAACTCTATGGAATCAACGTGGGCGCATACGTGATTGAAGATTTGGAAAACCGGGCCAGACTGTTAAAGACGCACGCTCCTTTTATCCATCCCCCTCACCTCGTTCGCGCGTTATAATCAGTCTATGAAAAAAGTACTGCTCCTGTGTGGAGGACGTTCTGCGGAACACGAAATCTCGCTCATTTCCGCCAAAGGCATTTTGGATGCCTTGGATCGCTCGGCCTATGACCCCCTACTCGTGGGTGTGGCCAAAGACGGAACTTGGTACTGGCAAGAAGAATCCAGCTACTACGAAGGAGAATTTCGAGCCGATAAAATCCGCCTCAACACCCACCAACCTAAAGTTGCGCTGGCGCCTTACTTAAACACTCACAAGCAAGGCACACTCACTTTGCCCGATGGCGAGCAAAAGTGCTTTGACGTCGTATTTCCAATACTGCACGGCCAGTACGGAGAGGACGGGACGCTGCAAGGAATGTTGGATCTGATTGGAATACCCTACGTGGGCGCACGTTGCGGCGCCTCTTGGGTGTGCATGGACAAATGGCTCACCAAGACCCTTTGCGAAAAAAATGGAATCCCTGTCGCTGACTACGTCGGTATAAGGCGAGGAGAAAACCTAAAAAGCCGTTTACCGGAAGTAGAACGTCTTGGACTTCCTCTGTTTGTAAAACCGTCGTGCCAAGGCTCTTCCATCGGAATGACCCGTGTGACCGATCTTTCCCAGCTACCCAAAGCCATTGATTATGCCCTGCAGTTCGACCGCATTTGCTTGATAGAGCGTGCGATTGTGGGCCGTGAACTGGAGTGTGCAGTCCTCGGTCTGAGAAACAAGCCCCAAGCCTCATTGCCCGGAGAAATCCACGTTTCCGCAAAAGCAGGTTGGTATTCCTACGAAGCCAAATACCTTGGGGGTGATTTAGCTCGCACCGAAATCCCCGCAAAGCTCAGCCCCGCCCTGACAGAACAGGTCCAGCGATTTTGCGAAAGAGTTTTCACCATCTTGGAATGTGATGGTATGGCGCGCATCGATCTTTTGCTCGAGGAAAAAACGGGCAAGATTTACCTGAATGAACCCAACACGCTCCCCGGTTTTACGCCGATTAGCATGTACCCAAAAATGTGGGAAGCCACGGGCTTGCCCTACTCCAAACTGATCTCTCGCTTGATTGAATTGGCCTTTGAGAGAGACAAAGTCTGAAGTAGACTCTGGGCGATATGGTGAGTGGTTCTCTTTCGAAAATCGATTTTGCCCTTCGACGAAAAACATTTCTTCAAAAAATCGGCAACGGCGTGGCTGTGCTCCCTTCTCCACACGAAGCAGTGCGCAACAACGACGTCCGCTACGCGTTCCGACAACATAGCAATTTGATTTACCTGACTGGTTTTCCGGAGCCCCATTGCTTAGCCTTGTTTTCGGGCGCCTCGAAAGAGCCGTTTCAAATCTTTGTCCACCCCAGGGACAAGACCAAAGAGATCTGGGAAGGCCCGATTTTGGGCCCGGAGCGCGCAAAATCGGCACTGGGTGCAAACAAAGCGGGGCCGTCCATCCCGGAAACCGCTTTTGATGAGGCCTTTGTTCAAGCCATGCTCGAAGCCGACAAGCTGTATTACCGCTTGGGAGTTTGTGCAGAACAAGATCAACGCATCTTGAGATTGCTCCAAAAAGCCATGCGCAGACTAGGCCGCACCGGGCGCTCTCTCTGGCCCATTTTGGATCCAGACGAAATTTTGGGTGAAATGCGTTTGATTAAATCCAAAGCCGAAATTGAAAGACTTCAGCGAGCAGGAGATATTACGGCGGAGTCGCATCAAAATGCCATGCGCATCGCCAAACCAGGAATGTATGAATACCAAATAGAAGCCGCGCTATTTCATTCCTTTAGAGGCAACGGCGCCAAGCGCCTTGGATATGAGTCCATTGTGGCTTCCGGCCCCAATGCGTGTGTTTTGCACTACAATAGCAATGAACGGCGCATGGAAGCAGGCGACCTGGTGCTCGTCGACGCCGGGGGAGAATTTGATTTTTACACCGCCGATATTACGCGCACCTTTCCGGTCTCTGGCCGTTTTACTGACGCCCAAAAACAGGTGTACCAAACAGTCTTAGATGCTCAGAAGTCTTGCATCTCCATGGCCAAGCCCGGCAAGACAATGAAAGATTTGCACAACCACGCCGTGGAAGTCCTGACCGAAGGCTTGAAAGAGCTCAAGATCCTCAAGGGCCCCACCGCTCAACTCATCAAAAGCCGCGCCTACGCAGAGTACTACCCTCACGGCACCGGGCACTGGTTGGGCATGGACGTGCACGATACCGGGAAATACTTTCAAGATGCTTACGACCATGCCCGCAAACTACAGCCCGGCATGGTCTTTACGGTCGAGCCCGGCCTGTATTTTGGTTTAGATTCGAAAGCGCCTTCCCGCTTTAAAGGTATCGGCGTCAGGATCGAAGACGATATCGTCATCACCTCTAGCGGCGCGCGCGTGCTAACCTCGGCCGTCCCTAAAGAAGTGGAAGAAGTCGAAGCCATTTGCAGTGGCGCAGAGTAGGAGACAACCTCATGAAAACAGTTCTCGTCTTGTCGTTCATTCTCTTGGCCGGATGTTCTGGAAAAAAGACCAAGTCGTCGGCCGACGCTCTCAAAGACCTCACTGCCAATTGGCAGAGCAAGCTAGGAGTAGCCACCAAAGCAGAACTGGTAGAGGAGTTTGGACAGGCCGACTGGTGTGAACAAAAACCCGGTGGTGCCGAGACTTGCCGTTTTTACAAAGCACTAGGAATCGTTTGGAAAGGGGACCGAGACAATCGTACCAAGTACGAACGCTATGACGAAATCATGGCGGAATTTGATCCCCAAGGTATTTTGCGCGACTACAAAGCCCGCACCCAACGATAGACTTTAGGATTTTTTCTTCATCGGAGCCGGTTCTGCCTTGGGAGCGGGGACGTCCTTGGTCTCATTCAACTCATCACGACGCTGTTTGAGCTTGGCAAGCAGATTGGAAAAACCCTTGCCCTTGAGAAAAGCGGTGATCTGCTCGCGAATATTTTCGCTATAGCGCAAATCTTCAAACGCAATATCGTAAATACGCCAGGCATCGGCTTTTTTCGTAAGAAAATAGTCCAAGGTAAGCGTATCGCCTTTTACTGTGTACTTGGCGACGACTTGAGCCTTGTCACCAGAAACATCGATTTTGGTGAACTTGTACGTGGCCCCATCCCAAAACGTATCCAAACGGGTAAAAGCGGTTTTTACGACGACTTCTCGCAAAAGATCCCGGTAGGCACTGCGATTAGCCGCCGAATTTTTGGACCATTCTTTATTGCCAAGGCAGTCTTTAGCCACTTGCTCCCAATCCATCGAATTTTCAATGGCGTCACGGGCCGCTTTGCGCGTGGCTGGAGCTAGATCGTTTACTTTTTTGGAGGAGTCAAAAAGCGAGGCGAGTTGGGTTTGAATCTTGGCTGCCTCACCGGTAAAAACCGGAGTTTCTGTAGCGAAGACGGATGAGTGGAATACGGTGACGAACATCAAGACGCTGAGTTTTTTCATCCGAATAGTCTAACCGGCTTCGTCATGCCAGAAAAGAAGAGACTTGGTTCCAGACATCGGCGACCGAAAGGGACTTTAAACATTGTTGGTAGCCATACGGAGCACGGCACCTAGCCCTTTCACACGGACTGCAGGCAACGCCTTCGGCCCGTACCACTCGAACGACAGGCCCTTCCGGTACGACGTATGCAGGATCCCCAGGGCCAAACAAAACTACCGTTGGCGCACCTGCAAGAGTGGCAGCCAAATGCGCCACACCGGAATCATTCGCCACCACCAGTTCAGCATCGCAGCACATCTGCTTCAAAACTTGCAGGCTCGTTTTGCCCACCCAGTTCTCTACTCCTGGATCCCCTAAGGCATCTACCCGTGCGCCCCATTCAGCCTGAGCGGCTGTACCTACAAAACGGATGATCTTTTGCGGGTACTTACGACGCACCTCGCGCGCCAGATCGATAAACCCCGGCCACTCTCGCAAAGAAATACTCGCACCGGGAGCGAATACCATAGGCCCCGCGTTCCGGCGGACTGAAGGACTAGGTTGAAAGGTGGGCTTCCACTCAGCACCAGGAATACAATTTAAAAGCTGCGCATAGAGCCGTGACTTATGTTCTCTTGCGCTCCGACCCCTCCAGCGCAGGCTGCGGGACAGCAAAAAACCCGCCCCGAACTCTGCGTAGCCAATGCGCAGCGGAATGCCCGTCGCCGCCAGCTGAAGAATGGAACTCCAAGAAGCGGTTAACAAGACCGCCATTTCAAAGCCACCCAGATTCTGAGCCCAATACCGGAGAGCGCTCAAGCCACTTCGCTGCTTGGCACTCAAGGGTCGCACCTCATCAAACAACGAAAAATCTGTAAGATCGGAAAAAGCTTCGGGACAAACCAGTACAATCCGAGCGGCCGGAAAAGCAGCTCGCAATCCCCGATAAAATCCGAGGGCCATAATATGATCCCCCATCCAATTGGGGGACCGGACCAGAATAGAACGCACCATAAGGTTCTTCTGGAACTACACCGTCTTGGAACAAACTGCTATAACGCGTCGATGTTTTCCGTTGCGCACCCCCGTGAACGTTTTCAAGCGCTGCTGTTGGCGCTTGCCTTAGGAAACCTGCTCGCTGTGGGTTTTTTACCCGTGAGCCAAGAGCTAGGCGGTTTCATTGCAAAAGTTTTTCAGCTCGGCCCTTCGCCCTGGTACGGCGCACTCGCTTTTCCTGCGCTGGCGGCCGTCTTCTACTTTTCCCTCCCCCGCCCGCCCCAAGAGAGCCCCAAACACCGCGGCCCAGCAACAAGCCTCGCGCTTGCAGTAACTATCGCGCTGATTTCAGGCATCGTGGCCCCTCGTCCGAGTCTCTTTCACTACCCTTACCCGAGGATCGATTTGGCATGGACGCTCCTCCTTGCACCGTGGGGAGAAGAGCTGCTTTTTCGCGGCTGGTTATCCTCGCTGGGGTACCGTTTGTGGAGAAACAAAGTGGCGACGGCCACCAACCCGCTGCCCCTTTTTGTTTGGGTTCAAGCGGTCGCGTTTAGCCTGTGGCACTGGCAAAACTGGGGAAGTGGCCCGGTTTCCTCTGTGCTGCTTCAAGTAGCGTACACGCTCCCCGTGGGATTGTGGCTGGGGTGGGTGCGGTGGAAGTCGGGGGGGCTTACCTTGCCACTGATCTGCCACTGCGCAATCAATCTGGCGGCGCTACTTTTCTAAGTGCGGTGATAGAATAAGAGAGTGAAGCGCGGACAAGCGATTTTGGAATATCTGTTGATGGTCATCATGCTCGCCGTGACGCTGGCGGTGGTGATCCGCAATACAAACCGCACCATCTACCAGTTTTGGACGGGCCTTGCCCGCCAAGTGGCCTCCCCTTGTCCTGACTGCACTTCCCCCGCCGCGCCCAACCTATGACGCACCAATTAACGGTTGTTAACTCCGCGTGGCATGCGGTGCGCCTCATCCATTGACTTCAATCCTTTCGGAACCAATAACAAAAGCAATGGGATAGCGCCCGGTGGCAATCAGCACTACCGGGCTTATTGAGGGGGTACGCTTGTTATTCACATCGTTTGGCCGTCTTTTATCACTTCTAGTCATCGTTGGCCTGTCAGCTCCGAGTATCGAGGCAAAAACAGCCGAAGAATACTGGATGGAAACGGGGCTCAAGCTGACTGATGTCGCTATCAACAACAAAGCCTGCAATGTGAGTGAAAAGGAATTCGTTGCCTGTATTCACGGGCTCAACGCGATCCTGGCGTTTCAGGAACCCTCCCAGCTTCTCGTTCCGGCGTCCCGACTAAAAGCGGAGACTGGATTTGGAAGCCCGATCTTGGACTTTGGCGTGATGGTCACCGTGGCCCCTAAGAAAGCGAACACCGACGATTTTGCAGAGATTTACAAAATGGTGCGCGCGGAAAAAGCCCTATCGGCCAAGGCAGAGGCCGAACTCTTTAAGAATCGAGACACAACCCCAGTCGACTTCCAAAAAATCTTTGATGCACTGCTCAACGTACCCGCCGTTCTCGACAAAGAAAGCGTGGTGGCCGGAGCCGTTATCAATGCGATGCTCACGGTGCAGGAAGATCCCCACACGCGGATTCTCCCAAAAGCCTCCATGGAGGACGATAATACAGCCGGAAATAAAAACTTTGTCGGTATTGGCGCGATTATCAAAGCAGTCAAAAAAGGTGAAAAAACTTCGCTCGTCATTCAACAACCATTCGAAAGTGGCCCCGCCTATAAAGCCGGAGTACGTGCAAATGACGTCATTACGCATGTCGATGGAAATTCGGTGGAAGGGAAGGACTTAGACGCCGTCATTGCGACGATCAAAGGCCCCAAGGATTCCGAGGTAACGCTCACGCTAAACCGAGCAGGAGCCGCATTGGACATCACGATCGTACGTGGGCTCATCGAGGTGAAAAACGTTACCAGCAAGATGATCGGCGGCCAATCCGAGGTCGGTTACGTCAAACTCTCTGACTTTATGCAAAGAGATAAAGACGGCAACACCTTGGTCTATACAGAATCCAAGGCGGGCCTGGAATCCGTTATCAAAAACTCACCCAAAGGCCTGATTTTTGACTTGAGAGACAACGGCGGCGGGCTGCTGACCGAGGCAATTCGAATCTCCAGTCTCTTTCTCAAACCCGGCAGCTTAGTGGTCAGTACAAAAAGCGTTAATGATGACAATGTCCGGGTATTTAATACCTCCCTCAAAAAATCCGAACGCCCGGTCTCGGAGACCCTGCCTCTGGTCGTGCTGATCAACGCTCGATCCGCAAGCGCGTCTGAGTTGGTCGCCGGCGCATTGCAGGATCACCAGCGAGCGTTTTTGGTCGGAGAACGATCCTTTGGAAAAGGCACTGTACAAGGCGTGATGCAAGACCGGACAAACCCTAAACTGTACCGCGCTCAGACCATTGAGCGTTTCTACCAACCTTCTGGCAGGACCAATCAGGTAGCGTCGATCTTGCCCGACCTAGAAGTCTTCAGCACTCCGAACCCGACCGAGGCGGACAAAGTGGCGTTTCGAGAAGAAGACGAGTACGCAGCGCTTCCCGCGGTGGGCTCGACCTGGACCCAACCTCGCCCCGATGCTGTGAAACAGCTCGAAACCTGTGTCGCCAAAGGCAAAGCAAAAGAGCTCTTTGAAGCGGACGAAAAGGCGGGGCTAGGCGGAGACTACCAGCTCGCTGTCGCCATCGATGCCGTCAACTGTATTGCGGACGAAAAGATCTGGACAGCGGACATGCCGGCCCCGGTCTTCAAGGCACCCAGAGCCACCAGCTTTTTGGATCGGCTCTTCGGACCGAGCAACTAGGACTCAAAGTCGGAGCCGGACGAACTGCTTCAGGGCTTTTTTCTGGCTGGAACTGACGTCGACAAATTCAATACCCATTCCGGGGCGCAAGGGGTTGTGGGATGACCATCTCACCACCCCTTCGCTATGAATGACAGGCACGGTTAAAGGCACGGGCAGAGGGATCGATAATTGAAGCCGTGCTTGTGCGGGAGCTGGATGCGGTGTTTCGACAAAGCACCCCCCTTCAGAAACGTTGCGCAAAACAGGGTAGGACCATGCCTTACCGTCGTTTACTATCAATGGCAGATGAGTCTCATAACGGCGCTTCGTCTTCCACCAGCACATTTTGGGATCAAAATACAGGGTCCGAATCCGTGGGTTAATAAAGTAGGACAGACTCAACGAATAGATCATCAAATGCGTCAACAGTGAAAGAATGCTCGCCCCACGCATTTCGTAAAATGAATACAGGTCATTGATGCCCCAAACAGCAACAAAGCCAATCAACGCCAACCAGCCCAAGCGGGTCACGCGTAACAAGCCAATCAAGACCAAAATGGGAAGGACGCCTGAAAAAAAACCATCAGCAACCGAAATTTCGTACCCATCTCGGTAATCCCGCAAAAGCTCGAAGGGAAAGTATAGAAACAACAAAGAGGTGAGCAAAATCGCAATAGGTCTTTTGGACATACTGCAATTATACCACTGAGGCTATTTGGCTAAGCAGCTTGAGTTTTGTTCTCTGTCGAGCCAGGATTAAATCGGTACCCTTCGCCATAGATAGACTCGATATGATCTTTGAAGGTACCGAGCTTTTTGCGAATACTGCGGATATGGGAATCCACTACCCGATCGGTGACGAACGTATCCACACCCCAAACGTTATTGAGGATCTTTTCCCGGCTGAGAACTCGATCGGGGTTGCGAATAAAAAAAGATAAAAGCTTAAACTCTAGCGCAGAAAACGCGACTTCTTTGTCCTGGATATAAACGCGGTGACCGATGAAATCGATCCGCAAGCCTTCCATTTCAAATTGGGAAGACCCATCTTTGCGAGCCTGGTTTTGCTTGATGCGAACTTTGATGCGCGCCTTGAGCTCGTCGGACTCAAAGGGCTTTTGCAAGTAGTCATCAGCCCCCAGATCGAAGCCCATGACTTTGCTATGCGCGTCGCCACGCGAAGAAAGAAAAATCACTGGGGTGACCGCTGTCTCTTTTTGTGCCTTGAGCAAGTGACAGACTTCAAAGCCGTCCATCTCGCCCAAAGATATGTCCAAGAGGATGAGATCCGGTTTGTTCTCGCGAGCCAGCTCGACGCCTTGCTTCCCCGTATCGGCAATAATCACCTTATATTCAGGGCTTAGGCACGTCTGGATGAGAAACTGGTAGTCCTTGTTATCATCAATGACTAGGATTTTTTCCATGCGTTTGGCTCTGTTTCCTTTTCGGACACCTTTGTAAAAACCTTGAACTCCGTCGGAGTGGTTCCGATAAGCAGGGATAAACGCATGATCAAACTAGATTTCGATAGCCTTCCCCTCTTGAACCGATTCCGGATTCAAATACCTGCGGGATCGGCACTTTTTAAGCAAAACGACAAAGGCGATACCTTGTACATCTTACTGGAAGGTTCCGTCCGACTATTGCAGAAAACGGCGAGCGACGAAAAAACCATTGCCGTGCTTGAGGCAGGTGCAGTGCTAGGAGAATTTTCACTGAATTCGACCGCGGCACAGAGGCGTTCTTTCACAGCCCTCGCGCAAACCGACACCATCGCACTGGAACTGGCTCCGCGCAGCCAGAAAGCCCTATTCGAAAAACATCCCGAGCTGGAACAACAGATCCTACAAGCCCTCGGAGCCCCACTCGCCAACGCCGCTTAATGTATTTCAATCACCTTGTCTTTATCCGCGGGAACAAACTCAAACACCGAAGCTGCAAAATCTTGTGTAGGCTTGCCCAACGCGTCCCAAGTCACATTTACGGAAGACTCTTGGCGATCGAGACGTATTCTGACCTCATAACCTAAATAGAAGGCCGTTTTTGTGTCGCAGCACGGTTCCCGATCCTGGTACTCTGCGGTAACCGGCCCATTAGGTGTCTCCAACCGCAAAGATTGAATCGCAGTATTTGCCGAATCTACCCAAACAGTGAGCCGCTCCTTAGCAAGTACAAACTCAGCACGGTAAGCCCCCGCTTCCTTATCCCACCCCCAATTCAAAACCGGGGCTTTTTCCCATTTTGTTGGCAACACGCCCGCGGCTAGAGCAACAATTTCATCAAAGGACACGGGCGCGCCCAAAATCCGCTCGAAGTACTTTTTCCCCGAGGCTGATTCTTTTACCGCTTGCTGATTGCGTGGGTAGTGCGCGGTAACCGAAGCGCCGTTCTGAATCAAAACATAGTGCAGCCGCCCCAAGGGGTCTCGAAGCTCCAGACGGAAAAGCTGGGGATACTTACCAACCAATCGCCCCTTACCAGAGACATTTTGTTTGGGGCTTTCATAACCCATTTTTAGTTTGGCGGAAAAGCTTTCCAGATATCCCCGTCGGACAGACTGATCCCTTAGGAGATCCGCAACGACTAATGCCCTGATAGGCTTCTCCACTCGCGCGTGGTGTGCGCACCCACCCAGTATCCAGAGCAAGGGGGCAATCCGAAACAGTCGCCATGAATAGAGTCGCATCTTCAGCATTATGACTTCGGTTGCGCTATAATCAAAGCTTCCCATGAAAACCCGATTCCATTTGCTGTTTTTCATCTCGGTCCTTTTCTGCGCCCTGGTTCTGAACAGCTCGCAGATGGGGGATCAACGCTTTGGAATGCGGCAGCTTAGCCTGTTGCTGCAGAGCGATACGGCCTTTAAAAATCTGGTAGCGCAGAAATGTGGCGCCCTAAGTACACCCGATGCCAGCCCTCTCGAAAAAGTCGTCTTAGAAAATATCCCCATCCCGGCACGACCCGATCCTGCGTCGGCCTGTACCATCGCAGCTCAAGGTACACACGCCACTCGCTTGCGACTGAGAACACACTGGGACTTCCTCATCCAGATACGCGATGCACAAGCTAGCCCGTTCGCACAAAGACATTACAGCTTTGATGTGCCACGCCCCTTGGTGCTGCTGCCCCTGTTTGCTTTTGTATTGGCGCTGATCTGCGGTTTTCCCTACTGGGGAATGCGCTGGACCGTGGGGAGTTATTTCTTCCTGGCGTGCGGTGCCAGCCTGGTGC